>JABDKW010000008.1 GCA_013002025.1 Gammaproteobacteria bacterium | reverse complement strand
TCTCGTTGCGCACAAAGTACGAACCAGGATGGCAATTGTTCGGAGCGCGCGAAATAGTCCTCCAGACAGCCGGCCAATGTCGCCTGCTCGATTGGCACAATACTTTGGTAGCGTTCGCCCTGCCGCGGCGTGATGGTAATGGCCATTACCGCGCCATCACCAAATGAAGCCAGTTCTACGGGGTCGTTAGCCGCCAGCGCGCTGCCATCATATTCGGCAATCGCCCGCACCCGTTTATCTGCCAGACAGTCTGCCATAATCAGGCTGATCGCTCCGGGCGCACGCAGTTGTATTGTGATACTGCCATCAACCTTAATACTGTCGCGCAGTAATACAACCGCCAGTGCAAACTCATTTAGAACCTTGGCAAGATTATCCGGATAGTGATGTGTGGCCTGAATATCAGCCACCGTCTCCGTCAGGCGCACATAGCAACCGCGCGCATCCGACTGGTCGAAAACAAATCGTTGCTTTAGATCCCTGGATTGCATATCAAACTAATACCAGCAGGATGACCAGCGCCAAAAGCAGGCGATACACTACAAAGGGCAACATACCAACCCTGGTGACAAACTTCACGAACCAGTGCATGGAGCAATAGGCAACCACCGCGGCCACAACAACGCCACTGAGCAGTGTGCCCCAAACAACGGGTTGTGGTGCGGCTATTAATTCAGCCGTCTTGAACAAACCGGATAGGGCGATTACCGGCACTGCCAACAGGAAGGAGAAGCGCGCTGCCGCCTCCCGTCGATATCCCAACGCCAGCATTGCGGTCATGGTAATCCCGGAGCGCGAGGTGCCGGGAATAAGTGCCAGGGCCTGAGCCAAACCGGTTAGCAAGGCATGTTGCCACTTGAGTTGTGGCAGCGCTCGCTGCGCGGTAGTAGCACCTCGATCAGACCACCACAGCAGAATGGCAAAAAAAGCGGTGCTTATCGCGATCACCATTGGTTGTCGCAGATTGAGCTCCAGCCAGCCAGACGCCAGTAGTCCTACTAGCCCCACAGGAATCGTGGCCAGCGCGATAAACCAGCCCAGTTGACCATCCTGAGTCCACTGCCGATTGCGCCAGCCACCTAACCACGCCGGCACAATGCGGCCAATCTCGCGCCGCACGAATAGCACCACGGCAAGCAAGGTGCCCACATGCACTGCCACATCAAAGGCCTGGCCCTGATCCTGCCAACCCAGCAATTGCGGCAACAGAATAAGATGTGCCGAGCTCGAAATCGGCAGAAATTCGGTTAGGCCCTGCAACAGGGCAAGAATGATTGATTGCGTGTAGTCCAAGCGTGAAAGTGTCGGCGGTTCTTCGTAAGGCTTTTCAGGGCTTGCCGAGGGCGGCCTGAAATATTGACATGACGTTCTTCGGGTTTAGGCTATAGTAAGTTTTTAGATGGTCATTTGCATCATTTTCCGGCCGCCGAATTACTGATATAAAAATCTGATTCCAAAATGAACCTAGAAACCAAAACCGCTCTCATCACCGGCGGCGCCAAACGTATTGGCAGCGAGGTTGCCCGAACTTTGCACAGCGCCGGATTAAATATCATGGTGCATTACCGCTCCTCGAGAAATGCGGCCGACCAGCTGGTAGCTGAACTGAATGAGGCGCGGCCCGATTCTGCGGCGTCTGCGGCCGGAGACTTGCATGACATCGAGGTCATCCCCTCCATCGTGCAGCAAACGATGGATCAGTTTGGCCGCATCGATGTGCTGATCAACAATGCCTCGACCTTTTACCCCACCCCCATTGAACTTTTAAATGATGATTTCTGGAATGATCTGGTAGGCAGCAATTTGAAGGCGCCCGCTTTTATGGTCAGTGCAGCTGCGCCGCACCTGCGCGCCAGCGAGGGCTGCATCATCAATATCATTGATATTTACGCCCAGCGCCCCTTGAGTAATCACCCAATTTACTGTTCCGCCAAAGCGGGGCTGGAGATGCTGACCAAATCGCTAGCGCGTGACCTGGCGCCGGAAATCAGGGTCAACGGTGTCTCCCCCGGGGCGATCTTGTGGCCCGAAAACGACAATACGGAATTAACCCAGTCACAATTATTGGAGCGGGTGCCGCTGGCCCGTATGGGCCACCCTCAGGATATCGCCAAAACTATTCGCTTTCTGGTGCAGGAAGGTACATATATCACCGGCCAGATAATCGCCGTGGATGGAGGTCGCTCTATTGTGATCTAGGCGGTTTGCCAAGCTGTTGACGAAGCTCCTAACTGACCTCCTAACTACCCCCCTAACTACAGGCCAGCTCCGATACCGGGCCCAGCCGCGTTAACTGCACATTGTCCTGGGCAAACCCTGCCCACAGTTCGCCAAGAGTAGTGCCCAGCACTGGGTGTTGTCGTTGCGGCGCCAACTCAGCCAGCGGTGCCAACACATGGGCGAAACATAATATATCCGGGTCCGGCAGGTCATGCCCCGCATAATGGCCGTGCAAATCGCCAAACAGCAGTAGATCCACATCCAGCGAACGGGCATCAAAATTTCCGCGAGCGACTCGCATTCGCCCTGCCGCCTGCTCCAAGCGATCGGCATAGCTAAAAATATGCTCAAGCGCACAATGGTCGCTAATGCGTACCACCAGATTTAGGAAATCATCACCCTCAAAACCAACCGCCGGGCTTTGATAAAGGCTGGAGAATTCGGCGCGCGGATAGTCATCCCTGATCTGCTGCACGACTTTCGCCACATGCCGTTGCGGCTCAATATTGCTACCGATGCCCAGAAATATCTGGTGCTCCTGCTCTGTGTGATTCACAGTGACTAGCCGCGCGACCCTCGCTCGATTGCCACACCTACGTGTTTTACCTTCTTCACTGCACCGCCCTTGTCCAGTTTGATCCGCACCCAAGGTGTATCAAATTCCGCCAAAATCATCCTGGCGAGGCGCTCAATCAGAGTTTCAATCAGATTATAGGGTCGCTCTTTAGCCACTTCCAAAACTCTCTCCGTGAGGTGCTTGTAGTCAACCGTGTCTTTGAGGTTATCACTGGCAGCAGCGGCCATAATATCGGTGGCCAACTCGATGTCTAACACCAGAGTCTGAGTGATTTTTTTCTCCCACTCCCATACGCCAATCACGCATTCGCACTGTACTCCCTGTAAAAATATTGTATCCAAAAACGACCTCTCGTTCGTTGTTCAGTAATGCATTTACTCTACCATAGCCCGGTTTGACGCCGATACAAAATGAGGCCAAACTACGCCGCATGTTAGATTCTTACATCTATTTTCTGGCGCCGCTGATTGCCTACTTCATTGGCTCGATTCCCAGCGCGGTGCTGGTGTCACGGTTGTTCCGCCTGAATGACCCGCGCCACACCGGCAGCGGCAATCCCGGTGCAACCAATGTGTTGCGCTCAGGAAACAAGCTGGCTGCTGGCCTGACATTACTAGGTGACGTGGGCAAGGGTCTATTGCCCGTACTGCTGGCCCAATACGGACAATTGCCTATTGCGGTGGTTGCGCTGGTCTCCATCGCGGCATTTTTAGGGCACCTGTACCCGGTGTTTCTGGGCTTTAAAGGCGGTAAGGGCGTGGCCACGGCGATCGGTGTGTTTGCAGCCTTAAGTTGGCAACTGATATTGTGCTTTGGTCTGGTGTGGCTGCTGGTGGCCTGGCTAAGCCGTTACTCATCACTGGCCGCATTGTGTGCGGCGGCCGTTACCGGCGTGGCCAGCTTTGCCGTGTTCAATGAAGCCCATCAATTACAATTGGTGGGCGCAGTATTTTTCATCGTGGCGTTTTTGTTCCAACGACACCGCGACAATATCGAACGTCTGAAATCCGGCTCAGAGAGTAAAATTGGCAGCCGGGCCAGCTAGCCTGAGCTACAGCGCCGGCAACTCCTCGATAGACCAGCGCGGCCGCACCTGAAAGGCCAGATCGTCATCGGCCTGATGAAGGCGTTGCGCGCCGGCGTAGGCAATCATGGCGCCGTTATCAGTGCAAAATTCGATGCGCGGATAATAAACCCGCGCCTGCTCTGCCTCAGTCATATCCATTAGCGCGGTGCGCAAATATCGATTCGCACCCACCCCGCCGGCTACCACCAGACGGTCGCAATTTGTTTGTTGTAGCGCGCGCCGGCTTTTAACCACCAGGGTCTCAACTGCTGCCAATTGAAAGGCGTGGGCAATATCCGCCACATCTTGCACTGCCAACTCCTCAAATTTGTTGGCGGTGTTCATGGCAAATGTTTTCAGGCCGCTGTAACTGAAATCAAGGCCCGGCCGATCCAGCATTGGCCGCGGAAACACAAAGCGCCCCGGCACCCCCTGCTCGGCGACCCGCGATATCGCCGGCCCACCGGGATAACCCAGACCGAGAATCTTGGCGGTTTTATCAAAGGCTTCCCCGACGGCGTCATCCAGAGTCTGGCCCAGAATGGTGTAATCACCAATGGCATTCACCTGTGCTAACAGTGTGTGCCCACCAGATACCAGTAGCGCAATAAAAGGGTATTGCGGGGCATCGTCCTCCAGCATTGGCGCCAACATGTGACCTTCCATGTGATGCACGCCGATGGCCGGCACGTCCCAGGCCAAGGCCAAGCCTTTGGCCACGGCACTGCCCGCCAGTAACGCCCCCGCCAAACCGGGGCCTTTTGTGTAGGCGATGGCGTCAATGTCTGTTCGCTCACAGTTAATATTCTGCAATAGCGTATCCAACAGCGGGATCACCTTACGAATATGGTCGCGCGCGGCCAACTCGGGCACCACGCCACCATAATCCGCATGGGTCTTTATTTGCGAATACAACAGATGGCCCAGCAGCCCCGCGTCGGTGTCGAAAACGGCAACGCCGGTATCATCGCAGGAAGTTTCTATGCCTAAAACTCGCATGGTGTTTGGGTCGAATTAAATTACGGTCCGCAGAGCCTCTAAATGCCGCAGTTATGCGGTTCTACAGGCGCTTATTTAGCCGCGAAAGTATATACAATTGGCTATACATTACCCAGATAAACCGCTAGAATCCCGCGTCCTTAGAGAAATAGACCCATTTTTATCTGTTATGCCACAAGTTAAAGTCAAAAACGACGAGCCATTTGACGTAGTTCTGCGCAAATTCCGCCGCGCCTGCGAAAAAGCCGGTATCTTCACCGAGATGCGCGCTCGAGAGTTTTATGAAAAGCCAACTTCAGTGCGCAAACGTAAAGCAGCGGCAGCCAAAAAACGCGAAATGAAACGCGCCTCGCGCGGCCGCATCCGCACTAATCGTTTGTACTAGTAGTTTCCACGATCTTTAATCCCGCGATTAAGACCGCGATAAACGGCCTTTCCCGTACAGTGCAGCAATGTCATTAAAGGACACTATTCTGGCGGACATGAAAACCGCAATGCGTGAGAAGGACAGCTCACGATTGGAATCGATCCGTATGTTGCGCGCCGCCATTCAGCGTAAAGAAGTCGATGACCGAGTCGAGCTCGGCGACGACGATGTATCGGCAATTTTGCAGAAGCAGATTAAACAATCACAAGACGCGATAAAGCAATTCAACGAGGGTGAACGCGCCGATCTGGCCACCAAGGAACAGACCCATGTTGACAACCTGAAACACTACTTGCCGCAGCAACTAAGCGAGGCCGAAGTGTCGGCCGCCGTTGCCAAAGCCATTGCCGATACCGGTGCTACCGGGATGCAGGACATGGGTAAGGTGATGGGCCTGTTAAAGCCGCAATTGCAGGGCCGAGCTGATATGGGCCAGGTCAGTGGCATGATCAAAGCAACACTACAGTCCTGATCTGCAGCCCTGATTCGCGCAGGCAACAATCCAAACCCCGAAACGCGCTGCCTAGTGTTTAATCGGGTGCCCCAGTAGAATAGCCCGATGGCCGGGCGCATTCCGCAACACTTTATTGACCAACTTTTGAATCGGGTTGACATCGTCGACTTGATTGACGGCTATGTGCCGCTCAAAAAAGCCGGTGCCAACTACAAAGCCAATTGCCCCTTCCACGGCGAGAAAACACCCTCGTTCACAGTGTCACCAAGCAAACAGTTTTACCACTGCTTCGGCTGTGGCGTGAACGGCACCGCCATCAGCTTCCTGATGAATTACGACCATATGGAGTTCCGTGAAGCCATCGAAAAACTGGCCAGTAGCGCAGGTCTGGAGATTCCGGTTGAAGCCCATTCCGCGCAGGCCCAACCGGTGGTGCGACAGGGTGTCGATCTGTATCAATTGATGCAGGAAGTGAGTGACTACTATCAACAACAATTGCGCCAGCACAAGGACAAAGATGAGGCTGTTGCGTATCTCAAGCAGCGCGGCTTGAGTGGCGAGATAGCTAAACGTTTTGCGCTGGGCTATGCGCCAGAGGGCTGGGATAACCTGCTGCTGAGTCTCGGCGGCAGTGAGGCCCGGCAGAAAGCCTTAATCGACACCGGCATGCTGACGCAAAATGAGAAACAGCGTGTTTACGACCGTTTTCGGCACCGCATTATGTTTCCGATTCAGGATCATCGTGGCCGTATTGTCGGCTTTGGCGGGCGGGTGTTGGACGATGGCGAGCCCAAATATTTAAATTCGCCGGAAACACCAATTTTCCATAAAGGTTCTGAGCTGTATGGTCTGTTTGCCGCACGCGGCGGCATCAAAGCCGCCGATGGTGTGTTGGTAGTCGAAGGCTATATGGATGTGGTCGCCCTCGCACAGGCGGGTATCGACAATGCCGTGGCCACGCTCGGTACCGCCACCACCGCAATGCACCTACAACGCTTGCTGCGGCATACCCCGAACATCACTTTCAGTTTTGATGGGGATCGGGCCGGACGAGCGGCCGCCGGCAAAGCATTACAAACCTGCCTGCCGTTAATGCAGGATGGCTATCAGATCAGCTTTTTGTTCCTGCCAGACGGTGAGGACCCGGACTCCATGGTGCGTAAGGTTGGCCAACAACAGTTCTCACAATTGGTTGCTGATGCTCAACCGCTAACCGATTTTTTAATCGATCACCTGCGTCAACAGGCGGATTTAAGCCGTCTCGACGGTCGCGCCAAACTGGCTAAATTGGCTCGCCCCATGATTGCCCAACTCCCGGATGGAGTATTACGCAAGCTGGTGGTCGAAAAATTGGCGCGGCTGGCACAATTAACACCACAGGATCTTTTGTCTGCCAATGAAAAGACCCGACAAACCGGCAGGCCTCGCATGGCCAAAGCGAGTCAGCCACTGCCGATGACCGTGATCAGGCGCATTATTTCACTGCTGCTACAGCACCCTCATCTGGGGCGGGAGTTGGGTACCGATCACGGCCTTGAGAAACTGCAGATCCGGGGCATCGAATTATTGCTGCAACTGGTAGAACAATGTCAGCAAAATGAGGTGAACACGGCTTCTCTACTGGAGCGACATCGCCAGGAATCGCACTTTGCTGCCCTTGAAAAACTGGCGGCGCATGACCATTTAATTGAAGCGGAGGATCTGGCCACCGCATTTGGTGGTTTGTTGGTGCAATTGCGAGGCGAGGCGGCCGAGGCTGAACTAGAGCGATTGCTCGATAAGGCTCGCCATGAAGGTCTGCAGCCGGACGAAAAGCAACAGCTCAACGAACTGCTAAACGCGCGAAAAGCCTAGTTTTATTGGGCGAAATCGCTCTAAAAAAAGCGCATTTCGGCTGGTTTTGTTATAAAATTAACGGTTATCCGGTTTTAAAACTCCTTTTCCACATTATTTCTCTGCGCAGCAGCGATTCGTTGCCGAGCGGGGTGAGTGCGAGGTTCCATTCGAGGTTCCATTAATGGATTCAAAAAGCAAAAAGTCTGAGCTAAAACGATTAATCCTCAAAGGTAAGGAACAAGGCTTCCTGACCTATCGGGAGATTAACGATCACCTGCCCGAAGACATGAATGACACTGATCAAATCGAATCAGTGGTGAACATGATTAACGACATGGGCATAGAAGTGTTCGACAGTGTGCCCGACGCCGACTCCCTGCTGTTGAAAGCCGAATCTGACAAGGAGGCCGAAGACGATGACGACAACACTGATGCTGTGCTCGCCACTGCTGTAGAGAGCGAGTTCGGCCGTACCACCGACCCGGTGCGTATGTACATGCGCGAAATGGGTACCGTTGACCTGCTGACCCGCGCAGATGAAATCAATTTGGCGCAGCGCATCGAAGATGGCATTCGCCAGTCCACCGTGGCCATGGCCGCCTGCCCATCTGCGATTCAGACCATCCTCGATTATTTCGACGAAATCAAAGCCGAGCATATGCGACTCACCGATCTGCTGGTGGCCTTTATCGACCCCAATGCAGAGATTGATCCTAACCCGGTACAGTCCGGTTCGGCAGCGCAAAACAATGATGACGACGATGACGAAGAAGACGAAAAACCGGTAGACACCGGCCCTGATATGGACGAAGCGCTGGAACGTTTCAAAGCCATGCGCAAGTTGCACATGCGCCACGGCAAGGCGTTGGCCAAACACGGCTTTGACAGCAAGCAAGCACGCAAAATCCAGGAAGAGTTGATTGAAGGCCTGATGGAGATCAAATTCGTGCCCAAGATCATTGAAGCTTTGTGGGAAGGCATTCGCATGCAGGTTGAAATTATTCGCTCGCACGAGAAGGCGCTGATGGATATTGCTGTTAACGAAGCCGGAATCACTCGTAAAGATTTCATCGAAATTTTCGTAAACTACGAAACCGATGATGGAATGTATAAGAAGCTGATGAAGAAAGCCGACAACAAAGGTAAATCAGCGCTTAAAGAGAACCAGGCTCTGATGATTATGTCGCAAGCTAAATTGCGCCGCATTGTCGAAGACCTTGGTATTCCCATCGAAGAAATTAAAGACATCAATCGGCGCATGTCGATTGGTGAAGCCAAGGCGCGACGTGCCAAGAAAGAAATGGTCGAAGCCAATCTGCGACTGGTGATCTCAATTGCCAAAAAATACACCAATCGTGGCCTGCAATTTCTCGACCTTATTCAGGAAGGCAACATCGGCTTGATGAAAGCGGTCGACAAGTTTGAATATCGTCGGGGCTATAAGTTTTCTACCTACGCCACCTGGTGGATTCGTCAGGCGATCACTCGCTCGATTGCCGATCAGGCGCGCACCATCCGAATTCCGGTGCATATGATTGAGACGATCAACAAACTCAACCGTATCTCTCGACAAATTCTGCAGGAGAAGGGCCGCGAAGCGCTGCCTGAAGAATTGGCCGAGAAAATGGAAATGCCGGAGGACAAAGTTCGCAAAGTGCTGAAGATCGCTAAAGAACCAATCTCCATGGAAACCCCCATCGGTGACGATGAAGATTCCAATCTCGGCGATTTTATCGAGGACAAAAATGTGGAGGCGCCGATGGAAGCCGCCACCACATCTGGCCTGCTGAATGCCACTACTGACATTCTGGAAAGCCTCACTCCGCGTGAAGCCAAGGTACTGCGCATGCGCTTTGGAATAGGCATGAACACGGACCATACGCTGGAAGAGGTCGGCAAGCAGTTCGACGTTACGCGTGAACGAATTCGTCAGATCGAAGCCAAAGCCTTACGCAAACTGCGACACCCGTCGCGCTCCGAACACCTCAAGAGCTTTCTCGAGCAAAATTAGCCACCACCCAGCCCGCACATCAGCGTCGGTGAAGGTCAGCATAATTAAAGGGCCTATAGCTCAGTTGGTTAGAGCAGTGGACTCATAATCCATTGGTCCCTGGTTCGAGTCCAGGTGGGCCCACCAATAATTAAGCGGGTTTGCGGCGAAAGCGCCGCACCGCTATCGAGAAAACTCATTCGGGGTCACGAATAGGTCACGTTTTTTAACGGATCGTGGGCATCTCGAAATGATCGAGCAACTCCTTGCGCATAATCTCAACCGCCTCCGGTGCGTCTAGACCTACCTTGACTTGATTGCCGCTCACTCCCGCAATGATCACTTCGATCCGTTCGCCTGTAGCAAGCGTTAGAATGATCGCTTCATCCGGTTTGCGAGTAAGTATTAACATGATTCAACCTCCCTTTGATTTGATTGAGAGTTGAGGATGCCTCAACCAGAATAAATACGCATCACCCGTCTAGGTGAAATTATCCTAACAGCGCATGTCCGAAAAGTGCCCATTGCGGTCATTGGAATATTGTAAAAACGTATTGCTCACACGAAAAATTTGAGTGGTAGCGAGTAGTTTATCCGGTGCAACACCTTGTTAGCAGTTAATTTCGTTGCTTCAGAGAGAGCTAAGCCATTTAGAATATCTGGCCGAGCGACTCTTCAGTCATTAGCAATTCGTTTTTGGTATTGTAGTATTCGGCTTCAAAGTACTGAACACTTATTTCGGTCGTGTTTTGGTTGAATATGTGAATTACTTCCTCTGATGGCCGGGCGTAAGGTGCTTGGATTTGATTTCCCACAAATTCATCAAAGATATCGAATCCTAAGATCATAAGCTGCGATCGCTTGCTCTGGCGGCTCGCTGCTTTTATGGCATCTCTATATTCCCGTTGGACGTCCTCCAACTTAACACTGAGTTCCTGATGCAGTCGTAAGAGCTTACCAAATTCAGCCTCCTTACCTGCAGCGATCACCGCATCCTTGTTGTTCTCATATCGCTTGATCCAATAATCCGCTGTTTGTGCATCTTTAGGCATAATTTTTGCCGGAGGCATAGTAGAAGAAGAAGCAATCCTAGTCGCCTCACGACGAGCAGCTGAATAGAGAGATCCAGTAAACTCATGAGGTATAACAGCTACGTTTATTTTCTTGTTCTTTCTCTCGAGATACAGAAAGTAGTTGTGTAGGCGCAAGCCACTGGGGTCGCTCTGCGTTAATTGCGGTTGCATATAATACAAAGCGTAAGCATTGACAGGCGAAGCTCCTAGTCCAATAGGCTTTATGATTTGGCCACTAGAATGGATGTTATCCAATTGGTCATAAAATAACTTAACCTCGAAAAGAAATACCTCTCCCTCACCTAACTCGTTCCAAGCTTTTTTTGTAAATTTCTTTAACTCTCGCTTGAACTTCCTATTTATCAAGTGTTCATTGACCAAGCTAAGAAGGCTGGGAGCACCACCCACGATCGCGGCTTTCAAACCTGTAATCGGCGCTCTTTGATCCAGCTCTAAAATCATGGATGGTGCAGCAAAGTCGAGCTCCAACGCATCAGAGGAGGGCTGAAGTTGCGCAGCCTGAAGAGGGACGTAACTGGAAATGCAGAATAATATCGACAGATGCAGCCTCCAATACGATCTAGACACTATGGCCACCTTGATACGCTGCAGCAAAGAACAGTCCTTTATGCGCAGCCGCTTGGAGGGAGGAAAGTGCAGCGATACGATCCATATTTAGATTGATTGCTGCGCGCAAAGAGTTCTCATTATTTTCCATTCTCAGATTTGCTTCATCCAAGTTTTCGTGATGGCCAACACATTTAGCTTCGGCAAAAGCGCCGGTGCAGAAAGCCAGTCCATTCAGCCGTACTGGCCTAGAATCGCCCTCTTCGATCCCCCATTGGCGTTCAAGTGTCACATAGAACTCGTCAGCGAGAATCAAGCCCTGTGATCGCAGCTCTAAAACCTCAGGTGGCTCCACTTTGGCACGCTTTGGAACGAAATTGTAACCGCCATATATTGAGGATGATGAACCCCAGTAATCGCGGTCGACAGTTTTCGCCGCTATGACTTTAGGCTTGAGCGCTTCCCTTAACAATTGGTTCCGTTTTTCTCTAGCAGCTCTTAATGAATCGTTCAAACCATTTTCCATGATCAGCATTTCATTAAAAAATGACCTATAGCGAACAAAGGTACTGGTAAAATCACTGAGGTCGACACCAGCCATGTGCATCAAATTAACTTCAGCATGAAGAGCGCTAAGCACGGTGGGAACTGTAATGTACGCGTTTTGGGTCAGTAGCTCAGCCCGACCTTGTTCCAGAGAGCTTCGAATACTAGTTAGTTGTTCTTGATATGTCTGATGTCTTTTGAACTTCCTAGGTCCCTCTTTTTTGTAATTCTGAAAAAGATCAGCGTACCTTGAACATGCAGCTAGAGTTTCAGTTTGTGACGTCAACAATACGGTTTTCGAAGGGACGTTGGCAAGATCCTTCTGAATGGCATCCATTTTGGCGCTAATATTTTCAAGAATTTTTACGACAACTCCTATTTTCTCCGAGATAATCGCAATCTGCTGAAGTTGATACTCAGAAATCTTGTCTACAGACGAACCTTTAAATAGAGTAGAAGCGTTTATGGCAAATCTCGCTACCGCGATTGCTGTACCGGGTTCTATAGCAGTGGCTCTGCTCGGCATCCATAAAAAAGAACCAGCTAAGGGGCTCAATACTATGCTCTTCAATAGACTTCTACGATTCATATCAGACTCCTTTTCATCCTCAAGCTCAGCGTCACTCCCATCCAATCATCCAATCCTTAATACGAGCTAACGCTATTTGTTAGTCTGTAGAATGATAGCATCATAAATTTCAAAAAGTTGATTCAAGCGAGTTTATCCCTCACTGCTAAACGACCGAAATGAGTGTGAAACCGACGTCTGCTGTGTGTATGAAACGGGCGTCAAGTCTCCGCCCTGAGTGGCCACTCGGGTTTCGGCACGCCCGGCGTCAGTGAAGCATTTTGATTCGACTTCGTGGCCTGGTTATATTTCATTTTTCTCATCCTCTCGCACTTTTGATAAAGCCGATGCCACAAGGCCTGCCGGAACTGCCACAATTCCCAAACCCACCATTAAAATCAGAAATGTAAAAAGTCTCCCTCCAGCCGTAATCGGAAATACGTCACCGTATCCGACTGTAGTCAGAGTGGCGACAGCCCACCATAAACTATGAGGAATTGATTTAAAATGTTCTGGCTGTGCTTGATGCTCAAAATAGTAGATACCTACCGCAGATAAAAATAAAAGTATCGTTGTGACGAGTAAGAATAAAATAGCTTCTTCTCGGGCAAGCACTATCGCCTTACTAAATCGGTTCATAGCATTGCTATATTTCGTGAGTTTGAGTACTCGAAATATGCGAAATAACCGAAAAGCCCGTATTCCTCTCAGATCAAATCCTAGCGTCAAATAGAATGGCACTATTGCTAATAGATCGATCACTCCGTAGAAACTCGAAATGTAACGAATTCTTTTTTCCGCAGTCGCGATTCTAGCGAAATATTCAGCTGTGAAAATCAACGTCACGACTGCTTCGGAATACCAGAAGAAACTAGTCGTGGATTCTGAAAGACCGGGTAATGTTTCTAGCGATAAGGTTACAATCGAATAAAGAATCAGCGTCATTATGCATAGATCGAACACACGTCCTGCAGTTGTGTTGTTACTCCATATGATTTCAGCAAGTCTCATGGAATGTAACGCCTAACAACCGGGCGGTGAACTGACATCAATTTTGAGTAGACCATTCTTCAAATCACCCTCTGGTCCCGCTCCAGCGATTTGTTTGGCCTCATGGTCTCGACACCCTGTGCTCTACACCCGAATATTTCCACAGTTAGCCCAATGTTCTTCCGATACGATGGCTAACGGTACACCGGCTGATCTATACTTCATTGCTTTCTCGATTTTTCGACCGAAATTTTCATGAGCCCAGCTATCAGTAACATATGAGCCGAGAACTAAATAATTTACAGATTTCGTTACGCTTTTAGCGGCCTTCCCACCGAGAGACTCAATTACGGCGATGCATTGTGCACGAGTACCGAATGCGAAGGTGCCTGTAAATAGAAAGCTATTTTGGGTGAATTCAATTTGCGGTGCGGGCGAGCAAAGTGGCAGCGTAGACGTTTTTGCGATTTCACCGATTTCAGCCTGACCACCAGATATTGAGCTAAGCAGTTCCATTAAATCTCTAGATTCATCATCGTCGAGCACGTTGTCACTGAGCATTTCATTTACGCGCTCGTATAAATTATGGACTATTGGATTCTCCGAAGCTGCACGACTTTGAATTAGCCAAGTTAATAAAACCTCGGCCTCTAGTTGATCTACTTTTCCATCTGCCGCTAGACCTTTGCAGAGGCCGATTAACGTATCAATTTGCCTATCATCGATTTGTTTTCGATTAAAGCGCGTGAATGTATCCATTAGCTTCCTCCTGGGGCCCAACGCTTAAAGTACAGGAAATTAGGAGGACAGACCACGGTTTTCCCACGAACATCCGCTTCGTGTATGGCACCGTCGCGGTTTTGGGTGCCCCCATCGGACTAAATAATGAAAAAACTTTCAATGTGCTTGGCCTGAATTACGGGGGATAAGTCAAGAGCCAGTCAAAGCGACCCAAATCCTAATGAGTTCTTCTTCCGTGCGTCCTTATGAACCTTCGGCTTCTCAGCACTGGCAGGGGTTAACCCGAGTTCCACTGTAACTAGCCTAAATGCGGTATGAAAAGCGGGGGTGAGCTCGCCCACCTCCAGCCGTTTTAACATGTCGGCCCACATCAAACAGTATTGCGTCAGTATGCCCCTGTGCGCTTCCGTGAGCGTCTTTTGCACGATCATTATCTTACTCACCCTCTCCCACTCCTTTAAAGCTTCACCCTCTAGAATGGCTGGCGGCGTTGGTGGAATCAATGACCTTTCCTCTGGATCGTCGCGCTCATACTTAGCGGATTTATAGCTACCGCTTAACTCTAAGGGCTTGTATGGGGTTTTTTGTTTGCTCATTCTGTAACCTCAGTTATATGAAAATGTTTAAGCGTCTAAATAAAAAAAAGTGGGGTCGCCGTATATTGAGCCTGAAGGTAGTAGAGATTGAGAGGGCCACCCCCCCCGCGCGGCTCCGGGTCGCGTTCGTTCTTGCACGCTCAATCATCACCAATAGAAAATAGTGAGAGCTTGTAGGCGCGATCCATGAACCATTTACGGGCAACCGCGTCGGACTCACACTGACTTATTGTGTGTTCGATTTCTTCGGCTTTAGTTTCGCCAATATGAGACAGCCAATTAAGGAGGTATTCCCGCTCTTTCACGCTTAGCTTTCGAGCCCCTGCTACCGCTACCGGCGCTACTGGCGCTACTGAGAGATCATTTGAACGTTTACCAGTCTCCTGGGTAGCGTCCGTAGCGTGAGTAGCAGTAGCGAACTCATACGACTCTATTGCACTCGACCAATCAGCTAAGCCCATTATTCACCTCGTTCAACAAATGCGGATTTATAACGACGGTGCTTTTCCTTCCATCCTCGCGGATCGCGAGCCTGTTCGCATCAGCCAACCTCTCAAGGGCCGCGTCTAGAGTTCTTCCTTTTCGCAGGTTAGTCGGAGTCACATATTGCTGAATAGTTCTTCTTGGCAATTCTGCTTCACGGCGCTGGTCGCAGTAGGCCACTAACCATCTATCGAGTTTTGCGGCGTTTGACTGCTCTGGTGACAACACCATTTCGCCAATAAATCTGTGAGCTTCTTGCAGGTGCCAATGCACTATTTGGCCTGCCTGCATGATCGATTCCTTCCCGATTGGCGAAGCATCACCATTCTCGAAAACATGAAATAAGCAGGCCAGCCGCGCCACGTTATCTGCCGCTTTGCTTGCTATGTCCTTTACATCTACCAACTCGCCGCTAGGGAGTAATTCGGCCTCCACATCATCATGAAACTTAACCCAGAGGGCTTTGGCTTCCCCTGTGAACGCCATTATTTTTGGTTCGACCCCTCCGCACTCTGCAATCGGTGTCGGCTCATTGAGAATCGTTTCAATGCGTTGGTTAAACTCGGATAGTGCAGGCCAGCTAATAGGCGCTTCTTTATACAGCCGTGTTCCTTGCGTTGACTCAGGCCAAGCTATTAAAAATCGCGCGAGAAACCCCGACCCTCGAGCCAAGTCACCAGATTTGCTGAAGAAGCTTCGCAACGGTGATTCCTGGACCATGAGGCCCATTGACAACCTCGCGCCCTGGAGTAAGAAGCTCGCAGACGTTCGCCGATCAATTTTTATGTCAGAACCACTCCATAATTCGTTGTATGTCGCAAGGTTTCGCATCACGGACTCGGAGTTCATACCGTGACTGCCGAACACAATTCCAGCTTCACTCGAGACAACGCCACCCACCGGCCAATTTTTGCTTAGATGAAAGGTCAATGCTTCCGGCGTTGCATCCGCATAAAGCAAGTTAGGAATTTTTGGCTCTAAGGGCTCCGCTTCTTGGATGTCAATCAATCGCCGGTTTTCCGCATCCGCTGGCTTCCCACTCTTAGCCAATTGTTGAATTTTCGCCGCAACTCCCCTCTGGATAGCTTCCCATGATTGGTGCTCTGCTCTGTACTCTCTCATCAAGGGTTTAGCGTCTTCGATTTGCTGCGCTTGATACCGTTTTATAGCCTCGAAAAAGTAGCCATCACAACTCGATTTTCGCTCACCTGAATCCGCTATTGTGAGCATGAACAATCCGCACGGCCCTGATAACCTGTCCCCTCGTTGAACATCCACATAGCCCTGTACAGCCACTGAAATTGCAGAGAGCGCAGATGCCGCCACCAATGGAAATGGGGCCTGTACGAAGCCCTGTACCTCGCTCACGGCGCTCTGAATTGATGGAGGAAGAGCCCCGATGGGGTAAGGTAGAGCGGATCGCTCCATCACTAAGGGTTCAGGCATCGCCCAAGGTGAAACGGGCTCGAGTTGAATCATGCTGCACTCCGTTGATAGAGGGCTAAATCATTAAAATCGGATAGCTCTAGCGGTGCTCCTTCAGGCCACTGTGGAAACACTAACTTGGCTCCTGCAAGTTTTGCGGCTTCGCTAGCTTTCTCGCGGCCAATATTTACTGACGTACTCCGATCATCATCTCCTGCGACCACCAATTCAGCATTAGGCCATTTAATCGCCGCGCCCGTCGCAACAGACTTTAAATTCCCCGCGTCAATTGCCGCGATAACACTCGAGGTCGGGTATTCTTCCGCTAACGTCGCACCAGTTGCCCAGCCCTCACATACAATTACGATTCCATGATCTCCGGGCTGACCATCAATGGGAATAAAACAGCCCTTTTTTCGCCCACCGGTAAGCATTCGTTTATCGCCAATTCGGCTGATAAATTGCAGGCTGGTGAGATTGCCTGAAAAGTCTTGGATTGGCAGAGCCAATCGGTCACCCACTAATCGCGCAGTGTGGCGCTGCACCTGCTTTGCAACCAGATAGGGAAATTCAGACGGAGCTTCCGGCGCACTGCCATATAAAATGCTCGCTACAATCGCTGCCTTGCTCTCTCTTTCGCGCTTGATCTCTCCGGCGGCTAATCGGGCCTTACGCACTCTCTTTGCGAATCGTGACAATTCAGTTTTAGTTAAAACTCTGGCTTTATCTGATCGCCAGGTTTCACGTAAGCCAGTAGACCAATCACCAAAACATCCGCCCTCGCGATCTTCAAACAGAACACACCAACCGGCCCTGTTATTTAGGTGCTTATCAACACCAGGAAACCTATGCATTATCCCTGTCGCCATCTGGTATGGCGGCTCCATACCGTGCGCGCGAATTGCGTCTTCAAAATCCGCTGAACAAATCATTTGCTCACCTCGGAATTTAGCTGCTTCAACTTAAAGGCGATGATCGCGCTTAGTGGTGTTCTCCTTGATCTCCCAACTTTATAACTTGGAATAGGCCAATCGCCCCGAGACCTTTTGACAGGTACAGTGCCGTCGGCAAGGTCGAATGATTTTTCGATTTGATGGTCCGTGAGGTTTGCTGGCAAGCTTTCTACGGGCACCTGCAATGCTCGCGCCGTGTCGTTTAGAAGGTCTAACTCACTAATCATGGGTCTGTCTCGATGGGGGTTTGTTAATGATAAACCCGAATTTTAAAGAGCAGACAGGGGGTGTAAAAATCGCTATTTTTTAAATTTCGTTCCTTACAAATTTGGCGGAATGTCCTTTAGGCGTGCTTTTTTATCCAGTGACTTCGGACAGTCCCTCGCACGCTATCCACACTGGTCATCGGCGAGCCTAATGCCTCAAATATCTCGCAAATCAGTTTCGCAGTTTTCTGTTGATTCTCGTTTAATGCCGAGCGAACCAAGTCCGCAATGTCGCGTGCAACGGACATTTTGCCTGTCATATCGTTGCTGGCGTCTTTCGTATCTTCAATCCAATCTCTCGTATGTTGATCATCCAACTGAGCCGTGGCATCAAAAGCGGCCAACACTTTTCCTACTTCTTCGATAGATGATCCTTGCTTGTTTAATTCTTTTCGCAGAGTAGAGCCGACCACCGAGAGCCCATCATTTAGTGAATTTTGACAAGCCTTGCGAATGCTCACGACTGCCTCTTGGAAACGCTCGGCTTCTCGAGTGTATTCTTGCATCAGTCTCCGAGTGGCCTTGCCATCACTAGAGGCTTTCTTCTTACCGAGTGTGAGGTCCATATCCTTAAATATGGATTCTACAACCTGCTCTATAAGCAGATTGTCCTCCAAATAATTTTCTAGAACGTCCTTAACCGCCTTACGTTCGTCAGGATAATCTGTACTCCGTTCTTGTTCTGCCTCTGCCACCGCCTGCCAACCTCAATTGGTTAAGTAAATCGAAATATAACAAAGATCGTTATTTAGCAATCTCAACCACAACTTAATCTCTCCCTTTTTTTAATATTGCTAACTCTTTACACGCGACCTAAACGCCACTACTGAGCCCTCTTCTGGATACGCCTTTGAAAGGATATATGAAGTTACTTGTTCTGTGGCTTTCTCCATCTGATCAATATCAGTTTTCATGCCAGCATATATCCCTGTGATATCGTGCTCTTTATGGTTCGCCAGTGCCTTTATTGTAGGCAGCGTTATATTTTCACGTACGGCGCAATTAATAAACGTCCGCCGAAGATCATGCAAAGTAAAATTCTTTCCAGAGAGCTCAGCCACCCGATTTATCGCCTTTCGTGGGTCCTTCAGGTGATTGTCATTAACGGGTGACGGAAAAACCCACTTACTCTCAGACCTAATCTCCAAAAGAGCATTCTTCACATAATCCGACATTGGTAGAGTTACGTCGCGGCCATTCTTAGTGTTTCGAAGTGTGAACCGCTTATTTTCAAGATCAACATCTTCAACCAGTAGTCTAGCCGCCTCGCTCCTTCTCGTGCCAGTGAATAACAGGAATTTTAGATATGCTGCCGATACCTTGCTCTCTATGGTATCCAGCGCATCAAGCCATTTCCCAAAATCACTATTACTAAGTTTGGTGTCCCTCGGTTCAACTTTGTGCCAACCTTTTTTCTTGGATATTACATCCACGGGGTTTCTTTCAAATATGGTTGTACCATCGGTATGTTTGATATCTTCGCGCGCGAAATTAAATAACGCTCTCAATACTCTCATGTTGTAATTTGCTCTAGCCTTGCTTTCTTTCAATCGATTGCGATATCGGTCCTTCACTAGCTTTTCATCAATCTGAATTAAAGGCTTATCCATCCAGTCTCGCCAAACCTCTAAAATCACCTTCTTGTAATCTGCAACGGTACTCGCTTTTAAATCTCTATCTGAAAGATATTTCTCTAATACTTCAGCTAGTGTCACAGTGCGAGCGCGCTGGTTCTGTTTCCGCTTCTGGTCTGCAAGGTGATCCTTATTGCGCTGCTCAGTGGGATGGATTCCATTCGATAAATCTATTTGGAATCCTCTCGCCTTTTTTCGGGCGGCATCGATTGTGCTATGCGGCCATTCTCCGCAACGAAGTCTCACGGTTCGTTTATCTCGCTTGAAGTATTGGGTCAAAAGAAAGTGCTTCTTGCCCTTGTCATTAACCACCAACCCAAAGCCCTTTATATCTCCAGATTTCTTATTAGAGTCCAGGTAGTAAGCACGCTTGCCTTTCGAAGCGGCCGGTAAGTCATCAAGGGCCTTTTTGTAGAAATGTAATGGCTTGCTCATTTTGATAATAATCCTAGGTCACGAATAGGTCACTATTCTACATCAATCTCGATTAAGCTGCATTCATGGCAAAAACACTTTATATCACTGTTTTACATGATTTATTTATTATCCGTCTAGCTCTGTTAAACCTAGTAAAACCGAAATACAAAGGACTCATAATCCATTGGTCCCTGGTTCGAGTCCAGGTGGGCCCACCATAAATAACAAGCCCGCTCCAGCGGGCTTCGTTTTTTATGGTCGTGTCTATTAGACTCAACCAGCCGTTCGACAATTTCGCCAGGAGCGAAATTCCATCCTTCGGTCTGTAAACGGCACCTCCCTGTGCCACGCCTGAACTGCCGAAGGCAGCCCCGAAGGGGTGAGTCGCAAGGATGCGACGAATAGTCCAGGCATCACCCATCGGCTCACTCTCAAAATCACCCGGAACATTTTTCCATCCTTCGGTCTGTAAACGGCACCTCCCTGTCCCACGCCTGAACTGCCGAAGGCAGCCCCGAAGGGGTGAGTCGCAAGGATGCGACGAATAGTCCAGGCATCACCCATCGGCTCACTCTCATATACAACTCTTATGCATCAAGGATTTATTTTGCCGATTGTCCACCGCAGCTACGCAAGCTATAGTGGCCGCTTAGATTACCTGCCACCATCCAAATATGAGCTCACTCCTCCTACTCGGCTTAATTGGCCTGCTTGGTTTTGCCTGCCAGTGGCTAGCGGCCTGGGTGCGATTGCCCGCGATTCTGTTTTTGCTGCTCACTGGAATCCTGCTGGGCCCCGTGACCGGTACGCTCGATCCGGATGCCCTGTTTGGCGATTTGCTGTTCCCTTATATTTCGTTGTCGGTCGCGGTAATCCTGTTCGAGGGTGCCCTCACGCTGCGCCGCAATCAGCTCAGTTCCATTGGCCGGCCAGTGCGCAATATGGTCACCATCGGCGTTGTGATAAACGGCCTGATAGTCGCCGTTGCCACCCATTATCTGGTTGGGCTTAGCTGGCTGTTGTCGTTTCTATTCGGCGCCATCATGGTGGTCACCGGCCCTACCGTGATAATGCCCATGCTGAAAACGGTGCGGCCCAACCCGCGCATTGCCGATGTCCTACGCTGGGAAGGCATCGTTATCGACCCCATTGGAGCCCTAATCGCAGTACTGTTTTTCGAGTGGATTGTAGTGCAGCAATCCACCTCTGGTTTCGGAACCGTCTTTTATGTGTTCGGCGCCACGGTCCTTACAGGTTTGCTCATCGGTCTGATACTGGGTTACCTGTTCGGCTTGTTGCTGCGCAACCATCATATCCCGGAGGCGCTGCACAACTTTGCATCCCTGTCGCTAGTCTGTTTCGCCTATGCGCTGTCCGACACCATAACGCATGAATCAGGCCTATTGGCAGTTACCGTTATGGGTATGCTGCTGGCCAATATGCGGGATGTACATGTGCACTCGATTCTGGACTTTAAAGAAGACCTGACCGTGGTCTTTATCTCTGGATTGTTTATCGTTTTGGCGGCGCGGCTGGACTTTGCCGCACTGAGCGCGATTGGCCTCAGTGCGTTTGCGGTGCTGTTGGTGATGCAGTTCATAGCCCGGCCCTTAAAGGTAGCGGCCAGCTTTATCGGGTCAGACTTCAGCTGGCGTGAGCGCGCCATGGTGGCCTGGATCGGCCCACGCGGCATCGTCGCCGCAGCCGTTTCCGCCGTCTTTGCCCTGCGTCTGCAGGAACTGGGGTTCGAGGGCGCTGAGTCGATTGTGCCGCTGGCATTTATGATTATCATCGGCACCGTGGTATTACAAAGCCTGACCGCACGATCAGTGGCAAAACTGCTCGATGTCGCCCAGCCTGAAACCCATGGGGTACTTATTGTCGGCGCCAACCCCTTTTCCATTCAGATCGCCGAAGCACTGAAGAAAGAAAATGTTGAATCACTGATTTGTGACACCAACTGGGATAGTTTAAGCGCAGCGCGGCTGGCTGGCTTGAACACTTATTATGGCAATCCCAGCTCCGATCATGCCGGTTATCATCTTGACATCGCGCCCTACGGTTCGTTACTCGGCCTCTCTAATCATCACGAGTATAACGTAACGCAGGCTGCGCGTTTTCGTGGCGAGTTTGGCGGCAATCAGGTCTATGTATTGGCACCGAACCAATCTCCTGACCGGCTACACAAACATATTGCCAGCGCCCAGAATAGCGGGCGAATTCTGTTCGGAACCGAGCACACTTATCTGAGTTTCAAAAAGTTGCTAAACGATGGTGCCGGCATTCGCATAACAGAGGTGAACGAAAATTACAGCTTTGCACGCTGGCGAGAAGACAACCCAGGCGCGATCGCATTATTTTGTATTGAACCGGACGGGGACATGGAGTTCGAAACCATAAATACACCGCTCGACCCAGCAGACGGCAGCAAACTGTTTTATGTCAGCCCGGCTAACAATGAAGAGGCCGCGTGAGCCGCTTTTATTTTTAGCGTTTCGCAGTTGCTGCATAGAGGGTTTCCTGAAAAGTGACTACTCGAACCTCACAGGGCCTTCTATATGCGTTGTTAAACTGACTTTTTGATCATTTTCAAGACTATGAAAAACCCACTATTAATACTGTCCGTTGTCGCCCTGCTGATCAGCACCGGGGTAAATGCGCAAACAGACGTCAATACCCAAGCAGGCGACTCTGCTCAGGCTGGCGAGAATGCTGCGCCGGTCAGCCAGCCGCTGGAAGGCGAAGCGCTGGAACAAGCCATCGCAGCGGCAGAAGAACAACAACAGCAACTGGAGGCAATAGAACAGTTGCGTGATATTCAGCAGTCACTGCGCGAAAAAGTATCGCAGCGACGCGAATTACGCTTGCAGATAAAACGCGCAAGCGATTCTGCCAGCGAAGAACTTAGCGCCTCGCTGGAAGAACTTAACACCGAAATTGAGTTGCTGGAGAAAACCTTTGAACAGATCGCCATTGGCGGCATCGACTTAAGTGTTCTCGGGGTTGAAGAAAAGAAGTTTGACTGGCGTGAAGAGCTCATTCTGGTGGTTAAGCCAGTGCTGGAAAATCTGAAAGGGCTTACGGAAAAACCACGCCAGATCGAAAGCCTGCGCCGCGTAATCGACGAGAAGCAGGCCGGTGAGATGGCCTCACTGGAAGCGCTGCAGTCAGTGGCGCAACTCATCAATGAAGCACAGTCGCGAGCCGTGAAGAACAAGCTCGAGGAAATTCAACAAAGCTGGCAACAACGCCGCGAAGATCTGGCGCGGGAAATTCAATTGGCGCAATTTCAGTTGGCCAGCCTGGAAGGCAAGAATATTGATTGGGTTGAAACCATCACCACGAGTCTGCAGAACTTTGCGACCGGGCGCGGTCTGACCCTGGTGCTGGTGGTGCTGGTAGCTGTGCTGATTTGGGTGTTATTGACGAGTATTCTAAAACTGTTCCGGCGTTTTTCCAGCAAAACCAAGGACCAGGAGTTGAAGGTGCGCTATCGGCTTGCCGCCTATGGCTACCGGCTGTTTATGATGCTGATGGTGGCAGTTGGTGTCGTTATGGTGCTGTATTTTCGACAGGACCTATTATTGCTGGCAATTGTGATGATCGTCTTCGTTGGCGCGGCGCTGGCATTGAAGAATTTGTTGCCCCGATATATTGCCGAGAGTCGTTTATTGCTGAATATGGGGAACGTGCGGGAGCGCGAGCGGCTGATGTACAACGGCGTGCCTTACAGAGTGTTGTCGCTGAAAATGCACACCCGCCTGGCTAATCCTGAGCTCAGCGGGGGGTTGCGTTTGCCACTGTCCGAACTGGACGGATTGCGCTCGCGGGCGGCCGGCGATGATGCCTGGTTCCCGAGCTCTAAAGGTGACTGGATGCTGGATGCGGATGAAAACCCGCTGGAAGTGCTGCGCCAATCGCCCGAGCAGGTGACACTGCGTGACCTGAATTCACGCCTGCGCTATATGCCAAGCGCGGATTACTACGCAGCGGGTTTTCGCAACCTCACTCGATCCGAATACTTTCGCCTGACCAACCTGTTTGGTATTGACTACATCCATCAGGGCCTGGCGGTAAGCGATGTGGCTGAAAAATTCAAAGCCGGCCTGACGGACTATTTCGCCAAGCAACCCTATGCGGATTCTGTAAAAGAGGTCAAAGTAGACTTCCACAGCGCCGGTGACTCCTCTCTGAATTACCTGTTGATCACCCGCTTTAAACCGGCTGCCGCGAGATTTTATAATCGCATTCAACGTGACATGCAAACGGCGGCTGTACAGGTTTGCAACGAACAGGAATGGGGAATTCCGTTCCCTCAGTTAACTGTGCATCGCGCGGGCGACGACGATAGCGCGTAAATGTGTGTTTGCGAACGCCCCAGACTGTGAGAAGCTTAGGCCATGCTTGATTCGATTCGACCGTTCCTGAATAACGAGCTGTTCAGCACGCCAGGTGGCACGACGGTAACCATAGGGTTCATTGTTGCCCTGATCACCCTGATGCTTGCTGGATACATATTCAGCCGGATCATCGAACATATTCTAGCGAGGCGACTGGCCGGTACTTCATTGGGCCCCGATGCAGTTCAGGCCATCAAGCGAATATCTTTTTACGTTATATTTATCGCGATCGCCCTGACCCTGCTGGCGCTACTGGGCATCCCCCTTACTGCCTTCGCCTTTGCCACCGGCGGCATAGCGATCGGGCTGGGGTTCGGTGCCCAAAATATTATTAATAACTTTATCAGCGGCTGGATATTAATTGCCGAACGGCCTATTCGCGTGGGCGATTTTATTGAACTCGATGGCGCTTATGGCACGGTAGAGCGGGTGGGAACTCGTTCCACTCGCGTTTTTCGCACCGACGGTGTGCATATGCTGGTGCCCAACAGCAAGCTGCTGGAGAGTACTGTCACCAACTGGACACTGATTGATCATTTGGTGAGAACTTCACTGCGAGTCGGGGTAGCTTATGGGTCTGATATTGAATTGACCAGAGACCTGATCATGCAGGCGGTAGTTGAACATCCCGAGGTACAACCTGAACCGGAAGTCGTCGTAGTGCTGGATGATTTTGGTGACAACGCCATCGTCTTTGAGACCTATTTTTGGGCCGATGTGATGGGCGAAAAAACCCTGCGTGCGCTACGCAGCGATATACGCTTTAAAATCGCGGAGCTGTTCAGCCAGCATGGCATTGTCATCGCATTCCCGCAACGCGACGTGCATCTGGATACCAGTTCGCCTTTGCAGATCAGCATGACGGATGAGCACGACGATCGGTGATCATCGATGAATGACTATCTGCACAATTGCTATTTCAGCGAAACAGTTTATGGCGAGATTGAATCGTTGACCGCACCCTGCCCCGAGCCCGCTGCGACCCATTGGACACATCTTGATTTAAATAACGATCACTCCATGGAGTGGTTGCGTAATAGAAGCGGAATCGACCCGGTGGTTATTGACGGCCTGTCTGCCGCAGAAACGCGGCCCCGCGCTTGGGCCAATGAGCAGGGAATTCTGATTATTTTGCGGGGCGTCAACATGAACCCGGGGCAAAATGCCGAAGACATGGTGTCAGTGCGAATCTGGATTGAGGCAAATCGCATCATCAGTGTACGCCGTCATCGGTTGTTGTCGGTGCAGGATTTGCATGAGGCCATCGCCACGCGCCGGGTCAAACCGGACACTGGCCGCTTCCTGACCGAATTGGTAGAACGCATGGCGGATCGCATCGGCGATTTTGTTAACTCTATCGAGGAGGATATGGGCAATGCGGAAGATGGCCTGGAAACCAGTGATCCAACCGAATTCCGTACCAGACTGGGTGACCTGCGGCGACAAATAGCCGGGGTGCGCCGATTTCTGGCACCGCAGCGTGATGCCTTGGACCGGCTCAATCATATCAACACGAGCGTGCTTGGCAGCGAAACCCGGCAACGTCTGCGCGAAGAGTCAGACCGGGTGTCCCGTTATTTAGAAGATTTAGATCTGGCCCGTGAACGCGCCGTGGTGTTGCAAGAGGCTTTTGTAAGTCAGCTGGTGCAACAGCAGAATACGCGCATGTATGTGCTGTCTGTGGTGGCGGCAATATTCCTGCCGTTAACATTTCTTACCGGCATGCTTGGCATGAATGTAGGCGGCCTGCCGGGCGTTGACAGTCCATGGGGGTTTGCCCTTGCCAGTCTGGTGATGGTGGTTTGTTGCGTCTTGATGGTTCTTTATTTCAAGAAAAAAGACTGGTTCTAAAACCGAGCGATACCCCCGACTCAGTCGTCGTCGTTCACTTTTTTCTTGGCCTTTCGAAATACACGGAAGGTAGCGAAGGTGAGCAGACTGAGCGCAATGGCGATTTCAATGCGCCCCAGCCCCACGGCCATGCCAACCGCACCGGTACTCCAGATGGCAGCGGCGGTGGACACGCCGCTGACACTGGAATCACTTTTCAAAATCGCGCCGCCGCCGATAAAGCCGATGCCAGTGATAACGCCCGACAATATTCGTGCTTCCGCACCGCCCTCGCTGAAAATCTGCATGGCCAGCAAGGTAAAGGCACAGGCCGCCATCGATACCAGTGGAAAGGTGCGTAGTCCGGCGCTGCGCGCCTCCGCCTCGCGGTCCCACGCAGTCAGCATGGGCAGCACGAATGCCACCAACAATAAGGTCATGTTGTAAGCCAGGCTATCGAGATCGACTTCCAGCAACGCAGGCATACTAACTACTCTTACTCAGGCCCCATATACCTGTGCCGCGCGCCGCGATATATAAAAATGCGAAACAAAACAGTACCGCCAATTCGCCCTCGTTTATTATCGGCCAGAATGTTTTGCTGCCGTGCACCATCCAATAAGCGACCGCCATGGTGCCGCTGCAGATAAAGGCCGCAGGGCGGGTAAACAGACCAATCATCACCAATGCACCACCAACAGTTTCAATGCCGCCGGCAGCGTACATAAGTGGATTCAGGGGATACGGAAAATCAGCGGGAAAATTGAACAGTTTAACGGTGCCATGCCAGATAAACAAAAATCCGGTGATAATGCGTAGCATTGCGTAGGTGTGCTCCTGATACTTATCGAGAAATTTCATAGGGTGCCTCCAATGGTAAGTTGCTGAACGGCCTCTATGGTGCGCCGTTTGAGTATTAATCTATTTAATTTTTTGTCTGTCGAGTTGCAAATCCGGTTAATGGATTTAGCTCTTCTTTGCCCTGTGCAGCTCGAATAATTCGGTAATACATGCCCGAGGGAGAGCCAAATAAAACAGCGTTAACGACCATATCATCATGATCTACCGATTCCGCATTGCGTAACAATTTGGCAAAGGTGTCGACAAAGTTATTGCTGTGTCGCGTGCGAATCTCTGTACCGAACAATATCTCCTCTACCTGCTGCGGATCTTCACGATATTGGCTCAGCAGGCTGATCATTTTTCTGGTGAATATAGAAGCATCACCCGCGGCCGCTTCGCCGCGCAGGTTGGCAAACTCTTCAGTGCTCATTTCGCCAGTGCCGGTGGGCCCACAAACTGACATATAATGAAAGCCGGCGATGGCACCTAATTGATCTTGAATCAGGCCCAGCAACTTAAAGTAACTATCGCGGCGCGAATGCAGTTCCTGACGCTTGGCGCTTTGTTCCTGAATCATAATGGCGCGGGTATTGGCCGAGATTTCTGTTTGCTGCATAAAGTGTCCTATCACCAGCCACAAGAAAGCTAGCGGTGCGAATGCACCTTCGAGAAAACTCCCGATATCCGCGGTTGGCAGGGCAACAAATTCTGCCCAACCGACAATACCCAGCAGGTAAATTAGCCCGGTCATAATCCATACGCTGGTCAGGATGATACCCATCATAACCCGCCAGTCGATTGCGCTACGGCTCGCCTGTTGTTCGGTTTCGGTGTCAGATGGATGCATAGACTTAGCTTGCCTCTTCACTCGAGCCATCAGAATAAAAGGTGACCCTGCCGGTCTCAATGCTGTACTCAGCACCAACGATTGTCAGCTCGTTGCGGTTGATCAAGCCACGAATAATTCGTGAGCGCAATTGCAATAACTTCACGGATTGCTCCACATTGGCCTTCATCGCCTGGTGCAATAATTGTTCACGGTCATCATGTTCATGGCCTCTAACAACAGGGTGCACCGCTGGCATCACCCGATCGACAATGGCGGCCAAATTTGGGGACAGGTCGTCGGGGTTACCGGTCAGGGCATCCACGGTCGCTTCAATAGCACCGCAGTGCGAATGCCCTAATACAACCACCAATTGGGTGCCGAATTGTTGGCAGGCGAATTCAATACTACCGATCTGGGAAGGTGCCACGATATTCCCCGCCACCCGGATCACGAATAAATCACCGAGTCCCTGATCGAATACCAATTCGGCGGGCACGCGCGAATCAGAGCAGCCCAGTACGATGGCAAAAGGCCGTTGCTGCACAAGATCTGCCGGCTGACGTTGCAAGCTGGTGCTCAAAGCCCGTCCCTCGGCAATGGCACTCACATAATTGGCGTTGCCCTGCCGTAATTTTTCCAGCGCTTGATCTGCCTTCATAATTTAATGGATTCCTGGCTCTACTTGAGTAGGCGAGCTTCTTTGTAATAGCGTATCGCACCCGGGTGCAGCGGTGCTGAAATGCCGGCGTACGGCAACTCCCGCTTGTCCAGGCCCTGCAGCGATGGATGCAATGATTGAAAGTCTCTAAAGTTCTCCACAATTTCCTTCACAACATGATAAATAGCCTTGGGCGACGTCGACTCAGAGGCTACGAAAATTGCACCCAGACCAAAGGACGTCACATCTTCCTGACTGTCGAGGTACATGCCCTTGGGAATAATACCGCGCCGATAATACGGTTTTTGTTTGATTACCGTTTCAACCTCTGGCCCGCTGATCGGTACCATGCGCAAGCGACATTCCTGAGGCTTGGTCGCAAGATAATCCGTCAGGCTACTACTCAACAACAGTACCGCAGCCACGTTGTCTGCACAGATCTCCGCAATCTGTCGGGTATCACTCATGCGGCGAATCTCCTTGAAGCTGTCATCGTCCCAACCTTTCACTTCCAATAAATCATCAACACTGCGGTGTTGCAGTGAACGAGAGTAGCCAAAGCTGACGATCCGATCGCGTAGATCATCAAACTGCTGAATCTCCGATTCTTCCCTGACCAGCAAAGCAAGTGGATCGGGTTCAAGAGCAAAAACGGCACGTAAATTTTCATTCGGCCCATCCTTGGCGAATGTGCTGGTACCTTTGTAAGCATGGTACTGCCAGTCCGATTGTGTCACCACCAAGTCAAACATTCCCGAGCGCAATTGACGCAGGTTACTTACTGAGCCGCTGGTGCTCTCGACAGTACAACGGATGCTGTGCTTGGATTGATGGCGGTTGACCAGGCGACAAATCACTCCGCCAATAGGGAAGTAAACCCCCTTCACACTGCCGGTTCCCAGAAATAAATGGGTTTCCACGTCGCCGCGTTTAATGGTCGATTGTGGCGGTTGTTCCGGCGCTTCAGGTTCGGCCTGCTCATCACTGCCGCAACCCGCCAGCATCAAGATCGCAATGCTGAATATCAGCGCAACACCATTGAAGGATCTTTTATCGGGGCAGAATATGCGGCTCATGTGATCACAATTATGACGCATTGATTAGGATGAGAGGTCACGCGCTTACTATATACAATCTGTCGCTGTAACCCAAGCCAGCCGACCTCTCCCGACACCTCATTTTGACTCGCCGGCATTGTGGTATTATCTTTGCGCGATGCGTCTCCTATTCGTCTGTACCCACAACCGCTGCCGCAGCATATTGGCAGAAGCCATCACCCGGCATTTGGCGGGCGGCAAGATTGAAGTTGCCAGCGCAGGCAGCGAACCCGCTCGCAGCGTTGACCCAAGGACTTTCAAATATCTGCAAGCGCGCGGCATCGATACCAAAGGATTAATGAGTAAGTCGTGGCATGACTTGGGTGATTTTAAGCCCACAGCGCTTATTACGCTGTGTGATAGCGCCGCCGGTGAGCCTTGCCCGGTCGTGTTTGCTGCGGCAGTCAAAGTGCATTGGGGCATTCCCGATCCATCGAAACTCAAGGGCTCGGAATCGCTGACCAAGGATGCGTTTAATGCCACCATTGATCTGCTAAGTGCCCGGGTTGAGTCAGTGCTGGCAGAGGATATTCTGCAATTGAGTGACCAACAGCTCGCGTCACTGCTGGCCAAGGTGGCCAACTAAACGCGCAGCTGCACCCGCGTTTATCGCCCTTGCGTCAGTCGCCCTGGCGTAACCGGGCCGAAGCAGCATGGGCCGGTAATTCTTCACTATCGGCTAAGCGCGCTGCGTGCTCCGCCATAGATTGAGCGCCCTGCATAGAAATATTCAAGACGCTGGTACGTTTCTGAAAATCATAGACTCCCAACGGCGAACTAAATCTCGCGGTACCCGAGGTAGGGAGTACGTGGTTCGGCCCGGCACAATAATCACCCAGCGATTCAGCGCTGTACGGCCCCACAAAAATAGCACCGGCATTGGATATCGTGGCCGCTAGCTGATCTGCATCACGAGTAAATATTTCCAGATGCTCGGCGGCGATCGTGTCGGCCACAGTGACTAACTGAGCCGGGTTTTCTACGACAATAATCGCACCGTGACTGCGCAGCGATTCGGTAATTATTTCCCTGCGCGGCATCCCGTCAAGCAAGCGTTCGATTGTATTAGCCACAGCATCGGCCAGGGCCGGATCACTGGTTAATAAAATTGCCTGGGCCATCTCATCATGCTCGGCCTGGGCGAACATATCCATTGCAATCCATTCGGGGTCGGCCGAGTCGTCGGCAATCACCAACACCTCAGAGGGGCCGGCAATCATATCGATGCCTACGCGGCCGTACACCTGTTTCTTGGCCTCGGCAACATATTGATTGCCCGGCCCGGTAATCTTATCAACGGCTGGAATGCTCTCCGTTCCAAAAGTCAGCGCGGCAACCGCCTGCGCACCGCCGATCTGAAAAAACCGATCCACTCCAGCGACGGCGGCAGCTGCCAATACGGCTTGGTTGATTGCCCCCTGAGGAGCGGGTGAAACAACGATAAGTTCTTCGACCCCTGCAACTTTAGCGGGTATCGCATTCATCAATACAGAGGAAGGATAGGCCGCTTTACCACCCGGCACATATAAGCCAACCCGTTTGATGGGCGTGACTTTCTGTCCCAGCCGCGTGCCGTCGGGCTCGGTGATATGCCAGTCTCCCTGCAACTGTTGTTGATGGTAGGCACGGATTCGATCAGCGGCGAAGTTAAGCGAGTTCAATAGCTCTGGCGCGATCGCCTGTGTTGCCTTGTGCAACTGGGCAGCATTTATTTCTACTGATTCTCTGTTTATGTCGCACTGATCAAATTTTGCGGTGTATTCGAACAGTGCTTGATCCCCACGTTGGCGCACATCCTCAATGATGTCGCGCACGCTGGCTGTAATATCTTTGTTGGTCGAACCTGCACGACCTAACAGGCTTGCCAGACGCAATTCAAAATCGGCTTCAGCGGCATACAGACGATTTATCGCCATGGTAAGACTTGCCTAGAGTACCGACTCTAATCGGCCAACCAAGTCCCGGATAGCCGAGTGTTGACGACGCATAGATGCTGCATTGGCCACCAGGCGGCAGGAGATCTCTGCGATCAACTCGCGCTCGACCAGATTATTAGCTTTGAGGGTGCCGCCGGTTTCCACCAGATCCACAATTTCGTCGGCCAGGCCGACTAAGGGCGCCAACTCCATGGAGCCGTATAGCTTGATAACTTCGGCCTGAATACCCTTAGACTGATAGTGCTGTTGAGCCAGCTTTACGTATTTAGTTGCAACTCGGATGCGCCCATTGCTGGCGCGCGCTGTTTGTTCATTGGGCACCGCAGTCATCAGGCGGCAGCGAGCAATGTTTAAATCCAAAAGCTCACAGAGGCCTTCACCGCCATGCTCCATCAAGCCATCTTTGCCCACCACGCCCAAATCCGCTGCGCCAAATTGCACATAGGTAGGCACGTCAGTCGCGCGCAGCACAACCAAACGGACATCGTCATTATCGGTTTGCAAAATCAGTTTGCGGCTGGTATCGGGGTCATCCAGGGCCCGGATGCCGATCTGTTCCAGCATCGGCACGACCTGTTTGAGAATTCGCCCCTTCGCGAGCGCGATGGTGATCATACTAACTTACCAATTCACGCAACGCGGCGTCTTTGTCCCAGACATGGCTGGGCACGCGACGGATATTGGCTCCCAAGCGCGATAGCTTTTCTTCAATGCTCTCGTAGCCTCGATCAATGTGATAGATGCGGTCGATTACGGTCGGTTTGTCAGCCATCAATCCGGCCAAAACCAAACTCGCAGAGGCCCGTAAATCGGTGGCCATGACCGGTGCGCCACGCAGCTTATTACGCCCCGTAATGAATGCAGTATTGCCTTCCAGATCGATCTGCGCGCCCATGCGTTGCAGTTCCTGCACATGCATGAAGCGGTTTTCAAAAATGGTTTCCACCACCTTGCTGGTGCCCTCTGCCAAGGCATTGAGAGTCACAAACTGCGCCTGCATGTCTGTTGGAAAGGCAGGGTGCGGGGCGGTATGAATATTAACCGCGCGCGGTCGCTTGCCATGCATGTTCAACTCGATGGATTGCTCACCCAAGGTAATGTCTGCACCGGCTTCGGTAAGTTTATCCAGCACCGCATCAAGATAAGCGGCGTCGGTGGCGCGCGCCTTGACCCTGCCGCGGGTGACGGCGCCGGCCACCAGGTAGGTACCAGTTTCAATTCGATCTGATATCACGCGATGCGTTGCGTCGTGCAGCGAATCAACGCCTTCAATGACAAGTTCAGCACTGCCAGCGCCCGCTACTTTAGCGCCCATCGCGTTAAGGCAATTTGCCAGATCCACGATCTCAGGTTCACGCGCTGCATTTTCAATTACCGTGGTGCCCTGTGCCAGAGCAGCGGCCATCATCAGGTTTTCAGTGCCGGTCACCGACACCATATCCATAAAAATCCGAGCTCCCTGCAATCGTTCGCAACGAGCTTTAATATAGCCATCCTCGATGACCACGTCGGCGCCCATGGCCTCAAGGCCCTTAATGTGAAGATTTACCGGTCGTGAACCGATGGCGCAGCCCCCGGGCAAAGATACCTCAGCCTGGCCCATACGCGCCAATAATGGACCAAGCACCAGAATTGAAGCACGCATCGTCTTAACCAGATCATACGGTGCGCGTATCTGATCCAACTGGCTAGCATCCGCCGCTATATTCATGCGCTCATCCACCTCCATCGACACACCTAAATACGACAACAGACTCATGGTGGTGGTGATGTCCTGTAAGTGCGGGACGTTACTTAAGGTTAACTTACCGTCAACCAGTAGCGATGAGATCAGAATCGGCAAGGCCGCATTCTTGGCACCGGATATGACTACCTCACCGTCCAGAGGCCCGGCACCTGTGACTATTAGCTTATCCACGAGTCGCTATCAGGCAGACAGTACTGACTGCAATTCACCTGCTTCGTACATCTCGGTCATAATGTCGCTGCCGCCAATAAACTCACCGTTCACATACAGTTGCGGAATGGTGGGCCAGCTTGAATAGGCTTTGATCCCTTCTCGCACTTCGTCATTACTCAACACATCGACTGTTACAAACTCAGTATTGAGGGCCTGTAATATCTGGATTGCGCGACCCGAAAAGCCACACTGTGGAAAGCTCGCATTGCCCTTCATAAATAGCACGACCCGATTGTCCGTGACTGTTTGCCGAATCAAATCCTGCATTGATGGGGTATCGCCATCGGGCGTCTCAGGCTGGTTAATAGTTTCACTCATAAAGCACCTCTAAATAAATCAGCGACCAGCGGCTATGCGGCCGCTTCGTCGGGGGTTAATGTCTTCATCGACAGCGCGTGAACTTCGGCCTTCATTTTGTCGCCCAGAGCGGCGTATACCAACTGGTGGCGTTGAATGCGGCTCTTGCCGACAAACTCGTCTGCAACAATTCGCGCTTCAAAATGATGGCCGTCGCCTTCCACGTCGACCTCAGCAGCAGCAAATCCGGTTTCGATCCACTGCTTTAATTGTTCCGGTGTCACCATATTATTGTCACATGTATAAATTCAAAAACGGAGATTCTGAAAACTGTCTCAGGCGGCGCCCTGTGGGCCGCGAACCGAGGGCGCAAGAATACCCGAAAGCCCCATATTGAGCCAGTTTAAGCCATTAGTATTATCAATTTACCAGCATGGCTTCCGGTTTAAGCGTCTCGTAATTTATAGCCGCTGCGTAAAATCGCCATGCAAACAAAGGTAAGCCCCATGGCTGCAATCAGCATCGCCACAAAACTCAACACCACAGGCTGATCAGACTGCCCGAAAAAGCCGTACCGAAAACCGTCGATCATGTAGAAAAATGGGTTCCATTTTGACAGCTCATACCACAGCGGCGGCAACGATTTTATTGAATAAAAAACGCCACTCAGGAAGGTTAGAGGCACAATCAGAAAGCTTTGGAACGCCGCGATCTGATCAAATTTTTCCGCCCAAATTCCTGCCACCATGCCTATAGCGCCCATCACATAGCTACCCAGAATAGCGAACAACATGATGATGAAAAAATTATAAATGGGGACATCCACATAAAATATCGCCAACAAAAAGACCCCGACTCCGACTGCCAGACCCCGCATAATAGCGGCGCCGATATATGCCAGGAAAAATTCCCATTCGGAGAATGGGGGCAGCATGACAAAAATGATGCTGCCCATCACTTTGGATTGAATGATGCTCGAAGATGTATTGGCAAATGCATTCTGGATCACCGTCATCATCAACAGGCCGGGGATTAAGAACGCCGCATAGCTTACGCCGGGGAAGACTTCCACCCGCCCCTCAAGCACGTGCCCGAATACCAACAGATACAGCAAAGCTGTTACCACCGGCGCCACCACCGTCTGCAACCAGACCTTAACAAAGCGAGCGATCTCCTTGCGAAACAGGGTGTAGCAGGAATACCAATTCATATCAGCTCACCTCGCCGGTGCCGTTGCCGGTCATTTGCACGAACACGTCTTCCAGGCTGTCGTTAACCACCGAAACATGTTCAATTTGCATGGAGGTGGCACGCAATCGATCCAGGATTTCCATAATAGAATCCCGATCCCGGTACAGCACCAACTCGAGTTCTCTGCCCTGCTGCCGAACAATACGCTCCTGATACTCCAACGGCACCGTTTCAATAGTGTGTGCCGCACGAACCAACAGTTTGCTGCCCAGCCCACGGGCCAACAAATCCTGTTTGCTCTCCAGCGCAATAATTTTGCCCTGATTGATTATGCCGATGCGGTCGCATAACTGCTCCGCCTCCTCAAGATAGTGCGTGGTCAGGACTATCGTATGGCCCTCACCATGCAGACGGCGGATAAAGCGCCACATGGATTGGCGCAACTCAACATCAACGCCTGCGGTCGGTTCATCCAACACCAGCACTGGCGGCTTGTGCACCAAGGCCTGTGCGATTAGCACTCGCCGTTTCATGCCGCCACTGAGCTGGCGCATATTGTTGTCTTGTTTGTCGGTCAGATTCAGTTGCTCCAACAACTCGTCAATCCACTGCTCATTGTTCTTAACCCCAAAATACCCAGACTGAAACTGCAGTGTCTGGCGCACTGTGAAAAACGGATCAATAACGATTTCCTGTGGCACTACTCCCAGGTTTCTGCGTGCGTGACGATACTCACGGCGCACATCGGCGCCCATTATCTGCAACTCACCAGAATCGACTCGCAACAACCCGGCCAATGCGCTGATCAGGGTCGATTTGCCTGCCCCATTAGGCCCCAGCAATCCGAAAAACTCACCTTGCGAAATCGACAGGCTGACATTGTCCAGTGCCAGCAGGTCACCAAAGCGTTTGCTGACGCCGGCAACGGTGATTGCCGCTTCACTTGTATTATTCACGTTGATAATCGGGCTGCTTGACGCCGCCGATGCTGCTGATTGACAAATTGAAAGGGGCCTAGATTGTAGCCCAGATGAGACCGATCCACCGCGACGTTTTGCGGCGATGGGATGTTATTTAACGCTGGCTTAGCTGGGCGTTTTTGGTGCGCAGTTCAGCAATAACGGCATCTAGGCCATTACGCTCAATATTCTGACTGTAAGTCGCCCGATAGGTGGTGACAAAATTGACGCCAGCACCCTCAAGATTGCGCGCTCGCCAGGTCGGCTCGCCACGGTTACTCATGTAGAACACAATCGGTATTGACGCCTTGGCATCGGCCGATGCAAGTTCCGTATTCACAATGACCCGATCTTCGCCCACTACCCGCGATGGTTTGAGTACTAGTTTCTGCCCAGAGTACTCAAGCAAGAGCGCAGCGTAACTGAACAATAGGGTTTTTTTAAATTCTTCAGCAAACGCGGCCCGCTGCTGTGGCGTGGCATTGCGTGCATGCTTGCCGAGAATTTTAGTAGCAATACTCTCTACGTGGATGGCGGGGGTGAGCACCCTTTCCACCATGGTGTAAAGCGCGCTTGGATCGCTTCGGTACAATTCGCGGTTTTGCTCAATATCGCTGATCAATGAATTAAACGTATCCATGACCACCGCTTCAGGTGCCTTGGTGGTTGCCAGTGCAGAGCCCGCCCCCAGCAAGGAAATGATCAGAGACGACAATACTATCGCTTTAGCTGTGCTTAAAAATCTAATCCACATTGGTGTTTTCCAGTATTAAAGGTTTACTCATTAAAGTGAGCTCAAAACTCAATTTTTCAATCAGCCAAGCACACCGGCGAGCTGAATTGCTCCCCGTTTTTTACTTCTTCACTATGGCAGCAGTTGGCTGAACCAATGATTAATCAAAACGTTGCCAGCCTGACAATTGCTGGGCAAAAGACGCAGCGAGGCGGCATTTTAACAGTTGTTGACGTTTTTACCCCAGAGGGACTACGTCAGCAGCGGCAATCAGGCTATTTTTTTGACGCTTTCTTGGTGACTTTTTTCTTGGTCGCGCCACCTTCGGAGTTTTTGCGCAGCAATTCCATATCGTTTTGCATTTGAAAAAACAGCATAATGATCTCGGCCACTACGCGCGCCGCAATTGCCAGACCGACAATATGTACTACACCCTCGAGAAGGCCTGCGACCCCGCCGGAGAATATTCGCTCCAAGCCAGTCCACACCACAGCAACCAGCGCTAACCAATAAGCAATCTGAATGAGCTTCGGGGTTAACATTTCCTCGAAATACAAAATTTGCTGGGGAATGGGTTGAGCAATAAAATCCTTGATCTTGTCTAACATAGGGGCCTCTGAATAAATTTAACCAATCTCGAACTATTCTCGAAATAAGGAGTGTTACGGCTGCGGCCTCTGTCTGCGAATTAATCGATAAGGCCAGCAGCGATGGTATTATAAACATCAGACGCCAAATCTTAAGTGAATTTGGTGCAAAATTTTGTTTCCTTTGACCCTGAAAGCTGGCATCTGAGCGACCACGACCTTAGTCTATGGTTTCCTGACAGGGGATGCGCTATGGTTGCATTGTTGGCGCGCAAACAACACACTAGACCGCTCGCTCTGCCTTTGAGTCAATAAGAGCGCCAAACCCTATATGATTACCGCCATTGCACTCGTATTAATCGGATTTTTTCTCCTGGTCTGGAGTGCTGATCTATTGGTGGACAATGCTTCGGAATTTGCTCATCAGGTGGGCGTATCCACTTTTATCGTGGGCATCATTATCGTCGGTTTCGGCACTTCGGCACCGGAGATGTTCGTCTCCGCAATGGCTGCACTGGAAAATAAAGGTAATTTAGCTCTTGGTAATGCCCTCGGGTCAAACATCACAAATATTGGCCTGGTATTGGGCAGCGCGGCCATGGTTAGAGCACTGCCCGTTACCCAAACTACAGCAAGAATCGACATCCCCATTGTCATCGTTACTGGCGCGGTCGCCATTTATATGGTGTTAGACGGGTTGTTGTCGAACATGGACGGTGTGATCTTGCTGGCCTTGTTATTTTCTTATCTGGCCTGGTCGGCGGGTCACTCTAAGGGTGCCGGTGGAGAGCCGGCTATCTCAGATATCGTCGCCGACCCCCATGAGTTGGACCTTAGCCGTATAGATCACCCGCGCGGTAAATCCGCGGGTTCTGCGCTGTTATTTACGTTGTTCAGTATCATTTTGCTGATGATTGCCTCGAAGATGCTGGTGCAGGGCGCTATCACCATCGCTATCTATCTAGGTGTGGGAGAATTGATAATCGGGCTGACTATTGTTGCGGTTGGTACGTCACTCCCGGAACTGGCAGCGGCTATTTCAGCGGCGCGCAAGGGCGTGCACGACATGATCATCGGCAATATTATTGGCTCTAATATTTTCAATACGCTTGGAGTCTTGGGCATTACGGGCGTAATAAGGGCGACTGAGATCGACACCGGTGCCTTATGGCGGGACTTCCCCGTGATGTTTGTTTTCACCATCTTTATGTTTATCTTTGCGTTGACCAAAGGCAACTTTAGCCGCGGCGAGGGGACCATTCTGGTCATCGGATATTTCGGCTATATTGGCTACCTGGTTGTGACATCGCTGATCTAAGCGTTTTACTGCTGCCTATGAAAAAAACTCGCTTTCTCGATTCTGCCCGGCAGGTGTTACAGATTGAAGCCGCCGCGATAAGTCTGCAGCTTGAACATTTGGGCGAAGCTTTTGAGCGTGCCTGCGAAAAAATTCTTGAATGTGACGGGCGGGTCATCGTCAGTGGCATGGGAAAATCGGGTCACATTGGCAGTAAAATTGCCGCTACGCTGGCCAGCACCGGAACGCCCGCTTTTTTTGTCCACCCGGGGGAGGCCAGCCATGGCGACCTGGGCATGATCACGCCCAAAGATTTGGTGCTGGCCATTTCAAACTCCGGCGAAACGCCCGAAGTTCTCACTATTTTACCGATCATTAAGCGCATGGGGGTGCCGCTAATAGGCCTGACCAGTGTGGCGGGTTCAACCCTCGCCGAGCTTTCCGATGTGTGCGTGAATGTGCCCATCGAGCAGGAAGCCTGCCCCATGAATCTGGCACCCACCGCTAGCACTACTGCTACTCTGGCGGTGGGCGACGCACTGGCAATCGCGGTGCTGAATGCGCGCGATTTCGACGAAAATGACTTTGCACGCTCACACCCGGGTGGCGCACTCGGTCGGCGCCTGCTGCTCTACGTGGAAGATATTATGCACCGCGGCGATGAAGTTCCGTTAATTCAGGCTCAGCAAACACTCAGTGATGCACTGGTGGAGATGTCCAGCAAGGGACTGGGCATGACCGGTGTCGTGGGCCAGGACAACAAATTACTCGGCATCTACACGGATGGCGATTTACGGCGCAGCCTGGAGCAGCAAGTCAACCTGCAAACCCCCATTGCGGAGATCATGTCAACCGAACCGGTCACCATCCGCCCCGGCGTCCTGGCAGCAGAGTTGGTGGCAATGATGAAAACCTCACGCATTAACAGTGTATTCGTAACCACTGAGGAACTGGAGGTGGTCGGCGCGCTAAACATGCATGATTTGCTGCGTGCGGGCGTCTTATAACCATGGCTTTCAACCACGATTTACCCGCTTTGCCCTGGCCAGTGCCAGATGCCGTTTTAGAGAAAGCGGCGGCGGTGAAGCTGGCTTTATTCGACGTCGATGGCGTGTTAACCGATGGCAAACTGCATTATTCCGAAAACGGTGAGCAGGTAAAGGTTTTCCATGCATTGGACGGACATGGACTGAAAATGTTGCAGGCGGCCGGCATTGAAGTGGGGGTGATTTCGGCGCGCAACTCCAAAGCGCTGCAACGTCGCCTCGATGATCTGGGGGTGCGCCATGCACATCTGGGTGTTGACGATAAGCAGGCCGTATTCCAAAGCCTGCTAAAGCAACTGAACCTCTCTGGTGATGCTTGTTCGTTTACCGGTGATGATGTGATCGACCTCCCGGTAATGCAGGCTTGCGGCCTTAAATTTTCGGTCAGCAATGGTCACTTTATCGTGCGCGAGCTGGCCGACTGGGTGGCCCCTGTGGTTGGTGGCGAAGGTGCTGTACGAGCTATCTGTGATGTTATTTTATATAGTCAGGATAATTATCCGTTGGGCGATGCTCAGGGGCAGTAAGGGCGTACACGCCGGTCCAGTAATGCGGGGAGTTGCACGATGAAACAGTTCGAGTCGTTACTCTATATCGCTATTCTTGGCATTGTAGGTCTGTTCGGGATCTGGCTGCAGGACGCGCTGATCCAGGAGCCGGTGCAGACGCAGGACTTTGATCAGCGGCATGACCCTGATTATTACATCGAAAACTTTACTGCCACCGGCCTCGACAAAAATGGTCGGCGGCGCTTTGTTATAGAAGCCGAACGCATGGCACATTTTCCTGATGACGACACAGCCCTGCTGGATAAACCACACGTAATCGAATTTGAAGAGGGATTTGCACCGCGCCACACCTATTCTGATTCGGGCTGGATGTCTTCGTCTGGCGATGAAATTCTATTGACCGGCAATGTTCGGATTGTCGTGGAAGCGGATTCGCGCAGCCCCGGCGGCACCATGAAAGCCAAAAGAATGCGGATATTGCTGGATAAAACCAAGCAAGCAGGCAGTTTATTGGATGGCTAGGGTTAAGCCGCGATTCAGCTTGTATGCTATATTCTGGCCGAGTTTCACCACAGGTTGACGGCGTATCGGCCGCAATCTCTTCTATTTAGCACCGGTTTCAATTCATGAACGTTTTATTGTCGCGTATCACCACTATTTTACTGCTCGCATTTAGTGCTGTTGTGTATAGCACCAACACTCTGGCCTTGAGCTCGGACCGGGACCAGCCAGCCAATATCGAGGCTGATGACATAGAGTTCGATTTTCGAAAGGGCACCCGCACCTACACCGCAAATGTGTTAGTGGTTCAGGGCACACTGCGTTTAAAAGCCGACAAGCTGGTCGGCATTTATGAAGATGGCGAGTTAGCCAATGCCACAGCCTGGGGCTCATTAGCGCGCTTCAAACAGCGCCCTGACGGCAAGCAACATGATGTTGAAGGATGGGCCAAAAAAATTGTGGTCGATCAAAAGAACAATACGCTCACCCTGATCGGCAAAGCTGCCCTCAAGCAGGGCTCAGATACGGCTCGCGGTGAAACCATTGTCTATAACATGGCCAATGACACGCTGCGCGTCCGCGGCGGCAGCGCCGGCGGTGCGAAAATTGGCGCCGGTGGAAAGTCTGGCGCCGACAAACCTGAGCGCACTATCGAAGACCCATTTAAAGACGATGCCCAGGGCCCACCTCCGGTCACCAAAGCCGCCAAGCCAAAAAAATCTAAAGACACTGCGGGCGACAAGGTCGAACCAGAGCCTAGCGCCGATGAAGATGAACCAGCTGCAAAGCCGACTCGATCCGGCCGTTCACGCTTAATTATTAACCCCAAATAGTCTTGCTGTGACTCTGGGGCCGGCCGTTCGATGAGTATTCTCGAAACTAAAAACCTCTGCAAAAGCTATAAAGGCTTGCAGGTGGTCAACAAGATTAATATATCGGTAGAAAGTGGTCAGGTGGTCGGCTTATTGGGACCAAATGGCGCCGGTAAGACCACCAGCTTCTATATGGTGGTAGGGCTAATCCGGTGTGACAGCGGCCGCATCCTCCTCAATGGTCAGGACATCACCCACTTACCAATGCACTCCCGGGCGCGACTGGGCATTGGATATCTACCTCAGGAACCGTCCATCTTTCGCAAATTGACGGTGCAGGAAAACCTGATGGCGGTATTAGAAACTGATAAGTCTCTGTCGCCTCATCATCGATTGCGCCGCGTAGAGCAATTGTTAGAAGAATTTAATATCAGCCACAAACGGGATACGCTTGGAATCTCCCTGTCCGGGGGTGAACGGCGGCGGGCGGAGATTGCCCGTGCCATCGCTTTACGACCCTATTTTATATTGCTAGACGAACCGTTCGCCGGCATTGACCCGATTTCGGTCGGCGACATCCAGCAAATCATTGACTATCTTCGTACCTCCGGGATCGGCATTATTATTACCGACCACAATGTAAGAGAGACGCTGGACATTTGTGACCATTCATACATTCTGACCGAAGGTCGCGTGCTAACTGAGGGCACCGCCAAGCAAATTCTCAGCCACAAGGGCGTGCGGGATGTATATCTGGGTTCCAAGTTCAAAATTTGATGGCAAAGGATGCGGCTTGGGTCTAGAATAAAAGTATGTCTAGTGCTTTTCCAGGAATAGAAAATACGGTCGCGCAAACGTGACTTGCACTGAACAAAACGTCTTTAGTATTGATCTGCAGCATTGCAGAATTGCTTGCGATTTTTCACAACGGCGGGGACTCCTCACTGCGCGGTGGCGACAGCATTGATTAGCCTATCAGTGAATCGAGGCCTTTCGATATGATACGCAGCCTCTCGCCAAAAAACCCGCCTCAGTTCTCAACTGCCCAGCAACTGACGCGGGCGCTCAAGCTACTCAAAAGTGAACAGAGACCTTGGCTCAGTTCGGATGGCTATAATCAATCTGCTGCGCGTGGCGCAGATCTGCGGCTTTTGGTTGCTAAACGATAAGTTGAAATATTTAATTTCGATCGTATTGAAAAATTATGCAGCACCATATGCAACACCATGTACAAATCCAGTCGACAACCAGGGTTCAACAACATTGATGGTTTGAAACCACGTTATTACCTTAGATAACACAACACAGGAGACCTATATGCAACTAACTATCTCAGGACACCAAATCGATTTAACTGACTCAATGAAGAATTATATTGGTGAGAAGATGCAGCGGATTGAGCGTCATTTTGATCACCTGAACAGCATCGATGTGGTGCTGCATGTGGAGAAAATCCACCACAAGGCCGAAGCCACGGTCAACGCCAAAGGAATTACGCTACACGCTCACGCAGACTCGGATAACATGTACGCGTCAATCGACACCCTAACTGATCGTCTCGATTCGCAGGTGCGCAAACACAAAGAAAAACTGACCGACCACCATCGCGGCACAGCCCCTTTGAAGGAGCAGTCGTTCAGTTAGATCGCGGTCGCAATCGCAGTGCCGTCCCATTTATAATAGCTGCGATTAAAAATTCAAACCTTTGCCCTGAACCCTCGGCCGGAGACTACTCCGGCAAGGGGTTTTGAAAATTATTATGAGCAACCCTGTCGCGCTGCATTCGTATTTGAACGCTGATTTGATCGCCGTCGGAGCGGACATTAGCAGTCCCAAAAAACTGTTTCAGGAGATGGCCAGATTGCTGGCAATGCCGCTAAACAACATAAAGGAAAAGACCGTTTATCATGCCTTACTGGAGCGTGAAAAACTCGGCAGCACTGGCGTTGGTAACGGGGTGGCCCTGCCGCACAGCCGCAGCCCGGACACCGACCAGCCGGTGATCGCAATAATTACGCTTGAGCAGGCCATTGATTACGAAAGTCCGGATCGGGTACCCGTTGATATTGCAGTCGGCTTATTGGTACCGGAAGAAGCTACCGAAGAACACTTAAAGCTGCTGGCGTCCATCGCCGGAATTATGTCTATTGACGCTCAGAAAAAACAATTAGTAGCAGCGCGGGAGGCGGATGAAATCATCGAACTGATTTGTGATTGGTCCAGCCGGGCAGGCTGATCAACCGTGCTAACCAATTTTCTAATCATCAGCGGCACGTCTGGATCGGGAAAAACGGTTGCCCTACAGGTGCTGGAAGACCTCGGTTTCTATTGCATCGATAATCTGCCGGCATCGTTACTGCCAGAGATGGCGGCGCGCATCGGCGCAGCTGATAGCGACACCCATAAGTGCGCTGTAAGCATTGATTCACGCAATCAGGACTTTTTAGGCAATCTACAGGGTCACTTTGAATCCCTGCACTCGTTAAATATTGACTATCGGGTCATCTTTATAGATGCCGACGATAAAACGCTATTAAAACGCTACAGCCAAACCCGTCGCCGGCATCCACTGGCCGATGCCAACACATCCCTCAGTGAAGCCATCGCAAAAGAACGATTATTGTTGCAGCCCCTCTCTAATTTGGCGCATCGGCGGCTTGATACCACCAATACCACGCCACATGAGCTGCGTTCACAGATTCGGGATTTTGCTGCGACCCGTGAAGAATCTTCGCTGACCCTGTTGTTTCAATCCTTTGGATTCAAATATGGAACACCGGTCGACGCCGATTTTGTGTTCGACGTGCGGTGCTTGCCGAATCCCTATTGGAATGAGGCGCTGCGGCCCTTAACCGGTAAAGATGCCGAGGTGATTGAATTTTTGACCGCACAACCAGAATGCCAACAAATGCTTGATCACATCAGAACGTTCCTGGAGTATTGGTTGCCCTGCTTTATTGCCGACAACCGCAACTACATAACGGTCGCCATCGGCTGCACCGGCGGCCAACATCGCTCGGTGTTTCTCAGCGAATCGTTGAGTAAACACTTTGCCGAACACGGATTAGGTGACCCGCATGTTATCCTGACTCAAATCCGACACCGTGAGCTGCGCCACTGAACACTCAATCATCCAACATAATGCAAACTGAGACTGTCGAAATTATCAACAAGCTGGGGCTACATGCCCGTGCCGCCGCAAAATTAGTCAGCACTGCGGGGCGGTTTTCCAGCAAGGTAACCCTGCAGCAGGGCAGCCAGCAAGCTGACGCGAAAAGTATTATGGCCGTGATGATGCTGGCCGCATCCAAGGGAGCTACCATTGAAATTCGTTGCGAGGGTGCAGATGAACAGCAAGCTCTGGCCGCGCTGGTTGAACTGATCGGCGACTATTTCGGCGAGGAGGAATAAGTTGCTCAGCCTATTTGGCTCTGGCATCGGGCGCGATATTGCTATCGGCCAGGCCTACGTGTTGCGGACTGGCACCATTGACACGCCCAAAACAGCCCTCAAGCGCTCAGAACTGGACGCCGAAGTCTCGCGGTTCAAGCGCGCGGTCGCAGCCACGCTGAAAAAGTACCGCACGATTCTCAGAGAGCTGCCCAAGGACGCTCCAAAAGAAAGCGCGGCGTTCATCAATGCCCATATGATGATGTTGCGCGACCCGCTGTTAGTGGATGAATCAATCAAGATTATCCGGCATGAGCAAATCAACGCCGAACACGCGCTGCGCATTCAATCCGGCAATTTGATCAAGGTCTTCGAGCAGATGGATGATCCCTATCTGCGTAATAAAAAAACCGATGTCGAACATATTACCAACCGCCTGCTCAGAAATCTGCTAGGCATCGTCGCGCATAGCCTGGAAGACACCAGCGAGGACGATTTACGCGGTCGCATCATCGTCAGCAACGATATTTCACCGGCTGAAACCCTGTTCATCAAAGAGCGTAACGTGGCAGCTTTCATCACGGATTTGGGCAGCACAATTTCTCACACTGCCGTGGTGGCTAGAAGTTTACGCTTGCCGGCCGTGGTGGGGCTACATGGCAGTGCCCGCTACATCAACGAGAATGATCTGCTAATTGTTGATGGCAAACGCGGGATAGTCCTGATCAACCCCAGTGAGCTGGTCCTGAAACAGTACCGGGCATTACAGCGCCGGCATCGCGAACGAGAGGTTGAACTGAATACGCTGGTCAAGCGCGCCAGCAAGACCATCGACGGTCAGAAGGTAAACTTATTGGCCAATGTCGAAACCATCAATGAATTGAAAGAAGTCAGGCGCGTAAACGCGGCCGGCATCGGCCTGTATCGTACTGAATACTTATTCATGAACCGAGAAGTCGCGCCCTCCGAAGCAGAACAATTTAGTGCCTATAAACGAATCGTCGCTGGGGTAGATAAACCAGTGGCGATTCGAACGCTGGATATTGGTGGCGACAAACAACTGGATTTTCCCTACCCACAGAAGGCTTCCAGCGAGTCGCCTCTGGGGATGCGCGCGGTGCGGTTGTGTTTAAATAATATGGACTTGTTTAAGCCTCAACTGCGCGCAATTTTACGCGCTTCTGCTTTTGGGCGCGTCTCCATCATGATCCCCATGGTGAGCAACTATGACGAAATTAATCAGGTTCTTAGCTTAATCAAACAGACTAAACGGGAATTGAAAGCAGAAGGGATTGAGTTTGATAAGCGCATCAAAGTAGGCGGCATGATCGAAGTACCGGCTGCCGCAATTATGGCCGATCTGTTTGCCCAGCAGCTCGACTTTCTGTCGATCGGCACCAATGATTTAATCCAGTTCACGCTGGCAATTGATCGCGTCGATGACGCCGTCAACTACCTTTATGATCCGATTCATCCCGCGGTGTTACACCTTATCCGGCGTGTCATAAAAGCTGGTGACAAAGCCAATATTCCGGTGTCACTGTGCGGTGAGATGGCCGGCAACGTGCAATACACGCGCCTATTGCTGGGCCTTGGCCTGCGAAATTTCAGCATGGACGCGACCTATATTCTGGCGGTCAAAGAACGCATCTTGAACGTCGATACGGAGAAACTTCACTACCGGGTAAAGCAAATCCTCAAGGCCGGCAACCCGAGTGTCGCGCGCGATCAGTTGCGCCAGCTAAACCAACTCTAATGCATCTCTAATCAAACTTTAGACCAGCTGTTACGGGCCGCGCAATTGCGGTGACTTCCGCACCGCTGTCGCTATAATAGGGCCAGCAACGAACAGCCTGCTGCCCTGTGCGGCAGGCCCTTACCCCAACGAGGGCTCGGTTTCCGTGCAGCAATCTTCCCCCCCCTTAGACAATATCGCCGAACTGCTTGAAACGGGTGACCCGCAGGCGGTCAGTGACATTCTGGCGAATGCGCACCCGGCTGACATTGCCGATGCGCTGGAACAGCTAAATCCCGATCAGCGCCCAATAGTTTGGGAGATGGTGCCGCATGCGCAGACCGGTGAAGTGCTGGCGGAATTGGGCGAGGAGGTGTTCAAAGACCTCGCCAGCGATCTGGAAAACGAGGATCTGATCGATTCAATCAAGTTACTCGATATCGATGATATCGCAGACTTGGTGCCCGATCTGGAAGAGGAATTGCTGGCCGATGTTTTATCCGCCGTTGACCCGCAAACCCGCGATAGCCTTGGCGAAGTGCTCTCCTACCCGGAGGATTCCGCGGGCGGGCTGATGAACGTTGACGCCACGGTGGTGCGCGATGATGTCACGCTCGAAGTAGTGTTGCGGTTTTTACGCCAGCGTGGCTCGTTGCCGCAACAGACCGATTCAATTTACATGGTTGATCGGGCCAATGTGCTTACCGGCATTCTGCCGATAGAGCGGTTGATTACCTCGCCCATTGAGGATACCGCCCTAACCCACCGTCTGGAGAACCCAGTTATTTTCAGCTCGCTGGATGATCAGGAAACAGTGGCCAAGGCCTTTGCGGATTACGATCTCGTGTCGGCGCCAGTGATCAGTGAAGAAGGTCGACTACTCGGCCGCATTACCATCGATGATGTGGTTGATGTAATCCGTGAACAGGCAGAACACGACATTATGGCGACCGCCGGATTGAAGAACGAGGCCGATGTGTTCGCACCGGTTGCCAAGACTTCCCGCAACCGGGCTGTGTGGCTGGGCGTAAATTTGATTACCGCGTTGCTAGGCTCATGGGTGATTGGCCAGTTTGAAGGCTCGATTCAACAGTTGGTGGCACTGGCGGTATTAATGCCAATCGTGGCGAGCATGGGTGGCAATGCCGGCACTCAAACGCTCACCGTTATGATTCGTGGTATGAGTACCGGCACCATTTCCTCTGTAAACCTGAAAAATGTTTTGAAAAAAGAAGCCATGGTGGGTGTTCTCAATGGGCTTCTTTGGGCTGTGGTAATCGCCGTTATCGCCACGCTTTGGTACAAGAATGTCGAACTTGGTCTGGTAATCGCCTGCGCCATGGTTGCCAATTTGGTAATGGGGGCGATCGCGGGCGTGTTTATACCGGTACTTCTTCAGCGCCTCGATATCGATCCGGCGCTGGCAGGCGGCGTAGCACTCACTACAGTCACCGATGTCGTCGGCTATTTTGCAGTGTTGGGGCTTGCGACCTGGTTTTTGTTGTAATGCTCTAACTGCGCGTCACGCGGGCGAAATCCTGTGACACCTGCTCTGGCTCCGACACTGGCTGGCCATTAACTTCCACCCAGGCATGACTGGCAATGCCAGTTTCGTTCTTTGCGACACCCAATACTGTGCGCGCGGCGCAACCTCGGCGCTGCAACATTGCGGCCAGCACCAGTGAGCGTGGCAGGCAGGCAACGCTTGAACCCTGTAGTCGGGCAGCCAGCCTGATCGATTCGTGCATGCCGGCGTACTTGCGCTGCGGCAAACCAACCACATCTGCGGCATCATCTGGCGCAATATTAGTCGACTGCAAGCGAGATTTTAACCATTGATCACCAGCCCACCGAAGACAGGCGCGTACCCAGCATAGCCTTGCATACCCCTCAACTAACCATAGCCATTCAGCAGCGCTCAAGTTTTTAATTGCAGTTGTATTCATTGACCAGATGCGAGGTTTTGTACAACCCTCTATTGGGTTGCAATTATGTCAATTTCGTATAGCCGGCTGGCAATTTCAGCTAAACTATATTGTATGCAGTCTCTTAACACCATAATTAACCAGCGCCTGTGGCGCCGTAATGGCGTGCAAATAGCCACGGCGGTCGCTCTGTTGTGTCTATTGTTGGCAGTAGTTTCAATTATCTGGCAGGTGGTGGATCATCAGCGGGTAGTGCGCGCCAACTATGCAGCACAGAACATTGCGGCGCCGGCGCGCAGTAATTCGGTTAATTATCGGGTTAATGACATCTTGTCCGCAAACCTGTTCGGCAACCCCGCTCCTGTTCAAGTGGTGCGTCAGGCGCCAACCACCACCTTAAACCTGAAACTGCAGGGGATTTTATCGGCCAGCGATTCTGCTATGGCTAGAGCGATCATTCAAACTGGTAACAAAGCCTCGGAATTGTATTCGGTCGGAGAAACAATTAAGGGCGCTGGAGCATCGGTCAAAGAGATTCGAGCCAGCGAGGTCATCCTAAATCGAAATGGCGCGATAGAAAGCCTGCCCCTAATTAAAAAGTCTGAAAGCGGCAACCGGCCGATTATATCTTTCACCAATGGCCCAGTGCCCTCGGCACGAGGCGGAACCGCCGAGCAAGCATTGGCAGCGCGCAAAGCGCGCGCCTTACAGGCTCGGCAGAACAGACCGGTTACGGCCCGCGCCAAACGATCACCCAACGGTGCGCCAAGACAAATTAAGCGGCCTAATTTTTCCGGCATTGATCGCGCCTTGAAAAAAATGGGTGAGTTGTAGCGCAAATCTGTGGAGCGATAACCCTTAATGTTAGGAATTCCGTGCGCGCCTCTTCTGAAAACCCGCCACCGCAAGGATAAGAACGCACGACCAGACCAACCAATTACCCCAACGCTTATAGAGAGTGTCGCCGGTCTGGGGCTGTACCCGGTCGAACAAAGTGGCCGCCTGGAACTGGCCAGTGCTGGACAATACGTGGCCCAGTTCATCAATCACCACGGAGGGACCCGAATTTGCCGCTCTTAACATGGGTCGACCCAACTCCCGGGCACGCATTTGTGCCATTTGCACTCGCTGGTGTGGGGCCAGAGAATCACCAAACCAGGCGTCTTCGCTGATATTGACTAACACCGTGGCATCGCCAACCCAGTAGCGATACTCCGATGCGAAAGCGTCTTCATAACAAATGGATAAGCCGATGTTAATGCGCTCGCCGCAACTTAGTGGTTGTGCACCCTCACCCGCGGAAAAATCGCTCATCGGCAGATTCAAATAATCCAGCACCCAGCCAAATAGAAAGCGCAGCGGCAAGTACTCGCCAAATGGGACCAGATGCCGTTTTCGATAAACTTGCGGTTGATCATCACACACCAGAGCGGCAGCGTTATAGATCTGACCCGCTTGCGGCGCTTCCATCAGCCCGGTGAGCAACGCCACACCGGCTGGCTTTACAGTCCGCCAGAATTGCGTATCCGTTTGCTTAACAAACAACGGTAAGGCTGTTTCCGGCCACAACAGCAGGTCGACCTCGTGTTGTTGTGCTAGGCCCGCGCTAAGGCCCCGCAGTGTCTCGATTAACTCAGTGCGAAATTCCGGCTGCCATTTTTCATTAATTGATACATTGGCCTGTACCAGACCCACGCCAAGCTGATCGCCCACCGGCTCAGTCCAGCCCAGTTTATTAACCCCCCAAAAGGCGCCCAGCCAGATCAATAATAGCGCCGCGCAACGAAGCCTGTAGGCTGGATAAAAGGCGATCAGCACCAGCATGGCACTCACGGCCACGGCTGCGAAGCTCACCAGATAAACGCCGCCCACCGGTGCCAAACCAAATAGCCACGTGGGCGTCTGACTGTAGCCCAGTTCGAGCCAGGGAAAGCCGGTCAACATCCAACTGCGTAACCACTCTGCCATCACCCAGGCCGGCACAAACAACAATAAGCGAATCGCGCTACCAGGTTTTCCTAACCAGGCCGCCAACGCCATCACGAGGCCGCTGAAGAAGGCCAAAAGAGACGCGAAACCGAATACGGCAATGCCACCCATCCATAACGGCATGCCGCCATAGGTATGCAAGGAAATGTAGACCCAGGAAACGCCGGCACTGAACATGCCTAAGCCAAATACAAACCCATATAAAAACGTTTGAGTGACGCGGGCCTGATGGCAGCACCAGAACAGAATCGCAGGCGAGATAAACGCTATTGGCCACAGGTAGAAAGGGGCAAATGCACCGACCAGAGCTGCACCTGCGACGGTGCTTAAGAGCACGCCCTGTTTGGTACCCGGTTTGAACACGAGATCGCCGCGGCGCTGCTCAGCTGCTGGCGCAGCCGCAGCCGTAATCTAGTCGCGGCTCGGCGAGCCGCCCGAACTGGCGGATTTTTTATAGCGCAGATACAGCTCGCGCTCCTTGAAAAATTTATCTTGAATCGCCCGCTTCTGGGCCTCCAGCTCTTTTAACTCATTGTTGGAGACCGCAATTTTCTCCTCGGCATCGGCAATATCCTGAGTAAGTTTCTGCTTGGAAGCCTCGGAGTTGGTGGAGGCTAACTGCGTTTTATAGTTGGAGATATGCGTAGACAAGTTGCGCTGGTGCGCCTTCTGCACCTCAATATTACTTTGCACAGAGTTAATCTGGTTGTCGAGTTGGCGCTGAATGTCTTTCTCGGTCTCGTAAATACTCAAGATTCGGCGGCGTTCTTCCAATTCTGCTTCAGCTAAGGCCGCCTGCTCCGCGGCCGCCTGTTCGGCGGCCCGTTCAGCAGCCAGCTCTTCTTCTGACTTTGGTGCAGCCTCGGTTTCAACCACCATTCCCCGATTATTCAAGGTAGTGATTTTGGAGTTCTCGCAATCTTCTACCGCCGCATCTCCGTAGTGCCACTTGCCCTCGGAATCCTGACATTTTTGGATTGCGTGAGCAGGACTGCCGATCAGCATTAAGAGAGTTACACTAGCGATAATTTGTTTCATCGGTACCACCGTAGATAGATATCAAGTTTTGCGGATTCCGCTCATAAGCCACAGGCCCGCCAACAACATGGGCAAGCTTAGCAAATGCCCCATCGTCACCCAGTCAAATAACAAATAGTTAAGATGCGCATCAGGCACCCTGACAAATTCCACCAATATTCGTGACAGCGCGTACCCCACAAGGAATAGCCCGGATATTGCCCCGGCGTGGCGAGGCTGACGCGCAAACCACCATAACACTATAAAGAGGACAACGCCTTCCAACATTGCTTCATACAGCATCGATGGATGGCGCGGCTGGTCATCGGCCGTGCTAAACACCATTGCCCAGGGTAGGTCACTCGGTTTGCCCCACAGTTCCTGATTGATGAAGTTTCCCATGCGGCCAAAAAACAAACCAATTGGTGCCACAATCGCAACAAAATCTGCAACCGTAAAGAAAGACATATTTAACTTACGTGCGAATAATGCCATCCCAACGATAACGCCCAGCAAGCCCCCATGGAAGGACATTCCGCCTTGATTTACAAAAATTATATCTATCGGATTTGCCAGATAGTAGGCGGGCTTATAGAACAACACATAACCTAGTCGGCCGCCTAAGACTGCACCCAGGGCACCATAAAAAATCAGGTCGCTGATGGCCTCTGCATGCCACTTTGCATCACACAGTTGGGGCCATTTGCGAATCCGGTAATTGAGCAGCAAATAAACGCTCAGAAAACCGAATACATACATCAAACCGTACCAATGAATGGCAAGCGGGCCTAAGTGTATGGCCACGGGGTCAAATTGCGGGTGCACTAACACAGGCTATTGCGCCAGCTTAGAACAGCTCAGAGCGGATATTTTTCGCCGTACGCCGATTGGTACCGGCGGGCAAATTCGGGTTCAGTAAAACTGTGGTTTTGCGTTCCGGCATGTTCAATTTTAATCGCGCCGCAGAGGCTGGCGATCTGACCACAGCTTTTCCAATCCAGTTTATTTGTCATTCCATGCATCAGACCGGCCCGATAAGCATCGCCACAGCCGGTCGGGTCTTCGGCACGCTCGATTGGGGCACTGGCGATTTCAACCACGTCGTCACCGATGTATATCTTGGAACCCTTGGCACCCTGCGTCACGATCAATGCTTCTACCCGTTGTGCCAGATTGGTAAATGAGCTGCCGGTTTTGTCCATCAGCATCTGACTTTCATAATCATTGACGATGGCGTAATTGGCCTGCTCCATAAACGCCAATAACTCGTCCCCGTCGAACATAGGCAATCCCTGGCCCGGGTCGAACAAAAATGGAATGCCAGCCTCGCTGAATTGTTGAGAATGCTGCAGCATGGCATCACGGCCATTCGGTGCCACAATGCCCAGCTCAATTGCATCTGCATCGGTCACGCTATTTTCATGTGCGAAATTCATTGCGCCCGGATGAAACGCAATAATTTGGTTGTGATCGATATCGGTGGTGATAAAAGCCTGCGCAGTGAACTGACCCTCAATGTGACGAATGTGGTCACCATCCAGACCAAGTTCCTGCAGCCGCGTTCGATATGACCCAAAGTCATCACCCACGGTCGCCATAATTATCGGTTGGCCGCCCAGAAGTTTAAGCGTGTAGGCAATATTGCCGGCACAACCACCCATATAGCGCTTCATCTGCGGCGCAAAAAATGACACATTCAAGATGTGGGTTTGTTCAGGCAGGATATGGTTTTTGAATTGATCTTCAAACACCATGATAGTGTCGAAGGCCAATGACCCGGTGATCAGCGTATTCACGATGGTCTCTCCAGCAGCGGTCGAGTACGCTACTCTTCCAGCTGCGCCAGATAGGCTTCAGCACTTAATAGTTGCGATAATTCGTCGCTATCACTGGTTTGAATTCGAAACATCCAGCCTTCGCCATAAGGGGACTCGTTCAATAATTCCGGTGTGCTATCCAATTCCTCATTAACCGCCACAACTTCGCCCGATACCGGTGCATAAATGTCAGAGGCTGCTTTTACTGACTCTACAGCACAACATTCCTGACCAGCATCCACACTCTGCCCTACTTCTGGCAGCTCAATATAAACGACGTCGCCTAGTGATTCCTGAGCGTGATCGCTGATTCCTACTTCAATCAAGCCATCGCCAAGTTGGCGGGCCCATTCGTGTGAGGTTGCAAATACCAGATCATCAGGTGCGTTACTCATCAGTTTCTCCAAATAACTTTTTAGTTTTCTACAACAATGATTTTAAAAAAGGTCCATCTATGTACGACAATTGCTACATAGCCCGTACATATAAAGGCTATGATCCTGTAATTCAAAATTATACTTGCTGGCCACGCGCTTCTGTCGTTCTTCAATATCCTGATCGAAAAATTCGGTCACCGTATTGCACTGCACGCAAACCATATGATCATGGTGCTGACCGCGGTCCAATTCAAACACGCTTCGCCCACCTTCAAAGTTATGCCGCAGCACCAATCCCGCATCTTCAAACTGGGTTAATACACGATAAACCGTCGCCAGCGCTATTTCTTCATCTGCCTCAAGCAATTTCTTATAAACATCCTCGGCGGTGAAGTGGTGTTCTGCGCCCTGTTCCAGAATCGATAAAATCCTCAATCTGGGCAGTGTGGTTTTTAATCCTGCGTCTTTGAGATCTTTATTGGTCGACATGGCGTGGGCGTTACGGGCGAATTTTGAATGCGCTACATACTACCAGTTTTTCCGGTACCGGTTAAAATAATAGGCATGTTCACGATACGATTGATGAAAATATATACACTCTTTTGGCTGCTTTGCGGGGTCGCATGGCCGGCCTCAGCGGCCGACCCATCGCTGCGCTTGCATCTGCCCGCAGACACCGCCCAAGGTGTGCAAGCGGTCGCCGAACTAGGTGCATTATTGAATGGCTCAGGGCTCGCCTCAATAGAGGCTCATGCAGTTAAATACTGGCCTCGATACCAGCAGAATATTCGTAACGGTATGCCGGGCATCTATCTCGCGGCGCCGCATTTTTCGGCCTGGGCAATCCATCAGCATAACTTCGTGCCACTGGCCCGGGTCGCCGAACCGTTACGTTTTGTCGTCGCCAGCCATCGGAGCGATTCCCATGTTTTCGAATTAAACGATTTGAAAAACCGCAACGTATGCGCGCGACGACCGCTAAACCTTGATTATTTGCTGGTGAATCAGGCCTTCACCAAGTCCATGCACGCCGCCAGTATGTTAGTTGTTGATTCTGTGGATGAGGAAATGCAATCAGATGACAGTGCCTGCGAGGGCTTTGTGGTTACCGACTTGCAATATCGCAGAATGAATCGGCGTCAACCAGATAAATACATCAGGCTTTTCCAAAGCCCCAGCTATAGTAATTATGCGATTGTGGCTCACCCCTCTACTGATCCGCAGATATTGAACCAGCTATTTGATGTGCTGCAGTCTCCGCAGTTACAGGCGCTGCTGCACCGCCTGCTTGAAAATTACGCCTCGCGTATTGATTTGATCCCTGCCACCAGCGAAGACTATCCGCAGCATTATGCGGACAGCCTGGCAATTTATTGGTGATGCTCGATGCCCATGGCATGACGTGCCAGGGCTGCCTTAATCGGCGCGGTACCGGATATGAAGTTCATGCCCTTACCACGCAATAGCTGCCACCAGGGCACGTCCACGCGAAAAGCCTGATTCAGGGCGCGCATCAACCAGTCAGTTTGTTCATTGTCGGTTTTTCGTCGGCGTTGATAACGCGCCAGTGTTACCGGGTCGGCCAGTGCCTCGCCCTGACTGTGTTGCAATAATGAAACTAATTGCAGCGCATCCTTAAAGCCGAGATTTGCGCCCTGACCGGCCAGGGGATGAATGCTGTGCGCAGCATCGCCCAGCAGCACTACAGCACCGTTAAAGTAACGCTCGGCGCGCTGGCTGTTCAACTCGAAGGTGGCCCTTGGTGCGCGCAGTTTGACCGCCCCTAGCCGCCGACCGAGTGCGGCACTTAAACGATCAGCAAACTCATTGTCGCTGGCATTGAGCAGCGGCTCAGCGGCGGATTTATCCAACGACCAGACGATGGAGCTCTGGTTATCGGCCAGTGGCAGAGCGGCCACCGGGCCCGTGCTCAAAAAGCATTGCCAGGCCGTGTCCTGATGTGATTCCTGCGTACGAACTCGAGTTACAATGGCGAGCTGCTCAAATGCGGTGCGCTGACTAAAAATACCCGCCTGACTGCGAGCCCAGGATTGCGCGCCATCTGCCGCCACCAACAGGTGCCCGGAAAGTGTTTCCTGCTTGCCAATCAATGTCGCGCCACGTCGCGAGTTCTGCAAAGCAGTGGCATCGAACTGGTAGAAGCTGGTGATATTGCTCTGTTGCTCCATCTGTTGCTGGAGCAAGCGGGTACAGGCGATACTATCAACCATATGGCCCAACTCAGTTAAGCCATAGTCGACGGCCGCAAAATCCAATTGCCCATCGCTGTGCTCATCCCAGACAGCCATTGCCTGATAGGGATAGGCCACATGCCGTTCTTGACCACGCCAGACATCGGCTTCTGCTAAACAATTACAGGCCAGAGGTCCCAGCGCGACCACCCGTTGATTACGCGGAAACTCGGCCGGCACCGGAGCGGCTCGTTCAACCACGGCAATTTTTAAGTCGCTAGCGCGCGCCAGGCTCAGAGCACAAAATGCACCGACCAAGCCGGCGCCGACTACAATGACATCGAATTGTTGCGTCATAGGGGCCGCACAGCCAATCAGCCAGCCATTAATGCCTCGATATCCGCAATGGTTTTGGGTGCCTGCTCGGTCAGCACTTCAATCCCCTCTTTACGAACCAAAACATTATCTTCGATGCGGATGCCAATATTATGCCAGCGGCGATCTACGTCCTCGGCCGCACTGATATAAATACCGGGCTCGACCGTAAACACCATGCCGGGCTCCAGCTCTCTCCAATGCTCGTCAATCTGATAGTCGCCGACATCGTGTACATCCATCCCCAGCCAATGCCCCGTACGATGCATATAAAAACGGTTATACGCCTGTGACTCCAGTACTTCAGCCAAGCTGCCCGTGAGCAATCCCTCGTCCAGCAGGCCCTGAGAAATCACCTGCACTGCAGCATCATGAGGTTCGTTCCAGGTGTGCCCCGGGCCGCATTTATCGAATGCGGCCCGCTGAGCCGCCAACACAATTTCATAAATCGCGACCTGCTCGGGGGAAAATTTGCCGTTGACCGGAAACGTGCGGCTAATATCCGCTGCATAACATTGATACTCGGCGCCAGCATCAATCAGCAATAAATCGCCATCCTTCAAGATCTGGTCATTTTCGGTATAGTGCAAAATGCAGGCATTATCCCCCCCAGCCACAATGGACGGGTAGGCATTGTAGGGGCTACCGGCTTTGCGGAACTCGCATTCCATTTCCGCCTGCACCTGGTACTCATACATGCCGGGCCGGCAAACCTGCATTGCACGGGTATGGCCGGCTGCAGACATCTTGGCAGCCTTACGCATGCAGGCAATTTCGGCTTTACGTTTAAATAGGCGTTGCTCATGCAGCAGGTGACTCAAGTCGACCAGTTCGTAGGGTGCGTGTTTGCCAATCCGGGCCTCCTGCTTGATCTTGGTCAGCCATGACAAAACCTGTGCATCAAAGGTTGGGTAACGCCCCACATTGGTGAACACTTTTTCGCGCTCTTCCATCATGCCCGGCAGGATATCGCCGAGATCCTCGATCGGGAAAGCATCGTCAGCGCCGTATAATCCCACCGCGCCCTCCAAGCCGGCGCGGCGTCCATCCCAAAGCTCGCGCAGCGCGTCTTTCTCTCTGCAAAACAACACATATTCACCTTGCGGGCGGCCTGGACAAATCACCAATACCGCCTCCGGCTCGGGGAAGCCACTCAAGTAGAAGAAATCGCTATCTGGTCGAAACTGATACACCACATCACCATTTCTCGGTTGCTCAGAACTGGTGGGGACGATCACAATATCATTGGTACCAATCTGGTTGACCAGCTCTGCACGGCGTCGCCGGTGCGTATCCAAGTTGCTGCTGGGGGGATTATTACTCATTGCTGTGCCTCAGGCGTCTCGCTGGCGCGCGCTGAATAGATAAATTCGAATATTAATTGTGAGCCCACTTTGACGTATTCCTGCAATTCAGCCAGCGCCCAATCTTCTTCGCGTTCGGTGTCGTCGCCCAAACTGGCGCCTGCATCCGCAATTTGCATCAAATCGCGGCCAATTTCCGGCCCGCTTTCCGGCAGTTGATCTATGCTAAAGGCGTTGTTGTATAACAAACCCAGCAGGTAGCCTCGCGCCCACGCGGCCAAGCCTTCAACTCGGGTGTTGAGCGGTTCATCCTCGTGCGGCAACAGCAGGCTGTAACCTTCTGCCCCCTCCAGCAGTTCCGAACTGGTGGCGCGATACAGGTCGTAGAGTGTTTCGCTGGCCTGAGCCATCGCCCCACTCGCAGTGTCCGTACCCGGCGCCAGAAGCCCCATTAGGTCAGGGGACTGACCGGACTGCAGGTGATTGGCCACGGCGCCAACCACCGTCCCATGCGCTTCACTGGCTGATATTTCGATCCCAGCCAAGTCCAATACAGCTTCAAGCTGCGTATAACGGTCGACACCAGTGTTCATAAACAGTCGTCTTTTCTTGATCTGCTAGAGCCTGTCAGATGGCCCGATAGTTTACCGCATGCAGCTATGAAGTGGAGTGGATTAATTAGCCACTCGGTACGCGGCACCGGCAGTATCCCTAAAATTACACGCCTGTTCAGTTGACGCAACCCAATGCCACGCATACTATTAGCTGACTATAGAGGCTGGCTCTGTACAGTCCGGCGCAATTAGTGGCGATGCTGTTACTACGGCTAACACACAAGCAAGAGAATCCACACCCCTTCACGGGTCGAGCAATCAGGTTAGAGCAAATAGATGGAAACAAATATTGGCGGTCTTGAGCAGCGCATCGAGACCTTAATCAATGAATGCAAGAGATTGAGCAGTGAGAATCGATCTCTCAAAACCGAGCAGGGCTCTTTGCTCGAAGAAAAAACCCAGCTCAAAGAAAAGAACCGCCTGGCTTGCTCGCGGCTGGAAAAAATTGTGGAAAAATTACGCACTCTGGAAGATCAATAAGGCAAAGGCTGAATGGTCTTGTGACTTATTTGTACACCTATTTTGAGCACACCTAGTTTCTCGCACACCCGATTCCTTTTTCTGCTTCTTCCGCCAAATATCTAACGAGACCTCATCAGATTTGCCATGTCTAATAAAGGTGTAAACATCTCCATCATGGGGCGCGACTTTTCGGTTGCCTGCCCGCCGCACGAACAGGAAGACCTGCTGGAGGCGGCACGCTATCTTGATAGCAACATGAAGGATATACAAAAAACAGGCAAGATAATCGGCGCCGAACGCTGTGCCATCATGGCTGCGCTTAACATTACCAATGATCTGTTAAAGCTGCAGAAGTCAACCGCCGGACAGGATCAGATTAATAGCCGGCTGGAAAGCCTACAGTCCAGAATCGACGAAGTTCTTAAAGACGCGGAAGCCTACTAGCAACTGCTACTGCGGTAATATTTTCACTTATTTTTGTAGCCCACGCGCTATAATAACGGTTGGCGTTGCCTGTGGTGTTCGGAGTGCGCTTCTAATCCCTTAGAACCTAGTCTTTTTCCCCGGGGGTCAGACCACATTGTTGTTGTGAAGAGCTACCTCGGTAGCGATCCTGATATAGTGTGTAGACTCCCACTTGAACCATTGGTTCAAGGCAGCAAGCGCATTGCGGCACATATGGGTAACGCTTTTTTAAATTGTTCATGCGAAGGAACGCTCTGTCGCCCGCTAGAAGCAGCCTCGCTGGGCGGAATCGCAGTTTTTCTAGATTAAAAATCCACAATGATTTTTTTGAGGCACTGCTTTGCTCATCTATACTGGAACTGAACAAATGCGTAATGGTATTTCGACCTTGGGCGAATTTGGGCTGCCAGACTTGGACCGCTCGACAACCGTCGCATTAAAACTCGAATGATTATGAATACAACAATACTAAACCGATCTCCTCAGCTTGCTTTGCGCCAAGCGCCCAAGGCGCTATGCGTGGCAAAACTGACCCCCAGTTCACTCAAAACCATTCTGTCCACCCTTAGAGCATGTGTTGTTGTCGCATTGATGACAACCACCTGCAGCGTATCCGCGGAAATCAAGCAAGTCGCTGAAGCCGACCTCACCATGAACCCGGAATTGCGTAAGGACATTCAACGAACAGTGGCTTATCTCAGGCATGATCATTACCTGCCAAAAGACCTCGATGATGATATTTCTGAGCGAATTTTGACCACGTATCTGGAGCGTTTGGACCCCATCAAGCTGCATTTCACACAGCAGGATGTCGATCAGCTCCAGCTACATGGCAAGAAAATAGACGACTACATGAAACTGGCGGATGCCGAAGTGGCTTTCGATATCTATAAGCTATACCGTACTCGTCTCGAGCAGAGTACCGAATTGGTAATGGAATTACTGGAACAGGATTTTGATTTCAGCGAGGACGAATCACTAAACGTCGATAGCGACAACTATCAATGGGCCAGGAGCAAGCTTGAGGTTCGTGAAAAATGGCGCAAGCGAATTAAAAATGACATGCTGCAACAAATGCTGGCAGAGACCCCGCTGGAAGAAATTAAAGACAATCTGGCGCGCCGCTACCAGCGCCAGCGCGATGTGGTTTTCCAATTAAAAGCGGACGAGGTTTTCGAAATATTTATGAACGCTTACGCGCGGGAACTGGGGCCACACACGCAGTACATGTCACACATTACCGCCGAAAATTTCCGTATTAATATGTCGCTTTCTCTTGAGGGTATTGGCGCTGCCCTACAGACAGAAGAAGATTACACGGTGGTCAATCGAATAATCCCCGGTGGCCCTGCGGAGCGCAGTGGTGCCATTAAGCCGGAAGACAAAATTGTCGCGGTTGGTCAACAGGGCGAGGAAATGATCAATGTGATCGGCTGGCGATTAACCGATGTAGTGCAGATGATACGCGGCGACAAAGGTACGCGCGTGCGCCTGCAGATAATGAAAGCCGATAGCGCCCCGGGAGCACCGCCTGAAGAAATAGAATTGGTTCGGGATGTGATTCAGTTGGAGGATCAGGCGGCCAAACTCAGCCATGTGGAAATTCCGGACGGCAATTCCAACAAGAAGTTTTCAGTCATCAGTATTCCATCATTTTATTCAAATTCGCAATTGGCTAAACAAGGTGCCGAATACAAGGCTACCGCCCATGACGTTCGCAAGCTCTTAAAACAAGTAGAACAAAACCAGTCCGATGGATTAATTATAGATCTGCGCGGCAATGGCGGCGGCTATCTCGATCAGGCGGTGCGGCTGACGGGCTTGTTTATTCCTCAGGGGCCGGTAGTACAATCCGTTTTCTCCAATCGCAAGCGCGAAGTGCGACGAGATCGCGATGAAGGTGTAGCTTACGACGGGCCGATGATTGTATTGATTGACCGTTACAGCGCGTCAGCCTCGGAAATTTTTGCCGCTGCCATGCAGGATTACGGTCGCGCCCTGGTGGTCGGCGAGCGCTCTTTTGGGAAAGGCACAGTACAAACAGTGGCGCCACTTCGCGGGCGCAATGAAGAAGGCCATGAAAGTCAGGTGAAATTCACCATTGCCCAATTCTTCAGAGTCAATGGGGGCAGCACCCAACACCGGGGAGTCATTCCGGATATCGTGGTGAACTCGGGTATCGAAGATGAGGAGTTTGGTGAGCGGGCTTATGACAATGCGCTACCCTGGAGTCAAACCCGTCCCGTGCTATTTGAATCCAACAGTTTCTCGCCGCCCATGATCGAACACTTGAGTAAGCGTCATGCCGAGCGCGCACAAGACTCGCCAGCGTTTACCTTATTACGCCAAACATCGGAACGCCGTCATGCCAATCGCAATGTCAAAGAATTGTCTCTGGTTAAGGATCAGCGAGCCGCTGAGCGAAAAACCGTCGAAGCCGAATCACTGGCGCAATTGAACGCCTATCGCGCATCGCTGGGGCTCGATCCAGTGACCGAGGAAACGCGCGCTGATAATCCCTTACCGGATGAGGATGAGCACTTCAATATCGTGCGGCACCAGGAGGCCGCGCGAATTTTGCTCGATCAAATTAAGTGGACCAATGCCGTGATCACCAAGTCTCCAGCCGGCTAAGTCACCGCGGGTGTGCCCGCCGCTGGGCACTTACAAATATTTCGAATCATTTTGCTGCGCAGCGAACCGGTTGCGCAGCCCCTCGGAAATTGACCCAAGGCCGCCGACAATGCGTTCCTGTAAGGGTTTTTTGATCTCCATTTTAATCTGATAAATGTCGTAATCGTTTATCGCATCAACCAAAAACTCATCACTGGTCTTGACCTCGTCAATCAGGCGCCGATCCAGAGCCTGCAGCCCATACCAATGCTCACCGGTCGCGACCTCGTCGATATTCAATTTGGGGCGATTACCCGCTACAAACTCACGAAACAGGCGGTGGGTCTCCTGCAGATCAAGCTTCAACTTTTCGCGTTCTTTATCACTGTTCTTGCCGAACATGGTCACCGTGCGCTTATATTCCCCTGCCGTGTGCTGTTCAAAATCGATGCCATGTTTATCCAGCATCCGATTGAAGTTTGGTAACTGAGCCAGCACACCGATCGAGCCCAGAATAGCGAACGGGGCGGCAATGATCTTGTCGGCCACACAAGCCATCATATAGCCCCCGCTGGCGGCCACCTTATCGACCGCGACCGTAAAGTTGAGCTTGGCATCCTTAATCCGCTGTAATTGCGACGCCGCCAAGCCATGTTCATGAACCAGACCACCCGAATTATCCAGCTTCAGCAATACTTCATCCTGGGGTTCGGCCACACTCAGCATGGTAGTGATCTCGTCACGTAGAGTAGCCACTTCAGTGGCCTTGATATCCCCATCAAAGTCCAACACAAACATTTTCGACCGCGCAGTTGATTTGGGCGTTGCCTTTTGTTGCTGCTTGATGGACTTTTGCTGTTGCTTGGCAAACTGTTTAAATTGTTTCTTATTCATCACCGCATGTCGCAAGCGCATCTGTAAGTCGCGATACTTTTGATTGAGGTTTGTGACTTTAAGCTCAGGCCCCTCATCCTTCTTTTGGCGCGCAGAGGCGATGATTGCAACGGCAAAAACCAGCGCAATCAGTGCAGTTAAAACTTTGGCAAAAAACAAACCGTAGGCGAAGAAAAATTCTGACATGTTGTGTAACTCGAACTCATATTTATCGGCGGTATTATACTCACGCTGGAAAACACTACTAGCACCGATGATGAGATTACTTGACATTTATGTAGCCTTAACTATATTGACTGCGTGGCATTTTATTTTTTTATATTCACTGTTACAGAACGAAGAAATTTTATAAGTTCACACTGCAAACTCTTTACTACCAACTCCTAACTTCCGAGGGAAAAAGATGGCTACCAAAAAGAAAGCGAAAAAGGTTGTGCGAAAGGCAAAACCTGCTGTGCGTAAAGCAGCAAAGAAAACCACTTCTAAAACTGCTACGCGTAAAAAAGCGGTAGCTAAAAAAGCAAGTCCAAAAAAGGCGGCAAAGAAAACAACAAAAAAAGTAGCCAAAAAAGCGAAGAAAGTCGCTAAGAAAACGAAAAAGGTAGCCAAAAAAGCGAAGAAAAAAGTAGCTAAAAAGGCCACCAAGAAAAAGGTGGCTAAGAAAACCAAGAAGGTCGCCAAGAAGGCTAAAAAGAAAGTAGCTAAGAAAGCCAAAAAGGTGGCTAAGAAGGCCAAGAAAAAGGTGACCAAGAAAAAGGCCAAGAAGGTCGCCAAGAAAGCCAAGAAAGCCAAGAAAAAGGTAGCTAAGAAAGCCAAAAAGGTCGCCAAAAAAGCGAAAAAGGTGGCTAAGAAAGCCAAGAAAAAGGTAGCAAAGAAGGCTAAAAAGGTAGCCAAGAAGGCTAAGAAAGTAGCCAAGAAGGCTAAGAAAGTAGCCAAGAAAGCAAAAAAGGCCACCAAGAAAAAAGCCAGAAAAGTAAAAAAAAAGTAGTTAAGAAACGCAAGCGGGCTAAAAAAGGCGGGTTAAGCATTCCGCGCCCGTTTTAGTTTCCAATTAGTTTCTAAGCCGCGGTTTTTGGCGCCATAGTTACTTTTAGTACCGTATTAACTAAGCAAGTCACAGCCACCCTCCGGATCTCGGGGGGTGGCTTTTTTTGATCACTTTCTTGACCGCTTTTTTGACTTAAGGTGAGTAAGCCTGTCACCACCGCTGTGCTAAAATCTCGGCTCTATGCATGCATCGAGTTGTGCATAGGGCAAACAGTTCCACGAGACAGGCGGCGCTTAGCGCCGGAGTAAATCATGAGTAAAGCCCTCGATGTGCCAAAAAGCCTGGAAGCAGAGATTGATCAAACCGCTGCTCAGGCCCGCTCCATCACCCATGCTGCACTGGGTGCCGAGGCCGAACGGACCCTGCGGCAAGAAATTTTGCAACAACTGAAAGATCAGGATGCCATCCTGGTATCACATTATTATGTCGATGATGAACTACAGGACTTGGCGGAAGAGAGTGGCGGCACGGTAGCAGACTCGCTGGAAATGGCCCGTTACGCATATGAGCATGAAGCCAGCACCGTGGTGGTCGCAGGTGTCAAATTTATGGCGGAAACATCCAAAATCCTAAGCCCGGAGAAACGTGTTTTGCTGCTCGATAGCGAGGCCGAATGCTCGCTCGATATTGGCTGCCCGATTGAGGAATTTTCGGCGTTTTGTGATGAGCACCCTGATCGCACGGTGGTGGTTTATGCGAACACCTCCGCGGCCGTGAAAGCGCGTGCAGATTGGGTTGTTACGTCCTCAATTGCCTTAGAAATTTGCACCCACCTGCGAGACAAAGGTGAAAAAATAATCTGGGGGCCCGACCGCTTTTTGGGCAACTACATACAAAAAGAAACCGGCGCCGACATGATCATGTGGCAGGGCGCGTGCATCGTGCATGAGGAATTTAAGGCTGAGCAATTGCTTGAAATGAAAAAGGAGTATCCGGACGCCGCCGTGCTGGTGCATCCCGAATCTCCCATGAGTGTGATCGACCTGGCCGACGTGGTTGGCTCCACCAGTAAGATTCTGGCAGCCAGCCGCGAACTGCCAAATAAGCAATTTATTGTGGCCACCGAAGACGGAATTTTTCACAAGATGAAGCAGTACTCGCCGGACAAGGAATTTATCGCAGCGCCCACTGCCGGTGAAGGCGCGACCTGCAAGAGCTGCGCCCGTTGCCCCTGGATGAAAATGAATGATCTGCAACGGCTGCACAAAGTGCTGAAAACAGGGGACAACGAAATTCAAATTGACGAAGAAATCCGAGTCAAAGCGGCCCGGTCACTGAAACGAATGGTGGATTTTGCCAATGAACACATCAGGCCGGGCATTAAAGTCACCGGTAATGCATAGTTGGTCCGCCTTGGACAGCAAAAACAACTATTGCGGCCAAGGCTAAATCCCTAATTGTGAAGTACTTCGGACAGGCATCCGACCCGGCACAAAGCACTGCTGTAACCGGTGTGTTACTGGTCAATTTAGGCACACCGGAGCGGGCCGTGTGTCCGGCACTACGGAGTTACTTAAGCGAATTTTTGCTGGACCCACGGGTAATTGAACTGCCGAAATTGTTTAGATTGCTGTTGGTAAAAGGCATCATTATCAACGTGCGTGCGCACCGCTCTGCGGCAACCTATCGTAAAATTTGGACTGATGAAGGATCGCCGCTGCTAGTCAATAGCGCGGCTCTAGCCTCCAAAGTGCAGTCCCAGTTGGGTAACAATTTCCAGGTCGAGTTAGCGATGCGCTATGGCCAACCGAGCGTGGCGTCAAAATTAGCGAAGTTGCACCGCGCAGGCTGCCGCAAAGTAGTGGTGGTGCCGATGTATCCCCAGTATTCAGGCAGCACCAACGGGTCGACCTTTGACGCAGTCGCCGCCGCACTCAGCAAACACCGCTGGGTGCCTGATCTTGCCTTTGTACAGAGTTACGCGCATCGCAATGCTTACATTGCCGCCATCGGAGACTCAATTAATCAGCACTGGGCTGCACATGGCCGTGCTGCCAAACTGGTGATGTCATTTCACGGCATCCCGCAAAAATATGTTCAAAAGGGTGATCCCTATCAGCAACAGTGTCAGCAAAGTGCCACCGCCATAGCCAACTATCTGCAACTGAGCGAGGATCAATGGATGCTGGTTTTTCAATCCCGCTTCGGTGCCGAGCAATGGCTGCAGCCCTATTGTGATGAAACGCTAAAGCAGCTTCCGGCCCAGGGCGTGAAGTCAGTTGATATTGTCTGCCCCGGATTTAGCGTTGACTGTCTGGAGACGCTTGAGGAAATTCAGATGGAGAACCGCGAGTACTTTATTGAGTCCGGCGGCGAGCAATACAACTACATACCCTGCCTGAATGAGTCGGACAATCACGCCGCATTGATGAGTGAGATTGTGCGTGATCAGCAGGTCGGCTGACTCCGCTGCTTGCTCAGGAGCCCCAGGAATTACGGCGGCGGCGGCCGGATATCGACAACACCCAGCCACAAAATAGACCCACCAGCAGCAATCCAGCTGTGATGAGTCGATCCATTCTTTTATTTTGATCTTTCAGGGTTTCGTTTTGAATGCGGATGTCATCCAGTTCCAGTAGGCGCTGTTGCACCTCGGCCGACAAGGCCTGATTTTCGCTGGCCAAATTCACGGCGTTGCCCGCCGCTTCTGTGATGCGCGCCAGCTCGACGGTCACCGCATCCAACTGGCTTTCCAGTTCGGCGGTACGCTGCAGTAATTGTCGGTTCTCGTCCTGACTATTGGCCAGTAAAGTACGCAGCTCTCCCGGCTCGGAACGTAACTCCTCCAACTGTCGTTGCAAAGATGCCACCCGGCTGCGAGCAGAGCGGTTAGTCGTGATAAAGCGCGTCAGCATATAACCGATCTCGCCGTCGCCGGTCTGTATCTGGCTGTGGCCGTTGCCGGCATCTTCGCGCAGCACCTCAATTCGATCACCGCTGCGCAGGGTCCGCACAATTTTATTTTGAATGCTGGGGCCAGTTCTTACCATGATCTCAAAATCGTCTGTCACGTAGCGCGTTTGCGCAGCCGCTAAGCCACTGGCGGATGCCAGCGCGGCGATCATTGCAAGATTAATAATATGTCGGTTTAAAGCTCTCATCTCGGTGACGATGTAAAACCCGGTTTGCCTGTGAAGCGCTGATTATACACAGGCAAACACATTGAAAAACAGCGCCCTGCGCGATTTCAGTTAAGCTTCAGGTCCTTCAATTTTCTGGTCAAGGTATTGCGGCCCCATCCCAGCAAGCGAGCTGCATTTTGCCGATGGCCACCGCTATGATCCAGCGCAACCTTGAGCAATACTTTTTCAAAACGCTTGTTCAGGTCGGTCAATACATCCTGCTGACCACGATTCAATTTCTGGCGCACCAATTCTGCCAGCGAACGCTCCCAATCACGGGGGCCAGTATCCTTGTTGATCTGTAATACTTCGGGTGGCAGATCCTCTTCGCTCACCTGCCGGGCGGGCGCCATCACAGTAATCCACCGACACACGTTTTCCAACTGTCGGACGTTGCCGGGCCAATCAAACGCCATCAGCTGCTTAAGCGCTCCCTCGCTGAGCGATTTTTGCTCTACCCGCAATTCTTCCGCACTGATACGCAGAAAGCGCCGCGCCAGCAATGGAATGTCTTCAGCTCGCTCTTTAAGCATGGGTAAATCAATACGAATCACATTGAGCCGGTGATACAGATCTTCACGGAATTTTCCTTCCGCGACCTGCTGCTCCAGATCCCGATTGGTTGCAGCCAACACACGCACGTCCGCATTGACAAGTTCGCGCCCGCCGACGCGATAGAACCGGCGATCCGAAAGCACCCGCAATAGCCGCGTTTGCAAGTCAGCGCTCATCTCGCCAATCTCATCGAGTAACAGGGTGCCTCCCTTGGCCTGCTCAAAACGGCCCTGGCGTTGAGACTGCGCCCCGGCGAACGCGCCCTGCTCATGCCCAAATAGTTCTGATTCCAGCAACTCGGCGGGTACGGCTGCTATATTGATGGCGACAAACGGCGCGCGGGCGCGTGGGCTGTGTTTATGCAGGGCATTCGCCACCAGTTCCTTGCCGGTGCCAGACTGGCCACAAATCATTACATTGATGTGGCTGTTGGCGAGCCGCCCGATCACTCGAAACACCTCCTGCATGGCCGGTGCCTCCCCAATAATGCCCAGTTCACTGGCACCATTGGTATCGGCTTGCTTGACGCCGGCCAGCGGCTCCACCGCGCGCCGCACCAGCCGCACCGCATCGTCCAGATCAAACGGCTTGGGCAAATATTCAAATGCACCACTGGCGTAAGACGCCAGGGCGCTGTCTAAATCGGTGTGCGCAGTCATAATAATGCATGGCACCGGGCGCAGGCGTTTCTGTAATTTTTCAGCCAATTCCAATCCGCTCATACCGGGCATGCGAATGTCCGTCATCAGCACATCGGGTTGCTCTTGCTTGAGACGCAACAGCGCCGCTTCGGCATTGGCAAAATCGCTTACCTCAAATCCTTCACCGCGCAGAGTGCGGGCCAGAACCCAGCGAATTGATGCGTCGTCGTCTACTATCCAGACTTTACTCATGGTTTTGCCCCAGAGTTGTGTTCGTTTCAGTGGTGCCTTCATTAATGTAAGGCAGATAGATCGAGAAACAGGTTCGGCCGTGGTAATCCTCCAATTGCACAACGCCGTGGTGCCGCTGGACGATTTCCTGAGTGATGGACAACCCCAAACCCGTACCCTCAGCGCGGCTGGTGATCAGGGGGTCAAACAGCACCTCGCGAATGTCGTCCGAAACGCCTGGTCCACTATCCCAAATCATCACCTTCAAAGCCTGCCGGTAGGTATTACGCTGAATCGTAATAAAGCGCTCAAAGCGGGTTTCAAACCCAATTTCAATTACGTCCGCTGCAGATTGCGCTTCGAGTGCATTACCAACGATATTCAGTAGGGCCTGAATCATCTGTTCCGCATCCAACTCAATTTCCGGCAATGCAGGGTCATACGCTCTCTCTACTCGCACTGCTTGTTCACCTTCCACACTGACCAGATTAATAACGTGTTCCAGCAGTTCATGAATGTTGGTAGCTGCCGGGTTTAACTGCTCGCGCGAGCCCATCACCCGGTCAACCAGCCGCGTCAGTCGATCTGCTTCCTTGATCAGTATATTGGCCAGTTCCTGTTGCTCAGGTTGCACCGATTCGCGCTGCAATAATTGAGCGGCGCCACGGATACCGCCCAGAGGGTTCTTAATCTCATGCGCAAGCCCCCGCATCATTAAACGAAACGACTGCTGGCGCTCGAGCTGATTCTCGTCGCGCATGAAGCGCGAAATCCTGTTAATGGAATTTATTTCGATCAACACGGTCGGCGCCTCGGAGCGGCTGATGCTCGACAGAGTCATATCCACCAGCGCCGCTTCTGGCTGGCGCGGCAATTCGATCTCGCGCAACGTGTATTCACTGTGCGATTCAATGCACTCCTCTATGCAGCGTGCGACGGCCATACTCGGCACCAAATCCGCCAGCGGCCGGCCGATCACCTGTCTTCGGCTACGCACAAACAGCGATTCAGCAGCCAGGTTTACAGCTTTGACAAGCTGCTGCGCATCGACTAGCACCACGGCGGCTTGCAAATTTTCAATAATGGGGTCGAACTGCATTTTATAATAGGTGCTGCGCACCAAAATGGTGCATGAGGTGGCAAAAAAACGCCCCGCCATTAAGCGGGGCGTTAACAGTGGATCTAACAGCTATAAGACATTTGGAACTCAATCGGATGCGTATTCATGCGCAATGCATCTACCTCATCCTGCTTCAACGCCAGGTACCCATCGATTGAGTCATCGCTGAACACGCCACCGGCTTTGAGGAATTCACGGTCGTTATCCAGAGCTTCCAAAGCGTAATCCAGGCCTGCGGCCACAGTAGGAATCTTAGCCTGCTCAGCGGCTGGCAGTTCATACAAATCTTCGTCTGCAGCGTCACCGGGGTGAATCTTGTTTAAGATTCCGTCCAGACCCGCCATCAACATTGAGGTGAAGGCCAGATATGGATTAGCCGTAGAGTCAGGGAATCGAATCTCAATGCGGCGGCCTTTGGGATTATTCACATACGGGATGCGGCAGGAAGCCGAGCGGTTACGTGCTGAGTAGGCCAGCAGCACTGGTGCTTCAAAACCCGGTACCAGTCGCTTGTAACTGTTGGTTGAAGCATTGGCAAAAGCGTTGATTGCTTTGGCATGCTTGAAAATGCCGCCAATGTAATACAAGGCAGTTTCACTCAAGCCACCATAGCCGTCACCGGCAAACTGATTCTCACCATTCTTGAAAATAGACTGATGTACATGCATACCTGAGCCGTTATCGCCGACGATGGGCTTGGGCATAAAGGTCGCTGTTTTACCGAACATGTGGGCCGTGTTATGCACCGCATATTTAAAAATCTGCACTTCATCGGCTTTCTTTACCAGCGTGTTGAAGATGGTGCCGATTTCACACTGGCCGCCAGTCGCCACTTCGTGGTGATGAACTTCAGTCGGGACACCCATGGCTTCAGAAGATTGGCACATTGCTGCGCGTAAATCATGGAAACTGTCGACCGGCGGTACTGGAAAGTAACCACCCTTCAAGCCTGGTCTATGTGCCATATTGCCGCTTTCGTACGGCTTTTCTGAATTCCAGAATGCCTCAGCCGAATCGACCTCATAAAACGCACCACGGGGCTCGGTTGAGAAACGCACGTCATCGAAAATAAAAAATTCATTTTCCGGGCCAAAATACGCCGCATCACCGATGCCGGTTTCAGCCAGATATGCTTCTGCGCGTTTTGCGATCGAACGCGGGTCACGACCGTAACCTTGCATGGTCGCTGGCTCAACGATGTCGCAGCGAACATTTAAGGTTTTATCCTGAAAGAACGGGTCCAGCACGGCGCTTTCCGGCTCCGGCATGAGGATCATGTCTGATTCATTAATGCCCTTCCAGCCGGCGACCGATGAACCGTCAAACATTTTGCCCTCGGTGAAAGTGTCTTCGTCGACCACGCTGGTCGGCACCGTCACATGTTGTTCTTTTCCGCGCGTATCCGTAAAACGAAAATCAATGTATTTAATATCTTCGTCTTTAATTTGTTTTAGTACGTCTGAAGCTGACATTACCTTTTACCTCAATAACAGTGGTTAATTACAATGGTGAATCGCAACACATGATTGCAATCGTTAAATTGAATGATGAGTCTGCTGCGTTAGAGACGTATGAACGCGCGGACAGTCTCACTCTGTCTCGACAGTCACAGATATCCGTCCAAGGCGCCGGTATCGTTGTCCAACACGGCTCCCGTAACGGCTGGATTAGCGACCTTGGCCGCATTTTCCCGCCTGCTGACCTGAAATGCCGAGCGAGTATAGCAAAGATGGTGCATACTTTGCTGAAATCCGAAAATCGCGGAAAACCGCATACTTATTGACTTTATAGTGCTTTAAACACTTTGGATTGCACTAATAATGTGCACAAAAACTTCTCTTGCACCATAATTGTGCATCTCATTTTAGCTGACATGCAAGGAGAGCGACATACCAATCAATATTGGTAATCCCAAAAGGCATAAAAAAACTCCCAGCAATGCTGAGAGTTTTTTTATTCACGGAAATGGCGCTATTAATTGCGCCTTCCTCCAGGCTGTTACAACCTGCTTCACTCCTAGGCGACTTGGGCGTTTCCAAAGTCAGCCGTTAAATTACTGTAATCGACTCGTGATGTCTAACGATTTTATCAGTCAAGTGAGCTTGAGACCTACATAATAGGCACATTGTTGTTTTAAATGAGCGGGGTGGCGCTGTGATTCTGGCCACAACAAGTGCGTAAAAAACAGGGCGGCGGCAGCGACGGCTATGCACACGGGAGGCTCGCATATTTACGCCCTGCGGCTATAATACCCGCTTCGATTGGCGTGGCGTTATTGCCCGCCTTTTTTATAGCCCACTATTTTTATAGATCACTACGCGCCAAATAAGTCACGTTTTACAAACATGAGCACCGGACCAAATTTTCAAGATCTGATATTCCGCCTACAGCAGTTCTGGGCTGACCAGGGATGCGTGATTATGCAGCCCTACGATATTGAGGTCGGAGCTGGCACCTTCCACGTTGCCACGTTTCTCGGTGCGGTCGGCCCTGAGCCGCTACGCGCCGCCTACGTGCAACCCTCACGCCGCCCCACCGATGGCCGTTATGGTGAAAACCCGAACCGCCTGCAGCACTATTTTCAATATCAGGTGATACTGAAACCATCACCTGATGATTTTCAGGAGCTGTATCTGCAATCGCTGAGCGAACTGGGCATCGACATGCTGCGCGATGACATTCGCTTTGTCGAAGACAACTGGGAATCCCCGACTTTGGGCGCTTGGGGCCTGGGCTGGGAAGTATGGTTAAACGGCATGGAAGTCACCCAGTTCACGTACTTCCAGCAGGTTGGCGGTCTGGACTGCCGCCCCATCACCGGCGAAATCACCTACGGTTTAGAGCGCATTGCGATGTACCTGCAGGGCGTGGATAGCATTTACGATTTGCGCTGGTCTGATGATTTTAGCTATGGCGATCTGTACCACCAGAATGAGGTAGAGCAGTCGACCTATAATTTTGAACACGCTGGCGTTGACGAACTATTTCACCTGTTCGAGGTCTGCGAGAACGAATGTCAGCACCTGTTGGAACATAAGCTGCCCTTGCCGGCATATGAAAAAGTACTCAAGGCATCGCATGCGTTTAACTTACTGGATGCCCGCCACGCGATCAGCGTAACCGAGCGAGCCAGATACATTGGTCGCATTCGCAACCTGTCTAAAGGTGTTGCTCAAGGGTACTACGACGCCCGCGAAGCATTGGGTTTCCCGCGTGGCAAAGCGGCGGGGGCAGAACAATGAGCCGCGCAACCCTGTTAATCGAACTCGGCACCGCAGAATTACCACCCAAAGCGCTGCTGGCACTGAGCGCGGCCTATACCGAGCAAATCATGGCCGGCTTGCGCGAGGCTGAACTGATCAGTGACGCCTCTGAGGCCGTGCCGTATGCAGCGCCGCGGCGCTTGGCTGTATCGGTACCCGAGGTATTGGCTGCCCAGCCCGATCAACAGGAACAACGCCGCGGACCCGCGGTTGCCGCAGCCTTTGATGACGATGGTAATGCGACTCAGGCCGCTACTGGTTTCGCACGCTCCTGTGGGGTTGCGGTAGACGACTTGCTGCGGCTTAAAACGGATAAAGGTGAATACCTGAGCTACTCAGTGGAGAAGGCAGGCCAAAAGCTGACAGAACTACTACCGGGCATCATGGAGCAGACCATCAAGCGGCTGCCGATACCCAAACGAATGCGTTGGGGCGACCGGGATGATGAATTTGTGCGGCCAGTGCGCTGGCTGGTGTGCATGCACGGCAGTGCCACGGTGCCGTTACATGTGCTGGGGGTGGATTCAGGCAATGTGACCAGCGGGCACCGGTTCCACAGCGCCGGGGAACTGACCCTGGCGCATGCCGATGACTATGCTGACGTGCTGTTGCAGCAGGGCCATGTAGTTGCAGATTTTAATCAGCGCCGCGCCATGATCAGCGAACAAACTGCTGCGCTGGCCGAGCAGGTTAACGGCAACTTGGCGGATGACCCGGCGTTGCTGGATGAAGTGACCGCGCTGGTGGAGTACCCGACGGCGCTGATCGGGAATTTTGACCCAGAGTTCCTGCAGGTACCCAAGGAATGCCTCATTTCTTCGATGCGCGACCACCAGAAATATTTTCATCTAAGAGATGCCAAGGGCGAGTTACTCGCCAACTTTATTACCGTTAGCAATATACAAAGCAGCGACCCGCAACAGGTCATCACCGGTAACGAGCGGGTGTTGCGGGCCCGTTTGGCGGATGCTCGATTTTTCTGGCAACAGGATGCTCTAACGAGCCTGGCTGACCGTGTCGAGCGGCTGGCCGACGTTACGTTTCATGCCAGTTTGGGCAGCGTGTTGGATAAGACCCAGCGCCTGCAAAAGCTGGCGGGTGATCTGGCCAAAGACCTTGGTGCAGATGCCGCTGCGGTGCAACGGGCTGCGTTGCTCAGCAAGGCCGACCTGGTGTCAAATATGGTCAACGAGTTTGACGAGTTGCAGGGCGTGATGGGCAACTATTATGCCCAGCGAGATGGTGAGCCTGCTGAGGTAGCGGAGGCTATTGAGCATCATTACCTGCCCAAGTTTGCCGGCGATGTGCTACCTGCCAGCACAGTCTCTTTAGCACTGGCGCTGGCAGACCGGCTCGATAGCCTGGTGGGAATCTATGCCACCGGTGGCGTCCCGACCGGCGACAAGGACCCCTATGGTTTACGGCGTGCCGCACTGGCCATCTTACGCATGTTGATCGAACGCGAATTGCCATTGAATCTGAGTGATCTGGTGGCACGTGCTGCGCAGGCACATGCGCAACAAAATAATCTTGAGATCAGTTCCACAACGCGCGACGAAATAGTGAACTTTATTCGCGGGCGATTAACCGCGTTTTATCAATCACAAGGCGTCGCAACCCAGTCAATCAATGCAGTGCTGGTCTGCACACCGGACAGCCCGCTGGATTTTTCTCATCGCTTACATGCGGTTGACCAGTTCAGTAAAATGACGGATGCCGCCGATTTGGCCGCAGCGAACAAGCGCATCAGCAATATTTTTAAGAAGCACAGCGGCAAGGTCCCTGACCAGGTCGACACAGCGCTGTTACAGGAGCCCGCAGAACAAACTCTGGCGCAGGCCATCGACGATATGGTTGCCCAATGTGGCCCCCTGTTCGACGCCGGTAATTACAGCGATGGCTTGCAACTATTGACCGGCCTGCGTGCTCCGGTGGATGGTTTTTTCGATAATGTCATGGTGATGGCTGATGATCCGGCACTGCAAAACAACCGCTTAGCGCTGCTGAATCGGATGCGCCAACTGTTTATGCGCGTAGCTGATATTTCTCAGTTGCAGGCCTAGTCTATGCGGGTGCCCGGCAAATGAAGTTATTGATTATGGATCGCGACGGGGTGATTAACGAGGAGTCGGAAGAGTTCATCAAGTCGCCCGACGAATGGCACCCGATTAAAGGTAGTCTGGAGGCCATTGCCCGGTTGTCTCAGGCGGGTTATGACGTGGTTATTATTACCAATCAATCGGGCGTTGGTCGCGGCCTTTTAACGGCCGACACACTGGCGGACATTCATGTGCGTATGATCGACCTCATTCGTCAGCAGGGTGGCAAAGTGCAGAGTATTTTGTTCTGCCCGCATTTGCCCGAAGATGATTGCGACTGCCGTAAGCCCAAAACTGGGTTGTACGAGGAGTTGGCTGAACGTCTCTCGATTACCTTTAATGGAGTCTATTCGGTGGGCGATTCAGTTCGAGACCTGACTGCCGCCCAACGCGCCGGTGCGACACCAGTTTTAGTAAAAACTGGCAACGGCAAAAAAAGTGCTAAAGAAATTGCCAATGACAAAAAACTCGGCCTCAGTGACACCATGATTTACGAGTCCCTGGCAAAATTTGCCGACGCTTTACTGACCCAAGAGGGATAACAACGCGAGATCAGCACCATGATTTATCTGCGCTCTATCGCGTTTTACATTGGCGAAGGTCTGGCGACTATCCCATTTATGTTTGTCTCTATGGCGGCTCTGCCTCTGAGGCCGCGCCTGCGATCTCGATTAATTGCCGGCTGGGCACATTTTGCTGTGTGGTGGCTACGAATCACATGCGGGGTAAAGCTTGAACTAACCGGCACAGAAAATATTCCGCAACAACCCTGTGTATTTGCCTGCAATCACCAGTCCACCTGGGAATCAATTGCCACCCAAACCTTTTTGCCACCACTGGCCTGGGTGCTCAAAAAGGAATTGCTGATGATCCCGTTTTTCGGGTGGGGCTTGTGGGCCAGCCGCCCCATTGCCATTGACCGTCGAGATCAGCGCAGCGCGCGCGATCAGGTTATCCGTCAAGGTCTGGCAAAAATCGCCGAGGGGCGCCATGTGCTTATTTTCCCCGAAGGCACCCGCACCCCCTACGGCAAGACCGGCAACTATAAACGAGGCGCCGCGGTGCTGGCGCGCGAGGCCGGCGTTGATATCGTGCCCATTGCGCATGATGCTGGTAGATACTGGTCTAATACCAGCTGGTGGATTAAGCCCGGAACCATTCGATGCATCATCGGCCCGGCAATTGAACGCAGTGCCAATGGGGTGAGCAAGAGCGACAGGGAACTTACCGATGAGCTGAAACACTGGATTTGCTCACAAAACCTTTAGTGCTCTAACCGGCAACCAAGCTGGTATTTATGCAATTACACCAATGCTAGTGGAACCGTGCTATAACAGAGATATGCTCCTCAAAAAACAATATCAGCATGGCCGGTAACGACTCGACCTCAACCGATCCGCAAGCGGTCGAAGCGCCTGAAAAGGCCGCCGCACTGATGGATAAACCATGGGAGCTAGCCGATCAGCTGCCGACCTTTATTGAGGTATTGCCAGCCGCATGGCAGCCATACTGGCTGTTGATCCAACGCTACCCCATCATTGAGGCCATACTGATTGTGTCCGCCTTCTGGGCGCTGGCGTTTTTAATTCGTCGCTATATTATAAGCCTGGTACAACGGGTAACCGACCGCACTAAGTCTGAACTGGACGATGTGATTCTAGATGAGGTTCGGGGCCCGGTTTTCTCCACCGTTTTTTGGTTCGGCGTAATTGTTGCGGCACACTCATCGGGTTTTTCCACTGGTGTGTTTCGCTATGTCGTGCCCTTAGTGTTGTCGATTATCATATTCTCCTGGCTACGGGCAATCCTGGTCTTGAGCGGCGTGATCTTTCGCACCATGTCGCGCGACAACAACCGCTTCAAGCGCATTGATATGCGCACCGAACCGCTGCTTATTATCGGCAGTAAAATAATTATTCTACTGATCGGATGTTATGCGCTGCTGATCGTTTGGGGTATAAACCCGGTTGGTCTGCTGGCATCGGCCGGTATCGTAGGTATCGCCTTCGGTTTTGCCGCCAAAGACACCCTGGCAAACCTGTTTTCCGGCGTGTTTATCCTTGCCGACCAACCTTACAAACTGGGCGACTATGTGAACCTGGAGAGTGGCGAGCGCGGTAAGGTTACGCACATTGGCATCCGCAGCACGCGTTTGCTGACCCGTGATGATATCGAAGTGACCATACCCAATGGCGTCATCGGCAATGGCAAGGTGGTTAATGAGAGCGGTGGCCCGTATCGAAAAATGCGCGTCAGGCTATCGGTACAATGCGCTTACGATGCCGATCTTGAAGAAGTGCACGATGTGCTGATGGAAGTAGCTCGAGGGCACGAAGATGTGTGCGCTTATCCCGCCCCCAGAGTGCGGGTTCGCGGTTTTGGCGACAGTGGCATCGATATCCAATTGTTATGCTGGATCAACGATCCGGAAGACCGCGGCCGCATGACCCACATTTTATATATGGCCATCCATCAGGCATTTGCCGACCACAATCTGGAGATTCCATTTCCCAAGCGCGATGTGAACTTTTATCCGCGTGACGCATCGGGCTCCGGCTCTGCCGACGCCCCTGCCGACTCCAGCAATTGATCAAGCCAAGGGGATAACACTTCCCCAGCGAGGCCATAAACGCCCTCATCAAACTCCGTCGCAACCTGTGATTGCTCCAGATTAATTTCAACGGTTCGTGCTCCGCCCATCGCGGCGGCCTGCACAAAACCGGCGGCCGGATACACATTGCCCGAAGTACCAATCGCAATAAATAAATCACAGCGCGCCAGGGCCGTATAGATTTCATCCATATACAGCGGCATCTCGCCGAACCACACGATGTGTGGGCGCAGGGTGCCGGTTTTATTGCAGCAGGCGCAGGGATCGTCAGGCTCAATGTCGGTCATACACTCGAACACCTGATCACTGTCAGTACAGCGCATTTTTAGCACTTCACAGTGCATATGCAACAACGATCTGGAGCCGGCCTGCTCGTGTAGATTGTCAATGTTTTGCGTAACCAACAAAAACTCACCATCAAACTGATGCTCAAAGCGGGCTAGCGCATGATGCGCCGTGTTCGGTTGCACGCTGTTTTCTAATAGCGGCCGGCGGCGTTCATTATAAAAGCGCAACACCAGCTCAGGGTCGCGTTCAAACGCTTCCGGCGTTGCGACGTCTTCCACCCGATGCTCTTCCCACAAGCCGTCGGCAGCCCTGAAAGTTCGAATCCCCGACTCGGCGGAAACGCCGGCGCCGGTCAATACCACGACAGAGCGTACAGTGTTCATATTTGGTTAAGGATAGTTCGGTTAAGGTTTGCGCTAAGTTATCACCACTACGCAGGAGTACGTTATGACTTTTCTCAATATTCGCCATGCCTTTTTGTTATTCGGGCTAACTACCATGGTGGCGTTAGTGCCGGCCACCGCTTCCGCCAAGGGCAGCGTCCACATTGATGTGCCCGGCTTTAGCATTGGCTTCCACGACAGCCATTATAGCCACGGGCGTCACTACAATAAGCATCGCCGCCACTATAACAAGCATCGCCGCCATCATTACAAACACAGATACTGGCATAAACGCCACGATTATTATCGACATGATTATGGGTATCGTGATCGACCCTACCGGCATCGTTACGACACTTATCGCTATGATCGCTGCCCTGACCCCGGCTACTCGCGCTACAACTACCGAAACCGAGACTGCTATCGTCACAAGGGTCACTACCACTGCGAATGGTAGTTGGGCAGGCACAGGCTAGTTTCCTCCTAGCTATCAGTGGCGCTGCGTTAGACTCATCCGTGCTTGATGCCGTTTAAAAAGTCCGGATAACGCAGCGTCACTTTTAGTTTTTTTATCATGGCATCATTTTTTAGTCGTCGTGATTCCCGCAAATACGACAACATTCCCTCACTCAACTCATACTGCGCATCGTGCATCGATATTTCAGGCAACGGCGGATAGCCCAACAAGGCCGCCACAGCCTGCAGATAGTCAGTCATCTTGCCGGGCGCACCGTCGCTGGCATTAAATACATCACCGCCTTCACCGAATCGCATAGCAGCAATCAAAACCTCGGCCAGATCATCGGCATGAATGCGATTTGAATAGCCACATTCATCCGCTCGCACTACTGGCTCCCCCTGCGCGACCCTCTTCACAGGTAAGCGACTACGCGCGTAAATACCGGGCACCCGCACGACCACAACCGGCACCGCATGCTGTCGCCCATAGGCAAGCCAGCGCTGCTCACTATCCAGGCGGCGCTGAGCACGGGGCGACGTAGCCTGCGGCGGACACTGTTCGTCGACCCAGTCTCCCTGACGATCGCCATACACTCCACTGGTGCTGATCAACACCACTTTCAGCGGATGTTCGTTGCTTTCGATAAAGTATTTAATAAGCTGCGCCGATCGCAGATCTTGCTTGCCTTCCCGAGGTGGCGCCACGGTATAAAACAAATGGCTGCCGGCGCAGCCCAAGTTGATTACATCCGGTTGGTCTAAATCAAGCTGCTGATGTGCCAGGCCGAGCTTCCGCAAAAGCGTCAGGCTGCGCTCAGATTTTGCGGTCGTTAATAGATCGCGTGGCGACACGCCCCGTGCGATCAACGCTTTGGCAACTCTGCGGCCGATATCACCACAGCCAACAATGCAATACCGTGCCGACACTAGTCGCGGCGCAGGCGATCAGACACGGCCACCGGGGTCGGGTAGCGCAATACAATCGAGTAACTCGACCCGATGAATGTCACCATAGTGGCGAGCTGTACAAAGTAAACCGTGGCCGGGTCTATAAGTGCGCTTTGCAATGCTACGAACACAATCAGCAACGAAAACTCGCTCATCTGGCCAAGTCGAAACCCAGTCTCCCAGGCCAGCTTGTTGCTCTCCGCCAATTTGCGCAGTGCAAACCGAAACACCACCGGCTTGACTACCAGCATCAGCCCACCCAACAATACCGCCGGCAACCAGATACTGCTTAACTCAGAAAGATTCAACCCTGCGCCAAGCGCAAAGAAAAACAACACCAGGAAAAAATCTCGCAGCGGTTTCAAGCTCTCTACGATAAACAACGCGATCGGGCTGGTGGCCACGGTGATGCCGGCGATAAATGCGCCGGTCTCATGCGAAAAGCCGATGGCATGGGCCAACTGGGAAATACCGAGGCACCATGCCAGCGTAAGCAGGAACACATACTCCTGAATCTTGTCGAATTTGAAAAACAGCTTTAGCAGCACCCATCGTTTCAAGGCCCATGTCAGCCCCACCAGGGCCGGCAATAGCACCACCAATTTAGCAACCTCCAGCAAGGGAGAAATGTCGCTGGAAGCAGCTTTAAAAGACAACAGCACCACGATCGCGATCAAATCCTGCAGCAATAGCACACTGATTATCACCTCGCCCGTATGCCGATGATGCAGCACTGTGGTCGGCAATAGTTTCAATCCGATGATGGTGCTGGAAAACATGCATGCCACGCCCACAATTACCGCATTAGCGGTATCGAAGCCTGCCAGCGCAGCCATGGCCCAACCGATGGCGGCAAAAACAGCAGAGCTGAACACCGTCACAATAGTGGTCTGGCGCAGCAACTCCAGCAGTTTTCGTGGGCTCAGGTTCAGGCCCAGCAAAAACAACAAAAAGATGATGCCAATATTTGAGATATCCTGAATCAGTCCGGTATCGGTTACCCATCGTAACCCCCAGGGGCCCAGCACCACTCCCAGCACTATGTAGCCGATAATCAGAGACTGTCGCGCAAACAGCGCCAGGGTGGCGAACACCGCCGCGCCAACAAAAATTAAAAACAGGGAAAATAGCATTAGCTAGAAGTATTCCGGCTCATTACCCTGCCGCCACTTAATACTACAACCAAGGCTGGCAACCTGTGTCTCAGGCACAGCAGCGCCACTCGCAACGGCCTCCAGCGCTGCTCTTAAATCAGCACCATCCGGGGTGACCTGATTGCCGGGCCGTGACGCATCAAACTGACCGCGATAACACAATCGATGTTGCGCATCATAGAGGAAAAAATCCGGCGTGCAGGCCGCGCCAAACGCCTTGGCGACCTCCTGACTTTGATCCAGGCAATAGGGGAACTTAAAGCCGTGTTGTGCGGCGAACTCGCGCATGGGTTGTGGCCCGTCTTGTGGGTAGGCTTGGATGTCGTTGGCGCTGATAGCAATGACCGCAATGCCACGCTCAAGGTATTCGTTGGCTAATGCCGCCAGCGGCTCCGCAATGTGGACCACATAAGGACAATGATTGCAGATAACCATTACCAGCACCGGTTGGCCCACAAATTGCCGTGGGCTGATCAATTGCTCATTGTTGCACATATCCGGCAACTCAAACTCCGGCATGGGTGCGCCCAGAGATTGCATAGTTGAGAGCGCTGCAACCATATTCATTTACTCCTGCTAACAGCTTTTGCGATGTTTTTAGCGTGTCGGCGCACGATGTCGCGGTTTTCGATGTCTCGTAAATCCTGTTGGTCACGGTCGCTAAGCACAGCCAGCTCCCAGCCCACCAGGTCATAAAAAATAGTCAGAATTCGCAGGCTCAGCCCCCACAACACCTGCTGCTTGGTCTCGTTTATCATCACCGCCGGCATCTTAACCTCGGGTGCATGCGGATGATAAAAATCATGGGCATTGTCGCGCTGAGCCAAAAACTGCGTCGGCAACCAGACCAGATCCGCCACTTCGTAATTGGGGGTCAATTCAATTGCACCCGTTGGCTTATAGACAAAAGAGGATACCAGTACACTGTATTGGCCGTTGACCTTTAAACCATAGACGTCATCAAGCCGGCCAATGTAATCTTGCGGCCCCAATCGTAAACCAACCTCTTCCAGAGTTTCACGCTCCGCGGCGGCCTGCGGGCCATGATCGTCGGGGTCTATCTTGCCACCCGGGAACGCCATCTGCCCAGACCACGGGTCACCGTCGTGATGGGCGCGCTGCATCATCAAAATCTCAGTGCCATGCTCACCATCGCGCAACACCATGGCCACCGCCGCCTGCATCAGGCTTGGGTGCGTTCGCTCGGCTGGCTCATGTTGGCTGATTAAGCTTAATTTCTGGTTGCTCAGGTGCACATTCAAACAGGCTCACGAAGAGTCTTTGCTAAACCATAGAACCGATAATGGTAACTGTTCTAGAATGACGCTACCAGCACAACCCCAAACCGATAAGCCCTATAATGTCAGACTACGCAAACGCCATCCGAAGTGCTGCACAAACAATCCGAGATGACTGCAGCCTGAATCCGTCAACGGCGATAGTGTTAGGAACGGGCCTGAGTGGCGTGTGGCTCGAATTGGAATCACGGGCGCATCAATCACAGGCGATCAACTATAGCGACATCGCCTGCCTGCCGCGGCCCACGGCACCCGGCCACGAGGGGCGCCTGGCCATTCTGCAAATGGCTGACAGCGACATTGTAGTCTGCTCAGGTCGGCCCCACCTCTATGAAGGTTATAGCGCATTGGAGGTCGCCGCCCTGGTGTATCTGCTGCACGAACTGGGGGTACAGAGACTCACTATTACCAATGCCTCGGGCTCGCTGGACCCGCAATTTGCGGCCGGCGATGTTATGTTGATCGAAGACCATATCAACCTCACGGGGCATAACCCTGTGATTGGCCAGGACGAGAGTTTTGGCGTGCTATTCCCCGACATGTCGCAGGCCTACGACCGCAAGGCTCGTGCTGCTGCGATTGCCGCGGCCGAGCGTGAAGGTATCGATCTGCAGCGGGGGATATACGCTGGTGTACTGGGTCCCTCGTTGGAAACCTCGGCCGAGCGGCGTATGCTGAGGACCATGGGGGCCAGTTGCGTCGGCATGTCGACTGTTACCGAAGTGATCGCCGCCAACCACTGCGGCATGGACGTACTTGGCTTATCAGCGATCAGCAATACCGCGCTGGGCGACGCCAACCAGCAACCGGACACCATCGAAAACGTTATGCGCTACGCCGCCATCGCCGGCAAAAAAATCGAAAAATTAATATTAGCGATGCTACAGCCCTGAGCGATAAACAGCCCTGAGCGATAAACAGCCCTGAGCGATAAACAGCCCTGAGCGCAAAAGAAGGAAGAAAAGTCGAGCGCCTCGATCTCCGTTCAACCCAAAGAGTCAAACTAGATAAACAGCCCTGAGCGAAGCAGAAGAAAGGAAAGTCGAGCGCCTCGGTGTATGTTCAACTTAGATGCTGAACACGATAAACAGCCCTGAGCGGAAAAGTAGGAAGGAAATTCTAACGCCTCGGTCTAAGTTCGACTCTCAAGCCAAACACGATAAACAGCCCTGAGCGCAAAAGAAGGAAGAAAAGTCGAGCGCCTCGGTCTAAGTCCGACTCGAGCGCCAAACAAGATAAACAGCCCTGAGCCAAAAAGAAGGAAAGTAAGTCTAGCGCCTCGATATCCGTTCAACCCAAAGAGTCAAACAAGAAAAAAGCACTTACCAGGACCAGTCAGTACCCAGTAAAAAGCCGGAACTGGACCCCAGCTCCGCGATATCAGGATCTTCCAGATCCAGAGCAAAGTGCCGATAGCCGGCCTTTAATGAAACAGAGGGAATAGGCTGATACAACAAGCCGGCTTCAACTTCATAGGCGATGCCGTTGTTTTGTTGAAAGTCATCTTCGAGTTCAGGAAAGTAGGACGTCAATCCATACAATTGCATTGAGGGCAACACATTTAATCGCCCGCTTAACGATACACGCGGCCCGCTCGCTTGTAATTGCGAATCGATGTTCAGTTCCTGCCAGCCCAGACCTAATTCAATATTTGATTTGTCCTGATGGCCAAAACGACGCTTAACATCGAGGTTAAAATATTCGCTGTCTCGCGGTAGGCCGAACACATCATCCGCGTCATTCTGTAATAGCGATGCGCTGATCCCCCAGTTAGATGCCCACAGTTCTCCTTTACCCAAAAACGAATTGTATTCGCCACCATCAAAGGTAGCCACGTTTACATCATCGGACAGCCACATCAAGCTGGGTTTCAAATCCAGCGCTTCGTCCTGCAGCAGATTATCCTGTAGCCGGTTGTCCTGTAGCAGATAGTTCTGCGCCTTGACGATGGGAGAGAAGTACAGCACAGCCATCAGCAGCAGCGCCAAACCAAATACCTGACGGTATGACCGCTCTGCTACACGCGTGGTGCTATGCTTATTAAGCTGATTGCTCATTTTACTTATGCCTACTCTCTTCACTGCATAACGCTAGAGTCATAATGACCCTGCGTCGTACCCAAACGTTCACTACTGATACTGCAAAAAACCTGCATTTCTGTCAAACCCCGCCTTACTTTGTGAGAATTTGCTGAATTGTATCTCTTATGTCGCTGTTTTCATTACTGGTTTTATAGGCTAAGTATAGTATCGATTTATGGCAATTTTGTGGCAAATTTACGGCAATAAGGAAAATTTAATGCTTTTTCACTCACAAAACGCCCAAAATGCCGCCGTCCTAAGCGATCATTATCGGTATGAGTAAGCTCGAGAAAGCCCTGACCCCTACAAACAGTGTGCGGCTAGACCGCTGGTTATGGGCTGCCCGGTTCTACAAAACCCGCCAATTGGCCATTGCCGGACTGCGCAATAACCGCGTGCTACTAAACGGTCGAAGCGCGAAGCCCGCCGCCGCATTGCGCGCAGGAGACCTGCTGCTGATCAATCGGGGCTCGTATCGAACCGAAGTTACGGTATGCGCACTAAGTGAACAACGTGGCCCTGCTAAAGTTGCTCAAACCCTATATGAGGAAACCGCCGCCAGCATTGCGGCACGTGAAGAGCAAAAGCAACTTATGGCGCTCGCGCCACGTATTGAGCAACCGCGCACGAAACCGGATAAGCGCGCAGTGCGAGAGAGCCGCCAGATAAAAAGAAAACCTTAACCTGAAAAATCAGAACTGACTAATAGCCCGATCAATCTGCTCGCGCAAGGCAACGTAGTCCAGCGCCACCGGAAAATGCGGGAATTCGTCGATTACATTCTGTGGCGGGCAAAATAAAATGCCCTGCTCAGCCTGACCTAACATAGTCGTGTCATTATATGAATCGCCCGCAGCAATCACCTTGAAGTTCAGCTCCTGCAGGCGCTTTACGGTGGCCCGTTTATGGTCCGGCTTGCGAATCTGATAGCCGGAAATCCGCCCGCCTTCCTCAACCACCAATTCATGACAAAATAAAGTCGGCCATTCCAATTGGCGCATCATAGGTTGCGCAAACTGCGCAAAGGTGTCGGAAAGAATAATCAGCTGATAATCCCGTCGCAATCCCTGGCTAAAATCATAGGCGCCCGGCATCGGTGCCATGTTGTCGATCACCGCCTGAATGTCGGGCAACTTTAGTCCGTGCTGATCCATCAACTTAAGGCGAAACTGCATCAGCTCGTCGTAATCAGGAATATCGCGGGTCGTCGCACGCAGCTCTGCAATACCGACAGCCTCCGCAAAGTTGATCCATATCTCGGGTATCAACACACCTTCCAGATCCAAACAAATAATATTCATGCTACAGTTTCGCTCGCTAATTTCACCCGCACCATAAACGCTAGCGGCAGCGCATACAAGTGACCCCTTTATCCCTCTATATCCATATTCCCTGGTGTGAACGCAAATGCCCATACTGCGATTTCAATTCGCATCAGGCGCGCGCCGAGGTCGATGAGGCCGCCTATGTTGCCAGCCTGATCAATGACTTGCAGCAGGATAGACAAACCTACCAAGGCGCTATTGGTGAACGTAAAGTACAAAGTATTTTTATTGGCGGGGGCACACCCTCATTATTCGCCGCAAGCAGCATTGGCGAGCTTTTAGCCGCGGTGCGGGAGCGACTATCGCTGGCCAGTGATGTTGAAGTCACACTGGAAGCCAACCCGGGCAGCAGTGAAGCCGCCAAGTTTGCGGATTTTAGACACGCGGGCGTGAACCGCCTATCTATCGGTGCCCAGAGCTTCAATGACGAACATTTAACAGCTCTCGGCCGCGTACACAGCGCCACTCAGAGCATAGTCGCCGCCGGTGCGGCGCGAGACGCGGGTTTCAGTAATTTTAATCTCGACCTGATGTTCGGCCTACCGGGTCAGTCGCAGGATCAAGCTCTGGCGGATTTACGACAAGCGCTCGATTTAAACCCGGCGCATATATCCTGCTATCAGCTCACCATCGAACCTAATACCCTATTCCATAAAAAACCACCGGCACGGCCGGACGAGGATGCGCTCTGGCAAATGCAGGGTGCGCTGCAGACGCAACTTGCAGAGAGTGGTTATCGGCAATATGAAGTGTCGGCCTATGCGCTCGATCAGCAACGCTGCCAACATAATCTTAACTACTGGCAATTTGGCGACTATCTTGGCATTGGAGCCGGCGCACATGGAAAAATAACCAACTTCGATGGCCAAGTAACTCGCTATTGGAAGCAAAAGCACCCCGCCTCTTACATGGTCGCCAGCGGCGAGGCTTTTAGCGGTGGTATTACCCGCAACTCAGCGGCGCAAACTGTGTTCGAGTTTATGCTCAATGCGCTGCGACTAAACGATGGGTTTACACCACCGCTGTTCGAACAACGCTGCGGACAATCACTAAGCGTCATCGAACAGCAGTTGAACGCTCATCAACAAGCAAAGTTGATGCGAGTAAGCGATGATCGCATTCAGCCCACTGAGCTGGGCCGTCGATTTATCGACACCATGCTGCAGGACTATCTGCCTGACTGAGGCAGCCGACAATGATAAGCTCTTGACCTATGTTGTGGATTAAAGCCTTACATATTATTGCGCTGGTATGCTGGATGGCGGGCATTTTTTACCTGCCGCGACTGTTCGTGTACCACGCCATGGCGGAAGACGAAGTCGGCCGCGAACGTTTTAAAGTGATGGAGCGCAAACTGTATCGCGGCATCATGCAACCATCGATGCTGGCCACTATTATTTTCGGCCTATGGCTATGGTTGGGCTATGGCTTCGCCGGAGGCTGGCTACATCTCAAACTGGCTCTAGTGGTGGTTTTGCTGGCCTATCACTTTTGGTGTGGGCAGATGATTCAACGCTTCGCGCGCGACGAGATTAAACGCGGCCATGTGTTTTTCCGCATCATGAACGAGCTGCCGGTGTTGCTGTTGATCGCCATCGTTATTCTGGTAGTCGTCAAACCCTTTTAGGCACCGCCCCTCACTAACATATGTTTAACATCGTGTTGTACGAGCCGGAGATAGCGCCCAATACTGGCAATATCATCAGGCTGTGTGCCAATGCCGATGCACAGCTACACCTGATTGAGCCGCTGGGCTTTAGCCCCGACGAAAAAAAACTTCGCCGAGCCGGGCTGGATTACGCCGATTGGGAGCGCATCCAGATGCATCTGGACTTCGCAGCATTTTTGAAAACTGAAAAACCTGTGCGCCTCTTTACCCTCTCCACCCACAGCGAGACGCGCTACAGTGATGCCGCCTTTCAGGCAGACGATTATTTTTTATTCGGTCCCGAAACACGTGGCCTGCCCGCCCAGGTACGTGATCAGGTCGCTGAATCGCGACGTCTGACGCTGCCCATGGCGCCCAACAATCGAAGCTTGAATCTGTCAAATACGGTCGCCATCGTACTTTACGAGGCATGGCGTCAATTAAAGTTTTCAGGCTGCGCATGAGATAATTGATAATTTGCGCCTATCCCCGGCGCTGACTATACTGACAGACATCTAGTTTGGGTCTAGGCAAAAATATTCGGGGTATAAAATGTCTATTCAGGGATTGAGGTTTGGTGTGGCTGGGGATAACGCCAGCGGGGTTATCACAAATCCGTTTTCTTTTTATCGTCACATGCGTCGCAATGGCGGTTTCGCCGCGCCCGCACTGTTCGCGCTCGCGATGGGCTTCGCCTCCGCGCTGGTGATTAGCCTGATGGTCGCTCTGGGACTAACGGGTACAGGTCAAGGCACATTGTTGGGTGCGACGGTGACGGCTGTTCTGGTATTCACACCGGCGGTTTTAGTGGCGAGTTTTGTAGCAGGCGTGGTCCTGCATGGGCTATGGCGAATTTGCGGCTCACAGCGGTCCTTTGAAACCAGCTATCGGTGCGTCGCCCACACCTCTGCTCTTATCCCGATTCTCGCCTTACTAACGGTAGTGCCTTATCTGGCTGCCACGGTACATGCTCTATGGCTCGGCGGGTTACTTTTTATTGCCAGCACCAAGGTGCATAAATTAAGCCGGAGCCGGGCACTGCTGATGTGTGGCTTGCTCGCCAGCGTCATGTTTTGGGTGGGTTTGGCTGTTGAACAGCGGGCGCGCGAGCTGGTTGTAGACAATGCCGACAGGCAAAGCAATTTTTCCAGATTGCTAAAACGGATTGAGCAAGATGACAGCCTTACACCAGAGCAAGCGGAACAGGCGGTGGATAATCTGATCGAGAGCCTGCAGAAAGCCGCGCGCGAGGCGGAACAAGATTAGGCGAGTCATATTTCGGCCGAATATGGCGGCCTTACCGAAGCTGTTTGCAGACATTTAAGAGACGGGCATGTAAAATGCCTGCATCCTGAATCCGGCCGTAATCAATCCAACTATGAACGTTTTAATCATCGGCAGCGGTGGTCGCGAACACGCCCTGGCATGGAAAGTAGCGCAGGCCGATTCAGTTTCACAAGTTTACGTCGCGCCCGGCAATGCTGGCACTGCGCGTGAACCCAAAGTCAGCAATATTGCGCTCGGAGTTGAAGACATCAACGGCCTGCTCGAGTTTGCGCAAAGTAATGACATTGACCTCACCATCGTTGGCCCGGAAGCCCCGCTGGTAATCGGCGTGGTAGACACCTTCAGTGCGGCCGGGCGGAAGTGCTTCGGGCCCAGCCAGGGCGCGGCCCAGTTAGAAGGTTCCAAAGCCTTTAGCAAAGATTTTTTAGCGCGGCATGCTATCCCCACCGCCGCCTATCAGGTGTTTAACGAAGCTGACGCCGCCTGTGATTACATCGAGCAGCAAGGCGCTCCCATCGTGGTAAAGGCGGATGGACTGGCCGCTGGTAAAGGTGTAATCGTGGCGCAAACGGTGGCGCAAGCACAAGCCGCCGCGCGCGACATGCTGATCGATAATAAATTTGGCGATGCCGGTGCCCGCGTAGTGGTGGAAGAATTTCTGGCCGGTGAAGAAGCCAGCTTTATATGCATGGTCGATGGCGAGCACATCCTGCCATTGGCCACTTCGCAGGACCACAAAGCCCGCGACAACGGGGACCTTGGCCCCAATACCGGCGGCATGGGAGCCTACTCCCCCGCACCAGTGGTTGACGAGGCCATGCACCAACGCATTATGCAGGAAGTAATCGTGCCCACCGTAGAGGGCATGGCCGCTGATGGTTACCCCTATATCGGCTTCCTGTATGCCGGCATTATGATCGACGCCGAGGGCACCCCCAAAGTACTGGAATACAATTGCCGCTTTGGCGACCCGGAAACCCAACCCATTATGATGCGGCTGCAGTCCGATCTGGCCGAGTTGTGTCTGGCCGCTCTGGATCAACGACTGGATGAGGTTGAAGCCAAGTGGGATTCGCGCGCTGCGTTAGGTGTGGTACTGGCCGCGGGCGGCTACCCCGAGGCGTACCAGAAGGGCAAGATTATCGCCGGCCTGGATATTACCGATACCGACACCACCAAAGTATTTCATGCCGGCACCGCATTGGACGGCGACAACGTGGTGACCAGCGGCGGGCGTGTCCTCTGCGCGACGGCATTGGGTGATTCGGTCACCGCCGCACAGAAAGCGGCCTATGCAGCAGTGGATAAGCTGTGCTGGCCGGATATTTATTACCGCACCGACATCGGCTACCGCGCCATCGCGCGCGAAACCTGAACCGCCTGCCTGGTCGCTTCTGGTAACGAAAATGCAAGCCTACCTCGATCTACTGCGCGACGTACGTGACAATGGCGTTGGCAAAGACGACCGCACTGGCACCGGTACCCGTAGTGTGTTTGGGCGCCAGCTACGCTGCGACCTGGCGCAGGGCTTCCCGCTGCTGACCACTAAAAAGGTGTTTTTGCGGGGCATTATTCACGAGCTCCTGTGGTTTGTGCGCGGTGATACCAACATTCGGTATCTGGTTGAGAATGGCGTGGGCATCTGGAATGAATGGCCGTTTCAAAACTACCTCAATCAGAACAATCTGGCTGATCAATATGAAAAACACACCAGCGAATGGCAGCAACAACTGGATGTCTTCATTGAGCGGATAAAAACCGACAACGACTTTGCCGCTAAATGGGGCGAGCTCGGCCCAGTGTACGGTAAGCAATGGCGTGATTTCTCGGGTGTGGATCAACTGGCCAACGTCCTGGACGAAATAAAAACCAACCCCAGTTCGCGGCGTTTAATCGTGTCAGCCTGGAACCCGGCTGAAGTGGAAGAGATGGCCAAGGCGGGGCTGCCACCCTGCCACACCCTGTTTCAGTTCTATGTGTCACACGACCACAAATTAAGCTGCCAGCTCTACCAACGTAGTGCAGATTTGTTTCTGGGCGTGCCGTTTAACATCGCCAGCTATGCGCTGTTGACCATGATGGTAGCGCAGGATTGCGGGCTGGAATTAGGTGAGTTTGTGCATACCTTTGGCGATGTGCATATTTACAATAACCACGTTGATCAGGTGAATCAGCAGTTAGCACGGGAACCCGGCACACTCCCGACCCTGCAATTAAACCCGCAAGTTAAATCGCTGTTCGATTTCAAGATCGAGGATTTCGAGCTGCTTGACTACCACCCGCAAGGCGCGATCCGCGCACCGATTGCGGTATGACCATCAAGCAACTGGCATGGAAATAATACTGGTCGCCGCCATTGGCGAGAACGGCGAACTCGGCCGCAATAACGAGCTACTCTGGCACCTGCCGGGCGACCTGCCGCGCTTTAAAG
>JABDKW010000071.1 GCA_013002025.1 Gammaproteobacteria bacterium | reverse complement strand
GACCGGAAAAAGTATCGTTTTATGGGCGATGCTGCGGCCTTCAGCTACATTGCCATGGAGCAGGCTATTGCCGATGCCAATGTCTATGCCGATGGCGAACTGATTTATCAAATGAGCGATCTAAAGGTGGGTTTGTTCGGGGATACTGCTGTGGGCACTAATTAACCCCGCTGTGGGCACTAATTAACCCCGCTGTGGGCACTCAGTAAGCCGCTTTGGGCACTTTAGGCTTGTTGAACAAGCTGTTATTGCACTAAATACAAGTAATACAGTTACAGGAATTAATTATGCGACGAGTTGTAATCACCGGAATGGGCGTGGTCTCCAGTCTGGGCAATGATTTAGCCACAGTCACCGAAAGTTTGAAAACCGGTAAATCCGGCATCCGCTTCTGCGACGACTATGCGGAAATTGGCATGCGCAGTCAGGTCGCCGGCCGGGTCGACATTGACTGCAAAGAACTGATCGACCGGAAAAAGTTTCGTTTCATGGGCGATGCTGCTGCCTTCAGCTACATTGCCATGGAGCAGGCTATTGCCGATGCACAGCTTGACCCTGAAGAAATCAAAACCCCGCAGGTCGGCTTGATTACCGGCTCCGGGGGCGGCTCGCCCTCAGTCAATATTCAGGCGGCTGAGATTGCCAAAGAGCGGGGTGTTAAACGGATTGGGCCCTATGCCGTACCCAAGACCATGGGCAGCACCACCTCTGCTTGCCTGTCTACGCTGTTCGGGATACAGGGCACCAGCTATTCAATTAGTTCGGCTTGCTCGACCAGCGCGCATTGCATCGGGCATGCGGCCGATTTGATCCGCGCCGGACGCCACCACACGGTGTTTGCCGGTGGCGGTGAAGAAGAACATTGGACCATGTCGATTCTGTTTGATGCCATGGGCGCCATGTCGAGCAAGTACAACGACACCCCTACCGAGGCGTCGCGCACCTATGACGCCAACCGTGATGGCTTTGTTATTGCTGGCGGTGGCGGCATTCTGGTGCTGGAAGAATATGAACATGCGATCGCGCGTGGCGCGCCCATCGTGGCGGAGGTCGTCGGCTTTGGCGCCACCTCAGACGGGTTTGATATGGTCGCGCCCTCCGGCGAAGGCGCGATTCGTTGCATGCAACAGGCGCTGGAAGGGGTCGATGCGCCGGTGGATTATGTCAATACCCACGGCACCAGCACACCGGTGGGTGATGTAAAAGAACTGGAAGCCTTAAAAGCGGTGTTTGGCGACGATTTGCCGCACATTGGCGCTACCAAATCTTTGTCTGGCCACGCGCTGGGCGCCGCCGGTGTGCATGAGGCGATTTATTCGCTGTTGATGATGAAAGAAAAGTTTCTGGCGGCCTCGGCCAACATCAAAGATCTGGATCCGGCGGCAGAAGGCTTTCCTATCTTGCGCGAGAATCTATCTACCGTGGTCAGGACCATTATGTCGAATAGCTTTGGCTTCGGTGGTACCAACGCAACACTGGTGTTTCAAGCGGTTTAGAGACGCGGCGTTTACCTCGCCCGGTCAACAAATTTTTCACTCGATCAGGGTTATCCTGCGCCCGCATGATTAGAACACAACAACCTTCTCTGGCCCTTGGTGTGTGGCTGCTCGCCTGTGCGGCCGTGGTGTGGATTATGGTGGTCGTGGGTGGTATCACGCGTTTGACTCAATCTGGCCTCTCGATGGTAGAGTGGGCGCCGATTATGGGTACCCTGCCGCCCATTGGTGAGGCCGCCTGGCTGGCGGTATTTGAAAAATACAAGGCCTACCCGGAGTACCAGCAGCTCAATCTGGGTATGACCCTGGCAGAGTTTAAGCAGATTTTCTGGTGGGAGTATGGCCATCGTGTGTTAGGCCGGTTTATTGGCTTGATCTATTTGTTACCGCTGTTATTTTTTCTGGCTCGAGGCATGGTGCCCAAAGGCTGGGGTTGGCGCCTGTTTGGGCTGTTTGTGCTGGGCGGTCTGCAGGGCCTGATGGGCTGGTATATGGTCAAAAGCGGCCTGGTCGATGTGCCGCACGTCAGCCAGTATCGCCTGACAGCACATCTGGGGCTGGCGATTGTGATCTTTGTCTGCATGCTGTGGTTTGCCATGGATTTCCTGCGCGGCGCCATGCCGCAGCGCGCCAGCAGCCAAGGCTACCGGCGTCTCACCGCGCTGGCCGTGTTGGTTATATTTTTGATGATGCTGAGCGGTGGGTTTGTGGCCGGTACCAAAGCCGGTTTTATCATGAACACCTTTCCCACCATGAACGGGCAGTGGCTGCCCAACGAGCTGTGGGCCATGTCGCCATGGTGGCGTAATTTATTCGAAAATCCGGTCACCATTCAGTTTCTGCATCGCGTTCTGGCAATGCTGGTGGTGGGCGTGGTGCTCGCGCTGTTTGTTGTGGCCCGCAAACAAAATTTTACGACCCGCAGCGGCTGGTTGCTGACAGCGTTGGGAGTCCAGGTGTCGCTTGGTATAGCCGCGTTAGTATTAGTGGTTCCAGTGGCTATCGGCGCCGCCCATCAGGCCGGCGCGGTGGTGTTGCTGGCTACTGCTTTGTGGTGTGCCCATTCAGCCCGGAAAATGCCTCGCAGCGAAGCGCTTTGAGCGCTATGTTTGCCGGCTTTGTTGATTACCGGAGTCGGCCTAAATTTTTTCCGAAATTGTGGTCATAAAGCGGGCCGTGGCCCGCATCAAATCCTTCACCGGTCTCGGCAGTTCGGCAGCCCCATTATCGATCGCCATCTCAGCATGGCGAGCTTCATCTTCAGCCATTTGCCCGACCACAGCGCGGCTCACCTTATCCGATTCCGGCAAGCGCTCAAGATGCGTCTCCAGATGTTCAACCACCTGCTTTTCAGTCTCGGCCAGAAACCCGAGGCTCCATTTGTCACCGGCGATGCCCGCGCCAACACCCAGCGCAAACGAGCCGAGATACCACAGCGGGTTAAACAGGCTGGTGCGGCCATCCAATTCTTCAATGCGCTGGTAGCACCAGTTCAGGTGGTCAATCTCTTCATCGGCCGCTTCCTGCATCCGCGCCCGCACCTCCGGGGAACGCGACGTTAAAGCCTGCCCCTGATACAACGCCTGCGCACACACCTCGCCCACGTGGTTTACCCGCATCAGCGCCACAGATTGCTCACGCAAATGCTCATCAGCGGCGACCGGATCATCCATGCCCGCCAGCGCCGGAGAAGGGCGCTTGGCTGCCGGTTTGGCAAAAGTAGAGCGCAGGCCATTGTCCAGGCTGCTGAAGAGCTGATCAATAAAACTGCTGTGTGGGGGGGTCGGCATAAACAGTGTTCTTTTTTAAACGGCGCATCGAAACTGCACGAATTATACCTGAGTGGTTTATTAATCATGTCAAAACACTTAATTCGCGAGTAAAATCATTCATGAAAACGCATTTTGTCATGACATTCAGTTATATCACCAATTATTGTCAATTATAAGTGTTTAAAAACAATGAGTTATGAGCGCCGTGATTTCGCCTGACAATTATTATTTCTTTGACTGCGCTGATCGAAATGCCAATAATGGAGCCGTTGAAGTTAATACGGCAGATCGCTTTATCAAGCCGCATTACCTGACCTTTTTTTTAAAACTGAGTCTTACCTCAAGATTTAGTTTGCATATCTCCTCCATCCTCCTTTGGTGGTTTGGGCGCGACAATAGTCGCGCCTTTTTTTTTGCCTACATGGATGTAGGTACGTCGCGTGAGCAGGATGCGGAAGCGACGTTGTATGACCAGGCGTCGACTTTTATGTCAGTCTGTTTCGCTGAGGGCTCCCCTTATTCCTGAGCACATCCAGCGATCCCCGATTATCCAGGCGTCGACTTTTATGTCAGTCTGTTTCGCTGAGGGCTCCCCTTATTCCTGAACACATCCAGCAGTCACCGATTACCCAGGCGTCGACTTTATGTTCAGGATGAACGGTATGCCGCGAGCGCAGGACGCGCAGGAGCGGCAGTCAGTTCGATCCGCTGAAGGCTCGCGGTGTTCGCTCCTTCTATCTCGCGGAGTTCGCTCCCTCTAAGGGAGTGGAGTGGGGGATTAATTCACAGCGAGTAAAGCTACTGCCATCGCAGTTAATTAATACGCCGCTCCACGACCGAGCACCACACAATCACACTCCCAAACAGGTGCCCTTAGCCGCGGCGCTGGCGCACACATTTATGCAAATGGCGGTGGCTTTACTTTGCCTAAATGTGCGCCCCACCACCGCTTAAATCCAGTTCTCATTCCACAGCCATTTGCCCAGCTGAAGGAGTGGAGTGGGGTGCTGATTTACAGCGAGTAAAGCCACCGCCATCGCAGTTAATTAATACGCCGCTCCACGACCGCGCACACACCTACCGAATGCCGCATAAAACAACGCCCCGCTACGACCTCATAAAGCCCTAATTTAACCCTCGATTTGCTTGCTAATACGGGGTCGAATGGTTAATATCGCGCGTCCTCAGAGCGTTGCGGCCGGTTGTATGACTGGTCTCGCCAATCTGAACAAAGCATTACACAGGTATCGGCCTTTGGTTTTTGAGCTCAGGCGATAGTGAAGATAAACGTACATAGAGATTTACAACATGAAAACATTTTCTGCCAAACCCGCAGAAGTTAAGCGCGAGTGGTTCGTAATAGACGCCACCGACAAAGTGCTTGGCCGGGTTGCAACCGAGATCGCCCACCGCCTGCGCGGCAAACATAAGCCTGAATACACCCCCCACGTCGACACCGGTGATCATATTGTTGTGATCAACGCCGAGAAAATCGCCGTTACCGGGAACAAGGAAGAAGGCAAAATCTATTACCGTCACACTGGTTACCCCGGTGGTATTAAAGACGTGAACGTGCGTGAGTTGCGTGAAAAAGCACCCACCCGCATTCTGGAAAATGCTGTGCGCGGAATGTTGCCGAAGAACTCCTTGGGTCGCGCCATGTTTAAAAAATTACACCTCTATGTAGGCCCTGAGCACAAGCACCAAGCTCAAGAGCCTCAAGCACTCGAACTGTAAGGAGAGATCGAATGGCTACTACAGAAGTTTATCAAGGCACCGGCCGCCGCAAGTCATCTACCGCTCGCGTACGAATGCAATCAGGCTCCGGCTCAATTACCGTTAACTCCCGCCCGCTGGACGAATATTTCGGCCGCGAAACCGCTCGCATGGTGGTTCGTCAGCCGCTGGTTCTGCTGGAGATGGAAAACACCTTTGACATCAATGTGAATGTGCAAGGCGGCGGCGGCAGCGGCCAGGCCGGCGCAATTCGACACGGCATTACCCGTGCCTTGCTGTCTTATGATGAGGCGTATCGCCCGCAACTGCGTCAGGCTGGTTTTGTAACCCGCGATGCACGTGAAGTTGAGCGTAAGAAAGTGGGTCTTAAAGGCGCTCGTCGTCGTCCCCAGTTCTCGAAACGTTAAGCTGTCTTTTAAGTTTGGTTGGCTACCCGTCAACCGCATCACATCAAGCCAGCGTTACGCTGGCTTTTTGTTTTCTAAGCTGACACTCTCACTATCATGAATAAAATCAAGGCAGGCATTATCGGCGGCACCGGTTATACCGGCGTTGAGCTATTGAGGCTGCTGTTGCCGCACCCCAATGTTGACGTTAGCTGCATTACCTCGCGTTCTGAAGCTGGCCGCGCGGTAAGCGATTTGTTCCCGTCGTTGCGCGGCTTTACCGATCTGGCCTTTACCGAACCGCAGCGCGGTTCCTTTGCTGAGTGCGATGTGGTGTTCAGTGCCACACCGAATGGCATTGCCATGACCCACGCGCAGGACCTGATTGATAATGGTGTGCGGCTGATTGATTTGGCGGCCGATTTTCGCATACAGGATATTGCGGTCTGGGAACAGTTCTACGGCATGCAGCATGCCTGCCCCCAGTTGGTTGCCGAGGCAGTCTACGGATTGCCCGAACTCAATCGCGAGGAGATCAAGCAGGCCAGGATTGTGGCTAACCCGGGTTGTTACCCGACCGCAACCACGCTGGGCTTTATGCCATTGGTGCGCGCGGGCTGGGTGGATGCCGGCAATCTGATTGCCGATGCCAAGTCCGGCGTCACCGGTGCTGGCCGTGGTGCCGCCGTTGCCAATCTCTACAGCGAGGTGGCCGATAGCTTTAAAGCCTACGGCGTGGCCGGGCATCGGCATCAACCGGAGATTACCCAGAACCTGCAAGCGCTGTGCAGCGAGGCTGTGAGTCTGACCTTTGTGCCGCATCTCACGCCGATGTTGCGTGGCATTCACGCCACCCTGTATTGTGATTTGAACGGTGAGCAGTCGCTGGACGATGTGCAGGCGCTGTTTGAGCAGGCCTACCAGGGCGAGCCCTTTGTGGATGTGTTGCCGGCGGGTTCACACCCCGACACGCGCTCGGTGAAATCCTCCAATTACTGCCGCATCGCGGTGCAGCAGGCCGGCGGCAGCGGTAAGTTAGTGGTGTTATCAGTGATAGATAATCTGGTCAAAGGGGCGGCTGGCCAGGCCATGCAAAACATGAATATTATGTTCGGTCTGGAAGAAAAGATTGGTTTACAATCTCCGGCATTGGTGCCCTAGCGGGGGCGCTATAACGCATCAGTACTAACCCTATGATTCGCAAATCCACCAACGAGTTATCCATCAAGCCGAAGATGTCATCGGGTACCCGGCTGACGCTGATCTTTGGCCTTATTGTGGCCGTCGCGGGTTCGTTATATGGCGCCTACAACGCCGGTGTTAAATCGGGCCACGAGCAGTATGACCAGGACGCCATTATGATCGGTCAGCTCAATGCCACTATCAATGAATTGCGTGGCGACCTGGCGCGCGCGGAAGAGCTTAAGATCAACGCGCAACGCCAGCAGCAGATTCAGGAAGAAGCCTACAAACAAATCAGCGCCGCCTACGCCGGCTCTGAGCAGAAGAACCGCTATCTGGGGTCACGGCTGGATTTTTATCGCAGCATCATCTCTCCAGAAGACGGCCAAAGTGGCCCGTCTATCCAGGCGGCGGACATTACCACCGATGAAAACGGTGCCAACTTTAATATCACGCTGGTGCAGTCAATCAAACATAAGCACCAGATACGCGGTACCCTGCGCGCCACGCTGTATGATGGCGACAATGAGTTAGGTCAGTGGCCATTGAATAGCCCACGCAGCGTTAATTACCAGTATTTCTTACAAGTGGCTGGTAATATCGAAGCCGATAATTTGCCCCAAAACGCTAGACTCAAAGTTGAATTAAGCGTACAAGACGGGGAAACGCTGGCGCGTTGGTTCGATATCAGCCCCAGCGTTTAATACCGACTCAATTCTAAAATCCTTTAAATAGTCTGTTGTGGCGCGTTTAGTCGGCCGCGACAGCTCAAACACAGAGAAACACAGCCGCCCAAGAGCGGCAATCCGGAGCGACAATGATGAAACGTAACAAAGATAAAGTAAGCGCACCCGTTGAAACGATTGATACCTTAATTGGTACCGGTTCAGTACTGCAGGGCGACCTCGAATTCACCGGCGGCCTACGCGTGGATGGCCACATCAAAGGCCATGTGACGGCGCAAGACAGCAATAAAGGCACTCTGGTGCTGAGCGAATCCGGCGTGATTGAAGGCGACGTCAACGTACCGCATGTTGTGGTTAACGGCTCAGTCAATGGCAATATCGTCTCTACTGGCCATGTTGAACTGCAAAGTAGCGCTAAAATCACCGGCGACATACATTACAAAGCCGTTGAAATGGAACTCGGCGCCATCTTAAATGGTAGCCTTGTGTCTGATACCAGCTCACCGGTGTATGACGTAATTCCCGGTGGCGTAGAGTCAAACGAAGCTTGATATCTGAATAATCGAGCCTATATTGTTAGAACGTAGTTAACCCTGTGATTACATCATGATTGAAACAGAATCCGCTTCCATTCCACAACCGCTGGAATTCACCACCGCTGCGGCGGGTAAGGTCTCAGAGTTGATTGCTGAGGAAGCCAACGACGAGCTAAAGCTGCGCGTGTATGTGCAGGGCGGCGGCTGCTCGGGCTTTCAATATGGTTTCACCTTTGATGAAGAGCAATTAGACGACGATACCGCCGTTGATAAAGACGGGGTACGCCTGTTGGTAGACCCGATGAGCTTTCAGTATCTGATTGGCGCCAAAATTGATTACAAGGATGATCTGGATGGCGCACGCTTTATTATCAATAACCCGAACGCCAGCACCACCTGTGGATGCGGGTCTTCTTTTTCTGCTTAGATAGAACTTTGTTAGTGGTTTGTTCGGCGAGAGCCGAACTACTTTTTCTGCAATGGCGGTGGCTTTACTTGCTGAAAAAGTAGTTCGCCTCTCGCCTTTTTGCATTTAGGGCGTGCTTCTATCTAAGCTGAAATTTTTGTTTGGGGGTAGGGCTTTACTTGCTGAAAAAACATTCCGACTCTCGCCTTTTTGTATTTAGTCCTTTTTTCTACCTAGCCAGAAACTCACAGTAAATTTGTCCCATTCCCAAAGGAGTGGAGTGGGGGATTAATTTACAGCGAGTAAAGCCACCGCCATCGCAGTCAATTAATCGGCCGCTCCGCGACATGCACCAGGGGATTAATTTACAGCGAGTAAAGCCACCGTCATCGCAGTCAATTAATGCGCCGCTCCGCGACTATGCACGGCGCTGACAGGAAACTATACCGGGCGGGCATTGGCCTCGAATCCGCCGTGCGGCTCAAAGACCTCTCCCAGTACTACCGCCTCCCGCGCCCCGGTGACACTCGGCAAGTTGCCGGGGATATCCTCCAGCCGACAATAGCCTAGCCAGGCGAAGCCGATGGCTTCCAGCCAGTCTGCGGCGATGCCGAGGTCGTCGGTGGTTTGGATGGTGAGTTCAGGTAAACGTTTGCGCAGACTATTCATTAAGTGGTGGTTGCTGGCGCCGCCACCACACACGCAGATTCTTTCCAGCTCTGTGGTTTGTTGAGCGCGCTCAATTTCATGGGCGATGGATTCCACCGTTAAAGCCAGCAGCGTGGCCTGAAGGTCGGGCGCTTTGAATTGGCTTAGGTCACCCAGCGTTCGTTCCACCCAGGCCAAGCTGAATACATCGGTACCGGTAGTCTTCGGGGCAGTCTGGGTGAAGTAGGGGTCCGCTAGTAACAGTTTAAGTGCCGCCTCATCGACTACGCCACTGGCAGCCCACTCGCCGTTTTTATCAAAACGCCTGGATTCGTTTTGCTCAATCCATTGATCCATCAGCGTATTGCCGGGGCCGGTATCGAAACCTATTACCGGCTCCCCAAGCACTGTCAGATTGGCGATACCACCGATATTCAAGATCGCGGTGGCCGACGACGAGCGGGCAAACATGGCGTGATGAAACGCGGGCATTAACGGCGCACCCTGGCCGCCGACTGCCATATCAGCCTGCCTGAATTGTGCGATGGTGGTTGCGCCGCAGATATCGGCAATGGTTTGTGGGTCGCCCAACTGCAGTGTGTAGGGTTGCTCTATATTCGGCTCATGACTCACGGTCTGCCCATGGTTGGCAATGGCGCGCAGGTCCTGCATCAGGATGCCGGCCTCATCGGCCAGCGCCATGGCGGCTTCGGCATAGGCCTCGGCCAGTTGGCGATCGAGTGCTGCGTAGTCAGCGGGTTTTAAGCGGCCTACATGCTGTGCCAGGCGGTTGATGTCATCGCGCAACGCATCCTCAAACGGCGTGAAGCGGGTCGCGATTAACTGTAATTGTTCGGCGGATTCAAATCGCACCAGTGCGGCATCGATGCCATCAACACTGGTGCCAGACATCATGCCGATGAGGAGGTCACCGGCCATCGCCTTACATTGCCTGGCTGCCTGCGGCGCTGGTCCGGGCGTTGTTTTTGGCGAGCTGGTAATTGCGATTAATCACATCCAACTGCGTGCTCCATGCTTGGGCTACTTCGTTAAACTCCGTGCGCAACTCCGGGGTAACCGACGAGGCTTTTGGGGTTTTATAGGTCAGCGGGTTGCGGTGCACGCCGTCAACGCGGAATTCATAATGCAGGTGCGGGCCGGTGGAATAACCGGTGCTGCCAACATAGCCGATGGTTTGGCCCTGTTTGACCCGGGCCCCACTGCGAATGCCCTTGGCGTACCCGTTCATGTGCGCATACAGGGTGCTGAAGCGGCCGGCATGCCGCAATACCACCGTTTTACCGTAACCGCCATTGCGGCCTGCCAAAATCACCTTGCCATCGGCCGTAGCGCGCACCGGGGTACCGCGGCCGGCTGCGTAGTCCACGCCCTTGTGTGCCTTCCAGCGTTTGGAGATGGGGTGCTTGCGGCGGCCAAAGCGCGATGAAATTCGGCTGAACTCGACCGGGGTACGCAAAAACGTGCCCAGCATGCTGTCGCCTTCCGGCGTGTAGAAACTCACATTGCCTTTTTGGTCAGCAAAGCGGATGGCGCGATAGGTGCGGCCGCGTGAGGTAAACTCCGCAGCGATAATGTCGCCGTCCACCCGGTCGCCATCATCGAGAATGTAGTCGTTGTAGATAACGTGGAAGGAATCACCGCGGCGAATGTCCTGGGCGAAGTCGATGTCCCAACCGAAGATGCGCACCATCTCCATCACCATGCTGATGCTCAAGCCATATTCCAGTGCGGCTTCATACAGCGAGCTGGTGATCTCACCGGAGACCACCTGCTGCTCAACGGCAAAGGCGCGATCCACCAGGCCTGCCTGAGTAATCTCGTTGGCCATAAAGTGCACTTCAAGTTGTTGTAACTTGGTGCGCGGATAGTGAATCTGTTTAAGTTGCTGCTGGTCACTCTTGAAGATTAGCTCTTTGCCAACCGATAATGAAATCAATTGCCGTGCATCGTCATGACGCATGATCGAGTTCAGCAGATCGTGATCAAGTTCGAGCTCGGTAAAAATGGCGCCCAGCGTGTCGCCGCGTTTAATGGTGTAGCGCTGTTCCTTCAACGGCGGCGGTGCGGCGGCAATGGCAATTTCCAGGGCCGGGTCGATTTCAATCTCATCGGCGAGCAGGCCGCCGTAGGCCACGGTGCTGGCCGAGCCGAGATCCGCCGGCACGGAGTAAAGTGCGTCTTCTGCGATGGTCGCGGTGGTGGTGTGCGTGATCCAGCTGCCGGCCAGAATCACCAGGCTGCCGAGGCACCAATGGCGCTTTTTAATCTGGTGTTGGCTGGGTAGTTTGCGGTTTATTTTTCTGTTTTGTTTTCGCACGCTGGCTAACAATTCGTTTGTGTTATTACTCGCATTAACTAGCGTATCGAACTTGGCCCGCAGGCCGCCCTAAGCAATACGGTTAGCTTGAGTCAGGGGTGGAATTTTTTAATTGCCAGCAAAACCCGAAACGGCGCCAGCGCCAACCCAAGCGACATTTTGCCGAGTTCTGTGGAAATAATCAAAGACCTTTCTGTAAAAGACTGATTTTTTTGCCATTTTGTCATCAGAGGAACGATTCGGCGGCGATTAGGGCATAATTTATGCAGAGTGTCTATTTAGACCACTTCTTAAAGTACTAAGGCAACGCCTAAACAACCCGCCGGTGGCCATGGTTAGCGCTTGTCAGCGCTGGGCGATGCGTTTAGTCTTGCGCTAAATTTGACCAATAAACCAGAAAACGAGAAGCCAGTGTCGCAATCCGTCTCCGGTGTTATGCAGCAATTACTGCGTGGCGCCGATGAAATCATCCCCCAGGCCGAGTTGGAAGAAAAATTAGGGCGCGGCACGCCGCTGGAGGTTAAGGCCGGCTTTGACCCCACTGCGCCTGATTTACATCTTGGCCACACGGTGTTGATTAACAAGCTGCGCCAGTTTCAGATGCTGGGGCATAACGTGACGTTTTTGATCGGTGACTTTACCGGCCTGATTGGTGACCCCACCGGCAAGAGCGCCACGCGCCCGCCCTTGACCGAAGCCGAGATCAAACAGAATGCGGTGACCTATCAGGAGCAGGTGTTCAAGATTCTGGACCCGGATCAAACTTCGGTACGTTTTAATTCCGAGTGGATGAGCAAGCTGAGCTCGGCGGACATGATTCGCCTGGCCGCCAATTACACGGTGGCCCGGATGTTGGAGCGCGATGACTTCTCCAAGCGCTACGCGAATAACCAGCCGATTGCGATTCATGAATTTTTATACCCCTTGGCGCAGGGCTATGACTCGGTGGCCTTAAAAGCCGATGTGGAACTGGGCGGCACCGATCAGAAATTCAACCTGCTGGTCGGCCGCGAAATTCAAAAAGCCTACGGGGTGCCGCAACAGGCCATTCTCACCGTGCCGATTCTGGAAGGCCTGGACGGCGTGCAGAAGATGTCCAAGTCGCTGGATAATTACATTGGCATCACCGACCCGGCCAATGAAATGTTTGGCAAGCTGATGTCGGTCAGTGATGACTTGATGTGGCGCTACTTTGAATTGTTAAGTTTTCGCCCCGTTGAGGAGGTGCAAAACTTCCAGCAGCAAATTGCCGAGGGCACCAATCCGCGCGATATTAAATTTTTGCTGTGCGATGAAATCGTTACCCGCTTTCACGACGCGGCGGCGGCCGAGGCTGCCAAGGCGGACTTTATTCAGCGCTTTCAAAAAAACGCCATTCCCGATGACTTATCAGAGGTCGCCATCACGCTCGGTGAGGGCATGGCAATTGCCAACCTGATCAAAGAGGCGCAACTGTGCCCCAGCACATCGGAGGCCATGCGCATGGTCAAACAGGGTGCCGTTAAAATTAATGCTGAGAAGGTCAGTGACCCCAAACAGATAATTGCTGAAACCGATCCCTTTGTATTGCAGGTGGGCAAGCGCAAGTTTGTGCGGGTGGTGCCGGGGTGAGTAGATTGCGCCGCTCAATATTTTTATTGGCGTTGGTCAGCGCCGGGTTCAGTTCGCTGGCCGAAGCGCGGCTCGAAGTCTGCAACCGCACCGACCTCGTGTTAATGGTGGCAGTGGGTTATGACACCGCCGAGGATCGCGTGGCCAGCGAAGGCTGGTGGCGGGTGTACCCCGGTTACTGTGAAGTGCCGGTGGATGTGGCGTTGGTCAAGGGCAGTTATTATTTGCACGCCGAATCCAACCCGCGCTCCACCATGCCAGACGATGCCTTCGTGTGGGGTGAGGAAGTGCCGCTCTGTGTGCAGTTGGCGGATTTCAGGTTGACCAATGCGCGCCAGTGTGAGGCCGGTAACGTGAGTATCAGTTTTAACCCGGTGGATAAAAACTGGCGCAACACCAACAAGGTCGACATCCACTATACCAAGCGCACCTATGAGGATTATTTCAGCGCCAAAATTGCCGGCGTGCAACGCATGCTATCGATACTCGGTCAGGACATTGGCGAGATAGACGGCGTGCTTAATGAAGCCACCGTGGACGCGCTGAATGAGATCGGGCTGGCCAACGTGGTTGCGGGGTTTGACTTCCGCCGCATCTACCCGGTGCTGGAACAGATGATTGCCAAGCAGCATAAATTGGATAACTGATTGACAAGTTGCGTAACACAAATGTTCGTATAACGACAATAAGTGCACTAAAACAAAGAAGTAGTCCATCAGACTAAAGTCTGTTGTACAGAATGTTAAAAGCTGTTAGTTTTTTACAACTGACAAAGATAAGCGATTAATACTGAGTAACAAGTGCTTATCTAAAGAAGAAGGGCGCAGTGGGTTTCGGGGTACTCTGGGTTGCATCTCAAGGGCTGAAATCAAAACGTTTTAAACCGCAGAAATGCTGTTTGAGGGGTTTGCTACCGCGCTTAAAACGTAATAAATACAATAAGGTAGTGGTAGGAGCATGCTTAGTGTGGTTGATTAAGCACATGACATCGACACGGGGTTGGATAACGTCGTGTATCGGGGGAGTAGGGATGCTCGGCAGGAGCCGAACGTCACTCTCGCGCGCCAGCAGCTGGATTTTGCAGCGCATACCCTCACTCAAGCTGAATTCCCGTATTTTCGCCTCTTCAGCGTTCAGTTCTGCCAGGGCTTATCTTTGTCCTTACCCAAGTCTTCCACGCGTGCGCACTCGCGCGCGCGATGTTTTTCAACATTTTCTTAAGAATTTTTATGCGATGACAACTGTCGCATTTGCGTTCCGTGGTGACCGTCAAGCCGCCACGCTAACTTTACCCATCAAGGTGTCGCTATGAGCATTTCGCAAATTTTCCTGTCATCCATTCGTACCGTATTCAAAACCCAAAACAAAATCACACCGTTGCCCCCCGTGGAGTCTGTTATGCAAAACCAAAACACCCTCAATTCACGATCATTTTCTGTGCTCACCGCACTACTGTTAAGCAGTGTGTTGTTACTGGGGTCGCCGGGGGTTAGGGCGCAGACTGATCTTCTTTGTGATGCTGGCGGGGGTGTTCCGGTGTCATGTGCGGACCCTGCGGTGGACGCAGCTGATATTGCCACTGATGCGGTGAGCGCAGATGAACTCAACGCCACAGGAGTCGAGGCTGAGCTTGAGGCTGTGCTGGATTTGAATGAGTTGCAAGGCGCGGTAACCGACGCACAAGTTCCTAATAATATAACGATAGACCTTGCCACTACAGTCACAA
>JABDKW010000006.1 GCA_013002025.1 Gammaproteobacteria bacterium | reverse complement strand
TCTGCTGTACAGGGAAAGTTCAACTCATCTAGCGAATCGAAACTTCGTTTCGAGCTGAACTCAGTAGAGTGTTTGCAAAGGCTCGCAAAGCCCCCCAAAGCCGGTCATCCTTAACCAATTTAATCTCCCCCACCACAATAGGGTGAGGCGCAGGTATGCTCCCTGAACAGATCAAAACTACCACTACCTTGTCAGCGCCATATATAACTCACTCTCAGCCTTGCTTAGCACATTCATTACGGCCTCATCAGCAGTTTCAGATAAAGCCGCTACTAACGATTTCTGTTCCTCATCGCTTAGCCGCTTTGGCGGCTCCGCATTCATTATCTCCGCTATTAACCCCTGCAAAGTTGGCCAAGAGGCGTTCAATGCAACCATGCCTTGTAATTTCTGCTGCTCCTCGCCATTTCGCAACTCAGCCAGGGTCGAGCTAATAATGTCTTTTATGGCGTTTGGGCGTTGGCCTCGGCCGCTAAAATTGGTTTGTTGAAGTGCCGCGAAGTTTTCCGGTGTTACCCGATCAATAATAGCGTCGTAACCAACCAAAATTGCTGGCTTGCTATGAGCCAACCCTTCTAACACCACGCGCCCCATACCTAGTACCACATCACAGCCTTTGAGAGCCTTTGCAACAGAGGGTGACATTGGACGGATGCGCACCCGGGACAAAACTCGCCATACGCTCGGGTGGAAACCCAGCCATTTACGACCAAACAATCTTAAACAGTGTCGCCAGCCTGATGCACTGCGCGATGCGTCAGCGGTCACGAGATTAACACCAGTTACAATTTCCATTTCGACCTTGCAACCAGCTCTGGCGAACGCAGCGACACATAGCAAGCTCTGCCTGAGGTGGTCAAGCTTGCTCTGCCTGGCCATCATCAGAAACCTTATCGGCCCTTTAGAGATTTTACTTAATTCAGTCTTGACGGGGATTGGCACTCTATTCGGAATCACCGCCAAGGGTTGGTGCTGACCAGGTAATGAGGAAACTTGCTGAGCAATTTCTTCGCTGACACAACTGAAACTGCCGCCGCGGCACAGCAGCTTTACGAAGGCAATGGCTTCTGCGCCTTGATAGCGGCCCATCGACAGGGGCGGCCCGTGCATCGTGACATGCACTTTTAAGCCATGACGGCTCGCTAACAACATCGACAACGGCAACCCATAGTGATGAGCCCAGACAAAATCTGGTTTAAATCGATCAACCAATTGGTCCATCAATGCCAGCGCGGCCTGAGACCCTATGATCTGAGGAGGAATTTCAACACACTCATCAAACACCTCGGCAGCGCGCGGGTTATCAATCGATGTTGCCATGAGGCTAACGTGCTCAACGCCGTGTGCACGCAACAAGCCAACATTTGATTCAATAAAGGTTTCGCGCCCCCCGATCCAAAAATTATCGCAGCTTACAACAATGGACTTAGGAGCTAGCATATCTGCCTGAACCTCATTCACGCCTTTGGACCACTCCAGCGATAGTTAATCAAGACCGGGCCAAATTCATTCATGCGGTGCGGCGCAGCTAGTGGGTCGACGACATAGAAAGCCGTAACTCTTTCAACTGCGAGCACCAATTCTCGGCCATCCTTGATGGCAATATTTATTTTATATCGACCAGCAGTCAGGTTAAGCATGTCGAGCTCACAAACGTATTCAAAGTCACCTCCCCTGCATTCGAGATGATGTCCGCTGTGTTCTGAATCAAGCAAACAGAGACGATGCCCCTGCTCATCGTAAAGCCCCAACGCCAGATTAATGTTGTTAACCGGCTGTCGGGCAGAGCCTCGCACCACCACACGGCAGGAGTTTCCAATTTGGACCGAACCGGCCTCGCCCGAACTCGCATCCAGCACCGAGACGGATTGCAGCCGCACCGCGCCTTCACTTGCGCTCGCGCTGTAATCTGCCAGATCATTTTCCAAAAATTCGCTCTCGTAGTGGTTTAACACACTCTGAATGTCTGAATCCATACGGATGCTTCCCTTATCAATCCAAATACCGCGAGTGCAGAGTCTGGAGACCGCCGCCATATTGTGACTAATGAATAATACCGTCCGGCCTTCGCTGGCCACTTCTTTCATCTTGCCAAGGCATTTTTGCTGAAACGCGAAATCGCCCACAGCAAGCACTTCATCGACCAGCAAAATATCGGCATCGAGATGCGCTGCAACTGAAAATGCAAGCCTGACATACATGCCGCTGGAATAGCGCTTTACCGGCGTATCAAGAAATTGGTCGATCTCAGCAAACGCGACGATCGCCTGCAGTCTCGCAGTGATTTCGCGCCGGCTAAGACCCATGATGGCGCCGTTCAGATATATATTTTCGCGGCCAGTTAATTCAGGATGAAAGCCAGTGCCAACTTCCAACAAACTGGCCATCCGCCCGCGGTAAGTGATTGAACCCTTGGTTGGGGTGGTAATCCTGCTCAACAATTTAAACAGCGTGCTTTTGCCCGCACCATTGCGGCCAATGATTCCAACTACCTCGCCAGGCTGTATCTCGAGATTTATGTCCTGTACAGCCCAGAATGCTTCTTGCGTTTCATCCTTGCCCCGTAATCGTTTGAATTTTCTGAACGGCGCACTCAACATGCCTGCCAGCATCTCGCGAAAATTTTGGCCGGCGATGATTTCACTGCCCAGCAAATATTGCTTAGACAGCCCATTCACGATGACCGCGGGTTTCATATAATATCCGCGAAGCGTCGCTGCGCCTTGTTAAAATACAGCATGCCGCACACAAAAATTAATAACGACATAATTAGCGAAACGATGATTCCGGTCACATCAAATTCCTGCCCGAGAAAACAGGCACGAATACCGTTTATCCAGGCAAACATCGGGTTTAGATACAGTAACCAGCGCCAATTTTCGGGCACAAAACTAACCGGGTAAATCACCGGAGTTAAGTACATCCATATCTGCAGCATGTAGGGAATAACGTAGCGAAAGTCTCGGTACGTCACCGTCACTGCAGCCAGCCAGCTGCCCATTCCGATCGAGACTAAAGCCAGCCCGGCCATGAAAAAGGGCAGGAGTATGAGATTTAAGCTAAGAGACTGAGCGTACAGCACGAACATTACCAGCAATACCAATGTTCCCACCAGAAAATCAATCAGACCCACTCCGATCGACGAAAGCGGAACGATAATGCGCGGGAAATATACCTTGCTGACGAGGTTGCTTGAGCCCACCAGCGAAACACCCGCCGTGCTCACCGACGAGGAGAAAAAATTCCAGGCCAACATGCCGGAAAACACAAACAACGGATAGGGGAAACCGTCTGAAGGTATACCGGCCAGGCGACTAAAAATGACCGTGAAAATCAACATCATGGTAACTGGCTGAATAATTGCCCAGGCCAAACCCAATACAGTTTGCTTATAACGCACCTTGATGTCTCGTTGCACCATCACCCACACCAACTCTCTATACAGCCGCAGTTCCGCCAGGCTAGCCATGGGCCGATTGACATCAGCATCAATCACTGTAGTTATGCGCGTATTCTCAGTCATGGTTAATTTTAGAGCTGGTAGATTTCACAGTGTGTTGTCGCCACCGATGGATTATCGTTTGCCTGGCGCATTGTACTTGAAGTAACCAGCACCAGACCATAACCTCTTCCTAACCCTCACCCAAGCGGCCAGTTTGCCTCCACAGGAACAACAGATAAACCGCAAACAATCCTAGAAAAATCGCCAATTGGATCGGCTCAGCAATCCCCACCTTTAGAGCGATCAGCGCGTTCACACTTATAATGGATTGCAGCAGAACAATAATTAACAGCGACTGATTGGAACTCAGCCCCAAATTTTGCAGGTAGTGATGATAATGGCTGCGATCTGCCCGGAATGGCGACCGCCCACGCAAAGGCCGGATCATTAATACACCCACCGCATCAAAAAGCGGCAACAGAATAAACCATAAAGCCGTTACAGCCGGAATCTGTGCGTTGTTTCCCTGCGTCATTTCGATCAATAGATAAGCCAGAACCAAGCCCAGCATTGTGCTGCCGGAGTCACCCATAAACAGTCTTGCTTGCGAGCGAAACACACGCAGGTTCCAAATCAGAAACCCCGCCACACAGGCTGCCACTATCGCCATGAGTTCAGTTTGCTGACCGCCCGCAAAATAAATCGCCGACAACACAATCAAGGCGAGGCTACCGGCCAGCCCATCCATACCGTCTGACATGTTGACGGCATTGATAATTCCAATCGCAGCAAACACAGTTAGCGGGATCGAGTAGCCTCTCAACTCAACGCCCCATTCGCCGAAAACTAATCCCAGAGAGGTGAGCAGTGTGCCGGTAAAATAAATCATCAGGATCACAGCCAGTGCCTGCGACAAAAATCGAATGGTAGATGAAATGTTGTAGCGATCATCAATCACACCAACCACACACAAGAGCAGAAGTGCAGGCAAAAGGTGAACCACAGCGGGCTGCGATGACAGCGCGCTGGCCACTAAGTACCCTCCCATCATGGCGAGGCCACCCACAAGCGGAGTGGCTTGCGCATGTTTGCGATGCTCACCCGGCTCAGCAAGTAAACCCAGCTCAGACGCGTATCGCTGCAACCACCAGCCGAGTAACGCCGTCGCTGCCAACGCGCTAAACCAGGTCATGACGACTCGGCATTCCCGGTGCGACTCACCATATGTGACCCCATCACCAACACGTCCATATCGGTGCGCAAGAAACAATCCAGCGCTTCCTGAGGCTGACAAACCACTGGCTCATTTTCATTGAAAGAAGTGTTTAACAGCATGGGTACGCCGGTCTTGCGATAAAACGTGTGGATCAGATCATAGTAATGCGGGTTGTGATCGCGCGTTACGGTTTGCAGCCGCCCAGAGCCATCGATATGCGTCACAGCTGGAATCTGGCCACGTTTGTGTTCCTGAATTTGAAACACCTTCATCATAAATGGCACATCGGCATCTGACTCAAACCATTCAGCAACATGCTCGCGCAGCACGCTCGGCGCAAACGGCCGGAAAGACTCACGACGTTTAATTTTCAGGTTAAGAATATCTTTCATGTCTGTGCGTCGTGGGTCCCCTAATATCGAGCGGTTACCGAGTGCTCTGGGGCCCCACTCCATTGCACCCTGAAACCAGCCCACCACCTTCCCCTCAATCAGGCTGTCGCTGACCCGCTCAAATATGGTTTGCATGGGCAGGCTGCTCTCTACATGGCAGTTGGCCTGATTAACTAACTCAACAGCCGCGCTTAGTGTCTGCTCAATACTTTCATCGGAAAACTCAGCACCCCAATAGGCATGTTGCATAACAAAATTCGGACTCCAATCATCATGACGCTGCGCTGCAACCACTGCAGCTCCAATGGCGCCACCGGCATCCCCAGCCGCCGATTGCACATAAATATTATTGTAGGGCGTACATAAGTGTATCTTGCCGTTTGCCACCGAGTTCATACCACAGCCACCGGCGATGGCAAGATTGTCTACTGAATGATTCGTGTGCAAAAGGTTTAGCATTTGCATGAACGCCCGCTCGTAGGCATCCTGGATTGATCGTGCCAGATCATAATGATGCTGCTCGAGTGGTCCGCCCGGGTCTCGGACAGTTCCGATCAACTCGGGCAGCTCTTGACTGAAAAGTGCGCTCACTTGTGGCGCATCATCGTCCCACTGATAACCAATTGGTGTCTTGTGATGAGTGAAATAATCAAGGTTCAACCGAATTTGGCCAGTTTCTGTCACGCTCAATATCTGATCCATTAAATCGCGGTATTTAGGTTCTCCATAGGGTGCCAAACCCATGACCTTATACTCGTCTCCATAATGCGGGAAGCCGAGCGCCTGAGTCATTGCCTGATAAAATATTCCTAAAGAATGCGGGAAATAAACCCGCTCTTCGATTTGAATATTTCGATCAGAACCGAAACCCCAGGCAGCGCTGGCAAAATCACCAAAACCATCCACCGAAATAACACTGGCATCTGCATATGGCGAAACAGTGTAGGCCGATGCAAGGTGGGCTAGATGGTGTTCAACATGCTCAACTTTACCGCGGAATTCCTGTTCCGAAAATGCCGCTGCTAACTGCGCAGCAACCCCACTCCGCTTTTTGCGGGTGCGGAGCTTCTCCCTTATCAGGGCCCCACTAACCTTGCCCGATAGCACCAAGCAAATTTTCTGCCAGCGCGCCGCGCCGGGGTCCGAATTAATGGCGATAAGGTCAATATCCTGCAATACCATGCCATTATCCTGCAGGCAAAATTCAATGGCTTTACTTGGAAATCCGGCCCAATGTTTTACCCGCCTAAACCGCTCTTCTTCAGCCGCGCTGACCAGTCGGCCATCTGTCACGAGGCAAGCGGCCGAATCGCCGTGAAAAGCGTTAATGCCGATTATATTCATTTTTAGCTTAGCTAGCCGTCAGACCGCTGGGGCGGTCTTGAAGCGCTCGAAAAACTACGGTTTGAAGCTGACGCTCCTGCACTTGCCTGGCAACAATTTTAGGCAATGCCAACAGGCAGCCTGCCAAGGTCCCTAATACCACTAAAACAAAGACGTCACCATAAACCTGGGTTGCTACGGAAAACGTAATGGCATTAACCCCAAGAATCACACTTAGCGACGTCATTAGGGGGAGCAGTTCAGGACTGGCAAACTTTTGATTGGCCAGTTGCAAAGCATTATTCAAATAGCGCGCACCCGCGATCCCAAGCCACATCAAACAGATAAGTCCAGGCAAACCGAGCTCGACCATAATTTTTCCCAAGCCGCCTTCACCGGAGCCACCGGCCACGTCCGACACATTAAACAAATAGCCGCCTTGAGAGGCGATACCAAGGCCTCCCCCAAACAGACCTACTCGATTATATGCCCACTGAACCGGCTTTATGCCCAACTCCACAAAACGCCCGGAAGCATCGCCAAACACCGAACTGCCTCGGGCAATATAGTTACTTAGAGATTCATTATAAGTACCCAGATTGACCACCTCGAAAGTAAACCAGCCCAACAATGCCAGATAGAAAATGGTGAAAAAGTAACGTCTATCCAGCGACTTCCGATAATAAAAATAGACCGTCACATAGCTCAACATGTAGAGGCTGAATAGCATCAACATTTTCCGCCGCCCGGTGAGAGTAACCGCCACCATCATAAAAACTACCAGAGCAATCACGATAGCGTAGGTTGAAAAATTTTTACTGCTCACGGCCAAGGTCACGATCAGGCATGCAGCCATGGAAATATGCCACGCGGCAATTTCTCCAGAGCGCATTACACCAGAATACGAGCGCAACACGGTACCCTGATCATAAATCCTAATACCCTGGCCGATTTCTCTCAGAACTGCCCAGTCATAACCCATAAAACTCATAACTACAGTCGTGGCAACTACCAATCCGAGTGCAATATAGGCTCCTGTCAGACGGCGGATATCTTCCACTGACTGCACCAGATAGTAACCCACTATCACGCCGAGAAAGGGGGCAATATAGGTGACCAGGCCGATCAGGCCAACGACAGGATTCCCGTACCTCACCAGAGAATGAAAAAATTGCAGTACCAAAATTACAATAAACAGAATCACCGGTGCCTGTAGGGTGCCCGACCAACGAAAATAGGGTTCGGACACATAAGAAAGACCTCGCCGGGCCACAATAGCAACCAAGATCGCCCCGAACAAAACCCCCACAGTGACAATAAATATAATGGGCTCTCCCGGCGTCAATTTACGAACCATATCCTGGGAGAACCCGATGCACAATAACAGCCCCCAGAAATGGCGACCCGAGGCAATACAGTACAAGCATGCACTTGCAAGAAACACTAAAAATGCCATTGAAATCATGATCTTAAGACTGAGGGCGAACTATGGCTGGGAACAAATCCGAATGATAGCACGCGCCATCACACTGTGATCGTGGGCATCCGCAATGCTTCTGGAAAAATCTCCAAAGGCCTTACAATTTTCCGGCTTCAGCACGTCACGAATCGCTTTAGCCATGGCCGGCACATTGCCTACGGGATAGACCAAACCATTTTGACCCGCAAAGATACTGGAGCCGAGGGCGCCAATTCGATCGGACGCCACTATCGGCAAACCAAAACTAAGAGTCTCAGCGGCGATTGCGCCATAAGGCTCTTTTTCAGAGGGAAATACCAACAGGTCAGCGATTGAAAAATACAATGGTAAGTGTGATTGATTAACAAACCCACAAAAATGCACCCGCTTGGTTAGCGCTAGATTTTGTACCAGCGTAACCAGTGCCTGCTGCAGATCTCCACTGCCCACAATAATCAGATGCAGATCTTCCATGTGAGGTTCTGCCAATGCTTTAATCGCATCAGCCGGTCGTTTATAGTCGACCAGCTTTCCTGCGAACAAGATAATGTTTGCCGCCGGGGGCACGCCTAATTTCTTGCGTTGCGCTGCTTGGTCACTTTTTGAAATACTGCGCTGCGCCTCGGCGAACCGCTGAGTGTCAATCGGAAACGTGGTTTCCACGATTTGCGAAGGCGTTACACCGTAATGCTGTAAATAAGCTGTATTAGCATTACTGATACTCAGAAAATAATCGCATTTCGCTAAAAAGAAGCGAACTATTTTGGACTTGATGAATTTCCGCAAGGCACTGCGGGAGTCTGTTAAATTGCTATCAGACCAGTAGATGATTTTTGCAGAGCCCAATTTGCGCAACAATACGCGCCAATTTGCTCGCATTCCATAGCCATGCAGCCAGATATAGTCTGGCTCGAACGATGCCACTTTTGACCGTATAAATTTACTGTCCATGCTTGAAAATTCAAACCTATCCAGCACCCGCCCTGGCTCAACAAATTCGTATTGGTACCCGTCGGTCAAAGGCACATCCCAAGAAAAATCAACACCAAACCCGGCGTCTCGATAGGTATTCGCGCCATTTTCAGCAAGATAGAATACACGTAAATCGATTAATCCGGACTGAGCGATATAACGGTAAACGGGCGCGAAGTGCTGAATGACATGGGAACTAACCACTGCCAGCTTTGGTCTCGCTTTGGTCATTAGGCGACTCCCGTAACAGACTGGTTGCTGTTCAACAATAGAGGCCCATTTCGATACGCATGCCGTGCGCGCTGCATACCGCGCCATTCAGCCACTAATCGCCTCGGCATCAACCATGGGCGAGTCAGGTAGTACCTGGCTAATATCGACCCCACAAATCGCCGCAGCATATAGCGCCACCGCTCCCCTGGCGCCCCCTCCAGCATTGCGAAATAATAGTCGCCCATACTGTGGCTGCCATCGGCAGAAACGAAATGATCGCTGTTGGCGCGTGTACCCCCTACTTTGACATGCAGGTGCAACAAGCTGGCGTCGGGGATAAACCATAGTTTTTCGCCGGTTTGACGTATAAGGCGACGGCAAAATTCGGATTCAAATCGGTACGCGGCTCCCACAAAATTTTCATCAAAGCCACCCGCAGCCAAAGCATGCTCACGATGTAGCAGTAAGTTGCCCGCCATACAATTGGCGACACGAAAAACGCTGTCGCTATGGAAAGGAAAGTTTAAATCTTCCCGAAGCCCTGAATCGGAATCGTAGCCGTGTCGACCAACCGCCTGTTGCCAGGGTTGAATAATCTGCCCCACATGGCCAGCATATTTACTGATATCAATCGCCCGCCTATGATTTTCAATAAATTCAGTCTCGAATTTCACATCATCGTCGATAAACAATACATGCGAACTGCGTGCGGCCAGTAACCCGGCGTTCATGGCGGCTGGAATTGATGGGGTGGACCGTCGCATCCAGCGAATCTCGCCGGATGCGTGGAGGTCCTCAAGCTTGGCTGCAACCCTGTCACCCTGCACATAATGCGTTTGATCCACTACCAGAATCTGCTGAGGTGGCATGCGTTGCTGCTGTAACAGATCTAGTGTGTCCAACAGAACCTGACCACGATTGTAGCTTGGAATGACAACGCTAATTGTTGGCTCAGAACTCATTCGTCGTACGTTGTGATAAGCCAATCTCAATCCCTGAGTTGATTAAGCTTTGATAATATCGGTCGCGGCGACCTTTGATTAGTTGTGCAATGGCTTTGACGCCGAACAGTATTGCTTGAACTATACTTCCGCTGCGCGGATTTGCCGCCTGTCCGACTTCAAACTGGCCTTTGGCGATACCGAATCGCAGCAACTGAACAATCGACAGGCGCCGCTGATCCACACGATGATAGGCCAGCGCATTACGCAAGTACCGACCCCGAAAACCCAGCTCCAGCGCTCGCTGAAAATACTCTGTTTCCTCGCCACGTCCCAAACCAGTGCCTTTCACCCCCAACCTTGTGTCAAAGCGGCCGGTATTATTCACTAAATTACGCGATACCGCGAAATTAGCACCGAACGGCAATGCAATATCGAAGTCATACTGAGCGCCATCTGGCGCAGGGTCATAATGACCCAACAAACCACTAAGCAACGGTAAGTCCTCACGCTGCAGCCCCCGCGGTTTAGGCCCATCCCAGTCGACCCGGAGTTGGCCACCCCAAAAATCATACTGATCGGTCATATGTGCATGACGATAGGCGTTAATAAAACCGTCTGCTAAACGCACATCGTCATCTATGAACACCAGCACTTGAGAGCAAAATTCATCCAGTGCTTTATTGCGCGCCGCTGCCAGCCCCTGCTCGGGTGCCATCACCGAGCGAACTGGGAGGCTGGCCCCAAACTCGGCGATCACCTGCTCTGTGTGATCCGTGCAATTGTTATTTAACACAATTATTTCGTCGCCAGACTGCAACTCCGTACTAACATCAGCCAATGACTGCAGACAAACCCGCAAATTCTCGGCTCGGTTGAATGTGCATATCGCGAGCGAAATTGGTTTCATGTACATGCGGTCATATTTGGGTGCTCAATGCTCAGGGTTTAACCAAAACACCAGCAAGTAGCGCAACTGACTATAAATCATTAACTAAGCTTGCCCGGAAAATTGAAATTGCTAGTCGAACAATTCACTGTTTTGCCCTACCCATTCAATCAAGCGCACCACCCCTGCATCCACAGAAATAGTAGGTTGCCACCTTAGCAACTGCTGCGCCCGATCCAGATCACAAACAAATACTGGCTGGTCGCCCGGCCGCCAGTCGTCCCAGGCGGGTGTTATCTCCTTATCCAGCTGCTCTCTTAGATAATTCAGCAATTCTAATAAAGAAAGCGTATTAGCGGGCCCTCCACCAATATTAATTGCTTGGCCGCTGATGTCAGAGCGCTGCCCGATTGCCGCCTTATAGGCCAGCACCAAGTCGTCAACATGCAACACATCTCTGATTTGTTTGCCATCACCATAAACGGTAATGCTTTTGTCCAGCAGCGCAGCGATGGTAAACCAGGCCACCCAACCCTGATCTTCAATCCCGAACTGGCGCGGACCATAGATACAGGACTGCCGCAGAGTCACGGTCTCCAAACCATAAACTCTCGAATAATCTATGGTGTATTGATCAGCGACACCCTTTGAGCAGCCATAAGGAGAGTGGAAGTCCAGGTTCTGAGTTTCAGGAACGCCAGACTGCAAAAACTGATACTCGTAGCGCCCATTTCGTTCCACCACCGGATGCTCCGCCATTTTGCCATAGACTTTGTTAGTCGAAGCATTGATGAAAAACGAATCGGGGCTATGCAACCGAACGGCTTCCAACAGGTTTAAGGTCCCGAGCGCGTTAACCTCGAAGTCATCACGCGGGTCGGCCACTGAGGTGGTCACCGCAACTTGTGCAGCCAAATGTAACACCACATCCGGAAGATGCGCTCGCACCACTTTCGCAATCTGATCCGCAGATCGCACATCTACTTTTTCAAACTCAAAGCTGTGTTGTTGCTGCAGCCAGGCGAGATTTAGCTCAGCACCACGACGACAAAGGTTATCGACAATAACGACCTGCCAGCCGTCACGTAGAAACTGGCCGGCCGCATTGACTCCGATAAACCCAGCACCGCCTGTAATCATGATTTTTTGAGTCATTGAGAAAGCTAAGTTGGGCCGTTTGTTGGCATTGAAGAGGTGTAGTCACTCATCAGTCGTATAAATTTCTGAGATTGAGTGTCCACTGAAAATTGTTCAATAATCGTGCGTCGGGCACGCGCAGCATACGTGGCACGCCGCTCGGGTTCTGACAATAATTGTAAAACCGCATCCGCCACAACACCAGCATCGTGCTCACATAGAACGCCGTTACGGCCACTATCGATATAGCTTTCCGGGCCGCCGCAACGGGTAGAAACAACAGGCACCCCGCAGGCCATGGCCTCCAGGGCTGCAATACAAAGCCCCTCTTGATGCGATGGCAATACAAAAACATCCAGCTTATTTAACAAGATGGGTAGGGCCTCCTGCTCTACATAATCATGCACTTCTATCGCGGGGCCGATGCCCAACTCATCAATCTCATGCTCACTGGTTGAAGATAACTGATCACCGACTAACATCAGTTTCAGGTCAGGAAAATCTCGCAGCAAATGCTGCGTCACATGGAACAAGAGTGAGAGGTTTTTGCGCGGATCCTCGAATCGACCGATAAAGCCAATGGTTGGTCTACCCACCGGTTGTTGAGAGGGTTTAAATTTATCGGTATCTATTGGCCGATGCACCACATGTTGGATTTTCGGTTGCGGTACCAGACTATTCATCTGCTCCAAAGTAGCTGCACTCAAGGCCACCAGCCGACCGCTATCAATAATTCGCTTTTCAATTCGCTTGGCCACGGGCTGAATTAGCAATCGATCCAAAGTCCGACGCAACAACGAAAATTGACTAACACGATGAAAACGATCGCCCTCCCAGTCAGTCGCAATCCACCCCATGAACGACACACGCTTCTCCAACAAAGAGCGCGCCGCCATACAGGAGCCACTTACGGCCAAATGCAGGTCATGTGACTCAATCAACGTATCCCAATGACGACTACGCCGATAATGAGTGAATTCTAATTCTGGCAGCCAGCAACCGATTGCGAAACAAGGTATGCCTTTATATTGTTCCTCCAGTGTTTGAGGGCGCCGGAAGAATATTTTATGCAGCGGCACCGACAACTCTTCGGCCACGCTATATGGCTTGTAATAAGCGAGTGAGATTTCAGCACCCGTGCGTTGCAGAGCCTCTATTACGAAATCCAGCATGCTGGGAACGCCGCCGGAAGCTGGCCAAATTGTCGCAATTAGAACCTTTCGCGGCATGGTAAATGTAATTTGAAATCAGTTGTGATGCTGCGAATCAGAACCTTTGGCGACGAACCTAAGGCGATAATGCAATGAAATTTGATGATAATAAACGCTAGCTGTTCAGGCTTGCTCGAAAGTAGTCAATGGTAGTCGTAAGGCCCTGCTCCAATTCAACACGTGGCTGCCAATCAAGCAGACTGGTCGCCAATGATATATCCGGTTGACGCTGCCTGGGGTCATCACCTGGCAGTGGCTTAATCACCATTTCGGAACTTGAGCCGGTTATGGACAACACCTTTTCGGCCAACTGCAAAATCGTGAACTCGGTGGGGTTGCCCACGTTAACGGGCCCGGTCACTTTTTCGTCTGTTGACATGAGCGCAACCATTCCATCTATCAAATCATCGACATAACAGAAGGATCGGGTTTGCGAACCATCCCCATAAATAGTGATCGGTTCATTGCGCAGTGCCTGCACTATAAAGTTGGACACCACACGCCCATCATTGGGGTGCATGTGCGGGCCGTAGGTATTGAAAATGCGCATGACCTTTATCTGCAATTGATGCTGACGATGGTAGTCAAAAAATAAGGTTTCAGCACAGCGCTTGCCTTCATCATAACAGGACCTGATGCCAGTCGGATTAACCCGGCCCCAATAGCTCTCTGGTTGCGGGTGAACATCCGGGTCTCCGTAAACTTCGCTGGTTGAAGCCTGCAATATCTTAGCACCCACCCGTTTGGCCAAACCCAGCATATTGATGGCACCATGCACACTGGTCTTGGTGGTCTGCACGGGGTCATGCTGGTAATGAATTGGGGACGCTGGGCAGGCGAGATTGTAAATCTCATCAACCTCTACATAGAGAGGAAAGGTGACATCATGGCGCATTAGTTCAAAGCGCGGGTTATCTACCAATGGCAGAATATTGGTTTTGCTACCAGTGTAATAATTGTCCACACAAAGCACGTCGCAGCCCTGTGCCAATAAACGAGCGCAAAGGTGCGAACCCAAAAATCCAGCACCACCGGTTACCAATACTTTCTTATTCATGATTTGAGATGATTTGTAGTTCTGCTTCCGCCCGGCAGTGTCGGCACAGCCAGTAATAAAGCTATTATTACAAAGAAGTAGCTGCGCAAGTTAACTATCTGCAGATTAAAGTCGACGAATGATTGCAACAGTGCAAACAGTGTTATACAGAGACCGCTGGCGAGTGTGGCAGCAATCAACGAACTGCGGGTGTTGTGCAGCGCCTGCCAACCACTTTTAAACGCCAATGCAATGAAAGCCAACCACAAAGTAAGGCCAATAAGCCCCTGTTCCAACCAGATATGAAGATAGTCGTTATGGGCCTGATCGAATACCACCTGCCTTAGTTCCGCATCACCCCGGTAGGCCTGAAACACAGAGGCATAACTGCCACCGCCATGGCCCACAATCAGGCGGTCCGAGATCGCCTGCCATGTAACCTGCCATTGCAGGCCCCGCTCACCGATACCAAGACCGCCGTGCAATATACGGCGCACCAATTCTCCGCCAAAATTTAACGCCAGCACCAATAACACCAGGCCCAACAGAGCGCCTGCTAATAGGTAACTCTGTCTTTTGCGTATCCACCACAGACCATTGCAGCCGCGTAAATGTTGTAACAGCAAAACTATAAGCACTGGGAGTAGTAATAAACAGCCAAGCGCAGCCCGCGACTGCGACATGATTATGGCCGCCGAGACCAGCGTTAGCATCACAGCAGCGGCGACTTTGACAAGCACCTTTACCGAGTCTTGTCGTTCAGGCAGCACAGCGGATATTCCGCCTACCGAGCACAGCAGCATAAACGCTGCGAAATGATTGCGATTGACAAACCAACCACGAGCGACATCAAAATGACCATCCAATTGCCGTGGGTCAACCAGATAAACACCGGCACCATTGGCCACAATGGCACTGACACCATGGAACACCACCAGCATTGAGAACATCAGCATTATCTGTCTCAACCTTGCCCTTGAGTTAAGCATTGCCATGGTAAGCGGTAGCAACAACCATGCTGGAAGATAGGCAAGCACCAGCAGACGGCTCCGCTCGGGCACTACGCTGATTAACGGTTCAGCGGGCCACCAACTCGGTGCAGCATTGCTTGCGGGCCACGAATGGCTGCTGAGCAGCACCGTTTGTGCGTACATCCATACCAGCGGTAACAGGGCCAGACATATAATGACTCTCCCATGATGAGCGGCCCGCTTATTATATTCCGCCCCCGCAGCCAACATAACCAAATAGGCCCCAATCAATACATACAAGACGATTGAAAGCTGGAACCAAGTCGCCGAGCCGGCGGGCAAGCCAGCAAAAGAAATTGCGCATAGATAGATCAGCAGGCCACACCAAACAATACGTTCTCCCACGACAACCCAAGAGGGGGTGTGCTGGGCCACTGGTGGGCTCAAAACTGGCTTCCGGCCGCAGCAGTGATTCGCTGTCGATGCCTTGGATCGATAGCTACTTTGGCCAGCCCTAACGAGGCCTTGATTTGCGCAGGCGTCACGTCCAGCAGTGCCGTGCATTGCTCACCGGTAGTAGCGTTTAATAAGGCTTTTGCATCGAGGCAATGCATCGCCAGAAAATAAAAATTTGCGTTGTGCCAGGCCCCTGTTGAGAGCGCCTGACTTAGCGCAAATGCGTAATTCTCATCGCCGTCTTTTAACTCAGCCTCCAGTGCCGTTAACTGGAACCAAACAGAGGCGTCTAAAGGAGAGGCAATCGCCGCCTCTCGGTAGTGTTGTCGTATCTGCTCTAATAATAGCGTTCGCTGATTCGACCAAACTTGGTAGGTGGAACGCTCTATTAAGTTGTCCAACATTAGTTGGCGCTGACGTTGACGATCATCGGTGAAGAGACCTGCTGAAGCGACAGGCTTGAGCGAAGCGCCGACCTCGCTATTTAGCGCCGCTGCATTATGCGCTTCCAGCGCAAACACCACACAAGCGCAAAAAGCGCTAAACAAGAAAAATAATTTTAAGAACGAGGTGCGCAATACGAACCGACCAAAGAATTAGAGCGAGCGCTTTTGGTTTGCTACCTCTTTATCTTCCACATAGGTGTAAGCGTAGGCTCCGTAACCGTAGTATCCACCATATTGGTAGGGGTTACCCTTTTTAATATTTGTTTGAGTTAGGATAAGGCCGTCGACGTTAACCTTGCTTGCGGCCAGGCGTTTAATTGCATCGCGCGCCATGTGATGGGTGGTTCGATCCGATTGCACCACCATCAGTAAGGCATCGCACAACTGCCCTAACACGACGGCGTCGCTCGCTGGCAATACCGGCGCCGTGTCGATAATGATGTAAGTGAATTCAGCGCGCAGCGTTTCAATCACGTTACTAAATCGCTCGCTGGCCAGCAGTTCTAACGGATTAGGCGGCGTCGTGCCCGAATTCAAAATGAACAAATTAGACTCCGACTTATCTTGACTCAAACAGTCGCGCAAATCCGCCATCCCGGCAACATAGTCGACCAGACCGTTAGCATGATCGGAATCTACAATATGTTTAATTCTAGGGCGTCGCAAATCCGCATCCAATAACAATGTTTTGCCCAATTGCGCGTAGGACAGCGCCAAATTTGAGGCGACAGTCGTTTTGCCCTCACTTTGTACGGATGAGGTAATCAAAATTACTTTGGGCGGGTGATCCACGTTCGAATAGGTAACCCCGGTGCGAATATTATTAAACGACTCTGAAAAAACTGAGCGCTTATCATCCAGATAGTGTCGTTCTACACTGTTAAAATCGCGCCCCATGTCCTGCACGATGCCAAACAACGGCAAACCAAGCTTGCTTTCAATCATGCGCCCACTTTTGAACGTGGAATCAAGTTGCTCTCGTAGAAACGCCAGCAAAATACCCAGCAACAGACCACCCAGGGTCCAGGTGATAATGATTTGCTGCTTCTTTGGATAAATGGGCCCGGAAGGTGGTAATGCCTTATCGACCACCCGCGCGCTAGCCACCTGGGTTCCTGATGCAGAGAGGTCCGCTTCCTTGAACTTGGCAAGAAACGCTTCATACAACTCCTGGTTAGCTTGCACGTCGCTCTCCAATCTTGCCAGCTCAATTTCCTTAAGGCGGCTGGCAGAGATGCTACGCGAGCGTGCATCCAATCTTGCTTTAGCAGCATTCAGTTCGCGCCGAGCTTCAACGATTTGCGGGTGACGTGCACCATAGCGTTTCGACAGTTCGTCAAAGTTGCCCTGTGCCGACAGGTACTCCTGATTAAGGGCCTGTAGCTCGCTGGTTGTGATTTGAGAGGTACGGGCAGAATCGAACATGTCTTCACGTAGCAAGAATGCCTGCAACTCGGCCTGTGCCTCATCCAGCGATTCTTTAAGATCGACAATTCGTTGCGATAGCCACAGCGTGGTTTGTTGGCTACGGTTCATCTGTGAATCGAGACCCTGTTCAATATAGGCATCAACCAGCGAGTTAGCAATTTCGGCCGCGAACACTGGGTTAGTAGATCGAAACGTTACTCGCACCAGATTGGTTTTTTCACCGCCAGTCACATTCACGCCATTCTGGATAATGGTGGTTAACCAAATCTTTTTCTGGGCTATTTCAGCGGCCGACTGAGCGGGCAATTCTTCAGCTTGTTCCGCTCGATTGACTAATTGCATACCCGTTAACGCGGTAAATTCGCGCAACAAAGATTCGAACAGGCTGGGTGCAATAAGCAAGCGCTGCACCGAGCGACGCTCGGTTAAATTAAGCCGGTCTACAACCCGCTCCGCAACTGACCGGCTGCGTAGCAGTTCATACTGAGTTTCATAAAACCGAAACGCGTAGGGGTCAAACACGCTCGATTGACTACTCGCAGACGTGCTCGGCTCAACCGCCATGGTCAGTTCAGCCTCATAGATTGGAATTTCAGAAACCGCTTTTATGGAGCCCGCCACACAGCCTAGTAATGTCACTAGCAAGATAACCCAACGGTTGTCGCGTGCAATTTGCAGCAAGTTGGCGATGCCGACAGAAAGCGGCTCCGCCAAATTCGTGCTGTTAGCGCCTCCAAACCAATCCTTAATCAGGCTCTCAGAATCACTGAGCGCAATATTTTTATTGGCCTGATTCACAACCAACTGGCTCCCACACGAATAATATCGCCCGGTTGCACGGCGAGATGTAATTTAACTTTTTTCAATCTTTCGGGCTGTTCCTGACCATCTACGGTACGGGCGACTGAAATTTTTCGTTTCGATGCACGCAATGTGAAACCGCCGGCCAACACCACTGCCTTTTCAACCGTAAGGCCACGACGATATTCGTATTCACCGGGGTTCTTGACTTCGCCATGCAGATAAATATAGGAGGTTGACGCCTCACTTACCCCAAATTCTTCAACCAGCGTGATGACATCACCCGAGGCCACTTCATAATCGCTGTCACTTGACAAACCAGACTGCACAATAGCCCCGTCGCGGGTAATAGTTATGCCATCAGGCTTTGCTGAATTCTTTGCACCACCGGCAAGTGCAATCGCCTTCGCTATTGTTAACCCCTCAGTGAATGGAAATGCGCCGGTTTCCACGACAGCACCGCGAATAAATATGGGCCGATAGGCATCAATTGTGACGGACAATTTTGGGTTCCGTACGTAACCCTGCGCCAACTTAGTTGCCACCGCCTGCTCTACTTGTTTAACACTCAGGCCAGCCACTTGAGTAGAACCAATTAACGGAAATGAAACCCGACCGCTGGCCGGAATACGTACCGCAGCGGCACTCAGTTCGCTTTCGCCAAATACCTTCAACGAAATAGTATCGCCCGGCGCCAGACGATGCTCTGTAACGTCGGCAACAGTGATTTGGCTTGGGGCGATCTGGTTCGATGTTATCGACTGCAACACGGCCTTTTCCGCATCGACGCGTAACGCAAATTGCCACTCCCCTGGCGCTAAGAACTTTAAAAACCCATTTTCTTCACCAATGATATCGACACTGGTACCCGCCAGCAGTCGTCCGATCACTCTGGCCCCCAAATTAGGCGCAATACGCGCATTTAGACGTGAGGCATTTACTCGTGCAACTTTTCCCTCGCGTTGCATATAATCTGCGCTTACCCATAGCGGCACAACCGGCTTTAAGAATCGAACCAGCCGCCAATCCCCGACCACTTTAGACTCAGATATTAAATCTTCCAGCGTGGAACTAAGAGCTATATCCGCTATTTTTTGCTTTGAAGATGAGCTATATACCGAAACTACAGGCCACACCACTGCTTCTTCAACAGTGTGAGGATCGTCATCGCCTATATTTTCTCGGAGCTCAGCTGCCTGAATTGATAAAGGCAGCATCGCGTTAATAACTACCACGATTGCGATAGCATGCCATGCGTGCAGCAACAAATTTTGCAGCACTCTAAAATAACGCCGTACGCGAACTAGCATAATCATAAAATCTCGGCCTTAAACAACAATAGGGCTAATCAGCCCTATTGTATTGCAAGTGAGCGCGTAGTTTCCTTAACGATCGTAAACTCTTGGATACGAATAAAGGCTCTCCGAGTCGGGCTCGTCTTTGGTCCGCAGCAGCGAACGCAGGTCAGAGCGCAATCGAATTCCGACATATTGATCTCTGTAGTCCAACTCATTAATGCTCGAGTCCCGCTCAATATCGCCAACAAACAAACCGGCCGTTAACCAGGAACGAAAGGCGTAATCGACACCTAAGCCAAAATCAACAAACTTGTCTTCACGCTGCGTGTTGTAATCGTCGTCTATCCATTTGGCATAGGCATTGAACGATACCCGTTCACTAACGGCATGATCATAGCCAAGCCCAAACAATTCCGATTCATAGAAGTCAGATTCACTGTCGCCTGGCTCTTCAAGGATTCGCGAGGCGGCTACCGATAAAGATGCAAATGGGGAGAACGCGTAGTTCAGGTTTACATAATAGGTATTGTCGTCGTAGCCCTGCCGACCCGGTAGGTCGTAATCACGATCAGACGTGCCTACCGCAACCGCTCCGCTGAGACGATTGGTTGGCTTCCACCTCAGGCCGACCAGAAAGTCATCCTGCTCATTATCCAAGGTATTGATCTGCCGGTCGTAGTCTATATCAGTATTTTGAATGCGACCAAAAATGGCTGTTTTGCTACCGATCTGATAACTCAGATCCAAATGAATTGAGGTACTTTCACGGTCGCGCCCACCAAACTGGTTGGCTTCGCCTTGAAAATTATTTATGTAACGCGAATCGTTTTTCTCGATCCCCAGCACGCCAACCAGCCGACGGCCTTTCTCGCCGAAGGCTAAATCTGCCCCATAGCGCTCATACTTGAACTTATCAGGCCCATTATCAGCGCCAATTATTAACGTATTAAATGCTCGTGAACCCGATACGCCGCGCTCCTCTATTCCATCGCCAAACCCGCCAAACAGACGCAAATCCCAATCCTGCGCCAGATCAAGGCCTAAGTGGGCATTGACGGCGTTTGATTTGGATTCTTCCTGATCGAGATCGTCATAAAACGTAAATACTCCGGCGTACGACGCATAAAAATCATGTCGCCCGATATTGGTTCGATATGCCAACCCTGGTGACACGGTGAACTTAAGATCACTTTCTTCAATATCAGAGCGGCGTCGCACATTATCATGATGCGAGACTAACACTTCGATAGTGGGATAAAAATCATTAAGCAAATCGAGCGGCTGGTGAAATTCGCTGTCTCTGGCAATCGACGCATCGGTGTATGAGCGGATGGTATTGGCCGCGGGCGTCAACCCTTTAGTGGCGACCTGCCCTCCGACCTGAGCGCTCGCAACCTGCAGCGCAGTGGCTCCCAATACCAACCCAAAGCAGAGCGCCTTTGATACGACACGAATGTAGCTGTAGTTTTTATTCATCTTATTATAATTAAATGTCGCTCGATCAGCTGATAATTAGATTGTCACGCTTATTAGTTACAAGGTGGTGAAGCACAAATTACCGGTGGGGGAGCACCAAAACCGCCGCCGCCACCAGAAATGGCTGCGGGGGCACCCGCACCCAGTGCCATGGCCTCAATGGCGCGCGCGCCACTATGAAACGCTTTAGTCCGATTTTCATCCAGGTAGTAAAACACCACCGGAACGGTTTGTTCATCTAACGCATTAAACGCCGCCACTATATCAGGGCGATTCAATATCAGACCCTCACCCAGCACAGCATCTAGCTCCATCGAACCCTCTTCGCTGGTGCGCGACGACTTAAACGATGCTGCTATTTCATTTCTGGGGTCAGTCAAAGCGGCATATTGTTCATCATGGCGCGGCAACGCTGCGCTTTGGGTGGCACTATCACCAGTCAAAACGGCGATGATAAGCGAAATATTTTCTTCTTTATATTGTTTGGCTTGTGTCAGTAAGCGCTGCCACTGTTGCTCTTCAAACTGATTTGGCGCCGGTATTTCAAACAACTCGTAGAGTTCATCAATCTGCGCATGCAAATGATAATCACCTCTTTCCCACTCTGGCGATGGTGTGACCATGATCGAATTTTCAGCATACGCTTGCTGTACCCCTTTCACCGTCATGGGGTAGTCTAGCTCGGCCAGATTTTCAATCGAACGCTCGTTTTGCCGGTTATAAATAAATACGACCGGCACAGTCGCTGCATCGCCATCTTCCGCCAGCGCAGTGGATATTCGGTCGACTCCATCGACCAGCATGGACTTGTCATGTTCGTACAGCGCCACAAACACAGGCCGGTCAATTGCCGGGGCAGTTGACGGACGGTAATACCAGGACTTATTAGCCTGTAGCGAGTGCAGCTTTTGCAGTTCAGCGGCTGATGCCATCATATGATATCGGCCACGCAACCAATCCGGACGTGGTGACAATGTGGCCCGCTCCTCAAAGAACATAGACGCGACATCCATCACAGTCGGATAGCGCCCATCAATCCGCTGATTGGCTTCATCAAGACTGTACCTTGAATAGCGATAGCGCTCAGACTTGGTAAGCAGAGGTAAAATACTAACCGCAGAGCGGGCAAATTCACGACCCTTTTCCGGTTGATAGCGAATTGCTGCCTGCATAACATCTTCCACGCCCAGCCCCATTGACACCGCATGTAGAAACACCATGGTGGCGGGCGTGTCTTTAGTTAACAGCCGCAACATTTCTAACTTTGTAGCATCGCTGGCCTCGTTATACAGGAACTCACCGAACTCGGTGTCTTCGACCATTAGATCTCTCTGATCAACTGATCGATCTGCTGCAGCGTTGTTTGCTATATCAGGTTGGACTGCAGACTCAGCGCTCGACTCAACCTGTCTTCCGGCAGCTGTCTCTACGTCGGTAACTACATCGACTTTTTTGGGGGCTGGGTCTGCTGCCGAGGCAGGGTCGATATCAAGAGCCTCGATAACCGGCTCATCCTTAATTTGGGCCTGCGCCGGCAACAGTATTAACACCGCAACTAACGCGGCAACGCCCATATTCGCCAAGCCTTGCACCACCGCTTGTATTGCAGGCGCCAACTGCTGTTTATTTATCATTTTGTTCACACCCATAAAATCATTTGCAAACCCATTGCATCAGCAACCCGTAATTTGCATCAGCAACCCGTAATTAGCATCAGCAACCCGTAATTAGCATCAGTAACCCGTAATTACCGCGCATCGATTTCAACTTAATCACAACCACGACCCTTTGACTCGAGACTCCGGCACTATTCAAGGAGTGGTTATCGGAATTTGAGTAATCAGACTATGTCTGTGTAATTTAAGTGGAATTTGAACCCCAACCGGGACAGATAATAACAAAAATCTGCATCCAAACATAGTCGAGCAATGGTAATTGAAAAGCGCCGAATTTTCTCTCAGAACGCCGTAAACATGACAGTTTTTGACGATCAGGCAAGCAGATTGTAGTTTTTGTTTACATATGTTGAACATTATAGCGCTAATGCCCATGAAATAAAGGTGGCTCAAGCAGGTATCTGCGATGCGCCGCCCAAATAGTTTCGGAGCACCGGGGGCACGCTAATACTGCCATCGGCCTGCTGAAAGTTTTCCATCAGGGCCACCATCGTCCGGCCCACTGCGAGGCCCGAACCATTCAGCGTGTGCACCAGTTCCGGCTTCGCCTGTCCGCTACGGTGGCGAGCCAGTAATCTGCGCGCCTGAAACGACTCAAAATTCGAGCAGGACGATATTTCTCTGTATGCCTGTTGACCCGGCAACCACACTTCCAAATCGTAGGTTTTTGCGGCGCCAAACCCCAAGTCGCCACCGCACAACACGACCTTGCGATACGGCAGCTCCAGCATTTGCAATATGATTTCGGCGTGTCCAGTTAATTCCTCCAGCGCCGCATAGGAATTCTCCGGCTGCACAATCTGCACCAACTCAACTTTTTCAAACTGGTGCTGTCGAATCATGCCCCGCGTGTCGCGGCCATAACTGCCCGCCTCGCGCCTGAAACACGGGGTGTGTGCCACCATCTTGAGCGGCAGTTCGGCGGTTTCCAAAATAGTATCACGCACAATATTAGTAACCGGCACCTCGGCAGTGGGAATTAAAAACAGGCCATCCTCGGACTGCGTTTTAAACTGGTCATCCTCAAACTTGGGCAATTGACCCGTACCCACCAGGCTGTCGCGATTTGCCAGATAAGGCACATACACCTCCTGGTAACCATGCTGCTGCGTGTGCACATCAAGCATAAATTGAGTCAGGGCCCGATGCAGCCGCGCAAACTGCCCGCGTAGCACCACAAAGCGCGCGCTGGCAATTTTGCTGGCGGTTTCGAAGTCCAGACCACTGTCCGCTCCCAGATCGACATGATCTTTGGGCTCAAAATCAAACTCGCGCGGCGACCCCCAACGCAACACCTCTGCGTTATCATCCTCGCTGGCGCCAGCCGGCACCGATTCATGCGGCACATTGGGAATCTGCAGGCTCATGGTTTGCAACTCTGAGCGAACCCGTTCCAATTGTTCCTGCGAGGCCTTAAGCTGCACGCCGATATCCGCCACTTCCGCCATCAAAGCGTCTACATCTCCGCCGCTGGCCTTGAGCTTACCAATATTTTTTGAACGAGCAGTACGCTGCGCCTGCAGCTCTTCAGTCGCTACCTGCAAGGCTTTGCGGGACTGCTCCAGCTCGACATATTGATCGGCATCCAACTGGAAACCTTTGAGTTTCAGGCGTGATTTAACACGCTCCAAATCGGAGCGTAATAATTGTGGATCTAACATTGAGATTGGTCAGTAGAGATTAGTCGGTAGAGATCGGTCAGTAGAAGTTCGTTGGCGTTGGTTTGTTCAACTTTGCCTTGCCAGCCACAGGCCCGCCAGACACATCGCGATGCTTAAGAAAACGCTACCTGCAACATACGTCACTGCACGCAGCAGGTGGCCGTCTTCTATTAATTCTATGGTTTCCAGTGAAAACGCCGAAAAGGTCGTAAAACCGCCTAGAAACCCCGTTAGCACTATGATTTGCAACTCCCTGGACACCTGCCATCTGTGGCTCAATTGCCACGCCAGAAAGCCGATCAGAAACGAGCCAAGCACATTCACCAACAAGGTGCCGTAGGGTAGCACAGCAGCATTTAGATTTAAGCCGCCACCGCTCAACAAATAGCGTAATAGTGCGCCACTGCCACCAGCCACAATCAATGCCAGATAAAACATCATTGAAACAAAATATCGGTGCCGGCCGGCGCTTTAATACTGAACCGCCCAGCAGGAAGAGAGAGATTTTCGCGCAGCCCCGTTAACTGCAACCGCGTTTCATTGCCGAGCCCGTCCAACAACACAATCTGGCTGATTTGCTGCTCAAAAAAACCTATCATCAGTTGCTGGTAGCCGGCGTCGGGGTCGCGTGGCTTGAGGGCCACCCAAGTCAATCCATCGGTCAGCCCTAATTCAGTAATTACAAAGTGATGTTCAATATCCGCCTCCGACTGCACCAACAGCAGGCTGGGCACCTGCCCTAAAGCATCCTGCAATCGGCGCTGCGACATCTGCTTCAACTCCGGGTCGTACATGTATAAATACTCCCCATCCGCGACTATTTGAGTGCCGCGCGCGCTCGAGGCGCCATCTTCCGCCCGGTAATCCCAGCGAAACTTACCGGGCCGGGACAATGAAAAAATTCCACTGCTTTGTTCAAGTAACATGCCTCGCTCGTCTGTTACTCGCTGAGTGAATTGTGCCTCTAATGAACTCACCTCGTTGAAAAACGTTTGCAGCGCCGTCACAGATGCTGCAGCTTGGTGCACGCTTAAAAATTGCGCAATCGCCAGGGTTAGCCATAATGCGACAGTTTTCATGCTACGCATCAGTCTTCTACCGGCGGCGGCGCGATCACCTCGCGACGGCCATTGTCTTCGGCGGGCGTAACCACACCGGTCATCTCCATGGTTTCGATCATGCGCGCGGCGCGGTTATACCCAACCCGCAACTGTCTTTGCACGGATGAGATCGATGCCCGCCGGCTACGCGTAACGAACTCAACCGCCTGATCATAAAGGGGGTCATTTTCCGGGTCATCCTGAGCCGCCTCATCTCTGAACGCCGTCGGCAAGGCGTCATTAACTTCTTTCGGTGCGCTGAGAATAGACTCATCATACTCAGGTTGCTCGCGGCTCTTAAGGGCTTTCACCACTTTGTGTACCTCCTGATCCGATACAAAGCTGCCGTGCACGCGTTCCGGCATGCTGGTGCCGGGTGGTAAAAACAACATGTCACCATGACCCAACAACATTTCCGCCCCCATCTGATCCAGCACCGTGCGCGAATCTACCTTGGATGAAACCTGAAACGCTATCCGGGTTGGGATATTGGCTTTAAGCAGACCGGTAATCACATCCACCGAGGGGCGCTGAGTCGCCAGCACCAGATGGATGCCCGAGGCTCGGCCCTTCTGAGCGAGCCGCGTGATCAGCTCCTCTACTTTTTTACCGACCGTCATCATTAAGTCAGCAAGCTCGTCAATAATTACCACCAGACAGGGCAATTCCTGCAAGGCCTCTGCTACTTCGCCCTCTTTCACCATCGGGTCAAGGATTGGTTTGCCTGCTTCCGCCGCCAATTTCACTTTGCGGTTATAACCCGCCAGATTGCGCACCCCAAGTTCAGACATCAGTTTGTAACGCCGCTCCATTTCCACGATGCTCCAGCGCAACGCATTGGCCGCCTCTGACATGTCAGTCACCACCGGCGCCAGTAAATGTGGGATGCCCTCGTATACCGACAACTCCAGCATTTTGGGGTCGACCATAATCATGCGCACCTGCTGAGCCGTGGCTTTATAGAGCAGGCTCAATATCAACGCATTAATGCATACTGACTTACCAGAGCCGGTCGTGCCAGCAATCAAAACGTGCGGCATTTTCGCCAGATCGGCAATTACCGTACGGCCGCTGATGTCCTTACCCAGCACCAGCGCCAGAGGCGAATTCATGTCTTCAAACTCGCTGGAGGACAATCCTTCAACTAGTTTTACGATCTCGCGCGACTCATTAGGAATCTCTATCCCGATATACGTTTTGCCAGGAATGTTCTCCACTACCCGCACGCTGATGGTCGACAAAGCGCGCGCCAGGTCCCGGGCCAGACCAGTAATCGTAGCCGCCTTAATCCCAGGCGCGGGGTCTATCTCAAAACGGGTGATAACCGGGCCCTGATGCACGCTTACCACCTCGGCGGTCACGTTAAAGTCAGCCAGCTTTCGGATCAGTAAAACTGATAAGGCTTTGAGTTCCTCGTCAGAGTAACCGTATGCCTGCGGCTGAGGCGCATCAAGTAACGACAGCGGTGGCAAGGTATCGCTGGCGCTGTGCATATTCTCGAACATTGAGGTCTGCTTTTCGCGCTCCAGACGCCCGCTGTCTTTCACTGCCAGTGCTGGCGCGACCTTGGGCTTGATTTTGGGTTCAATGCGAACTTTTTCCTTGAATTCGCTGACCGCGTCCTGACGCACCAGGCGGGCTCTAGCGCCAATCTCCCGATCTTGCTTTTGTTCGCGTCGCTCCTGAACGGCTTCAATCATACCGAAAATTCCGGCACCGATACGGTCCATCAAACTCAACCAACTGAGCCCGGTGAATATTGTGACGCCGGCCAGGAACAGGGTCACCATCAGCAACGTGGCGCCAATCTCGCCCAGCAGGGTCACGACGTTTGAGGTCAACCAGTCACCCAAAAAGCCACCCGCCACAAATGGTTTGGTGGCCGCGAAATGGCTGAAATGCAGATTCTCCAACCCACAACCGCCCATGACGGTCAGCAGAAAGCCCAAGCCGATCAATACGCGATTCATAAACGATGGCTCGCTGGCATCATGGCGCGAGCGATAAAAGCGCACACCCAATACCAGAATCATGATGGGCACCAGATACGACACATAACCAAAGCCGTGGAGTAAGCCATCTGAAAAATTGGCTCCCAGACTGCCACCCAGATTGCGCACCTCGCCATCGGTTCCGCCGCTATGCGACCAGCCTGGATCAGTAGCGGTGTAGGTAAGCAGCGATAGCAAGGCATACAAGGACAAGGCTACGCTGAAAAACACCACGATCTCGGAGCCCAGTTCCTTTACTCGGGGCGACAAAAACCCGGCTTGAGGGTTGACTGATTTTTTTCTTGCCTGGGGCATGTGGGCTATCGCTGGCACGCTGAATAATCCACTATTCTAACGTGAAAAACAGGCAATAACACGCGCCGCCCTGCGGCAATGAAATGAATTTAATGCTTGCATAAATCGTCGCTGTCAAATCGCTATCAAATTAATTAGAATCCGTCGATCACTTACCATTGTGCAAATCGCTTACCTCTAACGGAGACTTACCAATGTCCGACGCAAAACACAGCCAGGTTCTGATTCTTGGATCGGGCCCGGCCGGCTATAGTGCTGCTGTCTATGCTGCCCGAGCTAACCTGAACCCGGTATTAATAACCGGTCTGCAACAAGGCGGACAATTGACCACCACTACGGAAGTGGACAACTGGCCGGGCGACGATGCGGGCGTCGACGGTAACGAACTGATGGCGCGCATGCTGCGCCATGCCGAGCGTTTCGATACCGAAATCGTGTTCGACCACATCCACACCGTAGAATTTGATAAGCAGCCGCTCACCATGATCGGAGATGCCGGCACCTACACGGCCGATTCAGTCATTATCGCGACCGGCGCGTCCGCCATGTATCTGGGATTGGAGTCTGAAACGGCCTTTCAGGGCAAGGGCGTCTCAGCCTGCGCCACCTGCGATGGCTTTTTCTATAAGGGCAAGCCGGTGGTAGTTGTGGGTGGCGGCAATACCGCCGTAGAGGAAGCTCTCTACCTGTCAAATATTGCCTCGGAAGTCACGGTTATCCATCGCCGTGATGAATTTCGTGCTGAAGCCATTTTGGTCGACCACATTATGGAAAAAGTCGCTAACGGTAATATCAAGATTGCCTGGGACCACACTCTGGATGAAGTGCTGGGCGATGAAATGGGCGTCACCGGCGTGCGTATCAAGAGCACCAAAGATGACAGTCATCAGGAGATAAACTGCGATGGCGTTTTCATCGCCATCGGCCACCGCCCGAATACCGATATTTTTCAGGACCAACTGGACATGCAAGGCGGCTATATTACCGTTAAAGGTGGCGCTGAGGGTGACGCCACGGCCACCAGCGTAGCGGGCGTATTTGCTGCTGGAGACGTAATGGACCACGTGTATCGCCAGGCGGTAACATCGGCTGGCACCGGTTGTATGGCGGCGCTGGATGCTGACCGTTTTCTGAAAAACAATAAGTAACTTCAACCGGAGTTTCTTCGTCTGACAGTAGATTGATGAGTGATCGCAAGCGAGACAAAAGCCCTTCCATGGCCGAGCAACTGCCCGGGGTGACCCGACTGAAGCAGGACAAAATTGCGCCCTATCGAAAACCACTGTCTACTCTGCCAAAACAGCGCCTATTAGATGACGAGCGTGTGCTGCAGGAATTATTAGATGATAGCGACGAGGCCACCAGTTACGAGAGCGGTGACGAACTTAAGTTTCTACGCGACGGTTACTCTTCTCGTTTATTGAAAAAGTTACGGCGCGGGGACTATGCGATTCAGGATGAGTTGGACTTGCATGGGCTGATTGTGGCCGACGCCAAGCTGGAAACGCATGGCTTCATCAACGAGTGTGCCAGAGACAATGTACGCGCGGTGCGAATAGTGCACGGCAAGGGTCGTAACTCAGCGGGCCGCCAACCGGTGTTAAAAAATATGCTGCTCGGCTGGCTAAGCAAAAACCAGCACGTGGTAGCTGTGTGCTCTACACCAGCCAATGATGGCGGCACCGGCGCGGTCTACGTACTGCTCGGCAAATAATCGGCTACGGTGTCGTTAAACACTTGCAACATGATTTCATTTTTCGCCAACGTAAGCTCATCTATTGCGCCAGCATTAATGCCGGCTTGAATCTGTTCCGACGCCCAAAAGTCTTCGCTCTTGTAGGTCATGCCATCCAGCACTTGAACGGTTTTGTCGTAATGTGCCCGCTCGGCATCGGTCTCCGGCAGCTTGGGCACCAATAACATATGTCGCCACCAACTGGTGTCCGGAGTGTCACCCGGAAACATGCTGATTATTGAGTAGCTGGTCGGGTGTGCAATCATGCACACATTGGGGAACAGAATATTGGTGGGTGTGATGTACTCTGCCAAATTTGTTTTTTCAAGGTCAGCTTCGACCAACTCGCCCACGGTTTTACGCGGCACGAAAGAACGGATATGTGGCCCAAAGCGTTCGCTGTAGGCGACGTTCTCCAGAAAAAATTCGGCGATCGACTCGCGATGCAACGTGCCGATATGGTACGACTCCAGAAACGCGAACACCGGCAGCTTCCAACTGGCTTTTAAGGCGCGGGTGCGATCAAAGTAAACATGATATTTGCCCAGGTCTAAGGTCTCCAATTCCGCCTGTAACCCATCCACATAGTCAGCAACAGGCTGCGCAAACTCAATATCCTGTGTTAGCCACAAAAAGCCGAAGTACTCCTGTAAATCAACCTGCTTCAGGCCTTTTTTTGACTTGTCCAGACCCGGAAATAAATCCGCCCTCGGCACTCCGATCAATTGCCCCTGCGCATCATAAGTCCAGCTGTGATAGGGGCAGGCAAAGCGCTGCTGACAGCCGTCACTTTCATGTACTAATTTAGTACCACGATGCTGACAATAATTATAAAAAGCGCGGGCTACGCCGTCTTTACCGCGCACCAATAACCATGATCGGTTATCCAACTCACGCACCACAAAGTCACCGGGCCGGGCCAGTTCACTACTGTGCCCAACGATTAGTGGTAAGCGCCGGAACATTTCGCGCTCCAGAGCCAGCCGCTGTGGGTCAATAAACTCGTTCACCGGCAGATGCGTTATGCCTTCTGCCTCATAGCCAGCATTTTGCTCAACCACCTGCAAAACCTGTTTGATCTGCTCACTGTAAAAAACGGCTTTCACGTACTAACTCTCGTTGGTTATGAATTAGAGGATATTTAAGCTGCGCTTAGCGACTATGCTGTGACGCCTCGGCCGCAAAATCGCATAGCATTCATGTAGTTCTAGCATAGTGCAGACTGCCGCTATTTCTCCAACAGTATTTTCATTTAGTTTAGATATATTTATTTGTGCACAAGGCCCGCCAAGTTACAGCCGACCGCGTGATACTGAAAACCTTAAAGCGATGCGATACACTTCAGTTCCCGAGCAGCACGGCCTGCGTAACCCATGAAATCAGCAACATGACGGCGGAACAAAACAGCCAGCCCCGAATCTCAGAAACACTGTTACCCGATCTTTTAGGGGAAATCATCTTAGAGCAGGAGGGACAGAGCATTTTTGATGCGGTGGAAAGTTTACGACAGGGGTTTATTGCTCAGCGGCGCGCGCCAGATGCTGATCGAAAACAACAATTGTTAAGCCAATTAGAGCAATATGACAGCGCGGATCTGGACCGCATTATTCACGCCTTCAGCACCTTCTTTCATCTCAGCAATATTTCTGAAGAATATCAGTCGCACTCGATGCGCACGCTTGCGGAAATCGACGGACGGGAATGGCTCAATTCCTTCGACTACACAGTACGTGGTTTGCAGCAGCAAGGCGTAGATTTCAGGGCAGCGCTTAAGCTGATCGAAGGCTTGCACTATCAGCCAACTTTTACCGCGCACCCCACTGAAGCCAAGCCGCCTGTCGTGCTGGCCGCGCTACAACGAATTCACGCTGAGTATCAGCGGATTCACAAACCGGCGCTAACCGCTGCCGACCGCGAAGTTGTCCGGCAACGTTTGAAGGCCATGATTCAAGTTTTTTGGAAAACTGAAATGGTGCGGCCGGAAAAACCGACGGTATATGATGAAGTGGAGAACACGCTGTACTACTTTCGCGGTTCCCTGTTCGAGACCATTCCGCGGATTTATCGAGATCTTGAAACGGCCATTAAAAAAGCCTATCCCGAGGCACGTGGTCAACGATTGGAGCTACCCAATATCGTCACCTTTGGTACCTGGGTAGGCGGTGACCGCGACGGCAACCCCTTTGTTACAACACACACTACACGTCGTGCTCTGCATATGCAGAAGATTGAGATATTGAAAGAATATTTACGCCGGGTAGATGAACTTGCCGAACTGCTCAGCCACAGCATTGATCACCTGCGCCAACCCTCTGCGCTGCTCGATTATCTGGCAACCCAGAGCGGCACGCCGCAACTACGGGCAGAGCCTTATCGACACTTGCTGACATTGGTACATGACCGCCTAGCTGCAACAATTAATTTTACTCGTCGGCAACTAAACGACCGAAGCTCGAGCGGGTCCGATACCGGCCCTAGTGACTTAGACGACGGTTATGAGAGCGCAGATCAATTTAGACATGACCTTGAGCGGTTGCGCGATGCGCTTATTGAGAATAATGAAGCGAATCTTACTCGCGGCGGACTGGAAGATCTTTTCAGGCTGCTGTCGACCTGCGGTCTGTTTCTGACCCGTATGGATATCCGCCAGGAATCCAGTTTGCACTCGCAGGCGGTGCAGGAAATTGCTCAGCACTGCGAAACGCCTGTCGATTACGCCGCGATGGATGAATCAGCACGGTTAGCATGGTTGACTGAGGCAATTGCCGCGCCACAGGCACTGGACTTCGAGGCCAGTCAGTTGACGGTACAGAGTACCGAGGTGCTGGCAGTGTTCGGTCTGATGGCGGAAATGCGAGAACAGATCGCGTACGACTGCTTTGGCAGCTACGTAATTTCCATGACACACACTGCCAGCCATGTTCTCGAGGTGGCGCTAATGGCGCGCTTAAATGGCCTGATACAAATGCACCCCGATGGCAGTGCGGATTCACAAATTGATATTGCGCCACTGTTTGAAACGGTCCCGGATCTTGAAAACGCGGAAGCAATATTGCACTCCCTGCTGTCCAATGACGTGTATCGCGCCATACTCCGGGCCAATGAAGATAAGCAAGAGATAATGCTGGGATATTCTGACTCCTGCAAAGACGGTGGTATCCTGGCCTCCAGTTGGAATCTCTATCAGGCACAACGCAAAATTGTCACCGCCTGCAATGACTATGGTATCGACTGCTTGTTGTTTCATGGCCGTGGCGGCACCATTGGCCGCGGTGGTGGGCCGACCCATGACGCCATTTTGTCACAACCTCCGGGCACCGTGCAGGGGGGCATCAAGTTTACGGAGCAGGGTGAAGTTCTTTCGTTCAAATACAATTTTCGCAGCAGTGCCCGCTATGAACTCACAGTTGGGCTGACCGGTTTACTCAAAGCCAGTCTGCCGCAGGCCGACACTGATGAGCAATCCCAACGCAAGCAAATCATGGGCCGGCTGGCAGCCACAGGTGAACAAAAATTCCGAGCGCTGACTGATGATAATGCGGACACCATGGCTTATTTTTACTCCGCCACACCATCCCGGGAAATTGGCTTGCTGAACATCGGCTCACGACCGTCGCACCGTAAAAAAGCCGACCAATCCAAGCAGTCAATTCGCGCTATTGGCTGGGTGTTTGGCTGGTCACAATCACGTCAGACCATTCCGGCCTGGTATGGCTTGGGGAGCGCATTAAAGGCGGCTATCGACGCCGGTGAACTGGCGTCACTGCAGGAGTTGCAGTCGAATTGGCGCTACTTTAAAAATCTCATAAGTAACTCCCAAATGGCCTTACTTAAAGCGGACATGGAAGTTGCCGAAGCCTACGCTGATTTGTGTCCTGACCGAGCCATTGTCAAACGGGTGTTTGGCCAGATTCGCGCCGAGTATCAGGCCAGCGTTGATGCGGTATGTTCTGTTACCCAATCCGATGAGCTTATGGCAGACTTTCCTGAGATCGGTGACTCGGTGCGTTGGCGCAATGCGTATCTCGACCCACTCAACTATATTCAGGTAATGCTGCTACGCCGTTTAAACGAGACCGATAACCGCCAGCAATCACAATGGCTGAGCCCGACATTACACACCATAAACGGTATTGCCACAGGTCTGCGGAATACCGGTTAGATTGATTTATTGAAAATAGGCCGTGTATCGGGTCAATAAAAAGATAGTGCTCAAACTATGATGGCTAGCTCATCTTAGCCATCATGGACAGCGGCGCAATCTTCATAAGCCGCGCCATGATCGCCCAGGGCCATGACGGCACATAATAATTTGCGCCTTCTTTCTCTATTGCGTTAACGATTGCTCGCGTGCCAGTTTCGGTATCAACCATAAACGGTACCTTTTTTACCTTTTCGTTGATCTCGCTGCGAATGAATCCTGGGTGAATCGTGGTGACCTTAATGGGACTACCCAACAGGTCAATTCGGATCCCCTCGCTGAGCGACGAAACCGCCGCTTTGGTTGCTGCATATACGGTCATGGCGCGGCGAAAGCCACGCACCGCACTAATTGATGAGATGGTTACCAGGTGGCCGTGATTTTGCGCACGAAATAGTTCTAAAGCGGCTTCGCATTGCGCCACAG
>JABDKW010000009.1 GCA_013002025.1 Gammaproteobacteria bacterium | reverse complement strand
CCGCCACCAAGGCAGCGACTCGCTCAGCAAACACGTCGCCGGAAAACGCCTGCGGGTCAAACGCAATAAAGCACTGGCCGGTTCCCGGAGGGCCACCGGCGGTGCCGGCGAAGGGGCTGGCATCTTTGCTCAATAACGCTCCGGATAAACAGGCGGCCAACAGTTCCGCCACCAGGCCAATACCAAAACCCTTGTAGCCACCAGCCGGCGCCATTGACCCTTTTAATGCGGCGGCGGCATCGGTGGTCGGGTTGCCTTCGGCGTCCATCGCCCAGTGCGCTTCAATTGGCTCACCGGTGCGCGAACGCAGTAATATTTCTGACTTGGCCACCACACTGGCAGACTGGTCTATCGCGATGGCGAAATCGCCCTTGCCATCCGGCACCGCAATGGCAAACGGATTGGTGCCGATCACCGGCTGACTGGCACCGCTGGGTGCAATGGATGCGGGTGCGTGCGTGAAACACAGTCCCACCAAGCCCTCTCTGGCGAGGCGCTGCGCATGATGCCCCAGCACCCCACAGTTGTAGGAATTATGTACGGTTAACGCCGCCACTCCGTTGCTGCGCGCGGCCTCTGTAAAGGCTTCCCAACCCGCGTCGATGGCGGGGTGAGCGAAGCCGTTTTTGGCGTCCACCCGAACAGCTCCGGGTTTGGTTTGCTCAACCTCTGGCAGCGCCTGACCATCAACCTTGCCGCAGTCCACATGCTCTGCATAAATAGGCACATAGTTTAAGCCATGACTGCGAATACCATCGCGTTCTGACAGCACCGTGGAGCGTGCGACAGAGGCGGCATTTTCAGCACTGGCGCCCGCGCCCTGTAAGGCGTTTTCAGTCAGGGTTTGCACCTGCGCTAAAGTAAGTGTGGTTTCGCTCATATTGATACCTGTTGTTCTGTGGGTTGGGTTTGGGTTTGGGATACGGTAAGGCTTAAACGTTACGCGCCGGCGCCACGCCGTGACTGCGCACTACTCTCCACCAACACATTGGCGGCCAAATGCGTTAGGCGCTGAAACAGCGGCTCGGGAAATTCAATGCCCTCGCTCAGCGAACCATCATAGTTGGTTTGCATTTGTTGCGGGGTTATCTGTTCAATGACGTTTTCTATATTGGCATGGTCGTGCAAACCCAATTGCCGGCGATATTCCGCTTCGCTTTGGGTGTACACCACGGTCAGTTCAGTGGTCGACATAGTGTCCCCGCCGAGTAACTGATACTGAATAATTTCAGTCGCAGGTTGGTTCGCCTGCGCCCGTACGTGGGTAATTATGTCGGGGCAACCGGGGTTGGCACCGTAAGCAAAACACCACAATCCTTTGGCCTGCGCATCCTGCATCGGTTTAACCCCCAGCAAAGGGTCTCTGACATTACAAATAGTGGCGACACAGACACCGTTGTGCAGCATCTGCGCTTCGATCAGATCTGACACAGACTGCCCCCATAGTAAGGCTGTTACGCCGCGTGCACCGCCGACCTGGCCGACCAGTTTGATCTCACAGGCCTGCTCCGAAGTCGGCGTTAGCTGTATTTGAGCCTGCCGCATGTCCGCACATTGCTGCAGCGATATATCCACATCCGTAAACGGGCTGAGCTCCAGCATTTGCGCCCAAACCATGGCGGCCGCGGCGCTCTCATAGTTGCCCTGAGCCAACCCGCAGCCTTCCAGCGCCTGCTTAATCAGGGAAGTGAGCTCGTTTCTGGAAACTTTCACGCGGCACGGTCATCTGCAGCGGCGACCGGGAAGAACCAGTCGTCTGAAAAAGGCTGGCCGATATCGGCCGCCACCGGCGCCCCCTGAAACATCGTGTTGCGCACCCACAAGCTTGATTTGGGGTCAAATTTGCCGACCCCGAAAAAGGACAATTTACAACGCAATAAATCCAGCGGCAGCATGTTTTTGTCGGCCAGGTTGGCACGAATCTCACCGTAGCATTCCTGCGCCATGCTCTGCATGCGCTTTATGATACCGCCCAATTCGGGCACATCAATGACCAGCTCAGCAACCGTTTGCGGCGCATCAGCTTCGGCCATGCAGCTCAGCAGTTGGTCGTAACAATGCCGCACCTGCCGGGCGACGGTGAGCGGCATTTCACGATCCGCCCCGGGCTCATTGAAACGCTCGCCAAGGCGCGGTTCCATTTTCTCCTCAGAGCGATACCAGAAAAAATGATTGGCCGCCTCGGTATCGAAATCAATCGACAGGGCCCAGTCATAGTGCTGCTCAATGAGTTTCTGTAGCTGGGTGAGCAGCATCGCAGGTTGCAGATGATAGCTTTCGTCGACGCCCGTATATTGCGCCTCAGCCTGGCAACTGTGGTCGTCCAGCTCTATCAGCAGGGAGTTAATCATCTCCTGCGTTTCAACTGAATAATGCTGGTTTACGTACTCCACCAGCGCTGCCCAGCTTGACTCATTGGCAGGGTAGTTTGCGCTGCGCAGCCACAGCAACAGTGCCTGCATTTCACGCGCCAGAATATCGTTACAAAACCGCTGCGCCTGATCCGGCACATTGGTTTCGCGCACATGTTGAATGGCCTGCGCCAACAATGTCCGCAACCGCGCCTCATTGTCAGGCGTTACGGCGTTTGCGTAAACCGCATGCGCGATGGCCTTCTCGCGCTGCAACACCCAGCGCGATATCAGTTTGGGGTGGCGAATCAAGTAGGGTGCCATGCCAAGACCCGTCGCGTTACCGATGCCCAGAAAACGCTGAACATGCACGTCCATGGCAACCGCTGAGTCGGGTGATTTGATGCTCGCCAGGTGTTCCGCCTGCTGCACCGAAAAATGCCGCAACATATAGCAATTAAACATCTCCGCCGAAAACGGGTGCGCAAACTCGGAGCAATGCCGCAGCACCTTCTCCCAGTCCGCCATGCCGAATTTACCACTGCCATAAACCGCCGTGGTTCGATATAGATAGCCAACGTCGGCCAGCTTTTGCATGTCCGGCTGGCGCCCCGCGGCCAGGCAATCCACCACATAGGCAAAGTTACGTGAACTCTTATTGCCGCGCGACAGCACCAGTACCTTGCTGTTGTAGCGGCCGCCTTCCTGCTTGGGCACATTGCGCCGCAAGTCAGCCAGCTCGGCGTCGCTCACGTCTCCGGCGCAGAGTGCCATGGTGACATCCCATTGCTCGGCAATCACCCGATCATTGCGCAGTTCATCGGGCAGGTATTGCGAAAACGCCACCCAGTTATAAACATTGCCATTGGCCTGCATGCGGTACACAACCGTGCCGTAACCCTCCTCGTCCAATTCGTTACGCGCGGTCGAAATTTGCCATTGCTCACCCATCAGCCGGCGCATCAAAAAGCGCATAAAACTGAGCCGCGTTGCGTGAAAACTGCCCAGGCGCTTGATATCCATCACCAGCGCGGGGTCGCGCAATGGCCCCGGCGACTGTGGCGCACGCTGTTCCGCAATTGCCTCGCTCAACACCATGGCGCGCTAGCCGGCGGCTTGCATTGGGGTAAAGGATTGCTCAAAGAACTGCAACCAGTTGCCGCCCATAATCTTATTCACCTCGCTGCCGTCAAAGCCCACTGCGGCCAGACCTTGAGCCAGGTTATTAAAATGCTGCGCCCCTTCAAACCACTCGGGCTGCTTTGGCCATGACTTATTGTCGGCGGTGCCTTCGCCAAAGTCAGCGGCAAAGGTCCAACGCCCGCTGCGCATCCATTCCAGAGTCTCATAACCCCAGCCTTCACAGAGGTCAGAGCCAATTGCCACCTGATCAATGCTCATCAGCTCAACCGTCTGCGCAATCATCTGGCAGAACGCGTCTAATGTGCAATCGCCGCCATCTTTAAGGTGGAAGGGATACAGACTGCATCCCAGAATGCCGCCCGACTCGGCCAGAGCCTTTAGTACGGTATCTGATTTATTGCGCAGGGCATCGTGAAAAAAGGTCGGGTTAGCATGGGTGATGGCAATGGGCCGCTGCGATAATTCGATGGCTTCCAGCGTCGAGCGCTCCGCCGAATGCGACATATCGATCACCATGCCGACCCGGTTCATTTCTGTAATGGCCTGCTTGCCGAAACGGGTAATGCCCGGGTCGTTGTCTTCATAACAACCGGTCGCCAGCAGGCTTTGATTGTTGTAGCTCAGTTGCATGATGCGCACACCCAGATCATGCAGCACCTGGACCAAACCCAGATCGTCTTCCATCGGCGAGCAGTTTTGCAGGCCAAATAAAATGCCCAGTTTGTTCTGGCGCTTGGCTTCCAGCACATCGGCCGCCGTACGCACCGGCATGATTAAATCCCCGTGCTGTAAGAAGTGCCGGTTCCATTGCTCCACATTGGCCACCAACTCGCGAAAGTTTTCCCAATAGGTGATGGTGACATGCACACAATGCAGCCCTGCATCGCGGGTTTTTTCAAACCGTTCCCGGGTCCAGTTTATATACTGCAGGCCGTCAATATGGACTTGTTCGCTCATGCTAAAACTCGGTTGTTAAAACTCGGTTGCTAAAACTCGGTTAAACGGCTCAGTAAGGTTTGCTATAGCAGGTTTTCACCACGGTATAAAACTCAGCGGCGTAGCGGCCCTGCTCGCGGCTGCCATAGCTGGAATTTTTACGGCCACCAAAGGGCACATGATAATCGGTGCCCGCGGTGGGCAGGTTGACCATCACACAGCCTGATTTGGCCTCACGCTTGAAATGCGCAGCGCGCGCCAGCGACTGGGTGATAACGCCGGCGGTTAATCCGTATTCGGTGTCATTGCAGATCGCCAGCGCGTGATCGTAGTCGTCGGCTTTAATCACGCACGCCAGCGGCCCGAACACTTCTTCGCAATTGATGTTCATATCATTGGTGGTGTCGCGAAACAGTGTCGGCGCGATGTAATAACCTTTGGGGTTCAACTCCAGCGCTTCACCGCCGGCGACTAGTTTAGCGCCTTCGGCCTTGGCACTATCAATATAGCCAAGCACCTGCTGGTACTGCGCTTCGTTGGCCAATGAACCGATTTGCGTACCTTCCGCCAGCGGGTCGCCCACTTTCAGCTTGGCCATTTCGGCCACCATGCGCTCGATAAACTCATCGTGCACACCGGCTTCAACAATCAGACGGGATGATGCTGTGCACTTTTGCCCGGTGCCAAAAAACGCGCCGTTAATGGCACATTGCACGGCCAGGTCGAGATCCGCGTCGTTTAATACCACCAGGGCATTCTTGCTGCCCATCTCCAATTGAATCTTGCCCATATTGGCCATCACATTGGCGGCGATATGGCGACCTACCGGCACCGAACCGGTGAAGGTCACGGCATTGACCTTGGGCGACGTGCTGATCACTTCGCCAACTTCGCGACCGCTGCCCATGACCAGATTAAACACGCCGGCCGGCAAGCCACTGCGGCTGATAATCTCGGCCAGAATCCAGGCGCTGGCGGGTACGCTCTCGGCCGGTTTCAGTACCACGGCATTACCATAGGCCAGCGCTGGGGCAACTTTCCAGGCCGCCACCGCCATGGGGAAGTTCCAGGGCGTAATAATGCCAACCACCCCAACCGGCTCGCGCCGCACTTCGATTTCCACACCGGGGCGCACTGAGTCAGCAAACTCACCCATCTGCCGTAAGGTTTCGGCCGCGTAATATTGAAAGAACTGACCCGAGCGATACACCTCGCCGGTGCCTTCCGCGACAGTCTTGCCCTCTTCGCGCGCCAATACCAGGCCAATCTCGGCACTGCGTTCAATCAGCTCGTTACCAATAAAGTCCAGCACCGCCTTGCGCTGCTCCAAACCGGATCGTGCCCACTCGCTGCTGGCCGCGGCCGCGGCGTTAATTGCCGCCTCGGCCTCATCAGTGCTGGCGTGCGCGTAGGAGCCGATCACATCGTCCAGATTCGAGGGGCTGGTGTTGGTGCTGTAATCACTCGCGGGTTGCCATTCGCCGTTGATAAAATTGTCGTGCTGTTGTGCTTTGCTCATGGTGTCTCGCTGGTTTTTTTGGCGCTACACACACGCGCCGTGTGCATAGCCGCCGTTATTGGTCGGTTGCGCTTTATTTGGGCGCCCCAGTTTACGCTAGAATGGCGCTCGCGCGACGATTTTGCCGTGCGATCGCCGATTAAAACACTGTTTTACGCCCTATAATGTTTTCATTGCGACAACTTATCAGCCCATCGAGATTTTCACATTTATGAGCAGCCACGAAGCCAATCTGGAACCCAAACAATTGCTGTCTGCGGTGGTCGAAAACCTGAACCGGTTTTTCTATCAGGACCAGCGAGTGCCAGCCAAGCGACGCTTTCAAATGCTGTCTCAGGGCGACGCCATCGAGTTTATGCAAATTGACCTCGGCGAGCTCGGCACGGTGAGTTGCGACCTGACCATGGACACCACGGAATGCGTGGGCAAATTGAGTTTTGGCAACTTCCGCAAGATTCTGGCGCTGATGATGGCCAGCATTATGGATCGCCTGGAAAATGACCAGCCGGTCAACCTGATGCGCAGCGACCGCGGCGATACACTATTCAATATTCCCGGCACCCTGCAGACCGCAGATGGCGCCAACGTTATGGTCTGTGGGCTGCGCCAGATACTGCCCGGTGAAGCCACCGTGCAACTGATGTTTTTAAATCCAAACCGGTATGCGGAGGCGCTCGCCAAAACCATGCCCGAAGACTCCCCCAAACGTATTAACCCTGGAAAATTCAGCTAATGGGCAAGTTTTATAACGCTGGCAGCACGCTGCCGACACAACAAAGTTTTATCAACGGCAAATTTCACGCTAACCAATCCGGCGCGACCTTCGACACGCTGTACCCGGGCAACCGGCAGGTCATCTGTGCGGTGGAGATCGCCGGTCAGGCTGAAGTCGACGCCGCTGTGGCGGCAGCCAAAGCCGCCTTCCCTGCCTGGGCCGCAACGCCAGCCGTCGAACGCGGCAATATCCTGCGCCGCGCCGCGGCCATGATTCGCGAACGCAACGACGAATTAGCCGAGCTGGAAACCCTGGACACCGGCAAGTGCATTGCTGAAACCATTGAAGTGGATATTATTTCCGGCGCTGAAGTGATCGAATATTTCGCCGGCGTCGCCGCCTCCATTCATGGCCAGCATATCGACCTGCCACCGGCCGGTTTCGCTATGATGCGCCGCGAACCGCTCGGTGTGTGCGCCGGCATCGGCGCCTGGAACTATCCGATGCAGATCGCCATGTGGAAATCCGGCCCGGCGCTGGCCTGCGGCAACACCATGGTGTTTAAACCGGCTGAACAAACACCGCTAACCGCTTTAAAGCTGGCGGAGATTTACCGCGAGGCCGGCTTGCCTGATGGCGTATTCAATGTAGTACAGGGCGCGCGTGAAACCGGTTCGGCCTTAGTTGCCCACCCGGACGTGGCCAAGGTCACACTGACCGGCTCGGTCGACACCGGCAAAATAGTAATGGCCGATTCCGCACGAGACTTGAAAAAAGTTACTCTGGAGCTGGGCGGCAAATCACCGATCCTGGTATTTGATGATGCGAACTTTGACAACGCCGTAAACGCGGCGCTGGCGGCCAACTTTTATTCCACCGGCCAGGTATGCTCCAACGGCACTCGGGTGTTTGTGCAGCAAGGCATTTACGATCGTTTTGTGGATGAGGTGGGTAAACGCACCGCCAATATTCGCGTGGGCGACCCCTTTGATATGAACACGCAAATGGGGCCGCTGGTCAGCGAAGAGCAATACACCAAGGTGCTGGGCTATCTGGAGGCGGCGCGCAACAGCAAGGCGCGGCAGTTGTGCGGCGGCGATGGCAAGCCCGACGACGCGGCGCTGGCCAATGGTTATTATGTGACCCCGGCGGTGTACGCCGACTGCAGCGACGACCAGCCCTTTGTGACCGATGAAGTATTTGGCCCGCTGATGTCGGTGCTGCCCTTCAGCACCGAAGAAGAGGCTATCGAGCGCGCCAACAGCACGCATTTCGGTCTATCGGGCGCGGTCTTTACCGCCGACTTCAGTCGTGGCCACCGGGTGGCCAACCAGATTCAGGCCGGCATTGTGTGGATCAATGACTACAACATCACGCCGGCGGAAATCCCCTTTGGCGGTTATAAACAATCGGGTATCGGCCGCGAAAACGGCTTGCAGGCCATCGAAGCCTACACCCAATCCAAAACCATCTATTCCAATCTAGGCGACGTGCCCGCGACTTACTAGAGCCCTCAGCAAGAGCCTTCAGCGCAGAATAAGGAGAGCGCTTATCGTCCCTTCCACACCGGGTCGCGTTTTTCCGCAAAGGCCGTAAAACCTTCACGCATGTCTTCGCTGCCGTACAGGGTGTCCACGGTTTGCAGCTGCCGGGTGGTAATGCGATTCAGCGAATCCTGAAACTTGGAGTCTTCGGCGTCGCGTACCACCTCTTTAATCGCCGCCATTACCAGTGGCGGGCCGCTGGCAATCAATTGCGCCATCTCGCGGGCGCGGTCCATTAACTTATCGGCCGGCAGAATCTCATTCACAAAGCCCCAGCGATGCGCTTCTTCGGCGTCCAGCCAGCGCCCGGTGAGCAGCATCTCCATGGCAATATGATAGGGAATGCGCTTGGGTAATTTAATCGAGGCGGCGTCCGCCACCGTGCCGGAGTTAATTTCAGGCAAGGCAAAGGTGGCGTGTTCGGCGGCCAGAATAATGTCGGTGGACAGGGCAATCTCCAGCCCACCGCCACAACAGATGCCATTCACCGCACAGATAATTGGCTTGTTGAGGCGCGGCAGTTCCTGCATGCCACCGAAACCGCCTACCCCATAATCACCATCGACTGCGTCACCATCGGCCGCGGCTTTGAGGTCCCAGCCGGGGCAGAAAAACTTCTCGCCCGCCGCCGTCACAATCGCCACTCGCAACTCCGGGTTATCCCGAAAATCCTGAAAGATGGCGCCCATCTCGCGGCTGGTGGCGAGATCCACCGCATTGGCCTTGGGCCGATCCAGAGTCACCTCAAGCACGTGGCCGTCGATGTGCGTTGTTACCGAATTGCTCATGGTTGATCTCCGCCCGCGGGCTGCAGCCGAATCAGTGCATCGGCCGCGATTGATTGTGATTGCCCCACCATCAGGGGATTAATATCCAGCTCAATTAATTGATCCAGATTCTGCTCTACATAGTTGCCTACCGCCACCACCGCATCTAACAGGGCCGCTTGATTGACCGCAGGCTTGCCGCGATAACCGCTTAACAGCGGGCTGATTTGCAGGGCGTTAACCGCAGCGGCAATTTCATCACGCCGGGCCGGCAACAGCAAATGTGCGGTGTCTTTTATTATTTCGGTCATCACGCCACCGGCGCCGATGGTCAGCAGCACCAGGCCGGTTTCATCGATGGTAACCCCGACAATAAGCTCCACCACACTGTCTGCCACCATGGCCTCGACCAGATAGCCCTGCGGGGACTCCGGCATGGCCTCCAGGCTGAGGGCTAACTCGGTATAGGAATGAATATCCAATGCCACCGCACCGAGATCTGTTTTGTGCGCCACGCCGAGTGCTTTGAGGGCCAACGGGAAGCCGAGCTCATGCGCCACTTCGGGTACGCCTTCCCGATTCTGCGCCACACCGGCCGGCGGTATGCACACACCGTGCTCGGCCAGCGCCTGCTTGGCGGCGTATTCGGTGAGCGTTATTGCTTCGCCAGTGCGTCTGGCCGCCGCCACCAATGATGGTTTGGGCGGCACGGCCCGGGCCAATTGACCGGCACGAATGGCCGCATCAATGGCCGCGATGCCATCTTGCATACCGTGCAATGGCACCACGCCCGCGCTGATAAAGCGCTGGCAGATGGCTTCATCCAGATTCTCCGGCATCAGGCTTAACACCGCGACCGCAGCCCCGGTCGCGCGACGCGCGGCAATAATGGATTCGATGGCGCACTCGTGGCCGCTGCTGTCACAGCGGTCCGCGCGGGGCAGGTCCAGCACAAACACCGTGAGATCAAACTCACTGCGCATCACCGCCTCAAAACAGCCCGTCATCACCGGCACATCGCCCCAGATATAGGTGTGGTAATCGAGCGGGTTGGCAATCTCAACTTTGGGGCCCAGCACTTTGGTCAGAGCCTCGCACTGCGGCCCGGTAAAATCACGAAAGTTCAACCCACTGGATTGCGCCAGATCCGACATTAAGCTGGCTTCACCGCCCGAGCAACTCACTGAGACCACATCTGGCCCTCGTAACGGGCCAATAAAATTTAATAGTTTGAGCGTCTCCAGCAATTCGGTGATGGAGGCCACCTCGACCAGACCCAGCCGCCTTAACAGCGCTGACGATGCCGCCGCGCCACCCGCCAGGCTGGCAGTATGGGTCAGCGTGGCGGCGCGCGCCTTGGCCGACTTGCCCACCTTCAGCACCACAATGGATTTACCCAGAGCGCGCGCCTTGCTGCTCATGGCCTCAAAGCCGGCTATGTCATCAACCCCCTCAAGGTATAGGCCAACCGCATTGACGCGCGGATTATCCAACATGGCCGCGGTCATCTCGCTGACCCCGATTTGCGCCTGATTACCCAGCGTGAACAGATAAGCTAACGGCAGGCCGCGCTGCTGCATGGTCATGCTGATGGAGATGTTGGAAGACTGCGCGATGATGGCCACGCCCGACTCCACCGGCTGCCCGCCGTGCTGATCCGGCCAGATGCAGACATTGTCAACGTAGTTTATAAAGCCGTAGCAATTGGGCCCCAGAATCGGCATATCACCGGCATTGGCAATCAACTGATTCTGCAAGTCTGCCTGGTCGCTTTCCTTAAAGCCGGAGGCGAAACACACCGCCCCGCCACAGCCCAACTCACTCAACTGGCCGACCACCTCAACCGTCTGCTCGCGATTCACGCCCACAAAGGCGGCGTCCGGCACGCCGGGCAAGGCTGCAACGTCGGCAAAACAGGCGATGCCATTAATCTCGTCGCGATGTGGATGCACTGGCCAGATGTCACCCGTATAACCCGACTTCTGTAGCTGGGTAATCACATTGGCGGCCCAGCCGCCACCCACAGTGACCACCGCTTTGGGGCTGATAAAACGCCTTAGCTCGGGCATCGAATTAACTCGCTAAAACGACGTTTAGGCGCCCAGCGGGCGCAGCAGACTGCGCGAGATAATATGCCGCTGAATCTCCGAGGTGCCCTCCCAGATACGCTCAATGCGCGCATCGCGCCAGATGCGCTCTAATGGCAGCTCATTCATCAGGCCCATGCCGCCGTAGATCTGGATGGCTTCGTCTGACACCATGGCCAGCATCTCGGTGGCTTTTAATTTGGCCATCGCCATGTCGGCATCGGTGCAAGTGCCCTGGTCGTATTTCCAGCCGGCTTCCAGCACCAGTAATTCAGCCGCTTTCATTTCCGTGGCCATGTCGGCCAGCTTGAACGACACGCCCTGAAACTTGCCAATCGGCTGACCGAACTGTTTGCGATCCGCCGCGTATTGCACCGCCAGCTCAAAGGCCCGTTCGGCACGGCCCAGACAAGTCGCCGCCACCTGCAGGCGGGTTGCGCCCAGCCAGGCGTTAGCCACGTCAAAGCCTTTGTGCACCTCGCCCAGCATGGCGCTGGCCGGTACCCGACAATCATCAAATTCCTGAATGGCGTTGGTATAGCCACGGTGCGAGACGTTCCGGTAGCCATCACGCATGGTGAGGCCCGGGTTGTCGTGATCAACAAAAAACGCCGAGATCAGTTTCTTCGGCCCGCGCGGGGTGTCTTCTTCACCGGACGCCATAAACACAATGGTGAAGTCGGCTTCTTGGGCGTGGCTGATAAAATGCTTGGTGCCGTTTAATACCCAGTCGTCGCCATCCTGCACCGCGGTGCCGCGCATGCCACGCAAGTCAGAGCCCGCATCCGGCTCGGTCATTGCCAGGCAATCGCTCTTCTCACCGCGCAGGCAGGGCTGCAGGTATTTCTCCCGCTGCTCCGGTGTGCCCGCGCAGAGGATATTGGAAGGCCGCGCCACGCAGCTCCAGTGCAGCGCATAGTTGGCACGCCCCAGTTCTTTTTCATACAGCAACCAACTCACGGTATCCAGACCGCCACCGCCAAACTCCTCGGGAATATTGGCGGCGTACAGGCCGGCATCCAGCGCCTTGGCTTTTATCTCAGCGGCCAGCTCTTCACGCAACACACCAGTGCGCTCGATTTCGGCCTCGTGCGGATACAGCTCTTGCTCGACAAACGCTTTGGTGGTGTCGATGATCATTTGCTGCTCTTCGCTCAACATAAAATTCATAATCGTTCTCCGGAAATTCTAAAAGCACCTGCGGCCATTAAAAGCACCTGCGGCCATTAAAAGCGCCTGCGGCCAATAAAAAGCGCCCGCGGCCCCTAAAAAAGCTCTGGCAATTCCGCATGGGCGGCCGCCAATTTAGATAAAGTCGCCGCCACCTGTCCCGCTGGTGGGCAAGACTTGCGGGTAGTTAAATCCACATGTATCAGCAACACATTGCTGGTCGACAACAAACGGCCGTCGGCGTGGTGCAGCGCCTGTTGCAGGCGTAGCTTTTTGCCCTCGCCTTCATTCACCCGCGTGGTCACCTTCACCCTATCGCCGGCATGGCATTCAT
>JABDKW010000034.1 GCA_013002025.1 Gammaproteobacteria bacterium | reverse complement strand
TATCGTCAATATAGGTGAAATCTCTAATCATATCTCCTTGATTATAAACAGGTATTTTTTCACCATTGAGCATTCGCGACGCAAACCGAAAGGGCGCCATATCCGGTCTGCCCCAAGGGCCGTACACTGTGAAAAACCGTAAGCCGGTACACCGCATTCCATACAAATGAGCGTAACTGTGCGCCATTAACTCATTGGCCTTTTTAGTCGCCGCATACAGTGACACCGGGTTATCCACTCGATCCGATTCTTTAAACGGGAAATTTTTATTAGCGCCATACACCGAACTCGACGAGGCATAAACGAGATGTTTAATCTCATTCTGGCGGCAGGCTTCCAGCACATTGCCAAAACCCACCAGATTCGAGTCGATATAGGCCTGTGGGTTTTCCAGAGAATAACGAACACCAGCCTGAGCGGCGAGATGAATCACCACCTCAAACTGGTGTTTTGCAAACAATTCGGCCAAGGCCGGGCCATCAACCAAATCAACTTCACGCAATTCAAAATCGCCGGCACTATCCAACTGCTTGATTCGGTCGCGCTTCAGTGACACATCGTAATAATCGTTGAAATTATCGATACCCACCACGGCGTGCCCTAGCGCCAGTAATTTAGCGCTCAGATCAGCGCCTATAAATCCGGCCGCTCCGGTTACCAGTATTCGCATTTGTAAGACTCGCAGTCGCTGTAGTATTCACCTCGGCATCAGGGCTAAGGCGGCAATAATTCACAATCAAGGCGATAGTATATATTACAATCTGGCCAGCGGATGCGCCTGCGCCGCGATGCATCATGGATAAACAACTAAGCCTAATTTTGCCACGCTGGGTTATCCCGGTAGACGGACGTTCGAGCACCCTCGAAGGCCATGCTGTGGTTATCGAAAATCAGCGCATAAAATCCATTATGCCGAGTACTGATGCCCTGCAACAATTCCCCTCGGCTGAGCAGGTCGAGCTACCCGACCATGCGCTGATTCCAGGCCTGATCAACGCCCACACGCATGCGGCTATGAGCCTGTTCCGTGGTCTTGCTGACGACATCTCGCTGATGGAGTGGCTGAATGAACATATTTGGCCGGCGGAAGCCCGCTGGGTTGACCCAGCCTTTATGCGCGACGGCACCGAACTGGCAATCGCTGAAATGCTGCTTAGCGGCACCACCTGCTTTAACGATATGTATTTCTATCCAGATGTAGTCGCCGCCGTGGCGCAGGAAGCCGGTATTCGCGCCACAGTTGGCTTAATCGTGCTGGATTTCCCTAGTATCTGGGCCGCCGATACCGACGAATACTTCAGCAAAGGGATTGCGGTACATGATGACACCCGCGCCCTGTCTTCTATCCAAACAGCAATGGCGCCGCACGCACCCTATACTGTGTCAGACGAGCCTTTGCGGCAGGCCATGACCTACGCCGATGAACTGCAGATTCATGTGCATATGCATCTACATGAAACCGCCGACGAAATCGCCGGCTCAATGCAGCAGTACGGGCAACGCCCCTTGGGGCGATTACAAGAACTCGGGCTACTGAACCCACGCTTGATGGCGGTACATATGGTGCATCTGACCGATCAAGAAATAGAGCTGACGGCCCAACAAGGTGTGCACGTTATCCATTGCCCCGGTTCAAATTTAAAGCTGGCCAGCGGTAGCTGCCGGGTGGCGGATTTAATCGCCGCCGGCGCCAATGTTTGTCTGGGTACAGACAGCGCAGCCAGCAACAATGACCTGAACATGTTGGGTGAGATGCGCACAGCGGCCCTGCTGGCAAAAAATACCGGCCACGATGCCGCCGCCTTGCCGGCCGCAGAAATTTTGAAAATGGCAACCATAAACGCCGCTACCGCCCTCAATATGCAGGATGAAATAGGGTCAATTGAGGTGGGTAAATCCGCGGACCTTACCGCCATCAACTTGAACCACGTTGCTACCCAGCCGGTATACGACCCGGTAGCGCAGATCGTTTACAGTGCCAGCCGCGAGCAGGTCAGTGACGTATGGGTACAGGGCAAACGATTGGTCAAAAATCACCAACTTACACGCCTGGACTTGGGCCATGTGCTGAGTAAAGCTGAAGACTGGGGCCAGAAAATTCAACAACACGCCAACAACGCCGGAGTGCAAACATGACATCCACCGATCACACGCCGGACAATAGCCCCGATATGAGCAATGTTGACCCGGCCGAAATTAAAAAATTTGAAGATCTGGCCAGCCGCTGGTGGGACCCAGAAAGCGAGTTTGCGCCGCTGCACGCCATCAACCCGTTGCGCTGCGATTACATCAACCTGCATTCACCGGTAAAGGGCCTAAAAGTGCTCGATGTGGGCTGCGGTGGTGGCCTCATCAGCGAAGCCATGGCCGCGTTTGGCGCTGAGGTGACCGGTATTGATATGGGCGAAGCGCCGCTTAGCGTGGCCCGCTTACACTTGCTCGAGAGCGGCCAACAGGTCGAATACTTGCGTATTACGGCAGAAGCACTGGCCGAACAGCGCCCCGGGCATTACGATATTGTGACCTGCCTTGAAATGTTAGAGCATGTGCCAGACCCGGCTCAGGTGATCAGCGCCTGCGCGCAGCTTTGCAAGCCCGATGGTCATGTGTATTTTTCCACCATTAACCGCAATCCCAAGGCATGGCTATTTGCCATCGTCGGGGCCGAGTACATTTTAAATTTGCTGCCGCGCGGCACCCATGAATACGACAAACTCATTAAACCGTCAGAACTGGACGCCTGGGCACGCGCCGCGGGTCTACATACCGAACGCATGACGGGTCTGCACTTTAATCCGCTGACCAAACAATATAAGTTGGGCCCGGGTGTGGATGTAAATTACATGATGCACACACGCAACAGCGCTTAACGCCGTCACTACCAGATGCAACTCAAGGCCCTGCTCCTAGACCTCGACGGTACGCTTATCGACACCGCGCCGGACATGGTGGGAACGCTAAATCGACTGTTGGAATCTGAAGGAATAGCGCCGGTCGAGGCGCAGGTTGCTGCGCGTCAGGTATCCAATGGCGCGCGCGCACTGATCCGCCATGGCTTTGGTGAGAATTTGACAGAGCAGAGAGAATTGCAGCTGATCGAAAACTTTTTAAGCGATTACGCCGAGCACGTCTGTGAAGACAGTGTTATCTACGATGGCATGTCTGAGGTATTGACCTTATGTCAGGACAATGACATCAAATGGGGGGTGATCACCAACAAGCCACTGCAACTTAGTCGCGACTTGCTGGAAGGACTGAATCTACTGAACCGCTGCTCGATATTATTGGGCGGCGATAGCTTGCCGGTAAAAAAGCCAGACCCTGCACCCATGCTGCATACCTGCATGGTGTTGAATCTGGCACCCTCAGAATGTCTTTATGTCGGCGACCATGCCCGCGACGTTGAAGCCGGTGGCAATGCCGGCATGGACACCGCTGCGGCACTGTGGGGTTATCTGCAACACGATGATGACGCCAGTCGCTGGGGCGCAGATTATCTCTTGAAGCAGCCTGCCAGCCTGGCGCAACTACTGCACGAGCGGTTCCGGTAATTCGTCACGAGCAATGCTAAATTCATTATCAGAATTCCTCGGTGGTCTCGGCATGCAGTTCACCGCCGATGCGCTGGCGGGGGTGATTGGCGTGTTTGGGGCGCTGTTGGGGTTTGTGATCGGGCGGGCATGGGAGCGGCGCCATCAGACCAAACAAAGCCAGGCGTTAGTCGATCAGCAGGCCGACCTTGATGAGCAACTGGACCATCTTGCCAACGCCTTTAGTGCGTTGTCACAGCGAGCCCTACAACAAAACAATGAACAATTTTTGACCTTGGCCAAGCAGAGTTTCAGTCAATTGCAGGCCGGTGCGAGTAGTGAACTGAAGGCCCGCGAACAGAGTATCGAGAACCTGTTGCAACCGATCAGGCAATCTATTCAGCAAACCGATGAGCAACTGCGAAAGCTGGACAAGCAAAGAGAGGTAAGTGAGGCTCGCCTGGGCGAGCAGATCAATAATCTGTTGAGCTCTCATGCTTCGCTACAGAGTGAAACCCGCAATCTGGTGACTGCGCTACGCCGACCTGAAGTTCGCGGTCAGTGGGGCGAACTAACGCTGAAAAGGCTGGTTGAGCTGGCCGGCATGTCAGAGCACTGCGACTTCCAACAGCAGGTGTCGGTGCAAACAGATGACGGATTGCTACGACCTGACCTGATTGTCAATATGCCCGGCGACCGGCTACTGGTGGTCGACGTAAAGACACCGTTGGATGCCTACATCAGTGCGGTTGAGGCAAGTGATGACAGCAGCCGTGCGGAGCATTTGGCTCACCACTATCGAAACGTAAAACAGCGCGTCAAAGAACTGGGGCAAAAACAGTATTGGCGTCAATTCGAACGCTCCCCGGAGTTTGTAATCCTGTTTATCCCCGGCGATCAATTCTTGAGCGCAGCGCTGGAGCAAGATAAGCAACTATTGGAATTTGCCTTGCAGCGCAAAGTACTGTTGGCAACCCCCACCAGCCTGGTTGGTCTGCTGCGCGCGGTTGCCTATGGCTGGAGCGAAGACTCGCTAAACCGGAACAGCGAACAGATTCGCAGCCTGGGTGAGGGCCTGTTTCAGCGCCTGCAGGTACTTACCAGTCATATCAACAGCCTCGGAAAAACTCTGGACAGCACAGTCGAGAACTTCAATAAGCTGGTCGGCTCTTATCAAAGCACGGCAATGCCAGCGGCACGTAAGCTCGCAGACTTGGGGCTGAGTAATGACCCTCCCCAGGACATTGAAACACTCGGCTCCGGCACCACCCGCAAACTAAAACAAGATGACGACACGCTTGAAAAGGATCTCTGAAGCAGGGATTATACGGCGCCACCAGCAACAACCGACTGCATACTAAATGACCACCAACCTGGACTGGGCCGATTATCGCCCACAACCGAATCAGTTCGACGATAAGGTAATCATGATTACCGGCGCTGCCGACGGCATTGGCCGGGCAGTGACCATGGCCCTGGCAGAATATGGTGCCACGGTGCTGATGCTGGATAAAAAGGCCCGGCATCTGGAAAAGCTGTATGACTCGATCATGCAACAGGGCTTTACTGAGCCGGTTATTTTGCCGGTCGACCTGATGGAAATCACGCCCGAATCCGCAACCCGCCTGGCACAGGCAACCCTGGATGACTTTGGTCGGCTGGACGGCCTGCTGCACAACGCCGCCGAATTGGGCTCGCCGAGCCCCATGGACCAATACGATCTGGACTACTGGAATGAGGTCATGCACACCAATATGCAGGCGCCGTATTTTTTGACTCGCGCACTCCTGCCGCTGTTAAAGCAGGACTACGCAACCAATATTGTGTTCACGAGTGCCGACGAAGGTCGCCATCCGCAGGCTTATTGGGGTGCCTATGGCATCGCCTACGCCGGGATCGAGGCGCAGATGAAAATCTGGGCCGAAGAACTCGAGTCGGTTTCTAACATCAAAGTCAATTCCCTTGACCCCGGGCCCGTTCGCACTAAA
>JABDKW010000021.1 GCA_013002025.1 Gammaproteobacteria bacterium | reverse complement strand
TTCATGCCGCCTTGGATGAAGCACAACAACAGCAACTGCAATTCGCGTTTATTGGCACGCCATGCGACGTCAGTGCATTGCGCAATCTGGCCAGAATCGACCCGCGGGTCGACCAACACTGCCAATTCATGTTGACCATGGTGTGTGGCGGTTTTATGGCGCCTGAGAATCTACGCACGTTTCTCGAGTCTCAGGGCATTGATTTCGACCAAATCAGCGGCCTGCGGTATCGCGGCAATGGCTGTCCGGGGCCTACGGTGATTACCATGGCCGACGGCAGCAAGCACGAATTCAGTTACCTTGATTTCTGGGGTGATGACGACTCTGCATGGGGCTTGCCACCGCGCTGCAAGATCTGCCCGGACGGCATTGGCGATGCCGCCGATATCGCCGCGGCCGACACCTGGGAGGGTGGCGCGCCGACGCCCGAGAACAGTAAAACAGACCCGGGCAGCAACGCCGCTATTGTGCGCAGCCGCCGCGCAGCCGACTTAATGCAGCGCGCCATCGATGCCGGCCACCTGCGACGCGATGCTGATTTAACCGCAGACGACCTAAGCCGCTTTCAACCGCATCAGGTGGTCAAAAAGCAGGCCGCCTGGGCACGTTTGTCGGGCATGGCTGGCGCTGGCAATCTAGTCCCGGTCACCCACGGCTTACGGCTTCGCCAGTTGTTTGATGACAACGAGAAGTCATTCAATACGAAAGAGCAAGCGGGTGCCGCCGAGCGGGTGCGCGCCGGTAAATTCAGTGAGCCGGTTCCGCGACGACGTAACACATCTACGGAGAAACCTATCGATGAAACCTGAACGCTGGTTCGACCCCCGCAATAAATTATTCACCCATCAGGTTGGCTTCACCTCACCACCGCATGACTTTGATGCCGCGCCCAGTGACTTCTTACGCATGTCACCACCGTCGGTCGGCGTGCACGGCCGCATGTTGCATGTGCCGGGTTACGCGCATGAGTTAACGCAACGTACCAAGAACTTTGACTTGCTCGAGGAGTTTGTTGAATGCATGGCCAATAACGGCGCGGATGTGTGCGGCCAGGTGGGCACCAACTGGGTACATGCAGGCGGTAAATCTCCTCGGGAGATTATGGAGTTTTGCGACCGGGTATCAGATAAGTATCAAACCCCGCTGCACATGGCCGGGCTGTGTCTGGTCGAGGCCCTGCAGGCCATGAACATTGAAAAGATTGCGCTCAATTCGGTGTATTACTGGCCAGACTGGCGCGACGGCATTGCGCGCTTTCTCCGCGATGCTGGCTTTGATCTTTGCTATGTAGGCAATTTTGTCGATCAGGGTTTTTACCCAAGCCAGCAGGCAGTAAACGATAAAACCTGGATATTCCCTGACGATCTGGCGGCTAAGTCTATGCAATACGTGGCGGAGCAGGCCCCTCAGGCCGAAGCAATTGTGGTCAACGGCATGTGTAACTTCCGCAATGCCAGCGGGCTGCCCGAACGCATGCTGGCGCGCGAGGTGGAACTGGAGTCGCTGGTCGGCAAACCGATTATTGCCTCTGATGTTGCGCTGTATTGGCGCATTTACAAAACCCTTGGCATTGCACCGCTGGGCACGCATGGCCAACTACTGAGTTCCTTAACATGAAGCATCCGATCTATGCACTGTGGGCAGTGCCCCGCTCTACCTCCACCGCCTTTGAATGGATGATGCGCCAGCGCGGCGACTTAAATTGCGTGCACGAACCCTTCGGTGAAGCCTGGTATCAGGGCGAGCAGCCGTTGTGGCCGCGGGTCGATGAAAGCAGCGTGCGCACCCCGGGGCTGACACTGGAGTCGGTATGGCGTGATCTACAAAACCTTGCTGAGCAGGGCCCGGTGTTCTCCAAGGACTTTCCGCACTACATCGCGCATTTGTGGGATGCCGAGTTGCTGTCGCATTTTCAGCATAGCTTTTTGATTCGAAACCCGGCCAAGACCCTGACCTCGATGTACCGGCATTGGCCGGATTTTCACATTAAAGAAACCGGCTTTGCCGAGCAGCGCGAACTGTTTGATCTGCTATGCGATCAGCTCGGTAGCCCGCCCCCGGTATTGGACAGCGATGATTTATTGCAAGACCCGCACACCATGGTCGAGCGCTGGTGCAGTGCAATAGGCCTGCCCTTTATGGAAAGCGCGCTTAGTTGGGAGCCCGGCGCCCGTGATGAAGTCAGTTGGTGGGATGGCGGTTCGTTTCATGAAAACTTGCGCAACTCCGATGGCCTCAAACCACAGTCGCGCCCGCCTGTTGACCCGCAACAACTGCCCGACTATGTAAAACGGGTTTATGATCTGGTGATGCCCCACTATGAACACCTGTACGCGCATCGGTTGAGTTCTACCGCCGCGACGTCTGCATGAATATTTCGCTGACCGGCAAACGCGCATTTATTACCGGCGGTGGCGACGGCATGGGTAAAGCCACGGCGCTGGCCCTGCATAAGCTGGGTGCGGTGGTGAGTGTGTGTGATATTGATCAGGCGGCATTGTCGAGCCTGCCGGACGGCATTAACACGTCGCTATGCGATGTGGGTGACCCCGCGCAAATCGATGCGCTGTTCGATCAACTGCAGGCCGATGGGCTGGATATTCTGATCAACAATGCCGGCGTTGGCGGCCCCACCAAACCGATTGAAGAGATTAGCTACCGGGAATGGCGCGACACCTTAAACGTGTGTCTTGATTCGCAGTTCTTGTGCACGCGGCGTGCGGTGCCAATTTTCAAACAACAGGGGCATGGGGTAATCATCAATCTAATCTCTGCGGCAGGCATTATGGGCTACCCCAATCGCAGCCCCTATGTGGTAGCCAAGTATGCGGCGCAGGGTTTCACAAAGACCATGGCCATGGAACTGGGGCCAGACAATATTCGGGTCAATGGTATTGTGCCCGGTAATGTAAATGGCGACCGCATGAACCGTGTGGTGGCTGCCCATGCGGCGGCGGAAAATCTAAGTGAAGAGGACGTGCGGCGTCGCTATGCCATCGGCACATCGATGCAATGTTATGTCGAGCCCGACGAAATTGCCGACCTGATCTGCTATCTTGTGTCTGATTAAGCCCGCCACATATCCGGTCAAATTATCGGCGTAGACGGCCACACCGAAACCCTATACCCGCGCGCCTGAGGAGACGATTATGAGTGACAGCAAAGTTCAGAAGGTGTACGCCGCCAAGAGCGCGGCTGAGCAGGAAGCGGCCTATGACGACTGGGCGGAAAACTACGAACCCGATTTATGCGCCATGGGCTATCGCATGCCAGCCGTGATTGCCGCCGCGTTTGTACGCTATGTGCCGGCCGACGCCGGCCCTATTCTGGACGCCGGCTGCGGCGGCGGTATTGCGTCGGAAGCATTGGCCACCATGGGCTATGGCCCGATGACCGGCATCGACTTGTCGGAAGGCATGTTGAACGTGGCGCGGAAAAAAAACATCTACGCCGATTTGCAACAAGCCACGCTGGGCGAACAACTGCCCTTTCCAGATAATCACTTCGCCGCGATTCTATCCTGTGGGGTGATTACCGCCGGCCATGCGCCGGCACACACGTTTGAGGAATTGACCCGCATCAGCCAGCCCGGTGCACCGATTATTTTTACCTATCGCGACCACCCGCCCATGCCTCCCGAATACCCGGCCATGTTGAATAAACTGGAGGCCGACGGGGTCTGGAAACTGGAGTTACAAACGCCGCCTTTCTATTCCATGCCCTACGGCGAACCCGAAGTAACCACGCGTGTATTAGTGTATCGCGTTTGTTGAAAGCTACCCCGGTGGGGTGGCAGGCGCTTGATATCCGGCGGCAATGCAAGTAATTTGACCGCTTAGGGGCGGCATGCTGGCCGCCAGACTGGAGGATAGGCGATGGCACACGACGTTTTTATTTCTCATTCATCCGAAGACAAGGTGGTGGCGGACGCGGTTACGGCGGCGGTTGAACAAGCCGGTTTTCGCTGTTGGATAGCGCCCCGCGATATCCGGCCGGGTGATTCCTGGGGCGGCTCCATCATCGACGCTATTGGCGGCAGCCGTGTCATGGTGGTTATTTTTTCGGCTCGCTCCAACGATTCAAAACAGGTGATGCGCGAGGTAGAGCGCGCGGTGCAGCTGGATGTGGTGGTGGTGCCGTTTCGAATCGAAGACGTACAGCCGTCGCGAGATATGGAATACTTTTTAAGCGCCACGCATTGGCTGGATGCCATGTCCCCGGCGCTGGACGATCACCTAAACGAGTTGGTCACAACCATTGGCTCAATCCTGGAGCGGCCGGAGTCCGAGACCAAAACCAAAAACAAAAAGCATAAAGCTTCGCCCGCCGCCAAAGCGGCCGCGCGCGCTAGTAAACCGAGCATTATGCCAAAGCTGATTGGCGGCCTGTTGCTGCTGGCGTTGGTGGCCGGGGGCGGCTGGTATCTGGCGCAGCCCAGTGGGCCCGAGAAAGCTCCGCAAACGATTGCTGACAAGGCCACCTCAGCCACTCCGACAACCACATCCGCCAGCCCGGCCGCGACCGATACTGCGGTGGTGGTCCCCAGCAGTGGCGCCGTAGGTGATCGCAAGCTCGAGCTTGGCGCCCCGCAAACTGTGGATGCGGCCTCGGCGGTGACCCTGACCATGAACGGCGACACGCTGGAAAAGGATTATGTAGTGATTGCCAAGCGTGACGCCAACGACTCGGTGACCGGCGGTTATAAGCGCATAGGCAGCGCCGCCACCCTCGATTTAAATGCACCGGCGGTGGCTGGCGATTATGAAGTGCGCTATTACGATGGCGAGACTAAAAAAGTGATTATTCGTTCCGCTCTTAAGGTGCAGGTGCCGAGCGTGACGCTGGCCGCCGCAGATCAGGCCACGGCGGGTGGCAACCTGAGCGTGGAATGGACCGCACCTAACTATAAGGGCGATTACCTGACGGTGGCCTTGGCTGCCGACAAGCCCAATGCCTATGCCAACTATAGTTACACCCGCAATGGTAGCCCCACCGAGTTGCGCATGCCGGATGAAGCCGGCGAATACGAAATTCGTTACGTGCCCTATGGCGGCAAAACGGTATGGGCCAATCGACCCATCAAGGTGCTACAGCCGCAGACCAGCGCAACCCTGGATGCGAACCAGCAGGCGGGCGCTGAGGTCATGGTCAAGTGGACCGGGCCAGCCAATAAGGGCGACTTTCTCACGGTGGCAAATCCGGATGCACCGGGCAAGGATTATGAAAACTACGCCTATGTGAGAGCCGGCAAAGACACCAAGCTGAAGATGCCCGAGATTCCCGGCGACTTTGAAGTGCGGTATATCTCGGGTCAGAAAAAATTGATCTGGGCGCGTTCCCCGGTAAGCATCGCGACACCTGAGGTGAGCGTCAGTGCGGTGGCGCAAGCCGAGGCCGGCGCAACGGTCAAGGTCGACTGGCAAGGGCCCGGCAACAGCCGCGATTTAATCACCGTCGCGGACCCCGGCAGCGAGGCCAAACAATATCGCTCGTATGTGTATGCGCGACCCGGGACAGCCACCACGATGCAGATGCCTGATATTCCGGGTAGCTATAAAATTCGTTATGTATCGGCGCAAAAGAAGTTGCTGTGGGCGGAACACGCCATTACCGTCACGCCGCGCAGCGAAACCCTCACCCACCCCGCCACCGTGAAAGCTGGCGAGCGCTTTGAGATCGGCTGGCAGGCCGCGGGTGGCAAGGGCGAATGGATTGGCGTCTTCAAGCCCGATACGGACAACAGCAAGCAACTTACCTATGTGTACACACAGGGCAAAACGCGGGGCCGGCTGGCTGCGCCCAAGGAACCCGGAAAGTACCAGCTACGGTATGTCTCCAGTAAGGAAAAGCTGACCTGGGCCACGTCTGAACTGATCGTAGAATAGCGTTTTGCGCGCGGGCGAGCCGCTAAACTGCTTCACAAATGCAAATGGGAATGATTTGCATTTGTATTTGCGTCCTATATAATTGAGTTTCTAAACGTTTTGGGCAGTAACGGCTGCCCGTCAATGCCATACGAAACACATTATCAGGAGCCAAAGTGAAATATCTTCCTTTGTCAGTGCTGCTCAGCCTGTCGTTAGCAGCCAACCCCGCAAACGCCAATCAAGCTGCCATGCAGGCGCAGATTGACGCACTCCAGCAACAGGTGACTGCCCTGCAGCAACAATTGACTGAATTGGCTAGCGCAGTTGCCGCCACCAAAACCGAAGCGGCACAGGCCACCGAAGTGGCCACGCTGATTGCCGATCAGGTGGAGAGCGTCGGTGCGCCACAGCAGAGCGCCACCAGTATCGGTGGCTATGGCGAGTTGCATTACAACAACCTCGACAGCGGTAAAGAAATCGATTTTCATCGTTTCGTTTTGTATTTTGATCACCAGTTCACCGAGCGCCTGAGTCTGGTTACCGAGTTGGAGATTGAACATGCGTTGGCCGGTGATGGCAAACCCGGTGAAGTGGAACTTGAGCAGGCCTATATTCAATACGATTTGGGCGGCAACGCCGCTGCCAAAGCCGGCCTGTTTCTGGTGCCGGTGGGCATTCTCAATGAAACCCATGAACCACCCACTTTTTATGGCGTGGAGCGCAACGAGATTGAAAAGAACATCATCCCAACCACCTGGTGGGAAGCCGGCGCAGCCTACAGCGGCTACAACGATAGTGGCTGGTCGTGGGACGTGGCCCTGCATTCCGGCTTGAATACGCCCATCGATGGCAGCAACGCCTACAAGATCCGTTCCGGTCGCCAAAAGGTGGCAGAAGCCCGCGCCGATGATCCAGCCTTGACCGGCCGCCTGAAGTACACCGGCATTCCGGGTCTGGAACTGGCCATGAGCGCGCAATACCAGAGTGACCTGACCCAGGGCCTGGCTACCGAATCGGCCAGCGCTACTTTGCTTGAAGCGCACCTCAATTATCAACGTGGTGCGTTCGGCCTCACCGCGCTGGCCGCGCAATGGGACATCGACAGCAGTGCGGCCGAGTTACTGGGCCGCGATCAACAGCAGGGATATTTTCTGCAGCCCTCATGGCGCATCAATGATGAATGGGGTTTGTTCGCGCGTTACAGCGAATGGAATAACGAGGCGGGCCTACCCGGTGAAGACGCCAAACAATTCGATATCGGTGTGAACTGGTGGCTGCATGAGGATGTGGTGCTGAAGGCGGATTATGAAAATCAGTCCGGCTCGGAAGATGACAAAGGCTTTAACCTCGGAGTTGGGTATCAGTTTTGAGGCGTGCGCTGGTCATACTGTGGTGCCTCGTGAGCAGCCCGGCTTTGCTGGCCGCTCAGGGGACCTTTTCGCTGTCCGAACAGGAGTTCCTGGAAACGGTGTTCGAGGGCGACGTGCCGCAACCTCAGCGGCTTTGGGTTAAAGGTGCGTTACGCGAGGAGCTTACGCAAATTCTGGGGCACAAACCGGGCTTTCTGCGCGCGCCATTCTGGCGTAAGGACAACACCACGGTGTGGGTTTTGAATGAGATCGGCAAGACCAAACCCATTACCACCGGCGTGGTTGTAAAGCGCGCCGCCGACGGCGCCGACCGCATTGCCTCGGTTAAAGTACTGGCGTTTCGCGAATCGCGCGGCTGGGAAGTAAAGTACTCGTTTTTCACCGACCAGTTCAAACAACTGCAGCGCAAAGCCGAGGGCGGCCTGAGCAGCAGGATCGATGGCATCAGTGGCGCCACCCTGTCGGTAAAGGCCTTAAAAAAACAGGCTGAAGCAGCTTTGTTACTAAATGCGGCGGCAGACACCTAGCCGATGATTGCAAAATCGAAACGCATTCAGCGACGTAACGGCACCAGCCCGGGGCGGCGCTGGCACCGACGGCTGGGCTTAGTTACCGCCCTGCCCGTATTGCTGCTGGCGATCACCGGTATTGGCTTGAACCATGTTGATGACATTGACCCCATGCAGGGCTATGTAAAGAGTCAATGGGTGCTGGACTGGTATGGAATCGGCGCTCCGCAGTCGGTGGCCGGCGTGCGGCTGGGCGAAACACAGGTACTGGCAGCAGATGGCCATGTATTGCTCAACGGCGAACCGGTACTGGCGGATCAGGCCACCCTACGTGGCGTTACGCAGTACGATGACGTGCTGTATCTGTTTACCGCCAGCAAACTGCATTTATTCACTGACGATCATGAGCTTATGGATAGCATGGCACTACCAGGGCCGGTAACGGACGTTTGGTTGAGCGAGCAAACAGGGTTCGCGATGCTGGAACCCAGCGGCCAGACATTGGATTTAGCAGCCTTGTCTTTCGCGCCGGATTCCACGCAGGCCCGGACACAGAATCTAACGGCTCAACTCAACCAGTATGCCGAGCAGGCGGAGCGCTTTCGACAATTGGTGCTGCCGCGCAGCCGGGTATTACAGGATGTGCACAGCGGTCGCTTCTTCGGGCGCGCCGGCGTGTGGGTGATGGATATTGTGGCGCTGTTGTTTGTGGTGTTGGCGATTACCGGCTTGCGCATGTGGTGGCGCAAAACCAAATCTTCCTAAAGTGCCGCTAACTCAGGTCACCTGATACAACCAATAATGCGCATCGCTGTCATTGGTATAGGGCGCGTTCTCCAGATGTAACAGCAACTGCGCCCGGCCTTCAGAAACTGCGCGATCACTCACCCGTTGATAGTCGGTTGACTCATAGTAGGCGTCACGCGTGGTGGTGATCACCAGCCCACCCGGTTGGGCAAAGCGCAACATGTTCAGCAGGCTTTCGGGGTGCACATGCCCCAGAGTGAATACCCCGCAGCAGGTAACCACATCGTATTTGCCGGCCCACTGCGAATGGCTATCCAGATTGATATCAATGTCGGCGGTGAGTTGCCGATAAATTTTCAGGTCAGCGCACTGCTCGATCATTTCTGCCGATAAATCAACACCATCGATGATCTTGAATCCCTGCCTGACCAACTCCGTGCCGACCATTCCAGTACCGCAGCCCACATCCATGACCTGATACTCCGCCACCCTGGCGTCAGGTCGGTTTTTGGCAATCCAATCCACCAGCACATTGGTCATGTGCAGGGGAGCGACATGGTCGCCACCCACATCGCTGTCGTAACTTTTCGCCCAATTCGCATAATAGTCGCGAATGGCCTCTGGCGAGCCATCCAGGTCCAGCGCCTTGCTGATAACGTCCGGTGGAGGTGTTTTTTTACTCATCGTTGCGACTCGCGGTAGTTCTCTGCCACATAGACCGGTGCATCACTGGCCGGCAGCGGCTGCACGCCTTTGATGATATCAGCGGCCTTCTCTGCCAGCATTACGGTGGGCGCATTCAGGTTGCCGCTGACAATGGAGGGCATGATGGACGAGTCAACGATCCGCAAGCCGGCCATACCTCGTAAGCGGCACTGCTCATCCACCACCGACAACGCATCGCTGCCCATCTTGCAAGTGCAGGACGGATGGTAGGCCGATTCCACAGCGTCTTTTAAATAGGCATCCAGCTCGGCGTCGCTCTGCACCTCACTGCCCGGCGACAGTTCTTCACCACGAAAGGGATCGAATGCCGGCTGAGCAAAAATTTCTCTGGTTAGGCGCACCGCAGCACGAAACTCCTGCCAGTCTTCAGGCTGCGACATGTAATTAAAACAGATGCGCGGCGCGTCTTGCGGGTTAGCCGAGCGTAATTTAACCCAGCCTTTGCTTTGCGATCGCATCGAACCCACATGCGCCTGAAAGCCATGCGAGTTGTTTGGGCTTTGGCCATCGTAACGCACCGCCATGGGAAAAAAATGATATTGCAGGTCAGGGTGCGGCACGCCTTTTTTACTGCGGATAAACCCACCGGCCTCGAAATGATTACTGGCGCCCAGACCGGTTTGGGTCAATAACCATTGCGCGCCGGTTAACGCCTTCCCCCACAGGTTATAAAACTTGAATAGTGATATGGGCTGAGTACAGGCCATCTGCAGGTAGATTTCTAAATGATCTTGCAGATTCTGCCCCACGCCGGGCAGGTCCAGCCGCGCCTCGATGCCGTGTTCGGCGAGGTGCTGTTGCGGCCCGATACCGGACAACATCAGTAACTTGGGGTTATTGATCGGCCCACCACAAAGAATAACTTCACGCGCCGCATGCTGTTGGCTCAATGCCTTACCGCGCCTGAATTCCACGCCGCTGATACGCTCGCCGGCGAACAATAATCGCTCGGCCGTGACCTTTTTCATAACGGTTAAATTGGGCCGCGCCATCACCGGGTGCAAATACCCCACCGCCGTAGAGCCGCGCTTGCCGTTGCGGGTGGTCCGGTCCATTGGCCCGACGCCCTCTTGCTGAAACCCGTTTAAATCTGGCGTAAAGGGGTAGCCAGCCTGTCGGCCTGCTTCGATCCACGCCTTGAATAATGGGTTATCACCCTCACCCTGAGTCACCGCCAATGGACCACGGTCGCCATGATAGTCATCGGCGCCCCCGGCATAGGATTCAGACTTGCGAAAATACGGCAGGCAATTTCGATAGCGCCAATCCGCCAGCGCTGCGTCCTGCTCGGCCCAACGGTCATAATCCAGCGCATTACCGCGGATATAACACATGCCATTGATTGACGAGGAGCCACCCAATACCTTGCCACGCGGACAATGCATGATACGCCCACCTAGATGCGCTTCCGGCTCGGTGTGGTAATCCCAGTTGTAGCGCTTACCATTCATCGGGTAGGCCAGCGCCGCCGGCATGTGGATGCGCCAGTCCCAGGCTGAATCATTGCCACCGGCTTCCAATAGCAGGACCGAGACGTCAGAGTCTTCGGTTAAGCGATTGGCCAGCACGCAACCGGCCGAACCGGCGCCAATGATAATGTAGTCGTATTTTTTATGAGTCATAGCAATCTCAATCGAGAGAGCAAAATGTAGTGCTTACACTGCTCCTGCACAAGCACAATTGCGCCAACTGTAGTGCGAGCGACCCACACTGGCCAGGGTCAATGAAACAAATGGTTTTTCGATTTGCAGCCCATCATTGCATGGGTGAAAATGCCTATGCAACACAACGCCCTATCATCAACGCCTTCATGAAAATACAACAGGTAAAAGCACTGCAACGCGGTTTGATGTTGACCTGGGCTGATGGCTCAAGCAATGAACTGCCCTACATATGGCTGCGCGACAACGACCCGCTGGAACTGCACCCGCGCACCCATGAGCGCGTGTTTGATTTGACCAGTGTGGAGTTAACCATCGAGCCGGAGGAATTCAGCGCGGATGCCGAGGGCTTGCGAATACGCTGGCCGGACAAAGATGACCTGTCGCGCTACGACGCCACCTGGCTATATGACCACCGCCCCGGGCGACGCCGTGACGACCCGGCGCGCATCAGCAAAGTCAGTTGGGTTAGTGCTGGCATCACTTCGATACCACGCTTTGATGCGGGTTCCTGCCAGCACGAGGGCAACGAATTACTGCGCGCTCTGCAATCATTGAAAACCACCGGCATCATCCTGATCGAAAACCTCGATGACGACCTCGACGCCGGCAAACGGTTTGGCGACTTAATCGGATTTAAACGCCGCAGCAATTACGGGGTGATGTTCGACGTGCAAAGCAAGCCGGACCCGAACAATCTCGCCTACACATCGTTGGCACTACCTCTGCATACCGACCTGGCGTATCAGGAAGCGGTACCGGGCAATCAGTTTCTGCATTGTTTTCGCAATGAAACGAGCGGCGGGGAATCCATTTTCGCGGACGCTCTGTCAATCGTCGAAGAGTTTGAACGCGATCATCCGCAGGACTATCAATTACTGTGCCGACTTAATGTGCCGTTTGTGTTTACCGATGACGAGCATGATATCCGCTATCGACGGCCAGTCATTGGGCTGGACGGTGATGGGCAGTTTATTGGCCTCACCTTTAACGCACACATTGCTGATGTGCCGGATTTTAGCCCCGAAATCATGTACGATTTCTATACAGCCTTTCGCGAGCTGATGCTACGAATTCGCAGCGCTGAGAATAATATCGAATATGCGCTGCGAAGCGGTGAAATGGTTGTGTTCGATAACCAGCGTATTCTGCATGGTCGTGCCGCATTCGAGCCTGATTCCGGGCAACGTCATTTGCGCGGTTATTACATCGAACACAACGAGATAGATAACCGTATTCGCATGCTGACCAAAACGGCCGCGTAATCCAAGCCACTAACCCCGGAGATTTCATGCTGAGTAAAGAGTCTAGGCGCCTGATCGACAAACCCACTTTTTTCGGCGCATTGGTGCTGTTACTTAGCGTGACCATCCCGTTGCTCCTGTTCCAGGAAGAGGGCGAGAAATGGGTACAGGCCGCGCATTATTTTGTGACCTACAATTTCGGCTCGCTGTATCTGGCGCTCGGTTTGGGCGCGTTTTTTTTCATGTTGTATGTGGCGTTTAGCCGCATTGGTCGAATTTATCTGGGTGACCCCGACGAAGAACCCGAGTTCGGTATGCTGTCGTGGTGCGCGATGTTGTTTTGTGCCGGCGTTGGCGCGGGCATTATGTACTGGGCGCCGGTTGAATGGGTTTACTACTATAAAAACCCACCGTTTTTCATTGAGCCGGAATCGGCTGAAGCGCTGCGTTGGGCGTCTACCTATGGCATCTTTCACTGGGGTCCGCTGGCCTGGTCTTTGTATCTGGTACCGGCCTTACCCATTGCTTACTTTTTCCACGTGCGCCATGGTCGGGTACTAAAAGTGTCCGAGGCCATCGCGCCGGTAATTGGCGCGCGCGCCGCGCATAGTTTTGGCGGCAAGATGATCGACGTGCTGTTCGTGTTTGGCATGTTGGGCGGCGGTGCCACCGCACTGGGTTTTGCAGCGCCGTTGATTAACCAGGGCTTGCACGAGCTGTTAGGCGTACCGATTAATATTTCCATACAGATCATAGTACTGATGGTGTGCACGGCGATTTTCGGTGCCAGCGCTTACTCTGGTCTGAAGAAAGGCATACAAAATTTGTCGCGCATTAATATCTATCTGGCGTTCCTGCTGATGGGCTTTGTGTTTATCGCCGGCCCCACCGTGTTTCTGGCCGACGCGTCACTGGAATCAATCGGTGTATTGCTGGGTAAGTTCATACAGATGTCGACCTGGATAGAACCGTTCGGTGGTTTTGGTGAGTACGAGGACACCCAGTTTCCACAAAACTGGACCATTTTTTACTGGGCCTGGTGGTTGGCCTACGCGCCCACCATTGGCCTATTCATTGCCAGAATCTCGCGCGGGCGCACCATGGGCTCGATGATTCTCGGCGCCTTGTTTTTCGGCACGCTTGGTTGCGCGCTGTTCTTTATGACCATTGGCAACTACGGTATCTACCTGCATATTTCAGACTCGGTGGATGTGGTTGGCATCTTAACCAATGATTCGCACACAGCAGCGGTATTCGCTGTATTGGGCGCCTTACCCATGAAGAGTCTGGTGATCGGCGTATTTACCCTGCTAACCATTATTTTTCTGGCCACCACCTTTGACTCCATCTCCTATACGCTGGCGTCGGTGGTGCAGGTAGACGTGCACGATGAACCAATGCGTTGGAACCGCCTGTTCTGGGCCGGGGCCATGAGCCTAATGCCGGTCTCGCTGATGTTTCTGGGCGGGCTGAATACGCTGCAAACCGCCAGCATCGTGGCGGGCGCACCACTGATTATTGTGGCAATTTTACTGTGTATTTCGACATTAAAAGTGACGCGGCACGATTTGGCCCGACACGATTCCCAAGACCAGGACCGCATTTTGCTGGATGATTTCGCCAAACGCGACCCCTGGGCAAAGTGATACAAAGGCAAGTGTTTTATGGAATTATCCAGACCCTTTATTCGACTACCGTTTAATTTTGATGCCGAGCGACTAAGTCAGGAAGTTTCGCAATTTGATGCGAGCTGCTGGATGGCACACCCCAATCGGCTGGGTGGCAATACGGCCGTGCCGCTGGTGTCGCAAGGCGGCCAGGATAACGACGAATTTTCCGGCCGTATGCTCCCCACGCCGCACCTGCTACGGTGTGAATACATTCAACAGATTATGGCGCAGTTCGACGAGGTCTTTGCACGCTCGCGCCTGATGAAGTTGGCCGCCGGTGCGGAAGTCAGCCCGCACGTGGATTTCAACTATCACTGGTACAACCGGGTGCGCATTCACATCCCAGTTATCACTAATCCTGACGTCATTTTTTATTGCGGCGAAGACCAACTGCACATGCAGGCTGGCGAGTGTTGGATATTTGATTCCTGGCGCAATCACAATGTGATTAATCGCAGCCCCCATGACCGGGTGCATCTGGTGTTAGACACCGCCGGTTCAGCCGCCTTCTGGCAGCGAGTGCGGGCTATGCAAGCAATGGATAACGACGAGGTTGAGGCGCAGAATATTGCCTATCAACCCGGCCTCAAGGTACAGATCAAAACTGAACGCTATAATGTGGCGCCGGTGATGGCGCCCGGCGAACTGGAAGCCATTGCCCGCGAATTGACGGCTGATTTTCGCGCCAATCCGGATAATGACCCAACTCTGGTGACCAAATATGCGGCGCTGCTAAGCGATCTTGCCAAGGACTGGCGGCAGACCTATCTGCAGTACGGATTCGAATCGGCGGGTTTGCCGCATTATCAGGCACTGTTAAATCGTTGCGTTCAGAGTATGGACAAAAACCCTCGGGCGCTGGTGGTAGCGAGCACCAATGTGGGCGTCAACCCAATCATTATGCAGCGCATTTTGCGCGCCGCGCTGTTTCCTGATCAGCGCGCCGCTTTCAGCGCGGCCTAATGCTTTATATTCGTAACTAAAAGCGATAATCAAATAGTCGCAGGTCATCGGCGTAGAACTCCGTCAGCGCCTGCTGCAGTTCGGCATCGATGGTCTCGTGGTAAGCGCGGTGATTCGAGGTATTGCGGCGCTGCAATTCCACCCGCGGCAAGGCCAATAAATCGCACATCTCGTGCATTGACTCCTGCAGGGACTCATAGCGACCCACAAAATCCATCGCCAGATCGCCCTGCTCATCACACAACTGCCCTGCCTGCGGCTGGATCAGTATGCGCTGGCGAAACTTTTCTCTGCCCAGTGCCAGCTTCATCCACGCCAGGGGCGATGCCTGATAGTCCGGGTTATTTCGGTTCAGAAACGCGCAGGCCGACACAAATCGATCATAGGGGTTGCGCACAAAGGCCAGTTTTTTGTAGTCACGCCACATCGCTTCAGGTAAATGGGCTTGTGCCTGCTGGGCAGAGATATGACCATGGCCGATACGGGCCAGCGCCGGTATCGGTAAAAATTGTTGCCCGGTTAAGACCTGTTGTTCCCAGTCATCGTCGCCGAGATTCTGGCGCAGTGCTTCACGAACGGCGTGGGTGGCAGTTTTGGGAACCGCGAAAAAAATATACCGATGGCGATGCGAAACGATCACCGCAGCCTCAAATTGGGTAGCGTTGTAATACGTCCGGCCCCAATGCGTCCTTCAACGGCTGCAGATACTCTTCGTAATTGCGCCACTGTTCCAGGCCGGTGGTGTAAATCGGCTGGCGCACCTGCTCGGAGCTTGGGGTGCGCACGTTGCGTTTGGTTTTGTGGAACTCCAGACAGGCCTGCTCGAACGGCAGGCCGCAGAATTCCAGCATTCTATGCACTTGCGTTTCCAGATCCTGCACCACATCTTCATGCTGCACGCGCAGCACAAACCCGGGCAGCACCTCATCCCAATGATCCATCATTTCAATATAGGCCTTATAGTACGAACCTATTTCGGCTAACCCGTAGGTAAACTCCTGGCCTTCCGCAAACAATTGTTTGAAGCCGCTAAAGCAACACGCCATGGGGTGCCGGCGTGCATCGATAATTTTGGCATTTGGCAGGATCAACCGAATCAGCCCGATATGCAGGAAGTTGTTGGGCATCTTATCGATGAACAACGGTGCGTCCTGGCGAAATACCCGCGTGTCATCAATGTATTGTTGTCCAAAGCGCTGAAAGTAGTCCTCTTCCAATTCCGCGAGGATTTTGGGGTACTGCGGTTCATCGCCCACCTTCACCGGTTTGCGCCCGCGCAGGCGGCGCGCCAGACTGAGGATATTGGGTAGCTCAAGCGTGCCGTCAACCTGAGAGTGCGAGGCCAGAATCTGCTCCAGCAAGGTGGAACCGGCGCGCGGCAAACCCACAATAAAAATGGGGTCCGGCGCCGTATGCCCTAGCCCGGCCCGCTGTTCAAACAGCTCGGCTGTGCAACGCTGCTTTTGCCATTGCACACGCGGCGCCAGCTCTGGCGACTGGTCTTTCAATAGCTCGGCGTTTAATTGATTGCCACGTTGATAGTGAATGAAGGATGTGTAGTAGTCCTGTTGGTCTTCGTAGGCTTTCCCCAGCGCAAAACACAGATGCACGCGGTCTTCTACCGACGTCGTGTCACGCTGCTCGTATTCGGTCATGTGCGCGATTTCGGCGTCGCTAAAGGCATAGGTCTTGGTATTCGCCAGGCTCCAGAATGCATCGCCAAACTCCGGGTTGGCCGCATAGCAACGTTGGTAGGCCTCAATTGATTGGTCCAGATTGCCGGCTGTTTTGTGGGCATGGCCCAGCATCAGAAAAGTGCTCTTTGGTTGATAACCAACCTCTACCAGCCGTTGGTAAATTGCGATCGCTGCGTTGGTGTCACCCACACCCTGCTGGGTGGCTGCCGCCAGAGACTGGAATTCGAGATTATCAGGTTGCAGTTTGGTCAGGTTCATCGCCAGCTCATTCGCCGCGCCAAACTTTTGCCGCTTCAGCAATACCGATGCCAACTCCAGCTGCACTGCAATATTGTCAGGCTCAAACTCCCTGGCACTCTCTAACAGGAATTCCGCGTCATCCATAATCTTGGCCTGAATCGCGATCTGGGCCAGCAGCCGCATGCCGTCCACATGCGTTTTATTGTGCTGTAAGAATTCCCGGCAGATTGCATCGGCCTGCTCGATGCGCCCCTGATTGAGATGGCTTTTTGCGCTTACCAATTGCGGCGGCAGGCTTGATAATTCCGCGATGTGCCTGGCGGCTACGGCCATGCCCTGCTGATCGCCGGTCATCTTGTATAAGCCGGCCAATTGCTTCCATGTGTTAAGCGCTGCCGGGTCGCGTTGCACCGCCTCACGATAGCCCAGGATGGCTTTGTCGGCATTCTTACCCGCCACATGCACATGGCCAAGCTCCTCATAGGCTCGAACCACGCTGGGATCCTGATCAATCAATTGTTTTAACACGTTCAGTGCCTCAGCCCGTTGATTCAAGGCACGGTAACAAACGGCCTGCATCAGCATTGCCTGAATCTTATCTGGCCCATTCACCCTGAGCGCATCCAGCGCATGCAAGGCATCTGCGAACCGTTGGTTCTGCATCTGCGCCTGAATTTGATTGAGTTGGTCTTGCATTAGGATGTGGGCCTGAATCGAGCAGGCCACTTTATAGCATTTGTCGATAAATGTAGAAAGTAAGCGATGCCGTTAAAAACAATGCCGTTAAAAACAATGCCGTTAAAAAAGAAAAGGCGAACCCTGCGGTTCGCCTTTTCGATTTGCTCCGGGTGGCCGGAGCTGGTTTTGCCGGATACCCTAGCTTTAGAACTTAGCTTTAGAACTCGTAAGACATTCTCATGCCAATGGTTCGAGGCCGGTTAGTACCCACAGTCGGCAGGAACTGCTGCGTGTGAATATAGGTCTCGGCCCGTTCATCAAACAGATTGTTGATGTAGATCTCAAACCCAAGTGCATCATCACGCTTGAATCCCGCCGCCACATTTACCAGCGAATAAGACTGTTGCACATAACGTCCTGACAGGAAGCGTCCGTCTGGGCCAACACCAAAGGTGGCATTTGCAGTCTGGTTAGTTGCACCAAAACCGCCGCCTTCAGCTTGAATTTCCAGACCCGATCCGCGGCCATACACCTTACGCAAGGTGTCTTCGACCAAGAACGCGCTGCCGGAAATACCCGATACGCTATCGCCTTTATAGGTCAGAGCTGCCTGAATATAACCGTCTGCACCGAAGCGACTCCACTCGAAGTCGTAACGACCGCGAAGATTAAAGGAGAAGTCTGCGGTAAACGGCAATTCACTGCCCACCGGAACCGCTACACCAACCAACTCTGGGTTGAGGCGCGTGATCTCGGAATCGACATAGCTGGCCGCGCCTGAAATCGTCAGGTTGTCTGACGCCGCCCAGGTGAAGTCAGCGTCGATACCGCTGACGTCCGCATCACCGATGTTCTCGATGAATACCAGGAAGGCCACGTTGGCCGGGTCAAAACGGTGCGTCTGCAACTCGGTAATTTCCGAATCATAGTAGGTAGCGTTCAAGCGCAAGTTACCATCCAGAAAATCGCCTTTGACACCCAACTCGAAGTTTTTCATTTCGTCCGTGCTGGCGATTGTCGGCACGAAGTATCCGGCGTAAATTCCAGATTGGTTCGATGCCGCCTGACCTGCGTTACGATTAGAAACCTGTGGTCGGAAACCCTCTGAGTAGGTTGCAAACAGCATCACATCTTCGCTGACTTTCCAGTCCCCGGAGAAGCGGATAATGGTGTCGTCTTGCTTGGCGACGCCGTTGCTGTCCAACTCAGGCACATTCAAAATACCTGTGGTAGCGTTAGCCACACCGGAACCATCAACCGTACCCGTGTTGGCGATGTTGATTAAACGCTGGGTTACATGGTTATCAAACGAGTTGCCGTCACAACCAACGGTCCCGTCTGGTCGTAATACCGCCACCGGGCCGTTACCAGGGCGTGACCCAGGCAAGGTTGAAGGGTCCACGTTCTTACAGAAGAAGGATGATCCCGTCGAGCCCTGGAATTGGAAATCCAGGTCATAGCTACGTGCACCTACCCGCAGGCTGATGTCGTCGTTGATATCAAACTTAACCTCGCCAAAGAAGGCTGTTTGATCCTCCATGCGAGTGAAATCATTGATGAAGATGGTCGTAGCACCACGGGGGTTAACGTTACCCACGCCGGCGCGCGGAAAAGCGGTTTGAATAGAACCGCCACCGCCAGGAGTTACCGCCACATCGAATCCCGCAGCAACCGCACCATGGTAGTTAAAGGCGCCGGTTGAATTGGTTTCAACATCATCCACGAATATACCTGCCGTGAAGCTGACGCGTTTCTCAGGATCGGAGGAGATGCGAATCTCATTGGTGAAACGCTCACTGCTGGTGATCTCTTCATAGTCCTTGGTGGGGTCATGCAATGTTGATGCACCACCTGCTACATATGAGAACGGGCTACCCAGATAGTAGGCTTGATAGCCACCGCCCCAGGTATAGTTACTGTAGTCCTGCAGGTTGCGAACATCACGATCCAGGAAGCCGCCGGTGTAGACCAGATCCAACGCACCGATTCGGCCGTTAACGGTCCAACTGGTGAGGCCAAACTCGTCGTCATTAGTGGCAGGAATCAAGAAATCCGATGATTCATCATTGATTGCCGGGTTGTAACGAAAGTCGCCGTCCACTTGCAGTTCTTGTGCAGTATGTTGCAGCAACACGTCCCAGCTATCGTTGATGGCCCAGGCCAGACCCAAGCGAGCGCCTCGATACACGGCATCGTTCCAGTCCTCTTCGATCAGGCCATTGTTGTTCGGCCGAACCACTGTCGCAGATTCTGAAATAGTAGATGAACTGCTGATCTGATTACGATTGACTACCTGAATCAGAGACAGGTCCGAGGCACCGTAGTTAAGCGGAACATTGTCAATCCAGCCACCTTGGCTGTCATTGAACACAGTACCACGAAACGCCATATTTTCTGTCAACGGCAGATTGATGGTTGCTTCGGCACGAGTGCTGATATCGCCACCCGTTGTGAAGGCCACGCCGGCGCTGACTTTGCCGCCAAATTCACCTTGTACCGGCTTTTTGGTAATCATCCGCACGGTACCCGATTGCGAGCTTGCGCCGAACAGTGTGCCCTGAGGACCAGGCAGTACTTCGACACGCTCAATATCGGCTGCATAGACGTCAAGATTACGTCCGCCAAACGCGACCGGTTGCTCATCGAGATACCATGCTACCTGTGGTGAAGACCCCTGCAGGGATGCAACCGTGGTGGGCGATTGTTCTGTCGCAACACCGCGGATGTACACTTCACGTTGACCAGGGCCGATGCCTTGCATTTCAACGTTGGGCAGGAACTGAATGTATTCATCAAACGTCGCAACACCAAGCTGCTCCATCGCATCGCCGTTGATTGCTTGTACGGCAACCGGAATATCCTGCATGCTTTCCGCACGCTTGGTCGCGGTCACCACGATCTCTTCTAGCGCTGCCTGGGCCGGTGTTATCACACTGGCGCCCAACGCGATGGCAATAGCATTGCCGAGTTTAGACTTATTCATCTTTAGATCATTCTCCTCAGGTTTATCTTATTAAAATCGTCCGGCCTCTTTGCCAGGCGCGGATACGAAACCGATTTAGAACTAACGCAAACGCAGGCGCTAAAGTTGATTGTACGGTTCAAAACAATCGATCGGAAGTACGCAAAAACACCCTGCCGACCCTAACTGTCACAGTGTAGCAACAAGCCACAACAGCACTTTGTGCTGTAAACGACCTATTTCACGCGCTATGCTAGCACGCTGACGCCCATGGCTTCAGGCTCCGACGCCGCAATTAGCTTAACTTATAGATACCATAAGGACAACTTCATAATCTCGGAAATCACCCTTTAGTCCAGCGTTGGCATGGAAAAATTTGCCGCCTCACGAATGCCCCCTTCAGGCCATCGTTGGGTAATGGTTTTTCGCCGCGTATAAAAGCGCACGGCATCTGGACCATAAGCACTCAGGTCACCGAACAAAGAGCGCTTCCAGCCGCCGAAACTGTGGTAGGCCACGGGCACCGGCAGTGGCACGTTGATTCCCACCATGCCGACCTTGATGTGGTCTGAGAAAAAGCGCGCAGCTTCGCCGTCGCGGGTGAAGATGCAGGTGCCATTGCCATATTCATGCGCATCAATCAGATCCATTGCGTCGCGCATGCTGTTGACTCTCACCACCAACAACACCGGCCCGAAAATCTCTGCCTGATAGCAGTCCATTGCCGGGGTAACGCGATCGATCAGGGTGCCGCCCAGAAAGTAGCCATCTTCATGGCCTTGTACCCGTAACCCGCGGCCATCAACCACCACCTTCGCGCCCTGTTGTTCAGCGCTGTCGATATGACCGACCACTTTGGCCAGATGTTGCGCCGAAATCAGCGGCCCAAAATCATTTTCGTCATCGGTGGCTGGCCCCACCTTTAATGAAGTCATCTGTTGTTGCATCTTTTCAATCAAGGCATCTGCAGTGGCATCCCCAACCGCCACCGCCACCGATAAGGCCATACAGCGCTCGCCCGACGATCCGAATGCGGCACCCACCAATTGGCTAACCGCGTTATCCAAATCGGCATCCGGCATGATGATGGCGTGATTCTTGGCACCGCCCAAGGCCTGACACCGTTTACCATGGGCCGTGGCGCTGGTGTAGATATGCTGCGCTACCGGCGTTGACCCGACAAAACTGATGGCCTCGACCCGCGCGTCACTGAGCAAGGTGTCGACCGCTTCTGCATCACCATTCACAACATTCATCACACCGTCAGGAAGGCCTGCTTCGCTGAGTAATTGCGCAACCAGCAACGCTGCGCTGGGGTCGCGCTCGGATGGTTTCAACACAAAACAATTGCCGCACACCAGCGCCGCCGGATACATCCACAGCGGCACCATCACCGGGAAATTAAACGGCGTAATTCCGGCCACCACGCCCAATGGTTGATGTTCACTCCAGGAATCAATCGCCGGGCCGACGTTTTTGCTGTGTTCGCCCTTCAATAAATGCGGTGCACTGCAGGCAAACTCAACATTCTCGATGCCTCTTTGCAATTCACCCTTAGCGTCATGCGTAATTTTGCCGTGCTCTTCGCCAAGCAGTTGGCAGATTTTGTCCGCATTGGCCTGCAGCAATTCCTTAAACCGAAACATAATTCGGGCACGGCTGATGGGCGGCGTGTTACGCCAGGCCGGAAAGGCCTCGGCTGCCGCAGTGATGGCCCGTTCCACCATGGCCTGATCCGCCAGCGCGACCTGTCGCAAGCATCGCCCCGTCGCGGGATTTAGCACCTCGAGTGACCGCGTATGATCTGTTACAACTTGGCCGCCGATAAGGTGGCCGACAATTTCGCTCATCAATATTTCTCCCGCTGGAACGGTGACCAGAACCGATTATTCAGCCTGTTCATTGTCTGCTACACGATTCATTTTGGCGAGCCCTGAATCACCCAACTCCACCGCGGCGAATGGTCCGCCAAGGCAGCGCTGCGCCGGGTCATTGATATCTTCTCTCGGATGATCAGCCAATATCTGCGCCGCGAACTGCTCAGCATTATCTTTGGGCCGATAACCGAGAAAGTTGGCCATTGAGTTATCCACCGGGCAGCGATCGTTATTAGAAACGCCATAGACCACGGTGAAACCGGTGCTTGGCGTGTTGACTGATTGCTCCACAAGATGCACCAAGTCGTCGTTAGACAACCAGGTTCCAAGGGCTCGCGCGTTGGTCACCGGGGCGCAAGACAGGATACGCATACAAACGGCTTCAACGCCGCGCTTGTCCCAATACAGGCGCGCCAGATCTTCCGCAAAACACTTGGCCAAACCGTAAAAGGTATCCGGCTTATGGGGTGCGTCCAAGCCAATACCATCGGTTCGTGAATGCATACCCACGGCATGCACCGAGCTGGCATACACCACCCGACGCAAGCCATGCTGGTAAGCCGCCTCCCAGATATTGTAAGCGCCGACTATATTGGGCCCTAATAAGGTTTCGAATGGCGCCTCATCACCGATAGCGCCAAAGTGTACGACCATGTCAGCATCTTCGAGCAGGGCGTGCACCTGATCATAGGCGGCCAGGTCAGCCTGCTGATAAGATTCGCCGTTATACAACTCGCCAATGCCTTCTGGCAGATCCGAGCTGATCAGGTGATCCGCCATCTTGGACAAGGGCTCGCGCAACAGGCTTCCAAGCCGACCTGCAGCGCCGGTCAATACAATTTTTTTCATTATCAATTCAGAATTAAGTAGAGTTCGGTAAATGGGCTGCTTCCAGTTAGCAGAAAGCCACGATTATAAGCCAGCGGTTCAAATTACTGCCGCTCGCATTTGAGCCAATAGTTTATCAGCGCCGCGCGCCAGCAGAGCGACGTCGGAGCCGCCCGCCACAAAGCTAAATTCGCCCTGCAATAATTCGCAGGCGAAATTTGAATCCAGCACCAGCGTACCCACCGGTACTCCCTTCGCCGCCAGTAATCGGGCTACCGGCCGGATCAGGCCCCAGACGTCTTTACTCATGGGCTGGCCGAGCAAACCCATATCAGCGGCAATGTCCGCGGGGCCGAAAAACACGCCGTCCACTCCCTCGACAGCCGCGATGGCCTCGGCATTTTCAACGGCCGAGATTGTTTCCAACTGCACGAAGACGGCAGTTTCCTGCTCAACAGTTTGAGGATAATCTGGGATGCGACCAAACTTTGTTGCTCGCGTTACGCCAGCGACGCCACGAATGCCTCGAGGTGGGTAACGGGTGGCCGCCACGGCCCGCTCGGCTTCTTCTACGGATTGAATCATCGGGAACAACAGCCCCTGCACGCCCAGGTCCAACAGCCCCTTAACGAGGACCGGATCATTCCACGCGGGGCGCACCAGCACGGTGCTCGAACCCGCGGCGAGGGCCTGCAACTGACCCAAAAGACTCGGCATGCTGGTGGGTGAATGCTCGGCATCAATCAGCACCCAGTCAAAGCCGGAGTCCGCCACCACTTCGGCCGCATAATTATTGCTTAACGCCACCCATAGACCGATTTGCTTTTGCTGCTTTCGAATCGCCCTGAGGAAGTTGTTGCGCGGTTGCTTCATATCACTGCCTTTTCAACAAACGGTTGCTGGGCGGGGATACGCGCGTAGTTAAACGGTGACAGGTCGAGCGCGCGGTACTCGCCATAGATGATCAACTCGGCGGTGCCGCGGCCCATGGCTGGCGACTGTTGCAGGCCATGCCCGGAGAAGCCATTGACGAATATAAAATTCTTCACCTCAGTATGCGGCCCCAGAATCGCATTCTGATCAAAGGTATTGAATGCATAATGCCCGGCCCAGGAATTAATCAACTTGATGGCCTCGAACTGCGGTATACGAGTGGCAATTATGGGCCACACCTTTTCCTGCCATAGACTGTGATCCTGCTCAAAATCATCGTAGTCCACCGCCGGGTCTACATCCGGCGGGCAGCCTGCCAGATAGTAAGTTCCATCGCTGCGCATATGAACGCCAGATGGGTCAATGGTCAGCGGTAAGTCGCGGTCCAGCGGTTGCTCAGCGGCGAAGATATAGGTGTAGCGCTTACGTGGTTCCACCGGCAAATCGATGCCCGCCATACGCGCGGTTAATACAGCGCGCGGTCCGGACGCGTTCACCACCGTGCCACAATCAATCACCTCGCCACTACCAAGAGTGACTGAACTCACTTTGCTGGCCGACTCGTTCAGCGTCATCGATACCACTTCGTTGTGAATGAATTCGGCACCGTGCTCGCGGGCCGAACGCTTCCACCAGTCAAACACCGTGCCACCGTCGAAATACCCTTCATTCACCAAATTGTGCGAGCCGGCAACAATGTCGTCGAGCTGATAAAAGGGATAGTCGCGCTTGATTTCCTCCGGCGTCATTATTTTTGTGGCGGCCCCGCAGGCAGCCTGTATTTTCTGGCTGTCTCTCAGCACTTCGGCAAACTCTTCGGAATCCGCCAGATACATATATCCGTAGCTTTGGATCGGGATGTCAGGAACCCGTGGGTCATCATTAAAATAGCGACGGAAGTTGCTCACAAAGTCGGCGGCAAACTGGGAAATGCGAACATTGATTTCGTTCGAGAACTGCTGCCGCATACAACTGTTGGTGTGGGCCGTGGAACTGAACTCATAGCTCGGGTCGCGCTCCACCACCAGAATGCTGCCATCAAAGTCCGGGTTGCTGGCCAGAAACCAGGCCACTGATGAGCCGTACATGGCACCACCGACGATAACCACATCATAGCTGGGGCGATTTGGTGATGCTTTCAGTCCTTTCATATTCTTAGTGGGTACCGAGTATTTAAGTGGATCAGAAATCACTACTGCCCTTTTTGGCAGCATCAATGATGTTGGCCGCGTCGGCTTCACGCATACCATATTCCCGGATTGCCTGCGAAGCTGAAATATAGCCTCGGGCCAAATCGCGCCGGACGGCCGCGGCGTCTCGCTCACTGACATCGCCGTAGCCACCACCACCCGGAAAAGCCATCTTTACCCGGCCACCATGGGGCACGAATTGCTTACGTTTTCCCTGCATCAAGGTGCCGTCTTCGCGTTCAATGCGGGTCGGCGAACCGGGCTTTCCGCCCCGCCGCCCGCGAGCCGGGTGGTCGACCCGGTCAAACATGGCGGAGAAATCAAACTCAAAACCATGATCAGCACCCACCTCCATATATTGGCCCAGGCCGCCGCGAAATTGGCCGGCGCCGCCGCTGTCGGGTCGCAATTCCTTGCGCCAGATAATCACCGGCCCGGCATGCTCGGTGGCTTCCACCGGCATGGTCATCACGCCGGACGGAAAGGCCGTCGCGCTCATACCGTCCAGTGTCGGCCTGGCACCGGAACCGCCAGAATTAAACGTCAGAACTTCGGCCCGCAACGGCCTCTGAGGGGGCGCATAATCAGCCGCCTGCAGATCGGTGCGCGGTCGCAATGACAGCTGAAAGTTACACAGAGTGCCGGCGCCTTCACTGGGTACCCGGCCGGGGATGATTTTGTCGAGCGCGTCGTACACAGTGTCCGGAATCATGTGGCCAATCACATGGCGAAGAGCAACCGGAGCTGGGTGCACGGCATTGACAATGGAATCAACCGGCGCGGTGATAACGAATGGGGCCAGCGAGGCCGCATTGTTGGGAATGTCCGGCGCAATTGCACACTTAAGCGCATAACAGGCATAGGCCTGGGTGTAGACCAGCGGCACATTAATGCCTTTTTTGTCGAGCCCGGAACTGCCGGTGAAATCGCATAACACCCGATCCTGCTCAATCGTCAGCTTGACCACCAGATCCACCGGCTGGCTGTAACCATCAATTCGCATCGAGCCGCTAGCGGATTTGCGCGGCAGTTCGGCAATTTTTTCCAAGGTTGCACGGCGCGAATTATCAAGAATAAATTTAGCAATGCCATCGAGGCTCGTGAGCCTGAATTCCTGCATCATTTCGATCAGGCGCCGGTGACCAATCTCATTGCACGTCGCCAGCGCATAGATGTCACCCACCACCTGGTCGGGCTCCCGCACATTGCCGCGCACAATGCGCAGCAGGGTTTGATTAACTTCGCCGCGCTCGGCGAATTTCATGATTGGAATGTACAGCCCTTCTTCGTAAACCGAATTGGCATCGGCACTGAAACCGCGACCACCGATATCAACCACGTGTGCCGTACAGGCGAAGAAGCCGACAAAGCGACCATCGAAAAACGAGGGGCTGACAACAGTGATGTCATGCAGGTGGCCGGTGCCTTCCCAAGGGTCATTGGTGATATACACATCGCCCTCGAGAATATTGTCGCGTCCGATGCGACGTATGAAATGACCGATGGCATCGGCCATGGCGTTAACGTGACCGGGTGTGCCGGTGACGGCTTGGGCCAGCATGCGGCCCCCGGTGTCGTAAACCCCAGCCGACAGGTCGCCGGCTTCGCGCACAGAAGTGGAAAAAGCGGTACGAATCAATGCTTGCGCCTGTTCTTCGACGACCGAAATCAGGCGATTCCACATCACCTGATGAGTTACCGTGGCCGCTCTTTGTTCGTCTTCCACCTGCGGATTTTCTGTTGTCGATTTGTTCATATAACGCTACTCAGTTTAGGGCCTGCAGATCTATGCAGCCATCGCTTTGCATGGTGGCTTGTCGGCTGCTGGGCACAATAATGGTGGTTTCATCTTCAACGATTGCCGCCGGGCCAGCCACGCCATCGCCAATCTGCAAATCGGCTCGCCGCACAACTTTCGCGCAGACCGCCGCCCCCAGCGCCGCATCAAAGATTTGACGCTCGCCATCTGCGCTCACTTGCGCACCGGCTTCTGTGAGTTGCAGCGGGTCAACCTGTGGTGCTGGGGTGGTGGCGTTGACCGACCATACGGTGATTTCAATGTCCATGCCTGCCACCGCCCGCCCAAAGAGATTGATATAGTCCTCTTCAAACAAAGACTGAAAGGTAGCTGCCTGCGGCTGCATTGCCTGCGCCTCGCTTAGTTCCACCGGAATCTCCCAGCCCTGACCGCTATAACGCATATACACTTTAAACTGCGACTGGATCTCAGCCTCGGCATCGCAGTTACGCACAAAACCCGTGGCTTCCGCCTGCAATTCAGACAGCAAGGCCTGAATGGCCCCCGCGTCAAAATCCGACAGGCGCATATACACGCTTCGATTGGCTTCAAAACTAAAGGGCGCCCGTAAAAACCCGATCGCCGAACCAACGCCGGCACCGGGCGGCACCAATAGTCGACGGACACCCAGCTTTTCACACAGGCGCCCGGCGTGCAGTGGTGCGGCGCCGCCGAACGCGATCATGGTGTACTCCGATAGCTCTTCGCCATTCTCGACTGCGTGCACACGAGCCGCGTTGGCCATATTCTCGTCGACCACCTCAACCAGTCCATAAGCGGCTGTGTGGGCGTCCATGTCCAGAGTTTCACCCAACTCTTTTTGCAGTGCTTCGGCTGCGCTGGCACTGTGCAACTGAATCGAGCCGCCCGCAAAGTTATCAGGGTCAAGCTTGCCCAACACCAGATCGGCATCCGTTACCGCTGGCCGCTCGCCACCTCGCCCATAGCAAGCGGGGCCCGGTTCCGACCCAGCCGACTCCGGGCCGACACGAATCTGCCGCATGGAATCGACGTGCGCCAGCGAGCCACCGCCAGCGCCAATTTCAACCATGTCGATGACCGGGATGGAAATCGGCATGCCCGAGCCCTTCTTAAACCGGTAACTGCGTGCCACCTCGAATACGCGGCTGGTTTTGGGCGTGTGATTCTTGATCAGGCAAATCTTGGCGGTGGTGCCGCCCATATCGAAAGACAAAACCTTATCCAGTCCATAGCGGGCGGCGATGTGAGCGGCAAACACTGCGCCACCGGCAGGGCCGGACTCAACCAGCCGCACGGGAAACTCAGCCGCACTGTCAATGGAAATAATGCCACCCCCGGAATGCATTAGGAAAATCGAACAGCCCACGCCCTGAGCCTGCAATTGCGCCTCCAGCCGACCCAGATAACTTTTCATCAGGGGTTTGATATAGGCGTTAGCCACCACGGTATTAAAGCGTTCGTACTCGCGCATTTGCGGCGACACTTCGCAGGACAGAGACACCATGGCCTGCGGCATCTTTTCGTTCAGCACCTCGCGCACCATTCGCTCGTGTCGCTCATTGAGGTACGAATGTAATAAGCCGACCGCCACACTCTGATAACCGGCGGCCTTGATCTCATCAACTAATGTTTCGACTTCGTTTCGATCCAACTCGATCAGGATTTCGCCGCGCGCGCTAACGCGCTCTCGCAGCGTGTAGCGCTGCTGCCGGGGCAACAGAGGTTCCGGCAGCTGGAGATTCAGGTCGTATTGCTCGAAGCGTGATTCGGTGCGCATCTCGATCACATCACGAAACCCTGCGGTGGTGATCAGCGCCGTTTTCGCACCGCTGCGTTCAATCAGCGCGTTAGTGGCCAGCGTGGTGCCGTGGATTATCTGGCCGATGGCAGCAGGCTCAATGCCCGCTTTTTCACACACCTGCAGCAGGCCCTCGATAATGGCCTCTTCAGGTGCGGCATAGGTGGTTAACACCTTAGCGGAATATTGGTCTGCGCCAACTTCGAGTACCACATCGGTGAAGGTGCCACCGATGTCGACTCCCATGCGAATTGCCGAGTCTTGCATTAGCCGTGAACAAAGAGTGCGGAATGGTTCAAGGCGTTATCATAGACCTCCGCTTCGACAGATTCTAATTATTTGCGTTCATCAGTTTTCTGCATTGGCGCAGGCCTGCCATGGTTTTTGCGGGCAACAGGCATTACTATGCCCAGACACAAACTATCAACATAACCAGTTGGAGAAACAATAATGGCAGCCAGCAAAACCCCTCAATGGTCATCACAATGGGCATTTACATTGGCGGCTATCGGCTGCTCGGTGGGCCTGGGTAACCTGTGGCGCTTTTCTGCCGAAGCCGGGTCCAACGGCGGCGGTGCCTTTATTATCGTGTATCTGCTATGCGTGTTGTGCATCGGTATCCCCGCACTGATGGCGGAGTACCTGGTGGGCCGCGCCGGTCAGGCCACCTCCTGCATAAGGAGTATGGAAGACCTCGCCACCCGCAGTGGCCACTCGCGTCACTGGGGCATTGGTGTGTGGATTGGTGCCATCGCGGCCCTGTTGGTAATGAGTTTTTACGCCGTGGTGGCGGCCTGGGTGATGGATTACATTCCGCGCTTCCTGCTGGGCGCGTTTGACGGCCAGACGCCACAGCAAATTGCCGCCCAGTTCGACGAGTTAACCAAAAACCCAATGCGGCTGATGCCATCCTTTCTGATTTTCTGCGGCCTGACCTTCTGGTTAGTGTCGCGCGGCGTAAACCGGGGCATTGAAATGGCCTCGAAGATATTAATGCCGACCTTCTTTTTGTTGTTGGTGAGCCTGTGCATTTACAGCCTGATTACCGCGGCCAGTTCAGGCGGCACTGCCGAGGCGCTAAACTTTATGTTTGCACCGGATTTCAACCGGATCGACACCAAGGTGGTGGTGAGCGCCTTAGGTCAGGCCTTTTTCTCAATCGGCATTGGCTTTGCCATGATGATCACCTACGGCAGCTATCTGCCGCAAAATATCAGCGTGCCGCGCTCGGCTTTTATTGTCGGCCTGAGTGATACCGGCGTGGCGTTGATCGCCGGCATGGCGATCTTCCCCATCGTGTTCCATCATGGGCTGGACTTTAATGCAGGCGCCGGGTTGTTCTTTGAAACACTGCCGAACGCGCTCGTCTCCGCGCCCGGCGGCAGCATAATCGGCGCAGCATTTTTCTGCATGGGCCTGTTTGCCGCACTTACCACGGGTGTCGCACTGGTGGAGCCGACCGCCGCTCACTTAAGCGATACCCTGCAGTGGAGTAAGGCGCGCTCGGCCACCGTGGTTGGCATTGCCGTAACAGCGGTTGGCTTTGTGTGCCTGTTCAGCCTTGAATTTCTGGATTTTCTGGACACCGGCCTGACCGCACCGATTATGTTGCCGCTGTCCGCATTGCTGGTAGTGAGCTTTGTCGGTTGGCGGCTGGACCGCGCAATTATTGACGCACAATTGAGTGACAAGGATCGCGCTCTGGGCCGCTTTCTGATGTTCTTTATCCGCTATGTGGCGCCACTGATGATTGCGGTAATTCTGGTGGCCGGTATTCGCGACCAGTATTTTTAAAGCCGCACGAACTTCAGTTGTCGCGCCCTGTCGGCAGGGCGTGACAGATCATGCCAAGGAAAAAGTACGGCAGCATCTGATTGACTGCCGACCACTCCTGTAAAATATAGTGCCCCACCAATAACGACGCCATAATGGCATACCAGGCGTAGACCGTCCACGGCTTGAGCGCCACGACGAACAACGCGATGCCGAGACCCAGTTCAATAAACGGAATCACGCTGAGATACAACTGGATCATCCAATCCGGCATTTGCAGCCGCAGTTGCGGGTTGGAAAACAGCCCTGCGTAATACTCCCGAAAGCCGCCAGCACTGAAAAACTTGCTGGTGCCAGCGGTGATTAAAATCAGCCCCATCAACCAGCGTGCGACTTGCTCAATAGCTATCAATCGTGATCGTTTTATCATGTGCGGTGCCCGTTGGCGTGTTGAAAATCCTGTGTGTCGGGTTAATAAGTATAGACGGCCAATACCACAACTGACCAAAATCCTGAGCAGGCAGCACAACATTGGGCGGCGCTCGGGAAATGATTAAGGTGCGCTTTTTGGTGTATCCTGAGCCGCTAAATCGAAATTAAAAATCTCACCCGAACGTTTGCCGATGACGAATTCCAGCCCTCATGCCTCCAGCCTGGTTACCATACAAACCGCTCAAAGCGGCTTCTACGAGGGCTTTAATCGCGTCGTCGCGCTAAGCCCCAAAATCCTTATTGGCCTGCTGATCTTCTGGGCCGGGGTGTATCCCGAGCAGGCAGGTGAGGAGTTGTTGACGGTGCAGAACTGGACCAACGAGGTTTTTGGCGCGTGGTACATCTATGTGGCGGCGTTTTATCTGATCGTGTGTCTGCTGTTGAGCTTATGGCCGGCCACCGGCCGCGTGAAGCTGGGCAAGCCGGATGAGCGGCCCGAATTTTCCACCTTCTCCTGGTTTGCGATGATGTTCGGCGCCGGCATCGGCGTTGGCATGCTGACCTATTCCACCGCCGAGCCCATCTTTCATTTCGCGCAAAACCCAGACACCATAAAGGGCATCGTCGACGCTCAAAGTGCCGAGAATGTCCGCAATGCCTACAAGTGGGCATTTCTGCATTACGGGCTCACGCCCTGGGGTTGCTACGGCATCATCGGCATGTCGCTGGCTTATTTCTCCTATAACCGCGGCATGCCATTGACCATCCGATCGGCACTGCAACCCTTGTTTGGGCGCGCCGTGTCTGGCCCGCTCGGCCATATAGTGGATATCGTCGCGATTCTCGCTACGGTAATTGGCGTGGGTGTCACCATCGGTTATGGCGTGTCCCAGTTTGCTTCTGGCGTGTTCAATATTACCGGTGCAGAATGGATGACGGTGGGTGAGGGGAAACCCACGCTGGTAGCGCAGTTAATGGCGCTGGTTATCATTATGTTGGCCAGCACTGGCTCCGCCATGTCGGGGATTAATCGCGGCATTAAATGGCTATCCAACCTGAACATGGGCTTGTCGTTTTTCCTGTTGGCCTTCTTCGCGGTGCTGGGCGCCACACTGTTTGCCTTTAAGGCGTTCTTCATCGGCATCTGGGATTACATTCGCTTTCTGCCCGAGGCGTCCTTCACGGTGTGGAGCGACACCAGCACCGAGGTCGGCCAATCGCTAGTCAACTGGCAAAATGCCTGGTCGATATTTTATTGGGCTTGGTGGATCGCGTTCGCTCCTTTTGTGGGGCTGTTCCTGGCGCGCGTATCGCGCGGTCGCAGCATTCGAGAATACGTGCTCGGTGCCATGATCGTTCCGTCAATCATGTGCTTTACCTGGTTCGCGCTGGTTGGTGGCACGGCCATTGATCTTGAACTAAACGGCGTTGCCCAAGGTTCGATTATCAATGCCGATATTTCGGCTCAGTTGTTCCGCACCATCAACCTGATGCTGTCACCGGAACTGGCCATTGGCATGTCGATCATAATTGTCGTTTTGCTGTCGACCTATCTGGTCACGTCGGCGGACTCCGCCATCCTGATCATCAATACGCTGGCATCGGCCGGTAATGAATCACCCAAACACGCTAAACATATCGCCATCTGGGGGATTATTTTTACCGCGGTGATTGCTGCACTGTTGGCGGCTGGTGGCATGGGTGCACTGCGCTCGGCCATGATCATCGGCGCCCTGCCCTTTTCTCTGGTGATGGCGCTGATGGGCATATCATTGATCAAAGTGCTGGTGTTCAAGCGCGATTGAAAAGGACGCCGCCCTGAGAAATACTAGGCGAGCCGCGCCGCAACTGCTAAAACGTGGTTTATGAGCGCAGCATCACCAACCGCAAACCACAATATTGAGCAGCGAATCGACGCCGTACTAACGGCACAGTATTGGCGAGATGGCGCGGTGCTGATCCGAGGCGCGGTGGAACCGCACTGGATAGAACGCCTAGGTCATGGTGTTGAACAGAACATAGCCAACCCCAGCGAGCGCGGCCGCATCTGGGATCGGGATGATCATGGCGGCGTGATGTTTTTTGACTGCCAGGTATGGCAACAAAATAAGGACTATCGCGATTTCGTGGAGCAATCAGCGTTGGCTGAAATCACTGGCCGGCTAATGGGTTCATCACGGGTTAACTTTTTCTACGACGCGATTTTTACACGCACCCGAGGCAATCAATTTCGCACACCCTTTCATCAGGATGAACCGTATTGGTCGGTGCAGGGTTTTGATACCTGCTCGGTGTGGATGCCATTGGTCCCGGTGGAGAAGAAAAGTGCGCTGGAGTTTGTGCGCGGCTCGCATCGCTGGCCGCAAAAATTCAGGCAGATCAACTTTGGCGGGCTGACCCAAGACCAACGCGATCAGGTGGTGTTTTCAGAAACCGACGGCGAACCTTTCCCCGACATCGAAGGGAATCGCGAGCAGTATGACATTCTAAGTTGGGATATGCAGCCGGGCGACATTGCCTGTTTTAACGGGCGCATCATTCACGGCGGTTCCGGCAACCTGGCGCCGGATCGCGATTTGAAGGTGTTCAACACGCAATGGGCCGGGGACGATGTACGTATTAAGTTTCGCCCACAGGGCATGGACCCCGACCACAGCGCGGTGATGACAGCGGCAGGGCTGCAGCCCGGCGATCGGCTGTCGGGAGAGCTTTACCCGCAATTGTGGTCGCGCTGACGTTTTACAACAGATTGCGGGGGTCAACCGATTCCAGACCCTGTGCTTCACCGACCGCCGCATAACACAATTTCCCCGCATGAACGTTTAAGCCGCGTAGCAGATGCTCATCGCGCCGCAGTGCTTCCTTCCAGCCTCGATTGGCTAGACTAATGGTGAACGGAAGAGTGGCATTATTAAGCGCATGGGTAGAGGTCTGCGGTACGGCACCCGGCATGTTTGCCACACAGTAGTGCACCACTCCATCCACCACAAAGGTAGGATCCTGATGAGTCGTAGCCTTGGAAGTTTCGAAGCACCCGCCCTGATCGATGGCCACATCCACCACCACCGCTCCGGTTTTCATGCGTGATATCAAATCACGGCTCACCAGTTTGGGGGCGGAGGCACCCGGCAACAGTACGGCGCCGATCAGCAAGTCACAGCTGAGTGCATATTTTTCAATTGCCTCTGCGGTTGAGTAAAGACAATTTACGCGGCCAGCAAATTCTACGTCCAGTTCGCGCAGGCGAGGAATGGATCGGTCCAGAATGGTGACATTGGCACCCATGCCGCTGGCAATATAGGCCGCTTGTGTGCCGACCACGCCACCGCCGATAACCAATACCTGTGCCGGCTCGGTGCCGGGCACACCGCCCATCAGAATTCCAAGGCCACCCTGCGCTCGCTCCAGGCAATGCGCACCGGCTTGCGCGGCCAGCCGACCCGCCACTTCCGACATCGGTGCCAATAACGGCAGACTGTTTTCAGGGCCAGTGACTGTCTCATAGGCGATCGCTGTGACGCCAGACTCCAACAACAACCTGGTTTGCTCCGGATCAGGAGCCAGATGCAGATAGGTAAACAAAATCTGTCCTGCACGTAGTTGTTTGCACTCGTGCGGTTGCGGCTCCTTAACCTTCACAATCATCTCGTTGCTGGCAAAAATATGCTCGGCCGAATCATGAATCTCAGCACCGACCTGACGGTAGTCTTCGTCGGTCATACCGATACCAGCGGCCGCACCACTCTGCACCATCACGCTGTGGCCATGGTTTACCAGCTCTTTTACGCTGGCGGGGCTTAAGCCCACGCGGTATTCATGATTCTTAATTTCCTTTGGTACGCCTATTTTCATTGTTAGCTCCCGCGCTGCGGCGGTCAGGATGGCTACGATCATGAAATAGTACGTTCAGGGGCCAAACGCGTTAAGTTTCTTTTTATTCTAATCAGAGCGATAACCTTAAATTATTATTATCTGATAGTGTTTGACGTTATTATTTTAGTTAAACAACGATCTATCTGGCTATTCTTTATGGGCGATCTCGACAACTATGACCGTAAGATACTGACTGCCCTGCAGGATGAAGGGCGGCTTTCATACACCGATCTTGGCAAAAAAGTGGGTCTCACCACGCCGCCATGCATCGAACGGGTGCGCAAGCTGGAGCGTGACGGATTTATCAAAGGCTACTCCGCCAACCTTAGCGCCCAGCGTCTTGGCGTGGGCTTAGTGGTGTTTGTGCAAGTCAGTCTGGATCGCACTAGCAAGCAGGCCTTTGAGGATTTTCGCAACGCCATAAAAGGGCTGAAATCTGTGCAGGAGTGTTATCTGGTGACCGGCAGTTTTGATTTTCTGGTCAAGGCTCGGGTGCGCGACATGGCGGCCTACCGCGATCTCTTGGAGGAAGAGTTGTTGGGTCTGCCAGGGGTAAGTGACTCAACCAGCATCGCGGTGATGGAAACCGTCAAAGAAACCCTGGCGATCAATTTTTAACAACTGCGGATTGGCATCGACTGCGGCCGGGATCATTTTATGCAAGCCGCGCTGCCACAGAACGATAACCCCAGAGACGCTTTATCGCCTGTTGGCGACAAGCGGGCAAGCCTTAATTGCCGCTCGAGTTTGGCAGGGCTATGATTCTACGCTATAACTGCCGCAGCCCCTGCACTCAGCCCGCATCCATCCGGCCTTCTCGATGAAGCAATATTCTGCCTGGAAAGTATTTAAAAACGGTTTAACCGGTCAAAAAGACTGGGGCCGTGCGTGGCGCGACCCGGAACCAAAACAAGCCTACGATATTGTGATTGTGGGCGGCGGTCTGCACGGTTTAGCAACCGCCTTTTATCTGGCCAAAAATCATGGCCTGAAAAATATCGCGGTACTGGAGAAAGGCTGGATTGGCGGCGGCAACGCCGGGCGTAATACCACTATCGTGCGCTCCAACTACATGATGCCGGGCAACCGTCAGTTCTATGAGCACTCGCTACAGCTGTGGGAAGAGCTGAGTCACGAACTGAACTACAACGTTATGTTCAGCCAGCGTGCACACGTAGCGTTGTTTCATTCGCCCGGTGCGCGAGACGCCTATGCACGACGTTACAACACCATGCGCCTGACCGGCTCCGATGGCGAGCTATGGGGTCTCGAACAACTCAAAAATGAGATTCCCCATTTGAACTACAACGATGCCCGCTTCCCCATCACCGGGGCAGCCGTGCAGCGCCGCGCCGGCACCGCCCGCCACGATGCGGTGGCCTGGGGCTATGCTCGCGCCGCTGATCAACTGGGCGTCGATATAATTCAGAACTGCGAAGTCACGGCGGTGCGCCGAGATGGTGGCCGAGTGCATGCGCTACAAACTTCGCGCGGCGAGATCAAAGCCGGCAAAGTTGGCTTTGCGGTAGCCGGCAACACTACGCGCCTGTGGCAAATGGCGGATCTGGGTAACTTGCCGATCGAGTCGCACAAGCTGCAGGCCTTTGTGTCAGAGCCGCTTAAACCGTTGCTCGACCATGTGGTTGTTTTTGGGGTGGGCGGCGCGCACTTTTACATTTCGCAATCCGACAAGGGCGGCATGGTGTTTGGTGGCGACCTGGACTGGTATAAGTCCTACGCACAGCGTGGCAACCTGCCCATTGTGCAGGACACCTGCGAAGCCGCCATGTCAATTCTGCCCTGCCTCGGCCGGGTGCGCTTGTTGCGGCATTGGTCCGGCGTGATGGACATGACCATGGACGGCTCGCCGTTTATTTGCAAAACACCATTAAAAAACCTGTATCTCAACGCTGGATGGAACTACGGTGGTTTCAAAGCCAGCCCTGCCTCCGGTTGGTACTTTGCTGATTTGATTGCCAATGACCGACCGCATGAATTTATCGAACATTTTTCGCTGGATCGTTTTACACGGGGCGTGATTATTGACGAGCGCGGCGCCGGCCCAGACCCCAAACTGCATGGATAGGGTACGCCGATGATTCGAATTGATTGCCCTTTTTGCGGGCTGCGCGATCACAGCGAGTTCAGCTATGGCGGCGACGCATCAATCAACTATCCTCCACTGGACGCGCCGGCTGAACAATGGCATGACGCCGTGTTCTTGCGCGAAAATATTCGCGGTCGGCAATTGGAGACCTGGCAACACACCTCCGGCTGCCGCATGTGGCTTAATGTTGAGCGCGACACGGTCAGCCATGAAATTTTCGCGGTGTGGCCAGCCCACCGTGGTTATGGCCGGGTGCTGCATGCCGAGAAGGAGAATACCGAATGACCGCGCGCCGCTTAAGTACCGGCGGTCTGATTGATCGCACTCAGGCCGTTGACTTCAGTTGGGACGGTAACCCACTGCAGGGCTTTGCCGGTGACTCCCTGGCAGCCGCGCTGTTGGCCAATAATCAACGCATTGTGGCGCGCAGTTTTAAATACCATCGGCCGCGCGGCATCATGTCTTGCGGAGTAGAAGAGTCTGGCGCGTTGGTCACGGTCGGCGACGGTGATCGCCGCGACCCTAATGTAAAAGCCACCACTCAGGAGCTGTATCAGGGTCTGGTGGCCAGCGGCCAGAACGCATTTCCAAATGTACGCTTTGATGTTGGCGCGGTTAATAATTTGTTCGGCCGCTTTCTACCGGCGGGTTTCTACTACAAAACGTTTATGGGTCTGCCGCCGTTTGAGAGCGGCAGCGGCACCGGCTATTGGATGTGGTGTGAAAATATTATTCGCAAGGCCGCCGGCATGGGCTCCGCTTCGCGCGCACCGGATCCGGATCACTACGAACATGGGCATTTGTTTTGCGAGGTGTTGGTGGTCGGTGCGGGGCCGGCCGGCATCAGCGCAGCCATCGCTGCCGCCGAGCTGGGTTTGGATGTGCTGCTGGTCGAACAGGACGCTTTGCTGGGTGGCGACTTACTGGGCCAAAGCGATGCTCAGGCATCGCGCGACGAGCTACTCAAAGCGCTGGCCGCGAGTGGCGTACGGGTGATGAATAGAACCACCGCCTTTGGTCTATACGACCACGGCGCCGCCGGTCTGGTAGAGCGAGTCACCGACCATATTACCCAACCGGACCCCAATTTACCGCGACAACGATTCTGGACGGTACGCGCGCAGCAAACCATTGTCGCCAGTGGCGCTCTGGAAAGACACATCGCCTTTGATAATAACGACCGCCCGGGCATTATGACCGCCGCCGCCGGGCGACATTATCTGAACCGCTATGCGGTATTGCCGGGCCAGCAAATTGTGATTGCCGGCAATAACGATTCCACGCAAATAGTGGCCATGGATATGGCTGCCGCTGGCGCCGAGGTGACATTGCTGGATGCACGCGCCGATATTGGTGACAGCACCGCGCTGAAAGATGCCGGCGTGCAGATTCGCACTGGGACTGCACCTCTTTCTGCGCGCGGCAAAACTCTAAATTCGATTCAGCTCGCGCGCGGTCTGCCGGGGGCCTGGCAAGCCGACGAAAAACTCGACTGCGACGCCTTGCTGATATCCGGTGGCTGGTCACCGGTGGTGAACTTAATTTCGCACCGTGGTGCTCGCCCGCAATGGAATGCCGATAACGCGTGTTTTGTCGTGCCGGAGGAATTTGACGGGGTGCGGTTGGCTGGCTCAGCGGCCGGTGTCTGGCAAACTCAGGCCTGTGAGCAATCCGGTCGCCACGCTGCGATGCAAGCGGCCAAAGCGCTGGGCAAAACAGTATCTGAAGCACCGGGCGTTTCTATCGGTGGCTGGCAAACGCCAATTGAACCGCTCTACGAAATTAACACCGAGGGTCGCAAGAGCAAAGCCTTCGTTGATCTGCAACACGATGTTAGCAGTGATGATGTGCGGCTGGCGTACCGCGAAGGCTACGTGTCGGTCGAGCACTTAAAGCGCTATACCACGCTGGGCATGGCTACCGATGGCGGCAAAATGGGCAATGTCATCGGCTTAGCCCTGATGGCGGAAGCGCTGGGCAAGGACATCCCCGCAGTCGGCACCACCACCTTTCGACCGCCCTATACGCCGGTGGCGATTGGCGCGCTGGCCGGCCGCAGCGTGAGCGAGCATTTTCGACCCCTGCGCCGTACGCCATTGCATGACTGGAATCTGACACAGGGCGCCACCATGACCATGGCGGGGCTATGGCATCGACCATGGTATTTCGCGCGCCCTGGTGAAACCATTAACGAGGCCTATATTCGTGAAGCGGCCACCACGCGCAGCAGCGTGGGCCTGTGTGACGTCACGTCTCTGGGCAAGATCGCGGTGCAGGGGCCGGACGCAACCGAATTCCTGAATCGCATTTACACAAACCCATTCGCCAAGCTTCCCATCGGCAAAGCCCGCTACGGCATAATGTTGCGTGATGATGGCATTGTGATGGACGACGGCACTACCTGGCGGCTGTCGGAAACCGACTACTTTATGACCACCACCACAGTCAATGCCGCCAAGGTATTGACGTGGCTGGAGGAACTGCTGCAAACCCGCTGGCCCGAGTTGCGGGTACACGTCACGTCGGTGTCTGAGCAATGGGCAGGCTGCGCCATTGCCGGGCCCAAATCCCGCGAGGTGTTGAGCGCCTGTGTGCACCAGACGCGGGCGGTAAGTAATGAAGCCTTGCCGTTTATGGGTGTGATTGAAACCGCTCTACAAGGTGGCATTCCGTGCCGCATTGCACGCATTAGTTTTTCCGGTGAAATGGCCTTTGAAGCCTACGTGCCATCTGACTACGGCCCGGCAATGATGGATTTATTGTATCCGCAAGCGGCGCTGCATGAAGGCTGCCTGTATGGTCTCGAAGCGCTGGGCACCATGCGCATTGAAAAGGGTCACGTTACCGGCGCTGAATTGGACGGCCGAGTATCGATTGATGACGCCGGCCTGGGGAAAATGGCTTCGCCAAATAAGGCCTTTATCGGCAGCGTACTCAGGCAACGACCGGAACTGATGCGCAGCGACCGTCCACAGCTGGTCGGCATATTCCCCAAAGACCGCAACGCGACGTTTAACGTCGGCGCCCTGTTATGCGCAGCTGATGAAATTAGCGGCATGGGCGAAGGCTGGATCACCGGCGCCACCCATTCACCGGAGTTGGGCCATTGGATCGGGCTGGGTTTTATCAAAGGCGGCGTCGACGCATGGCAGAGCAAAATCGCGGTTGCCGCCGACCCGCTGCGCGACCAACAAACCGAGGTGGAGATCGTGTCACCACACATGGTCGACCCCAGCGGGGAGCGAATGCATGGCTAATCGATTATCAGCGCTGGCAGGACATTACAGCCCCGGGCGATTTGGCGCCGAGGGCCAAGCCGGTGTGCACCTATCGGTGGTGGCCGATTTGCGCCTGCACCAGGTAGCTGCCTGGCCAGATTCGCTGCCCGCGGTCGGCCAACTACTGGCCAACAGCATAGGCCAAGCGGCCAAACCCGGGCCAGGCTGCGCGATCAGTTCTGAGCAAGGTGCAGTGCTGCGCATAGAGCCGCTGAAGTTCTGGTTGCTAAATCTGGACCCACCGACCATCGAGGCAGAGCAAGGCTGCTCGCTGGATTTATCGCATTCGCGAACCTGTGTGCATATTGATGGGCCACAGGCCCAAGAGTTTCTTGGCCGCTTATTGCCGCTGGATTTGCGTGCTGCCGCTTTTCCGGATAACCGGGTCGCCAGCAGCGCCCTACATCACGTGGGCGTTACCTTGTGGCACCGCGGCGGCGGTTATGATTTATTTATTCCTCGAGGCTTTGCTGTTTCAATCTGGGAGGTGCTGCACGCGACCGCCCTACAGTTTGGTCTGGAAATTAGCTGATAGTGCCCTGCGTGTGCACAGCAGCGCGTTACAACTCGCCTGCTTCTTCCAGCACCTGGCGCGCCACCCGAAAACACTCCAACGCCTGCGGTACGCCGCAGCCGTTAGTCAAAAGACTTGTAGAATGCTTCGTCACGTTCGCTGTTGGCCTCGGCAATCACAAAGGCCCGAATCGCCTCTGCCGTAGCTTCATCGAGCACTGACCCAAAATTCGGCATGCCGCGCTTGGCCAGCGCGCCCTCCAATAACACGGTCTTCCAGGCCTCCGCATTCGTTGTGTAGCTGGAAAATCTCAAATTGGGCACCAGACCGGATGAAAAGGCTTGATCCCCATGGCAGCCAACGCAGGTATTGGCGTAGGCATTCGCGCCCAGTGCCAGAGTCTCCTCGTCGACCTCGATCATCGCTGGTTTGGTGGGTAAGGGTTCGTCCTTTAACTCGGTTTGCGGTAATTCCGCCTGACCGCCCACTTTAAATACCAGCACTCGCCCTACATTGACTGCACTTCCACTGGGTAATACGCCGCCAAAGCCCAATACAAAAGATCCACCCCAACCCGAAGCGACGGCGACATATTGCTCGCCATCAAGCTCGTAGGTGATGGGCGCGGCCACCACGCCGGTTTCGGTAAAAAACCGCCATAAGCGCTCACCGCTGGCCGCATCGTAGGCTGCGAGGTGCGCGTCGGCAGTGCCTTGAAACACCAGGCCACCGGCGGTGGACAAGACCCCACCGTTCCACGGTCCACCGTGTTCGAAACTCCAGGCCGGCTTCTGTGCCACCGGGTCCCAGGCCAATAAGCGGCCCTTGGCCATTGATTTTAACGCTGCAAACATGCCCCGCTCGGTGGGCAGCACCGCATAAATAAAGTCGGTGCCGGTATTCCACGCACCCGGTGTGTAAGCAAAATCTTTTTTATCGCCATACACCCAGGGTGCTTCCTGTGCCGGTATATACACTAAACCGGTCTGCGGGCTGTAGGACATCGGGTGCCAGTTATGCGCTCCGAGCGGCCCCGGCAGTTGCACCATCGGTTCTTTACCCGGCCCGTAGCGGGCGCCGTCGGTTTCCACCGGTCGACCGGTTTCCATATCCACGTGCGTTGCCCAATTCACGGGAACAAAGTTATTGGCCGAAATTAGCTCGCCGGTGGCACGATCAATAACGTAGAAGAACCCATTCTTCGGTGCCTGCATGATGACCTGCCGATCCGCACCGTCGATTTCAATGTCCGCGAGGATCATGTGCTGGGTAGCGGTGTAATCCCAGGTTTCGCCCGGCGTGGTTTGGTAATGCCATACGTACTCGCCGGTATCGGGGCGCAGCGCGACGATCGAAGACAGGAATAAGTTATCGCCACCTCCGGGGCTGCGAATTTTCTGATTCCACGGCGAACCGTTGCCGACTCCGATATACAACAAATCCAACTCCGGGTCGTAGGCCATGGAATCCCACACGGTGCCACCGCCACCGCCGACATTCCACCACTCCCCATCCCAGGTTTCCGCGGCCATCTTCATAGCGTCACTCTCAAACCCGTCTGCGGGATTGCCCGGCACGGTATGAAAGCGCCACAACAACGCGCCGTCTGCAACCGAATAGGCCGACATATAACCGCGCACACCCAGCTCGGCGCCGCCATTGCCAATAAACACTTTGCCATCCACAATGCGCGGTGCACCGGTAATGGTATAGGGCTGGGACTTGTCGATGGTGTTCACATCCCAATTGACTGCCCCGTTTTTGGCGTTTAAGGAAATGAGCCGGCCATCCAGAGTGCCGGTAAAGACTGAGTCGCCCCAGATCGCCACGCCACGGTTCACCGCATCGCAACAACCATAAGCCGCCTGCTCTTTATCCACCGCTGGGTCATAGCTCCAGATTTTTGCGCCGCTGCGGGCATCCAGTGCGTGCACGATATTCCAGGTGGAGGTTACATACATGATTCCGTCGTGCACGATAGGCGTGGCTTCAATGCCACGACTGGTGCCGAGATCGTATGACCACTGCAAGCCAAGGTCCGCCACGTTCTCCTTATTCACTTTCTGCAGCGGTGAGTGACGCTGCTCAGAATAGGTGCCGCCATGCGTTACCCAGCCACCGGGATCAGCCTCGATAATGGTACTGGCATCGACCAGGGAATCGGTCAGTTCCACCGCCTCTTGTTCAGACTCTGCTTCGGTATTTTGCTGAGTCTCACTGCAAGCAGCCAGCAATAATGCGCAGAGCAATACGGAGAGTTTTCTAAAATCGTGCATGGTACGTCACCCTGTTAGTTCAAATGGTTGGCGAATGATTTAATACTTAAGCACCAAAGTATACCCTAGAGATTTACACCGCAATGTGTCTCTGCGCGGCGCATTATTTTCTGGCCGATTGATCCAATTTGCTATGATGCCGACAAATAAATACCTCGGTACACGATAATGCCCAAACTCCCTGCCCTGCTGTGTGCATTGGTTACAAGTTTCTCAGCCTATGCCGTAGATGTTTCAAAATCGGAACACGCCAAGAAATCACTGGATATCTACCGCACGATAATCGGTATGCCAACGGTCGGTGGCCGCAATCAGGTGCCGGTGATGGCCAATTATTTATCTGCGGAATTTACCGCCGCTGGTTTTACCGCAGATGACATTACCATCACTGAATTGGACGACACCGTATCAATGGTGGTGCGATATAAAGGCGACGGTTCGAGTGGCAAAAAGCCCATTTTATTATTGGCACATATGGATGTGGTGGAAGCGCTGCCGGAAGATTGGGAGAGACCGCCGTTTGAACTGACACAGGACGACACCTTTTTTTATGGCCGCGGCACGGTCGACAATAAGCTCGGCGTTACCATGTTGTCGTCCACCTTTATTCGTCTAAAGAAAGAAGGCTTCGTACCCAATCGTGATTTATTCCTGGTGTTCACCGGTGACGAAGAAACCACCATGGGCACCACAAAAATGCTGGCTTACAAAACACCCATGTTGGCAAACGCTGAATTTGCCTTAAATTCAGACGCCGGTGGTGGCGCGCTGGATAACAATGGCAAAGCGATTTCCTATCGAGTGCAAGCCGCCGAAAAAACGTACGCCACCTTTGAGCTCACCACAATCAACCCCGGCGGTCATAGCTCACGGCCGCGCTCTGATAACGCCATCTACGAGTTAATGGCCGCGTTGCAAAACATTGAACAGTTTCAATTCCCGGTTCGCAGCAGCACGATGACGCGTGATTTTTTTCGCGTATCCGGGGAGCAGATTGGCGGCGAGTTGGGCCAGGCTATGATTGATTTCGCTAACGACCCTGACAACCAGGCGGCGGCCGACCGGCTAGCCTCCGAACCCTCCTATGTCGGCTCAACCCGCACCACCTGTATCGCCACCATGTTGCGCGGCGGCCACGCTGAGAATGCGCTGCCCCAGTCGGCCACGGCTACCGTAAATTGCCGTATTTTCCCGGGCGTGAGTGTCGAAAGTGTAAAAGCCAAATTGCAGGAAGTGGTCGCCAACGACAAAGTCGAATTCGTCACTCTGGATGAACCGGTTGCGAGCCCGATCTCAGAGCTGCGTGATGATGTCATGGCCGCACTGGGCAAGGCGGTGCACTCGCGCTACCCTGATGTACCACTCATCGCCTATATGGAATCCGGCGGCACTGATGGCCTGCATTTCAGAGCAGCAGGTATCCCTACCTGGGCCATGTCCAGCGCCTTTATGAACCCCAATGATATGTATGCCCACGGCTTGAACGAGCGCTTACCCATCAAAGCCTTTTACGATGGCCTCGATCACTGGAGCATTATTTTGCGCGAACTGGCCAACTAGCATGATAACGAACTGCACAACGTCTTAGCAGGTGACCATTGTGTGAGAAATAGGGCGGGCAGGTGGATCAGTTGCTAAGGTTTAAAGCATGCCTGCCATTTTCGCCGACCAACTCAATCGCCTGCATCCGCTGCATACGGCCGCGGGTTTAGCCGTATTATTTCACCTGCTGCTGGCCCTGTTGTTACCCAACATTGACCGGCTCAGCCTGCCACTTTTTGAGCGGCCTAATGTGCTGAACGTATTTCTCAGTGAGCCGGAAACTGAGCAAGCGTTTGAGCAATCATTGAACCAGCAGTTGCCGTTTCCGCAGGCCACTGAATTTGTTACCGACCCCTCTATTCCCGCAGCCAGCGCCGTACCGCAACCCAATACAATCCCCAGCGAAGCCAGCCCGGACATCGCTGAGCCCTTGAGCAAGGGCAGCGACACCATCAACAAACAAAGTGGCGCACGCGGTGACACTCGGCGACCGCTGATCATTACCCAGGCGCTGGTCAATGCATTTGCCGCCCGTGAGGCGGAGCGCCACCGCGAACAACACCCCGAGGAGTTGGAACGCTTCCGGCGCAGTTTTCATAGCCGACCCTCGGTGCGCCGACAGGTGGCAACACAGGGTTTCACCAACCAGTTTGGTGACTATTACCTGCGCAGCACCTCGTCCCTTGGTGATATTTGCTTTGTACAACGCCCCGATTCCATGCAGGACGAATTCAGCGTCAACATCGTCTACTTCTATAATTGCAGCAAGCAACCGCAGGGGTGGGATGCCGGCTAATCAACACAGATTTTCAGCGCTCTCGGCGAACTGCTAGAATGGCAATTCGCGTTAATGCTTTTTAACCCGCTCTCGGAGAACCGGCATGGCATTACAAGATTTCACGATGGATTATTTTTCGCTGGCGGGTAAAAACGCCATTGTTACGGGGGGTAACACTGGATTGGGCCTGGCCTTCGCGACTGCACTCGCCCAAGCCGGTGCCAACATTTTAGTGCCCAGCATCGTTCCAGAGCAGGCCGGCGACTGTGATTTAATCGAAGATGCGGGGGTTGCTTATCAACACATGGCGGTGGACATCACTGAACCTGAGGCGCCTGCCTCGGTAATCAAGCATTGCGTTGATCACTATGGCTCGGTTGATATTCTGGTGAACTGCGCGGGCATTTCGCTGCTTAAAAAGGTGAAAAAATTTACCCGCGCGGAGTGGGATAAAATGCTCAGCGTTAATCTCACCGCCGCCTTCGAACTCAGCCACCACGCGGCCAAAGTCATGATCCCCCAACGCAGCGGCAAGATTATTAATATCTGTTCCTTATTTTCATTTCTCGGTGGTCAGGGCTCGCCGGCCTACGCAGCCACCAAACATGGCTTGGCCGGGTTTACCAAAGCCTATTGCGACGAATTGGCACGCTACAATATTCAAGTGAATGGCATCGCGCCTGGCTACTACGCAACGGAATTAACACGCGCAACGCGCGATGACCCTGACAGCAATCAACGGGTTCTCGACCATATCCCGGCTGGCCGCTGGGGTGAGGCTGAAGACTTAATGGGCGCCATGGTATTTCTTGCCAGCCGTGCCTCAGACTATGTAAATGGCCATATTCTGACCGTCGATGGCGGTTATCTGGTGCGCTAGACCTACACTGAATGAAATACCTGATCGGGCTGGATGGCGGCAGCCAGAGCACCAAAGTGGTGATCGTGGATCTGGACGGCAAGGTGGTGTGTCGCGCTCGCCAGCCGTTACAACCTCTGGCTAGCCCTCAGCCCGGCGTCGCCGAACACCCCGATGATGATTTATGGGCCAGCACCGCAGCGGCTCTGCGCTCCGCGCTAGATAAATTCCCGCACCCGCTGACGGATTTGATTGGCATTGGTGTGTGTACCATCCGGTGCTGCCGCGCTGAGCTGTTAAAAGATGGCAGTCTTGCCGCACCGGTGCAGAACTGGATTGACGAGCGCATGTCCGGGCCCTGGCAAAACAGTGATCCGGCGATAACGAATGTGACTACTAGCTCCGGCTACATCACCCATCGACTGACTGGTCAGCGTGTGGATACCGCCGCCAATTATGAAGGCCCCTGGCCGATTGATAAAACCACTGGCCAATGGAGCGAAGACCCCGCACTCATTGCGCAATTTAATGTTCCTCGTGAAGCCCTGTTTGCGCTGCAAGTACCTGGCAGTATCGCCGGTGGAGTGAGCGACGACGCCGCTCGAGTTACCGGCTTGCCAGCGGGATTGCCCGTGGTGGTTACCGCCAATGACAAAGCTGTTGAGGCGCTGGGTGCCGGCTTACATGGCGCTCAGCCGTCGACAAGAGGCGCTGCGCTGCTGTCGCTCGGCACCTATGTCGGGGCGATGACTGCGGATGCCGGTTACTACCCAACGGCACGCTACTTTTTCTCCAATATGGCGGCGCTACCAAAGCAATTTTTACAGGAATGCGATGGCCTTCGCTATGGCATGGGCACCGTCAGCCGGTTAATTAAATTATTTGGCGAAGACTTACAACAGCAGGCGGTCGGGGAATCACTCCGCGCAGAAGAGATCCTGAACCGCGAGGCAGCCGACATCACACCCGGGGCTGACGGCCTGCTGGCGTCGCCTGACTGGCAAACTCCGGCGCGCTTGCTGACACAAAGCAACTACACTCGTGCGCAGTTGTATCGCGCCTTGCTCGAGACCATCGCGCTGAGCATGCATAACAAACTCGCGCGAATGGCTGAGGAGCTTGATACCAAACCCACATCGATCATCGTGTCAGGCGGCGGTGCCAACAGCGACCTGATGCTGCAAATTGTGGCCGACGTGACCGGGCTACCCACCAGCCGCCCTGCACTGACGGATGCGGCCGGGTTGGGTTCGGCTATCTGTGCCGCCGTGGCAGTGGGTGCCGCCGATAATTTTGAGGCGGCTGCAAAACGCATGGTGCGCCTGAGTTCGCGCTATAATCCCGACCCTGAAAATCATCTGTTTTATTGCTCTCTGAATGAGCACATATATCGCGACCTCACAGACAGCACTGACCAATTATTACAGCAGTGGCAATCGCTGCCGCCATCCGGCCAAGTCTCGCAACCTACCTGAACCCACCAAATACATTACGAGCCACTATGACTCTTGAACGACACCAGATCATCGACCAACTGAGTATTTTGCTCAGCCCAGAGCAACTTGAGTTGGACGAGCAAATACTCAAAGACAGCAGCGTGGATCGGTTTCGCAAATTCGAAGCCTTTCATGGTGTCTATACCCAGCCTACTCCGGCGGCCATTGTGTATGTGCACAGCGCGCAGGAAGCGGCCAGCGTGCTCAGCTTCGCGCATGATAATGGCATTAATGTGGTGCCCCGCACCGGCGGCTCCGCTACTGAGGGTGGGTTGGAAACCGCCCTGCCCAACTCCATCATTGTGGATGGCTCGCGCATGAACCAGATATTGAGCATAGACACCACAGACATGCTGGCCACGGTTCAATGTGGAACTTCGTTGCAGGTGCTGGAAGATCAATTACGCGCTATGGGTTACACCACTGGTCACTCGCCGCAATCCAAACCACTGGCGCAATTTGGTGGCTTGGTCGCCACCCGCAGCATCGGCCAGTTTTCGACCCTTTACGGGGGTATCGAGGATATGGTGGTGGGTGTTGAAGCCGCTTTCCCGGCGCTGGGCCTGACCCGCATCAAGAATGTACCGCGCCGCGCCGCCGGGCCGGATATTCGCCACCTGATAATCGGCAACGAGGGTGCGCTGTGTTTTATCACCGAAGTAACGGTCAAGATTTTTAAGTACTACCCGCAGAACAATCAGTTCCTCGGCTACACGCTCGACAGCATGAAAACCGGTCTGGAGATTCTGCGCGAAGTGATGGTGCAGGGTTACCGACCCTCCGTGGCGCGCCTGTATGACGTGGAAGACGGCGGCTATCACTTCTCGCATTTTGCCGAAGACAAATGTGTGTTGATCTTCGTCGCCGAAGGCCCCCAACCGCTGGCCGACGCGACCACCAAAGCGATTGACGAAATTGTTGCGCAAAGCGGCGCATGCGAGGCGGTTGACGTAAAACTGATTGAAGATTGGTTTGACCACCTGAATTGGGACCCGGCCAACATTGCTGCCGAGAAAAAGGAGATCATGGAAACCAAAAATGTCTGCAGCACCACCGAGGTGTCGGCCAACTGGAGCGTTATTCACGACATCTACGAGGTCTGCCTGCGCCGATTACGCGCCGAGATACCCGACCTGACGCTGGTCGGCGGCCATTCCTCACACAGCTATCTCAACGGCACCAATATGTATTTTGTGTATTTTTACGATGTGAAAGATTGCCAGCCCGAAGAAGAGATCACCAAGTACCACCTGCCAATTAAAAAAATCATCGTCGAAGAAACCCTCAAAGCCGGTGGTTCCATGTGCCATCACCATGGCGTGGGCAAACATCGCGCACCCTGGATCAAAGACGAATACGGCAGCTCCTACCCGTTATTGGAAAGCCTGAAAACCACCTTCGACCCCAACGGCGTGATGAATATGGGTACCATTATTCCGTTGGCGGACTGATCAATTGCTTCGCTACGCCTGAAGCGGCGTTATCGCAATTACGGATGAAACTGAATAGAAGATTGCCGCACTACGTTCGCAATGACAGTGAGTTGGACCGGCAGATTGCCCCACTACGTTCGCAATGACAGTGAGTTGGAACGGCAGATTGCCGCAATGCGTTCGCAATGACAGTGAGTTGGAACGGCAGATTGCCGCACTACGTTCGTAATGACAGCGAGTTGGAACGGCAGATTGCCGCACTGCGTTCGCAATGACAGCCTGGAAAATTCAGGTGCCGCGGCTGCTTTTCGCCCTATTCCGTCATTGCGAGCCAACGGCGAAGCAATCTAAACTCGTACCATGAAAACCATCACCGAACCGCAGCGCGAGATAGACGTTATCCACCAAACTGAGGTGCTGGTAGTCGGCAGCGGCCCGGGTGGTTTGGCGGCCGCCATCGCCGCGGCGCGTGCCGGTGCTGAGACCACGCTACTCGAGCGCTATGGCTGCTTTGGCGGCAACATCACGCAGGTCGGCGTAGAAGGCTTCGCCTGGTATCGCCATGAGCAAACGGTAGACAGCGAAGGCATCGGCATTGAATTTGAACAACGTGCCAAAAGCATGGGCGCAGCGGTGCCCGAACCGCAGTCTGACAGCCATGCGATTGACGGTGAAGCCTTTAAGTACGTGGCCGACGTGCTGGTACAGGAAGCCGGCATTACGCCCATGTTGCACCGTATGATGGTGGCTACGATTGTCGAAGGCGGCGTGATTAAAGGCGTCATCGTGGAGAGCAAGGCGGGCCGCGAGGCGATTCTCGCACAAAGAGTGATCGACGCCACCGGTGACGCCGATGTCGCACACCGCGCTGGTGCTGAGGTGCGCAAAACACCTCGCGAACAGATGATGGCGGCCTCGGTGATGTTCTCAATGAACGGGGTGGACACCAAGCGCTTTATCGAAGCGGTAAAAGCTGACCCGCACACCTACGCCGATTGGTGCGGACCGGACTGGCAGATGCAAACCTCGGGTAAAGAAGACGACATGTTTTCGCCCTACCTGAAAAAACCCTTTGAAAAAGCCATCGCCGAAGGGCTGATCCCGGAAAACCTCAACACCATTACCGGCACCTGGGGGGCGATTACCGAGCAGGGTGACGTGGCCTATTTAAATCTGGTGCATCTGGCCGAGCTCGATGGCACCGACCCCAACGACCTCACCCACGGCGAGATGGAAGGCCGCAAGCAGGCCATGCTGGCCATCGAAGCGCTAAGGCGCTACAACCCCGGTTGTGAGAACGCCAAACTGCGAAACTTTGGCATGACCCTGGGCGTGCGAGACACCCGCAAAATTGACGCGGCCTACAATATGACCGAAACGGATGTGCGGGATCAGGGCAAGTTCGACGACAGCATTGGTATCTTCCCAGAATTTATCGATGGCTACGGTATTTTGATATTGCCCACCACCGGCCGTTACTTTCAGCTGCCCTACCGCGCCATGCTACCAAAAGGCGTCAAACACCTGCTGGTTACCGGCCGTAGCGCCGGCGGTGACCAGGTATCGCATGCCGCCGTACGCAATATGATGTGCTGCGCCGTTAACGGCCAGGGCGCGGGGGTAGCCGCCGCGGTATCTCTGCAACAGGGCTGCGATGTAGCCGATGTAGACATTCAACAAGTGCAGAAGACTCTGGTCGCGCAGGGCGCCCGCATACACTGACGCGCCAAATCATCAACCCCGGATCGCCACGCCTGCGGCTCGCGATGACCGCCGATAGTCTTTGCGGCAACATCCGTTGCGGCAACATCCGTTGCGGGGAACTTAGCGACGTGGCAATCTAACCATCTCGGTATAGCCCGTAACAAACTCTACTTTGCAATCACTCCCACTTAACCAACGCCGCTACGACCTTGACTGGTTGCGCGTGATCGCGTTTGGGCTGCTGATTATTTATCACATTGGCATGTTTTATGTGAGCTGGGGCTGGCATGTAAAAAGCGTGCATGCCTCCGAGGCGGCCGAGCCGTTTATGATCATGCTCAACCCGTGGCGCTTGTCGCTGTTGTTTCTTATTTCAGGGGTGGCGATTCGGTTCGCCTTCGATAAAGCCGAGTCACATCTCCGGTTTACCGGGCGGCGCACTCTCACTTTGTTTATCCCCATCGTGTTCGGTATCCACGTGATCGTGGCGCCACAGGCCTGGTTGCAGTTGCTGGAGAGCGGTGAGATTCAAAAAGGTTTCTGGCAGTTCTACCCTGAATACCTGATCGGCAGCGTCGACCGTTATTCGATCCAGATCCCCACCTGGAACCACCTCTGGTATGTGGTGTATTTGATGCTCTACACCCTGCTGCTGGCGCCCTTTGCCAGGCCACTGAGCCGCTGGACACAAAACGGGGGCGCACGCATATTTCAAAAGCTATTTGATCATCGCTGGGGCGTGGTGATGGTATTATTAATCCCTGTCCTGCCACATGTGTTAATCCGTTTTACGCTGGACCCAATCTTCCCCACCACGCATGATGTAATCAACGACTGGGCTAACCACGCCCACAGCACGGTGTTTCTGCTGACCGGCTTTCTGTTGGCGAAAGACCCCTCGTTCTGGCGGGCCATTGAGCGCGCGCTGAAGCCCACCGTGATGCTCGCCGCAGTATTAGCGATATCGCTGAGCCTGGCCTGGGGCAATTGGGAGGCGCTTTCGGAATCCGAAGCCGCACTACTGATCGCCCGGCTGGCACGGGTGCTCTATATCTGGGTGTGTATTGCCGCCCTGTTGGGGCTGGCGCAAAGGTATTTGAACCGGCCCAGCAAGACCTTGAGCTACATGACCGAGGCCATTTTCCCCTGGTACATTCTGCACCAGACGCTTATTGTGATGGCGGGCTATTGGTTAACACGAACCGGCGTCACGGTGTGGCCCGAGTTTCTGTTGCTGACACTGGCCACCTTCGGCGGCTGCTACCTGATCAATGAGTATTTGATTCGGCGCTGGCGCCCCATCCGGCCTCTATTTGGCCTTAGAAATAAACCCCCGAGAGAGACCGAGCAACCATGCAAGACCTGATCCTACATCACTACGATGTGTCGCCCTTCGCCCAGAAAATTCGCTCTATTTTTGGCTACTGTGGCCTGGCCTGGGGCTCGGTGTTATCGCCGCCCATGCCGCCGCGCCCCAATCTCGACCCGTTGGCCGGTGGCTACCGTAAAATTCCAGTGCTGCAGCGCGGCGCGGATATCTTTTGCGACACCCGCATTATCACCGCTGAGCTAGCACTGCTCACCGGTAAGCCGGAGCTGGATCGCAACCAATGCTCTGTTGAGATTCAGGGATTTGTCGACACCGTGGACGTCTCAGTTTTCTTCGCCAGCGCCGGCTCGGCCGAGCCGTTAAAAGCCCTCGGTGCCATGGTGCTGCGTTTTGGCCCCATTGCCACCCTGCGCTTTATCAAAGATCGCGTGGCCATGGCCCGGGGCGCCAAAATCCCCATGCCGACTGGCGCTAAGGCACAGAAGATACTAAAGCCGCACTATGGGGAGTTAGAAGAACGGCTGAGCAGCCAGGCATTTCTATTCGGCGAGCAACCCACCATTGCCGACTTCTCTGCCTATCATGTTGCCTGGCTGGCCATGCTCACCGGCGCCAAACCGATTCAAAAGAATGCCACCCACACCCGCGACTGGTATCAGAGAATCACGGCCTTTGGGGATGGTGAACGCGAAGAGCTAAAACCTCAGCAGGCCTTTCAGGCTGCGAAAGACCATGAGCCAAGAGCGCTGCCAAAGAATTCAGATAACAGCGGACAGATCGGAAATGCGGTGCGCATCGCACCCACCGATTACGCGCGCGACGCCGTGCAGGGCACGCTGGTGGCGGATACCAAAGAGCGTTGGATTTTACGCAGAGACACCGAAGACTTTGGTGCTCTGCATGTGCATTTCCCCAAACAGGGGTTTGCGGTGAGTGAGGCGTGAAGCGTTACTCGCCAGACGGCCAACGCTGCGGAACTTTGACCAACTTGCTGCTGTCGTAACCCGCCTCGCTAACCACTTGCACCATGGCCTGGTATTGCGCATCACTGATCTCGCTGGTGCGCGCCATAATCCAGACATAGTCGCGTTTATTCCGACCAATCACCGTGGCTGAGTAATCCGGCGACAGATAAATAATGCGATAGTCCGCCTTGATCGGCCACACAAACTGCATCAGCCATTCGGCATTGCTGGGCGTATCTTTGACATAACCCTTGGGCGTCATTTTTTTCTGTTTGCCGTCAAAGCCACCATCCAGGAAGGTGAAGGTAGTGGCAATAGTCCCATCTTCATTCAGAGCATAAGACTCAATCGCATTATGCGCCCCCACCTCTGCAAAGGTAGGAATATTGGCAATCACATACCAATCACCCATAAAGCGCTCTACATCAACGTAGTCGACAGTGGCGAGTGGCGGTTTGTGGGCACAGGAAAACAGAGTCATGATGAAGCTGAGTAGAAGGAGTTTTTTCACGGAAATGTGGGCAAGTTGTGCCACTGAGGCAATCGAGAGGCGCAGGTTATCACCGCCCTGTGTTGAATTTGTCAAAGCTTTGCAAAATTTGGCTTAAAACCACAGGCACAACAAGAACTAGTCACCATCGGTAATTTAACTCTCGGCCGACCCACCCAGGTACAATAACACCTGTCATGAATAGCTAATTTCAGTTCAGAGATAAACGATGCTACGACTTATAGCGTTTTGTCTTTTCATTCCACACCTGGTGTCCACCGCTTACGCCAATCCGGAAATCGACAGCGATTGTGCGTTAGGGCTTATTCGGGCTGGTGCCGCCGACTTGACGGTGGCAGAAATCCGCGACCGTTGCCGCGTCGAGCCTGACATAACTCTGGGTGAAGAACGTAATCGCCGGGAGCGATCCTTGTTCGGAGATGAATTCAGTATTTTGTTACACCGGGACAATTATCTATTACCGGTGGCACACAACAATGAGACAGGCGTCATACGCGAAGAGTTCGGCGAAGCACAGGAATTGAATGACGAGGAAATAAAATTTCAGATCAGTATCCGCTCGCTGCTTTTGAATAATCTTCCCTTTGATGCAAATTTATACGCGGCCTACACCAACCAGAGTCATTGGCAGGCCTACAACGAGGCGAATTCTCGACCATTTCGCGAAACCAATCATCAACCTGAGCTAATGCTCGACTTTCCCGTGGATAGAAAGTATCGGGGAATAACCTTAAACACCCTGCGATTTGCACTGAACCATCAATCCAATGGGCGCTCCGGATTGATCTCACGTAGTTGGAATCGTGCCTACACAGAACTTCTGATGTCGACCAAATACAGTAAGGTAAATTTAAGGAGTTGGTGGCTCATCACAGACGATGAAGACAACCCGGATATCGATAATTTTATGGGCCGCTTCCAGATTGATGGGTTGCGCGAGTTCGGCAAGCACCAATTGCACTGGAAGTTAAGGCACAATTTACAGTCCGATTCAAAAGGTGCGTATGAGCTGGGGTGGAGCCGCCAGATAGGTGGGCGAGACGACATTCACGCCTACCTGCATTACTTCAATGGCTATGGTGAGAGTTTGATCGACTACAACCGCAAAACGGAACGTATCGGGCTCGGCTTTAAAATAGGTCAGTGATACAGCGCCGAGCCGCTCGATTAGACCGTTGCATTGAGATTTGAGGCCGAAATTTTTAGGTTCTGCTGCGCCCCGAATTACTCTCACTTCCCCGCCGAGTTACTCCTGCAGTGATGCAAGAGGAACGATCAGGTCCAATAAAAAGACAGAAATAGCCAACGCTGCGCTAAAGGATAAGACTGACATAAAAACATCCCACCTGTGATCAGGGTCACTGACCTTCCAGGGTGTGCCTAACCGAATCACAAATTTTCGGCCCCTGCACTTTTTACTCCACGCCTGAAATGCCGGCAAGCAGACGCCAAAATAACTGGCGGCGAAGATGACTAACAATAGTAGAAAATAAATCGCAATTCTCCGTTAGTAATAGAAAAGGCACTATACCAACCCCTGACAAACTTGAGCAGCAGCGCACCAAAAACCTCACTTGTTGGGCGTTTGTCGCATCGGTATACTTTAGATCGCTATATTTGAGTCGGATAACAAATCTAGCTCGGGGATCCTTCAACATTGGCGCAGCTGGCTTAATATTTGAAGGAGCTTTCAACTATCCACTGGGGAAAATCATGAAAAATTTGTCTTTGTTAACACTGCTGCTTGCGGTTCTACTAACTGCGACCGGCGCGGCCATTGCCGACACCGGGGGGCCAGACGCGTTTGGCTATACCTTTACTGACTCTAACGAGCCTGACGGCCCTGCTTACGATTTTGAAGATATTTCGTTGACGGGCAGCCCGGTGGTACTTGCTGACGACCAAGTCAGTGCGCCCATCGCTATCGGCTTTCCATTCGAATTCTACGGCATGCCCTATGATTTCGTGCATATCAGCTCTAACGGGTTCCTGAGTATGCTGGATGGGCAACCCAGCGGTTGCTGCAGCGGCGTGTCGATCCCGAATACCAATTTTCCTAACGCGATCATTGCTGCTTGGTGGGAGGATTTTGACCCTGAGGAAGGTGGCAGCATTCGTACGCAATTGTTGGGTACCGCACCAAACCGGCGTTTTATCGTACAGTTTACTGAGATTCAGTTCTTCGACCTTGGGCCAAGTGGTATTGAATTTACCACGCACCAGTACAAGCTGTTCGAAGGCTCAAACATCATTGAAGTGCACTATGAACGGATGGATGCTGTAAGCGATCATGTGGTTGGCATCGAAGACGAATCAGGCATTACCGGGCTCGAGTATCTCTTTGACGATGCCATAGTGACACCTTTGGCGGTGCAGTATCGGCCGCCTTCCAGTAATCAACCACCGGTGTGCGACGGCACCCCAAGTATCGATACAATTTGGCCACCCAATCACAAATTCGTTACCATTGATATTGAAGACGTCACTGACCCTGATGGGGATATAGTCATGATCACCATTGACTCAATCTTTCAGGATGAGCCGCTCAACACCTTTGGCGACGGTAATACCCGTCCTGACGGCGAGGGTGTCGGTACGTCGATCGCGAGAGTGCGGGCAGAGCGCTCAGGAACGAAGAAGGTTCCGGGTGATGGCCGGGTGTACCACATCAGCTACACCGCTGATGACGGTATCGATCAATGCTCGGGCGTGGTACAAGTTGGGGTGCCACATGATCAGGGGCGCAGACGAGTCCCGGTTGATGGCGGACCGTTGTACGACTCGACCCAGTAGAAAAATAATTTTGGAGGGGTCAGAGCACGCTACTGAAGCGTGGTCTGACTCCCTTTATTTTTCGCCTCTTAGGTTTACCTGCCTTTTACGCGCCACATAAAAACCATAGCCGTAAACGCTCTGCCACTTCTCATACATGGCGGCTTCTTGCCGCTCCATTTCGATCAGTTGTTGGGCCTGCGGCTGGTCAGCATGCCGTTGTAGGAAGTCGTCTATTCTGGCCTCGGTTGGCTGGTAATAATTTTCGATCCAGCATGAGGGCGGTAGTATAAAGTGCCCTAGCAGGTCATAGCCCGCCCCTTCAAGTACAGCGATTTTTTCGGCCGCTGTGCCGATCTCCGCGTACTCTGCCTCCCAATACTGCCTGATTTGGTCGGGTGGGTCCGGGCGCAGCCAGGTAATTTCGGATACCGCCAACACCCCGCCGGGGCGCAAGAGTCTGCGCCATGCCTCAACGCCTTTGCCAAACCCCATATTGTAGATGGCACCCTCCGACCAGATAAGATCCAACGATTGATCATCAAACGGCAGCGACTCCATTGACCCTGCCAGGGGGCTTACCCTATCTGAGTAGCCCACCGCGCAGGCGGAGTCGGCCAGAACTTGCAAAAACTCGGGGAACAGATCAACGGCCGTGATATGCGCATTGACAAGATTTTCAGCCAGAACCCGTGTTGATGCGCCCGTGCCACAACCGATATCGGCGACCGCCAGCCTTGAGGCCGGGTTAATGCCAGACAGCTTTAATGCCATTAGTGTTTGTTCGCTACCACCCGGCCCCTGGCGCTCACCACCCTTATGCAAATCCACCAGCAAGGAAAATAATGTCGACTCATCCATTAGCTTAGAGGTTAATTCACCCCATTTAAAATACAGAGAAATAATCACCATCTTGCCATCAGGCAGCGGAATTACCAACAGCCGCCGCGGCCGGCCAGCCTGCAGACCGCCCGCAGCTTTTTCCGCTCCTTTGTACATTTTCCCAACAAAGCGTCAATTTGCACTAAACTTGTGGGCTCAGTCACTAACAGGAATAGTCTATGAAAGTCAGTGCCTCAATAGAAATAGCGGCCCCCAAAGAAGATGTTTGGGCGGCGATTACCGATATTCATAATTGTGCGGATATGGTTTCCGAGATCATTAAAATCAATGTTCTGGAAGCACCGGCAGCCGGTGTGGTGGGCCTCAAGTGGGAAGAGACCCGCATGATGTTTGGCAAAGAGGCCACGGAGACTATGTGGATTACTGAGGCGGCCAATAACGAGTATTACCAGACGCGGGCCGAGAATAATGGCACGGTGTATGCCTCCAGAATGGCGGTCACCGGCGAGGGCGATAGCTGCACGCTTACCATGTCGTTTCGGGATGAACCAGTGAGTACGTTTGCCAAAATGATGTCCGGCGTGATGGGGCTGTTCGGCAAGGGCTGGATGAAAAAAATGCTGCAAAAGGATATTGAAGACATCAAACAATTTGTTGAGGCCAAACGCGCCACCGCCGCCTGAAAGCCTCCACCATCTAACAACAACAGCGCCCGATAAGCGCCCTTGAAAATTATGAAGATCCGTTTTGTATTGCCCCTGCTGCTGGCCTTGGCATTGCAGCCAGCCTTGGCCGCGACTAGCACCACGCAAGTTAAGCAAAGCGGGCCAGAGGTGCCCGAGCGCAGCGAGGGAGAGGGTCAGTACGACCAACTGATTGTGCGCGGTGCATATCTTATTGATGGCTCGGGCGCACCCGCTACCGGGCCGGTGGATATTGTGGTTGAGAAAAACCGCATTAAGCGCATCGTGAATGTCGGCATGCCTGGCCTGCCGATTGATGAGGCCGGCCGCCCTGCTCTGACCAGCGGCGATTCAATGAAAGTGCGTGAGATTGACGCGCATGGCAAATACGTGTTGCCGGGCTTTATTGATTCACACTCGCATATCCATTCTTTGCGCAGCGGCCAGGGCGTGTCGCCGGAGTATATTTTTAAGTTGTGGCTGGGCCATGGCGTGACCAGTGTGCGCGAGGTATTCGCCACCGAGGGTGAGTCACGATTGATCGACTTAAAGCGTCGCAGTGCCAACAACAGTATTACCGCGCCGCGCATTACCGCCTTCCCTTTCTTTTACATGCCAGTCGATGGGGCCAAATCATTGCCGCGCATCACCAATGCGGCTGAGGCGCGGCAGCGGGTGCGCGCCTTAAAAAAGAAAGGCGCAGATGGCATCAAGTTTATGGGCGCGCCGGAGAACATTCTGTGGGCCGCGCTGGATGAAGCCGAAAAAGTGGGGCTGGGCACCACCATGCACCATGCGCAACTTAATGTAGCGCATGCCAATGTGTTAGACACCTCGGCGCGCGGGCTGGATTGCATGGAGCACTGGTATGGCCTGCCGGAGGCCCTGTTTACCGACCGGGTAATTCAGGACTACCCCAGCGATTACCTGTACAGCAACGAGCAGGACCGTTTCGGCCAGGCCGGGCGGCTCTGGCAACAGGCCGCCAAGCCCGGCAGCGAGCGCTGGAATGAAGTGATGCAGACCCTGCTGGACAGAGAGTTCTGCTTAAGCCCTACATTCACCATCTATCTGGCCAGCCGTGATCTGATGCGCGCCTATACCGCCGAGTGGCATTATCAATACACCGCCCCGGCGTTGTGGGAGTTTTACCGCGCCAACCGCGCCCAGCATGGCTCGTTTTTCTTTAACTGGACTACCGAAGACGAAGTTGAGTGGAAGCGCAATTATCAATTGTGGATGCAGTTTGTTAACGAATACAAAAACCGTGGCGGGCGCGTGGTGGTGGGCAGCGACACCGGGTATTTATATAGCCTGTATGGTTTTGGCTATGTTCAGGAGCTGGAATTATTGCAGGAGGCCGGATTTCATCCGCTGGAGGTGATTCGCTCGGCCACCAAAATCGGCGCGCAGGTGCTGGGCAAGGAAAACGAGCTGGGCACGGTCAGCGTGGGCAAGCTGGCAGACTTGATTATCGTGGACGAGAACCCACTGCATAACCTCAAGTCACTGTACGGCACCGGCGTGCCCAAACTGAATGACAAAACCCAACGCGTAGAGCGCGTGGGCGGAGTTCGTTGGACCATTAAGGACGGCATAGTGTATGACGCCCGCCAGCTGCTGGCCGATGTGCGCGCCATGGTACACTCCGCCAAACTGGAGGCCGGCCTCGACCCGAGCCTGCCGATGACGGTAGAAACACCTTTACCCTCTTCTTCACAAAAACAAGAACAAAGATAATGAGCTCACACAATCTGGAAGCCGACTACCTGATTGTCGGCAGCGGCGCTGTTGGCATGGCCTTTGCCGACACGCTATTAAGTGAAACCGACGCCAGCCTGATCATCGTTGATCGCTACGCCAAACCGGGCGGGCATTGGAACATGGCCTACCCCTTCGTCACCCTGCACCAGCCATCGGCGTTTTATGGCGTGAGTTCCAAGGAGCTGGCCAAGGGCAGCAAAGACGAAGTGGGGCTCAATAAAGGGCTGCATGATTTGGCCACCGGCGATGAAGTCAGCGCCTATTTTGAAGAAGTAATGCGGCACCGCTTTTTACCCAGCGGGCGGGTGCAATACTTCCCCATGTGTGAATATCAGAGCGACGGTAATTTCGTTTCCAAGCTAAGCGGTAAGCAATACCACGCTAGTGCGCATAAGAAGACCGTGGATTGCACGTTTCTCAATACCTCGGTGCCCGCCACCCATACGCCATCATTCGAGATCGAGGAAGGTGTGCGCTTTATGCCGCTGAATGACCTGGTTAACGTCACTGAGCCACCGGCCGGCTATGTGATTATCGGCGGTGGTAAAACCGGCATCGATGCTTGCCTCTGGTTACTGGAGAACGGCGTAGACCCGGATACTATTGAATGGATTATGCCGCGCGACGCCTGGCTACTGGACCGCGCCAACACCCAGCCCAGTGATGAATTTTTTGCCCAGACCATGGGTGCGCAGGCTGCTCAGGTGGAATCTATTGCGCAGGCAGACTCGGTAGACGACATGTTCGATCGGCTGGAAAGCTCCGGTTATTTTGTGCGCATCGACACCTCGGTGCGCCCGCAAATGTTCCATGGCGCCACCATCAGCCAACTGGAGCTGCAAGCCCTGCGGCAAATCAAAAATGTGATCCGGCTGGGTCGCGTAACCCACCTTGGCAGCAAGGAAATTGTGTTTGAGCAGGGCCGGCGGCCAACCTCGCCACAGCATTTACACATTGACTGCTCGGCCAGCGCCATTACCAATCTGGAGTCTAAGCCGGTGTTTGCCGGCGAGCTGATCACGCCGCAAACCGTGCGCTCCTATCAGCCGGTGTTCAGCGCTGCCTTTATTGCTCATGTGGAGGCCACTTATGACAACGAGGTCGAAAAAAACGCGTTGTGTAACGTCGTGCCGCTACCCAATACCACCGACGATTATCTGCGGCTGACTGCCGCTTTTATGATGAATCAATACCAATGGTCACAAAACAAGGAAATTCGCGCCTGGCTGCTGGATAACCGCTTGGACGGCTTCAGCAAAATAGTTGCCAACATTCAACAACATGAAACCGACAAGCTGGCCATCATGAAACGCCTGCGCGATAACTCCATGCCAGCCATGGCCAAACTGCAGGAATTTCTGGCAGCGCTTTAACGAGCCTGGCACGGTCACACCCTGAGTTAGGATTAAACATTCGCGATTATTGAGTATTTGAGAGCAGGCCAATAGATTTGTTACTGTTTCTGTAAATTCTGTAAGAGCCGCGCGCTGCTCTGCTAAAATTATTGTTTAGCCGATACCCATCGGCACCGACCTACCGAGGCTCATCGAATTGCTTATTAAAAACTTACCCCTGCTGCTTGCGGTAGCGGTCATACCATTAAACGCCCATTCACAGGCACCCGCTGCAGCTGACACCTCCGCCGTGCCGGCGCATCAGTTCTTCGAGGTTTTGTCGAGCCTGTGTGGCAGCCACTATGTTGGTGAAATGACGTTCCCGACTGACAGCCAGGACAGCTTTAAAGGCAAACAACTGGTGGCGGAGTTTTCCGACTGTGCAGCACAAGAGATTCGCGTGCCGTTCAAGGTGGGCGAAGACACGTCGCGCACCTGGGTGTTTACCAAAACCGCGGCTGGGGCGCGCCTGAAACATGATCATCGACACAAAGACGGCAGCCCCGATGATGTAACCAACTATGGCGGCGACTCCACTGATGATGGCAGCGCGCTGCGGCAGGCTTTTGCTGCGGATGACTTTACCCAGCAGTTGATTCCCGCCGCCAGCACCAATGTCTGGAATATCATCTTAAGCGAAGACAAACAGCAGCTAACTTACCACTTGGAGCGCCACGGCAAGCCGCGCTTTACCGCAGTGCTGAATAAAGCCGAGGAAGTATCAGAGTAGCGGTTGTTGCAACTTAGGCAGCGTAACGCTGTACAAAGCGCTTTAGAATAGCCTGCGCATAAGGTGTTTCGGCACGCTCAATCGCGGCGATTAAATCATCAGCCTCGTGCGGGTCAAAATAACCGAAATCCTTGTACGCATGAATGCGTGTGGTGAAGCCCTCGCTATCGCCCTCGGGGTGAAACTGCGTGGCATATACATTGTCACCCACACGGAACATCTGCACGCGGCAGTGGTCGCCGCTCAATAACAAAGTGGCGCCCTTGGGCGGTCTATCACAAGCCTCTTTGTGGCCCAGCAACACAGAGATTTCCTGCGGGAAGCCTTTTAGCAAGGGGTCATTCTGTGCATCCTCCGTCTGGAAAACCGTGACTTCACTGACCGGCTCACCATATTGCCTTGAAATCGGCGTATCGAGATAACTGCCGAGCAAGCCGCAACCCGAGCAGGCCCCCAGAAAGGGGAAGTCCTGCAAAACGACTTGATCAAACAGGTCGTGAAAATCACGCTCGATGGTTTTTTGGATGGGGCTCTTATCCTGCTCCGGCGTGCTGATATCAAACGGGCTGCCACCCACGATGATTGCACTGTAATCGGTTAGGTTAAGCTCGGGTATGCCGGCCTGCTCGATGCGGATGCGGTGCGTATCGGCCTCCGCCAGGCCGCCGTACTTGAGCAGCGCTGCATACTCGCTGTCAGAGGTGTCGTCCTCTGGGCGTAGCTGGAGGATTAAAAATGGCTTGCTGAGGGGCACGGTGACTAGTCGCTTTTAAGTATACGATTAGGATGCATGCCGTCTACATAACCCATAAACGGCGGGTGCACATTGTAGCCCAATAATTCCTGCACTCTGACCGGCAATTTGGCAGCTCGCTCGGGCCTGACGGCCAGCAACATATTCTCCAACTGCCGGGCCCAGCCGGGGCAATACTGCGGCGTGATTATTAAGCGAGATTGGTCGCTATTATTGGCGCCGCCACGATGCCACAGCGTGCCCTTGGCAATCATCAGCGAGCCGGCCGGCATGGTGACCGCTACGGGCTCCGCTGAAAGCTTGTCGCCCTGCGCCTGCTGGTTCATATCGTCTTTGGACACTGCCCCCGGGATGATCTCCTGCGACCAACGGTGACTGCCGGGCAACACTTCCGTGGCACCATTCTCGACGGTGGTGTCGTCCACGGCCCAGAAGGCACTCAGTCCATAGGCCGGTCGTGGTCGCGGAATCTCCAGATGCGCATCGTCAAAATGCCAGGGCTGCCGCGTTTCACCCGGCTCCAATTGAATTGCCAGGCAGGCAGATAATAGGCAGGACGCTCCCACCTCAGCCTCGGCAAAGGGCAGCAGAAAAGGGTGCGTCACTAAATCCGCGAACACCGGTGATTTATCCAGCATGGCGTACACGCGCTTGGAGCGTTTGCCTTCAAATTCATTGCGGCCGCTTAGGTCCAGTTCCAGAAAGGGCGCCAGCGCGGCCCGCGCGGCCTCGATTTGAGCGTCGCTAAGCACCCGCTCAAATACCACATACCCCTGCTCTTCATATTGCTCGAGCACCGATTCCAGACTGCGGCCACCCAGCCATTGCTGCACGGTGGCCTGATCGACATCAAAGGATGGTAACTGCATAGGTGAGAATAGCCCTGGTGTTTAATACAGCTCTGTAAGCGCCGGGTAGATAGCGCTTTTCAAATCAAAGCGCAGCTTCTGCGGTGACTCATAAAGCTGCACCATGGCGATGGCTATTAGTTTTTCTTTGGGGTCAATCCAGAACTTGGTGCCGGCTACCCCGCCCCAAGACAATTCACCTTGAGAAGCGATGTCGGGCATCACGTCAGGGTCGGTGACCACGCCATAGGCAAACGCCATGCTTTGGCCCGGGTACAAATCCAACAGGGGATATTGACCAACACCTTCAGCGCGCACTTTTGGCGTGAGTTGGTCGGACGACAATAACGCCACCGTTTTGGGCCCCAGGATTCGCACTCCGTCGAGGCTGCCGCCGTTTAATACCATCTGGCAAAAGCGCATATAGTCCCCAATAGTCGAGACCAGACCACCGCCGCCAGCGTACATACCCACTTTGTCGAAGGGCCGGCTGTGCTCAGGTGCAATGGTCGCTATTTTGTTGTTTTCATGGTCCCAACGCTGGTCGCTGGCCAGGCGGTGCATTTTATCCGCCGGTACTTCAAAAAACGTGTCGTGCATGCCCAGTGGCGCAAAGATATTCTGGTGCATGAATTTATCCAGCGTGGTACCACTGATACGTTCGATGGCCGCGCCTAATACGTCGAACGACACGCTGTAGAAATACCGCGAACCGGGCTCAAAGCGCAGCGGTATCTCCGCTAATTTGCCAATAAACTCATCCAGATCTTTGCTGGCAAACAGCTTGGCTTCTGCATACTGTTTATCCACCGGGTTGTCTGCGGTCCAGCCATAGGTCATGCCTGCTGTATGGGTGAGCAAATGGCGCATGGTGGCTGGCTGCATCGGGTCAACCATCTCGCCGTCTTTTAATACCTTGAGATCGGCTAATTCAGGTAGGTATTTGGCAACCGGGTCATCCAGGTGGAACTTGCCCTGCTCATACAGCACCATGGCGGCGACCGCGGTCACCGGCTTGGTCATCGAGTAAATACGAAACAGCGTATCATCAGCCATCGGCGTCTCATCGTTCACACCATAGGTGCCAGCCGCATTGCTGTGAATAATTTTCCCGTTGCGGGCGACCATGGTGACGATGCCGGAATAGCTGCCCTCGGCTACGTATTTGTCGGCCAATTCATTGAGCCGCTGCAGACGTTCACTACTAACGCCCACGCGCTCGGGTTTGGCCGCTTTGAGCCCGGCGGCATAGGCTGGGTAATCAACTTGCAACATAAGTGAAAGTGTCAGGGTGAGAGTGAATACGAAAGCTTTCATGGTGAGTGGCGTTAGCCTTGATTCAAATTTACAAGGCTGCACTTTCTGTTAGGCTTGACGCAATGTCAACCAATGAACCGCAAAATAACAGCACCGATCACCGTGCCGCCGCGGAGTTGCCGGTAATCGACCTTTGCGGGTCGCAAAGCGACATTAAAACCCGGGAATTTCAAGGCCAGCAACTCGGCAGCGCGCTGCAGCAGGTTGGTTTTGCCGCCGTCACCGGCCATGGCATTGACGCGGGGCTGATCCAGCGAATGCGCGAACAAACTGTGCGATTGTTTGCCCTGCCGGAATCCGAGAAGATGGCCTTGCGCGTATCTCCTGAGAACTACCGCGGTTATATTCCGCTGGGATTCTTCACACCCAACCGCGGGGCAGCCGAGGCCGATCAATATGAAGGCTATAAGCTGCATCAAGAGGTAGCCGCGGATGACCCGATTTGCGATGCCAGCCCCTTGTACGGGCCGAATAAATGGCCGCAATCTATGCCGCAGTTGAACATCGTTGTCGCGGACTACTGGCAGGCCTGCGAAGAATTGGGCACGCGGTTGCTGACCCTGATCTGCGCATACCTTGCACTCGAACCGAGCGTAATATTGCAGGCCATGACGCAGCCGCTCAACAATATGACCCTATTGCATTACCCGCCACGGTCATCAGCGGGCGAGATCGGAATTCACCCACATAAAGATACCGATGTGCTTACTATTCTGGCGCCGGATGCGGCAGGCGGGTTGTTCGTGCGCAGCCGCGACTGCAACCACTGGATCGAGGCCATTACACCACCCGGTGCGTTACTGATTAATGTGGGCGATATGCTGGAGCTGTGGTCAGGCGGGCGGCTGGTATCTACGCCACATAAAGTGGTGAATAAGCGCGGCGCTGAGCGCTATAGTTTTCCCTTTTTTATGGTGCCCCGCTATGATGTGGTCATTCGCCCGCTGGTGGCAACGCCGCAGTTCGCTGGCCGGCAAATGCATGTTGGCGATGTATCGACGCAGATCTGGTACAGCAACTGGCCTGATGCCGCCGCGATTGATGCCTCACTCGACCCCTATATTACAAACTAATAACGACACTCTATGACGACTCTCGCGGCCCAGGCCGAACCTGCTTTAGACACGACCCTGCAGCGCTATATTAAGCTGGCGGTGCTGGTCATTGTTGCCGGTAATATCTACCCGCTGATTTACCTGCGGCAGAATTTTCAGGTCACCATCACGGATTCGTTTGGCATCACCGCCGCCGAGCTGGGCCAGAATTACGCCATTCTTGGGGTGTTGTATATGGTCACCTACCTGCCCAGCGGCTGGTTGGCGGATCGCGTGTCGCCACGCATACTGATGTCGTTTTCGCTGGCGGCAGCAGGCCTATTGGGTTTGTGGTTTTCCACCTTCCCTTCGCTGTTTTATATGAAGGTGATTTTTGCCGGTTGGGGTATCGCCGCCGGTTTAACGTTTTGGGCGGCGCTGATTAAGGCCACGACATTATTAGCCAAGCCGCATGAGCAAGGTCGGTTCTTCGGCATTCTGGATGGCGGGCGCGGCTTGGTGGAAGCACTGCTCGCGACTATTGCGGTGGGGATGTTTGCCTACCTGACCAACAGCGCCGGACAAACCGACGCCGAAGGCTTGCGCAAAGTGATCTACCTGTATGTAGGCTGCATGCTGGCGTTGGCGCCGATTGCCTACTTTATTCTGCATGACCCTTCAGAGCAGCCGGGCGCTGCGATTGAGAACGAGGCGGTCAGTTCAGACCTGTGGCAAAACCTCAAAATCATCGCCGCCAAGGAGGAGTTGTGGTTATGCGGCTTCTGCATATTAACCGGCTATCAATTGTTCTGGGCCACCTATGATTTTTCCGCCTATATGCAAATTCATTATGGATTAACGGCGGTAGCGGTCGGGTATATCACGGTGGCCAAGCTGTGGATGCGGCCGATCGGTGCTGTGGCCGCGGGTTTTGCCGGTGACTTTCTGGATCGCGAAGGGGTGTTGGGCGGCTTGTTATTGCTGGCTGCATTCGCCTTAGCCGGGATGGTGTTTTTACCGCCCGGGGTTTCCTCGACGCTATTGCTTGCTGTGGTTTTGGCGATCGGTTTTTTAACTTATGCGGTGCGCGGCATCTTCTGGTCAACGCTGGAGAGTTGCGACATTTCAAATAAAATTAAAGGTCTGGCCATTGGTGTAATTTCACTGGTGGGTTATTCGCCGGATATTTATCTACCCCTATTAAATGGCTATCTGTTGGAAACCTACCCCGGTAAAACCGGCTACAACATTTATTTTCTGAGCATCGCCGCTATGGGCCTGCTCGGTGCGCTGGCGGCCTGGCGATTAAAGATACTGGTGGCACGCCGGGCGCAATGATTAAGAGACTGTTACTGACGCTGGGCGTAATTCTGGCCGGGTGCCAGACTGCGGCTGAGCGCGCGCAGGATGATCGCGAAAAAGCGGCACCTGAATTAAATTTGGCGGGCACCATCTACGCCGGGGTACAGCAGGGTGCTACCGAAGCATTCCTCGGGGTGGCCTTTGCACAACCGCCCGTTGGCGAACATCGTTGGGCGGCACCACGACCGATTAAGCAAGCTGTAACAGGCAGCGTTGATGCAAGCCGTTACGCACCCGCCTGCATGCAGGGGCCACATATCGTGAAGTGGTATCGCAGCGTGATTGAATCCTTTGGTGGCGAACCTGAATCATTTACGGCGCCGCCGGTCAGTGAGGACTGCCTGTATTTAAACGTATGGCGACCGACCGGCACTTCTGCCTCTGAGAAGTTACCGATCTACGTGTTTATTCACGGTGGCAGCAATAAGGGCGGCTGGGCCTATGAGCCAAATTATCATGGCGATAAACTGGCCGCGCGCGGCGCCATCGTGATCACCATCGCCTATCGGCTGGGCGTATTTGGTTATTTTGCCAACCCCGATCTTGAGCAGGTGAATTTTGGCTTATTGGATCAAATTGCGGCGCTGCGATGGATTCAGCAACACGCCCGGCAACTGGGTGGTGACCCAGACAATATAACTGTGTCAGGAGAGTCATCAGGTGCCAGCAATATTGCCTATCTGCTGGCCTCACCGCTGGCTCGTGGCTTGTTTCAAAAAGTGGTTCATCAGAGCGCCGGCTGGGCCATGCAGGGCGGTAATGCTTTGCAACCGGCTCAAAAGTTAGCGCAACAGCTAAGTGATGCGCTATTGCCCGGAGTGGATAACGGCGTTGCCGAACTGCGGCAATTGCCCGCGCAGGCAGTCCTCAGCGCTGCGGAGGTCACCTATAAGGATCATTTTTTTGACCCATTGATTGATGGCCACAGTGTGGTGAATTCGGTGCCAGAGGTGGCCGCCAACGGTGGCTTGGCTCCGGTGGACATGATCGTCGGCTCCAATGCCAATGAGGCGTTGATGTATCTGGATGCAGGGCAAAGCCTCGACCAGCTGATTGACAGTATCGGCGCGGCCGACAGGACATCACAAATTAAAACATTGCTGGCCGCTGCGGCTTCAGAAGTAGCGGCCAAAGACCGGCTGGCCAGCGCCGCCAATTACGCCTGCCCCTCGCTGTTGCTGGCCGACGCCGTGGAGCACAACGGCGGCCGAGTGTGGATGTATTATTTTGCCCGGCAACGGTCTGGCCCACAGGGCGCGCTTATGGGTGCCTACCACGGCATTGAGCTGCCGTATATTTTTGCCACCCACGACCATTGGTTACCCACCGATGCCGCCGACCTTGTCATCACAAACGCCATGGCCGACTACTGGCTGGCGTTCATGCAAAGCGGCGACCCCAACACAAAACAGCGACACCGATGGCCGGCTTATGCGAAGATGAACCCTCAAGTGCTCAATCTAGCGACGCCAATTTCAAGCCAGCAGCACCCGGACAGGGTGTTGTGCTCGTTGTTGAACCGCTAGTTTCACAAGAGCAAACTCCATTTAAACACCGCCCCGACAAATACTATGAGTGAAACCACCCCTGTTGCTCCGCAACCGCATCTGGATAAAAAAGTATTTTCAATTTCGCTGCTCAGCCTGATTGCAGTCAGTGCTTTTATGGTGTTGGAACCGGATGCCTCGGTAGAGTGGGCGGTGGCGGCGCGTGACTGGATTACCCATCAGTTTGGCTGGTTTTACCTGTTCACCGGGGTACTGCCCTTAACCTTTGCCGGCTGGTTGGCCTTTGGCCGTTTTGGCCAGGTAAAATTCGGTGCGCGGGACGAGAAACCGGAATACTCCACGGTTAGTTGGGTGGCGATGATGTTTACCGCCAGCATGGGTGCCAGCCTGATTGCCTGGGGCTTTGCCGAACCGATTTTCTATATTGAAACGCCGCCTATGGGCCTGGAGCCTAACAGTGCGGCTGCGTTTGAATGGGCCCATATGTATCCGCTGTTCCACTGGGGCGTGGTGCCCTGGGCCATCTACTGCCTACCCTCTGTACCGATTGCCTACATGCTGTTTGTGCGCCGCAAACCCAGCCTGAAAATCAGCGATTCCTGCGAGGCCGCCATCGCGCGGCGCGGCAACCGTGCCATGCGCACAACCATCGACGTGTTTGTGATGATCGGCATTGTCGGCGGCGTAGCCACGTCACTCGGTTTCGGCGTGCCACTGGTCTCCTCGCTGGCGGTAGCGCTGCTGGGGGTGCCGGATAATCTCGTCACCCAGATTGGCGTAATTATTCTGTGGACCGCCATCTTCGCCACCAGCGCTTATCTGGGTCTTAAGCGCGGTATTAAAGTGTTGGCGGATCTAAATCTGGGGCTGATGTTTTTTGTGATGGCCTTTATTCTGGTGCTGGGGCCCACTGTTTATATCCTCTCGATCTCCACCAACTCGCTGGGCCTGATGATGGATAATTTTTTCCGCATCAGCTTCTGGACTGACCCAATTTCGAGAAGTGGCTTCCCGGAAGCCTGGACAATTTTTTACTGGGCTTGGTGGATAGCCTATGCACCGATGATGGGCCTGTTTTTCGGCCGCATTTCACGCGGGCGTACCATTCGCCAGGTGGTGGTCGGCATTATCGGGTTGGGCGCATTAGGCACCTTCTTGTTTTTAAGTATTGCCGGCGCCTATGTGTTGCATCTTGAGAGCAACGACCTGCTGGCCGCGGCGGAGATTATGCGCGATGAAGGCATGGCGCCGCTGGTAGCCGCGGTGATCGGCTCGCTGCCCTACCCCACCTTTATCATGACGGTGGTCACCGTGCTGTCGGTGGTGTTTTACGCCACCACTTTTGATTCGGCCGCGTATATTCTGGCCAGCGTGTGTACCAATGACCTGCCCAGCAACCGCGAACCACACAAGCTCAACCGGCTGGCATGGGCGCTGGCCTTGGGCGTGATTGCTATCGGCCTGATGGTGGCGGGCGGCATCGAAACCATTAAGGCCATGTCAGTGGTGTCGTCGCTGCCGATTATCCCGATCGTGTTTATGATGTGCTACACCGTGTATAAACACCTCAACAATGACTTCCCGCACTTAAATTCCAAGCGCGTGCATGCGCTGGAACGGCCTATTCGCTAAGCTGCTCTTTAAGCACAAACTTCAGCACTTTGCCCGCCGGGTTGCGTGGCAACTCATCCACAATGTGTAATCGTAATGGCAGTTTATAGCGTGCCAGCTGTGATTCAGCAAAGTCGCGCAGTTCTTCCAGGGTTAAGCTGCAGCCGGCGTTGAGTGCGGCGACGGCGGTTACAGCTTCGCCCCACTTCTCATCCGGCAAACCGATGACCGCCACTTCGGCGATGGCATCATGCTTGTACAACACGCTTTCCACTTCAGCCGGGTACACATTCTCGCCACCGGAAATCACCATGTCTTTAAGCCGGTCGCAAATATACAGGAAGCCATCTTCGTCCAGATAGCCCACATCGCCAGAGTGAAACCAGCCCTGTGTGTCAATCGCTTCAGCCGTGGCATCGGGTCGGTTCCAGTAGCCTTTCATAATGTTAGGCCCGCGCAGGCAGATCTCGCCTTTTTCCTGAGCCGGCAAGGGTTCATTATTATCGTCAACGATTCGCAGTTCGCTGTAAATCGCTGGCTGGCCGGCTGAGCCTAGTTTGCTGAGCGACCATTCGGGCGTCAGAAAAGAGCCAAACGGTGCCGTTTCAGTCAGGCCATAGCCCTGACAAAAACTGATGCCACGGTCGGCATACAGTGTGAGCAAGGACTCGGGGGGCGGCGCAGCGCCGCACACAAAGGTGACCACCGAACTAAAATCGGTGCTGTCGAATTCCTCGTGTTGCGACATAAACAGAAACATCGCCGGTGCGCCAAACATGTGCGTGACTTTATGTTCGTCAAACGCTGCCAATACGGCACCCGGTTCAAAGGCACGCATCAACACCAGGGTGGAACCGAGTGTGAAGCTGTGCAGAGTTGAAACGTTTAGACCACCAATATGAAACAACGGCGCCACGGTTAAATGCACACTGTCACGATCGGCGGCAAAGGTGAAATGAGCATTGATGTTGTTCCACATCAAGTTGCCATGGGTCAGCATGGCGCCCTTGGGCAAGCCGGTGGTGCCGGAGGTATACATGATCAGCGAGACGTCGTGCACATCCACGCTGACTTCCTCTGCCAGCGGCTCGGCCTGAGCGCGCTCAGCCAACAGGTCGCGCCAGCCCTCGGCACCGGTTTCGGCACCAAAGTAGTTGCGGCAGCAAAGTTTGTCTTTAACCTCATCGATCACCGGACGCAGTTCCTGATCGGCCACCAGAGTATGCACGCCTGCGTCATTGATAATGAAGCTTAGCTCCTCACCGGTCAGGCGAAAATTGAGTGGCACAAAAATCGCACCCAGCGCGTTGGCCGCAAACAGCGTTTCCAGAAACGCCGGCTGGTTAAAGCCCAGAAATCCGACCCGGTCACCGACGCACACGCCACTTTCACGTAACAACGTCGCCTGCCTGCGTACCCGGTCTGCCATCTCTGCATAACCGATACGCTGGTCTTCAAATATCAGGGCCAGCCGTTCAGGGTTTAGATGCGCACGACGCAACAGGGTGCGGGCCAGATTGGGATTAATGGTCGGTGTATGCATGGTGTACCAGTGCCTGATTTTTTATTCGGGGCGAAATAGATACCATTTATCCGCGCTTAAATCCAGTTACCAACACAGCGCTTGACGGTTGACAGCCGGTCGGCGTGTGTTAGTTATAGAGTTTACTGAACTGATCGAGCCCCGATATGCGAAGCTGCCTGCTGTTTCTTTTGTGCCTGCCCCTGCTGGCGATGGCTGCCGATTATGATCTGGTGATCAACAATGGCCGGGTTATCGACCCTGAGAGCGGGCTCGACAAGATTCTGCATGTCGCCATCAAACGAGGTCGCATTGCGGCGATCTCGCCGCGCCCGCTGGCAGGTAAACAGAACATTGACGCCACTGACAAAGTGGTCACAGCGGGTTTTATCGATATACATTCCCACACCCCCACCCTGTTGGGCCAGCATCTGAATTTGCTGGATGGCATCACCACCCAGCTGGACTTGGAAGCCGGAGCATTTCCGGTGCACGAATATGGCGAGCATTACGTGGGCGGCGCGCAATTACACTATGGCAGCTCAGTGGCGCACTTTGCAGTTCGCATGAAGGTCATAGAGGGTGTCGAGCAACCCTATATTTTCCACAGCAAACGCGCCATGCAAATGGCTGGCAACGCCTGGTCGCAGCCAGCCACTGACGATCAAATTAACGCCATGCGAGCACTGTTGCATGAGGGGCTGGACCAGGGCGGCTTAGGTATTGGCGTGTTGCTGGATTACATGACCTCAGCGGTCACAGCAGCGGAATTACAAATGATTTTTGCAGTCGCCGCCGAGCGCGAGGTGCCAGTTACCATTCACGTGCGGCGCGGCATGCCCGGTGACCCGGCGGGCTTGCTGGAGGTGATTGACCTCGCCCAACAAACCGGCGCCGCCACGCTTATCTGCCATATCACCCATAATGCCATGGGCCGGGTGGGTGATTGGCTGGCGATGATCGATCAGGCCAATCGGGATGGCGCCAACATCAGCGCCGAGACTCTATCCTATGCAGCCGGTGGCACCAGCATCTCGGCCGATGTGTTTCGCAATCGCGACTGGCGGCGCATTTTTGACATTGATTACAGCGATGTTCAATGGGTCGCTACCGGCGAATGGCTCACTGAAGAAAGCTGGGAGCGCTACGCCCGTGAGCAGCCGCGCGGCATGGTCAACCACCACTATATCAAGGAAGCCTGGATTGAAACCGCACTGCAATGGCCGGCCATGATGGTCTCCACCGACGCCCTACCGGCCATGGATCTGGAACAACTCACCAACCCCAATATCGCCGGCACGTTTTCCCGCGTGCTGGGGCATTATGTGCGGGATCGCAAACTGATGTCACTTAGCGAAGGCCTGGCGCGGCTCAGCTATCATCAGGCACGTTGGTTGCAGCAGGCCGCTCCCCAGTTTGCCCGCAAAGGCCGGGTGCAGGCCGGCGCGGACGCCGACATCGTTATTTTTGACCCCCAAACGGTGGCGGCCAATGCCACCTACGGCAAGCCATACGAAACGCCCACCGGCATTGAGCAGGTGATCGTGGCTGGTCGCCTCGTGGTGGCCGACGGTCAGCGTATTGAAGGTCGCTATCCGGGTCGCCGACTTTTGGGTAAAGGCGCGCTCAAACCGCGCGCCCAGGCTGATTAATTACGCTGATTAGTTAAGGCGCTCCATTACCGTGGTAATGCCCTGACCGAGGCCAATGCACATGGTGGAGATGCCGATATTCATATCGCGTTGCTCCATCACGGTTAATAGCGAGCCGGAGATGCGGGTCCCGGAACAACCGAAGGGATGGCCGAGCGCAATCGCGCCGCCATGCAGATTCACTTTGTCGTCCATATCGTCGAGCAAATCCAGATCTTTTAATACCGGCAACGATTGCGCAGCGAAGGCTTCGTTCAATTCCACATAGTCGATGTCCTTCATGCTCATGCCGATCTGTTTCAAGGCCTTCTTGGTCGACGGCACCGGCCCATAGCCCATGATGGATGGGTCGACACCGGCCAGGGTCATGGCGGTAATTTTAGCTTTGGGTTCAAGACTCAGTTGCGCAGCTTTTTCGGCCGACATGATAATCATGCCCGACGCACCATCAGTCACCTGCGATGAGGAGCCAGCGGTGACCGTTCCACCGCGCGGATTAAACACTGGTTTTAACGCCGCCAGACCCTCAACCGTAGTGTCAGGGCGAATGGTTTCATCGTGCTCAACCATAAACGGCACACCCAATTCATCGTGCCCCATCACCGGAATAATCTCGCCGGCAAACTTACCCTCAGCGCGGGCGGCGGCAGCCAGGCGGTGCGAGCGCTCGGCAAATTTATCCATGTCTTCGCGTTGAATGCCATGCATCATGGCCAACACTTCGGCGGTCATGCCCATGCTGCCCGACGCCTTGGCCACCGATATACCCAGCTCAGGATTGGGGTCGACACCCTTGTTCATATCAATATGACCCATATGTTCAACACCGCCGACCACGTAAATATCTCCGAGCCCGGCGCGGATGTTGGCAGCCGCGGTGTGCATGGCCGACATCGACGAACCGCACAGGCGATTAACCGTTTGTGCGGGCACGCTGTGTGGCAAACCTGCCAGCAAGCCAACAAAGCGCGCCAGATTCACGCCCTGCTCATCGCGCTGCATAACACAGCCCCAGATCAGGTCATCGATGGCGGCCGGGTCTAGCGCACTGTTACGCGCCAGCAGACCTTTAATGACTGCAGCGCTCAGTTCATCAGCGCGGGTATGACGAAAACAGCCGCCCTTGGAGCGGCCCATTGCAGTGCGGGCAAAATCGACAACGACTGCGTCTCTTGGATTAGTACTCATAGCTATTCTTCCTGTATTCGATCAAGCGTAATATTGTTCGCCATTGGCGGCCATTTCCCGTTGCCGGTCAGTGGCTTGGTAAAGTTTCCCTAGGTGTTTGTACTGGTCACACATGGCCACAAACTGTTCCAGGCCAATGCTGTCTATCCAGCGAAACACGCCGCCTCTAAACGGCGGAAAGCCGACCCCGAACACCAGGGCCATATCCGCCTCGGCAGCCGATTCAACAATACCCTCTTCCAGGCAGCGTGCCAGCTCAGTGGCCATGGGGATCATCATGCGGGCCACCACTTCGTCCTGCTCAAACTCGGTGCGCTCTGCCACATGTGGTGCCAGCAGTTGGTAGGAATCTTCGCTGATCACCTTTTTCGGCTTACCGCGTTTATCCATTTCATACACATAAAAGCCTTTGCCGTTTTTCTGGCCGTAGCGGTCGTTTTCAAACATCACATCGCCGGCGGTTTTAAATGTTTTGGTCATGCGATCCGGAAAGCCCTCGGCCATCACCTGCTCAGCGTGTGAGCCAGTGTCCATGCCCACCACATCCATTAGATAGGCCGGGCCCATCGGCCAGCCCCAACGCTCCATGACTTTATCCACTTTGACAAAATCGGCGCCGTCTTTTACCAACCCCATGAATCCGGCGAAGTATGGGAACAATACGCGATTCACCAGAAAGCCCGGGCAATCATTCACCACAATGGCTTTTTTACCCATGGCATTGGCATAGGCCACGGTGCGCGCAATCGCCGTGTCGGATGATTTCTCGCCGCGAATCACCTCTACTAATGGCATGGCATGGACCGGGTTGAAAAAGTGCATGCCGCAGAAATTTTCCGGGCGCTCCAGCGATTCAGCCAGATAGGTTATTGATATTGTTGAGGTATTTGAGGCGATAATGGTGTCGTCATTGACCGCTTTTTCAACCTCAGGCAAAACAATATTCTTCACCTTGGGGTTCTCGACCACGGCTTCCACCACGATATCCACCGCATCGAAACCATCGTAGGACAGAGTGGGGTCAATCGACGCCAGGATGGCACCCATTTGCTCAACCTTCATGCGGCCACGATTAACCTGCTTGCTGAGCAACTTATTGGCCTCTGCCAGACCCAGGTCGAGACCTTCCTGAGCAATGTCTTTCATCTTGATGGGCGTGCCCTTGAGAGCCGATTGATAGGCAATGCCGCCACCCATAATGCCAGCGCCTAACACCGCTGCTGTGTGGATTTTTTTATCGGCTTTTTTCTCCCAGGTTTTGGCTTTCTTGGCAATCAGCTGGTCGTTTAGAAAAATGCCGATCATGGCTTGGGCCTGCTCGCTGACCATGACTTTGGTAAAGCCTTCGCCTTCAATCACCAACGCCTCGTCGCGACCCTTGTCGGCGGATTGCTGCATGCATTCAATCGCAACGATGGGTGCGGGATAATTCGGCCCGGCGACCCCGGCTACGAAACCTTTGGAGGTTTCAAATACCATCATGGCTTCGGTCTGGTTTAGTTTGAGCGGGCCGGTTTTCTGCGCGCGACGCCCCGTGTAATCCATTTTGCCGTCGATGGCGGCTTGCACGATTTTAATGGCCGCGTCGGTCAGATGCTCCGGCTCGACAATGCCGTCCACCACGCCAGCTTTTAGTGCTGCGTCGGCACGCTGTTCTTTACCTGAGGCAATCCAGTCGATGGCGGTATCAGCACCAGCGATGCGCGGCAAGCGCACCGTGCCACCCCAACCCGGGATCAAACCCAGTTTAGTTTCCGGCAGGCCAATCTTGGCCTTACTGCTCATCACGCGAAAATCGCAAGCCAGACACAGCTCCAGCCCGCCGCCCATGGCATAGCCGTTAATCGCCACCGCAGTCGGCACCGGCAGGTCTTCCAAACGGTTGAAATTGACGTTATTGGGGTCGTCTTGCTTGTTAATGCCGCCCGAGGCATCGGGGGTGAACATGCTGCCGAATTCGGTGATATCGGCACCAACTATAAATACGCCCTTGCCGCTGGTGACCACTAGGCCTTTTAAATCATCGGCGGCTTCTAAGGCATCGAGGGCCTGGCCCAGTTCCGATACCGTTACCGTATTGAACTTATTGACTGACTCGCCGGCCAGATCAAACTTCATCTCGGCGATGCCGTGGTCGTGCATGGTTACTGAAATAGCTTGTCCTGCAAACATCTGTGGTGCCTCTTTAGGATGTTAAATTCGAGTGAATTCGCCGGCTGGCGATCAAGGTGGCACATTATGTGTCAAAAGCTGGTGTGCTTGCCAGCCTCAGGGCTATTTTTCTGATGAATATCGGAATTTGGCTTGGGAGTTAAGTGCAAAGCCATTTACACTTGTCGGCTGGCAACCCTCTAAACAAGCAAGATAACGATGAACAAAGCAAAGGAATATAGCCCGCCCAAGGTCTGGAAATGGAACGAGGAGAGTGGTGGCAAGTTTGCCCAAATCAATCGCCCCATAGCCGGGGCCACGCACGATAAAGATTTGCCGATGGGCAAGCACCCATTGCAGCTTTACTCCTTGGCCACGCCCAATGGCGTGAAAGTGACCGTATTACTGGAAGAGCTGTTAGCACTGGGCGAAAGCGGGGCGGAATATGATGCCCATATTATCAATATTATGGAGGGCGACCAGTTCAGCAGCGGCTTTGTGGCGGTCAACCCGAACTCGAAGATTCCGGCGCTGATGGACCACAGCAGTAACCCGCCGGTGCGCTTGTTCGAGTCCGGTGCCATCATGCTGTATCTGGCGGAGAAATTTGGCCACTTTGTGCCGCAATCCGGACCCGAGCGCGCGGAATGCTTGTCATGGTTGTTCTGGCAAATGGGCAGCGCACCATTTCTGGGCGGTGGCTTTGGCCACTTTTACGCCTATGCACCAGAGAAATTGGAATACCCCATCGACCGTTACGCCATGGAAGTAAAGCGGCAATTAGATGTGCTGGATCGCACTCTGGCCGAGCGCCAGTTTTTATGCGGCGACAACTACAATATCAGCGACATGGCCAACTACGCCTGGTATGGCACACTGGTCATCCATGGTTTGTATGAGGCTCGGGAGTTCTTACAGGTAGACGACTATAAAAATGTGGCACGCTGGGCGACCGAAATCGACCAGCGCCCGGCCGTGCAGCGTGGCCTGCGGGTTAACCGGGCCTGGGGGCCGGAAGAAACCCGCGTGTTAGAGCGCCACAGTGCCGCGGATATTGATGAGACCTTTGCCGAGGATTAGCCTCTGCCCTTGCTAGTCGGCGTTTAAGTAGCCTGCTCTTATTAAACTACTGGGGCGTATACCACACCGGCGAGGTGTAGGCGCGCTCCTGAATCGTGGCCGGGCCTTCTTGCGGGAGATCCGCCTGTAGGGCGAGCGCGTCCAGTACCGAATGCCTTGGCGTGGGTATTTCCAACACCCGCAGGTAGTAAAAAGCCGCCTGCGTTGCATCAAAATCCGGGTCGCTCCACACCACTGAAAGCGCTGGTGACCCAATAGTGTTGGTGTATGTGCCGGTTTCCAAATTTACCGTATTGCCTACCTCTGGCAAGTTTCCGTCAGCGCTCACTTGTCGCTCACCGGACCAGGCTACATTGTAAATTTTTTCGTGAGTGTCACCGTTGGCATCAACCCAGCCCTTGATAATCTGTGCCCGATCCAGGTTGGCGCCGCTAGGGTCTTTGGCCGCCTGAATCAGAAACTGGGGCACGCCGGCTGCATCCTGCGGCATCAGGTCACCACCCATGGGCACGCCTTTGGCATAGCCCACCTCGGCCAGATCTTCAGCCTGCAAATCCTCCTCACTGAACTCCCAACTGGCGAACATGCGTACAGCAATACGCGGGCCGGTCGTGGCATAGGTTTCCTTGCGCTTGAATGCTGCGTAGATCTCGTCGCGAGTATTGTCACGGGCCCAAACAGCCGCCAAACCCTGGGCTCCCATATTCCAGCCATTGGCGGCATTTTGTCGCTCGCCTACCGGCTGTGAGCGCTTGGTTTCGGGCGTGGAATCGCGCGCCATTTTGCCCCAGAAGTTATCTTCCTCTGCAGAAGCCAGACCAGTATGCGCGTCGGTAGAGCCGATAAAGCCGAACTTATAAGGGTTGGCACCCACTGAGTGTTGCAGACCCAGGCCAGTCAGCAGCGCGGGGCGCGCATAGTCGGCGGCGCGGGCAACATACTCCTCTGGAATCTGCTGAATGTAGAAACGATAGGTTTCAAAGTCAGCAAACTCGTCGTTGGGTGACAGATCCGGGTGAGTTTCAGAATCGCCCTTGATCTGGGTGATTTCGGAAATCGGTTCCCAGCGCATGCGCTGCGCCGCGTAGGCTGGTCCGATCGGTTCACCGCGCAAGGTTGTGTCGCGATACATATAGCCTTTGGAGATATTGGAATTGTGCGGCATGGCCATAAAACGGGCAACGGTGCGCTCGCTGGTTTGCTCCAGCCAGTTCCAAAGGTCTTCCGGATACTGGCTCTGGTCGGAGCCGTAGGGCAGGAACTGTTTGGCCGTGTCGGCGCCATCGGGTGTGAACACCACCCGATGCAGGTTGGCCCCGGTTGGTATCGAACTCCACTCCCAGCCGATCAGGCTGGTGAATTTGCCTGGGTCATTATGGCGCTCGGCAGCTGCAACGATTTCGTTCCAAGCCGTGGTCTCGGTTTTAGTGGTGTCACCGAAGCGGTTGGTATCCAGAGTGTTGGCTGGGTCCACAACCGGATCAACCGCATCCGGTATGCTCGGTTTGGTGGGTAGAATACTGGTAAAGATTTTGCGACCGGTGCGATTCTCGATCGCATCCAGCAACATATAGGTGCTGAAACGCCGTTTCAAATCCGCAAAAAAGCCCACTTCTTCGAGCTCAGCGGTGTCGTTGGTGATTGCCCGAATCACTCCCATCAATTCGGCGTGATCAGACACCACCAGAAAGTCCAGCGGCGTTTTAATCTGCACCCGAGCACGGTGGTAGGGGTGCACCACCGGCAAGCCTTTGGCCCAACGGTAGGCAGTGTCCGGGTCGGCTGTGCTGTTCTGGCTCAAAAACGCATCAAAAGAATAGGCCGTATGCAGATGGGTATCACCCCACAATAATCGTTTGGGCGACTCTGTTTGTGCCAGCGCACTGACAGCAAAACAACTGCTAAGAAGAAGGCTCACAAACCGCATCATTATTATGTCTCCAGTAGAACCATGGCCATCGGATGAATAGCCACCAGCCCTAAAGTATAGCTCTACAACGCTGTGTGCACACCCCGTACCGGGCCAAACATCCTCTGCCTGGCGGGGATAGACTATACTTACATTTTTTGCCCCGCGGTTAACGAACGGCCGCCCGTAGTTAAAAATTAGGTAAGTTTTGGAGAACGCTATGAAGAACCTCTTGTTACTGATTTGTCTGTTTGGGTCGATGTCGGCCATGGCCCATGATGGCCCGCCAGTGCCAGAACCCATGGATCTCAAGGCCCTGACCAGCGCCTTTGGCTGGGATATTGAGAACGCCGAAATTACCACGCAGAAAGTGACTGACAATCTCTATGTGCTGTTTGGAACCGGAGGCAACATCGCGGTCAGTGTTGGCGGTGATGGTGTGTTTATCGTGGATGATCAGTTCCCTACCCTGATGCCAAAAATCCAGGCAGCGATTGCCAAACTCGGCGGTGAAGGGGTCGATTTTGCAGTCAATACCCATTGGCACTTCGATCACGCTGAAGGCAATCTGGCACTGGGCCCGCAAGGGACTTATCTGGTCGCGCAGGAAAACTCGCGCACCATGATGACCGGCGATCATGTGATTAATCTGGTGGGGGCGGCTTATGAGCAGAAAGCCTACCCCGATGACGCCCTGCCGGATATTACCTTTACTGACACCATGCAGTTTCATTTCAATGGCCAGCAAGTGGATCTGTGGCATTTCGGCCCGGCCCACACCACCGGTGATGCGGCAATTTATTTTCGTGGAGACAATGCGGTGCATCTGGGCGATGTCTTTAACAAATCTGGCTTCCCCTTTATTGACGCCGGCAACGGCGGCCATCTGGACGGCGTAATTGCATTTTGTGAGCAGACTATGGCCCGCATCAACAAAGACACCGTGGTTATTCCAGGCCACGGCAAGGTATCCGACTATCAAGGGCTGGCCGACTACATTGAGATGCTGAAATCCATTCGTGCCACGATGATGAAACTGATCAATGATGGCGCCACCCTCGAGGAAGTTATTGCTGCCAAACCGACCAAAAAATATGATGCTAAGGTAGGCACCAATTCGGGGTTATTTATAAACCGCGCCTATATGAGCCTAACCCACCGTCACCCAAAGTAGCCTTGGTTAGGGGCAACAGGTTTTGGCTCGGCTACGATCCCAAACCAGGCAACACCTGAATCCGATATCTTAAGTTTTGACCGCCGCGTCTGAGCATGCGAAAACTCACTGGCCTGCTATGATTACGCTCCGCAATAGACACTAACGTTAGCGCCATCAGGCGAGGACAGACACATGACGCAATGCACAGAAGTATGGGTAGACCGGACTAATTATCGCGACACCAAGGTCGTTGAGCTTTCGCTGGGCGAACCCGCAGATGGGGAAATTCTGGTGGCCATCGAAAAATTTGGCCTGACTGCTAATAACGTCAGCTATGCCATCAGTGGCGATGCCATTGGCTACTGGGGCTACTACCCCACCGGCGAAGAGGGTTGGGGCAAGGTGCCGGTATGGTCGATTGGGCGTGTGGTGGCCAGCAACTGCGTGGATGTTGCGGTGGGCGAGCGGCTGTGGGGCTTTTTCCCCATGGCCAGCCACGTAGTGTTGCAGCCGGGCAAAATCGCCGCCGAGCATTTTGTTGATATGGCAGCGCATCGTCAGGAACTACCGGCCCTGTATAACGGCTATCGCCGCACGGTGGCGGAACCCGAGATGCTCACGCAGATGGAAAACGAGCGTTGTCTGTTGTTCCCGTTGTTTATCACCTCGTTTGTGTTGTACGACTTTCTGGTCGACAACGAGTTTTTCGGTGCGGGCCAGGTATTGATCGGCTCGGCTTCCTCCAAAACCGGCTTTGGTCTGGCGAAAATGTTGCACAATGACCCCGAGGTGTCGGTCAAAGTGGTCGGCTTGACCTCTGAGCGAAACGTGGCGTTTCTGGAGAAATTGGGGTGCTGTGATCAGATTGTGGTGTACGGCAATGAGCACGAAGAGATTGATGCTCACCTGCCCGCCGCCTATGTCGATATGTCGGGGGACGTGGCACTGACCACCACCCTGCATGAGCATCTGGGCGACAATATGAAAAACAGTGCGATGGTGGGTGCCAGCCACTGGCAGGACCGCGGGCCGATAGGGCAATTGCCCGGCGCCAAACCGACCTTCTTTTTCGCCCCCGGCCAAATTGCCAAGCGTGACGAAGAGTGGGGCCGCGGTATGGCCATGGCCAAAGCCATGCAGGCCAGTGTCATGGTGGCGCAGGCAATTAAAGATGACGTGCAGGTCGAATGGGTGAAGGGCGCTGAGGCCCTGATTCAAACCTGGCAGCAGTTACTCGACAATCAGGTGCCACCCACGCGGGGCTTGATGGTCAGCTTGCTGGATGAAGCCTGAGCCGACCACCAAAGAATTACGCGGCCCGAGCGACCCTGTCGCTCAATGGTCGGTAATTTGAATAACTAATTTGCCGAAGTTTTCACCTGTGAACAACATCTTGAAGGTGTCCGGAAACGTTTCAAGACCTGCAACCACATGTTCCTTGGCCTGCAGCTTGCCTTCGGCTACCCAACCGGCCATCTCGGCCGCGGCAGAAGCGTAGTTGGCGGCATTGTCCATCACCACGATCCCTTCCATGCGCGCGCGGTTGACCAGCAATGACAGGTAGTTTGACGGGCCCTGCACCGGCCCGGCGTTGTTATATTGGCTGATGGCACCGCAAATCACGATGCGCGCATGCATATTGATGCGGGTTAAAACCGCATCCAGAATTTCGCCACCTACATTGTCAAAATACACATCAACACCCTTTGGGCAGGTTTCTTTCAGCCCCTGATTGATATCGGTGTTTTTGTAATCAATGGCGGCATCAAAGCCTAGTTCATTGATCAGGTAATCACACTTGTCCTGACCGCCGGCAATGCCCACTGTGTGGCAACCTTTGATCTTGGCAATCTGCCCGACCACGCTGCCGACCGCACCGGCTGCACCCGACACCACCACGGTTTCACCCGTTTTAGGCTGACCCGTCTCCAATAAGCCAAAATAAGCCGTCATGCCTGGCATGCCGAGCGTGCCCAAATACCGCGGCAGCGGCGCTAATGACGGGTCAACCTTGTTAACCATGTCGGTAGCGACCACTGCGTAGTTCTGAACGCCGGTCAGGCCGGTTACATAGTCGCCCTCTGCAAACCGAGCGTCGCGCGACTCAAGCACTTTACCAATGCCTCCGGCGCGCATCACTTCGCCAATCGCCACTGGTGGCATGTAGGACTTAATATCATTCATCCAGCCGCGCATGGCGGGGTCCATCGACAGATACTCAACCTGTAGCAACAGTTGCCCGTCTTGCAGGTCAGGCAATTCAGCCTCTTGATATTGCCAGGTGTTTGCATCGGGCATGCCTTGCGGGCGCTGCGCTAAAATAAATTGTTTACTTTTCATCTGTGTCTCTCGAATTGTCGGTTTGATTTGCCGGTGCAGCTAACCCGTCGCTACATCATATACGGGCGCATAGCATTTAATAGCCAGGGGAAGCGCTCACCAAGTTTGGCCCCCCAGAAACTCACCCAGTATTCGACTTTTTGCAGCCATGACATTTCCAGCATCTCGGGCAGGCGCTGCTGTTGCGCATCAAGGTAAGCATGTACTGCGGCCGTGTCATCCAGGCTCAGGGTGCTATAAAACCCCACCATGCCCTGGTGTTTGCGCGCGCCACCATAAACGATGCCTACGAACTCCGCATGGGTTTGCTCACTCATATAACGCAGGTCCGGAATCACTTCATTACCGCGTGCGCTGATGCCGTGACAGACCGCGCAATTGCGTTCATAAATTTCGCCACCCTGTTCAATAGTTTGTTCGTCGTGTTCCGCCTTATGGCCCAGGGCCACCAGGCTGGCCAGACCGCTTTGTGATTCACTGACGCGTTGGGTAGACCCCGATGCCCCGAGCTTAAACACCAATAGCTTGTTCTGGTTCACGCGGTTGTGTTTTAACACATTGCCAATCGCCAACATCACCGCGCCGCCGCTGCCCTGAGCCACCGCCACATACTGCTCACCATCGAGTTCATAGGAGATCGGCCCGGCCAATACCGCGCTATCGGAAATATATTCCCACAAACGCTCACCATTGAAGGCATCGTAAGCTGCGAAAACGCCCTCCTGAGTACCCTGAAACACCAGATCTCCGGCGGTGGACAATATGCCGCCATTGGAGGGCGATTTATGCCGCACCGCCCAGGCTCGTTGCCGTTGAATTGGGTCCCAGGCAACCAGTTCACCATAGATCAAGGCGTCCACGGTCGCTTTGGCTGCCACCCAACTGCGCGGATCACGATTCTCGTTTAAGTCGATGCCGACATTCCAGCGACCCACTTGCCAGGTTTCTTTTTCCTTGGCCGAGAAAAACCCGGGGATATGTTGCACCGGAATATAGACCAGCCCGCTGCGCTCGCTAAATGACATGGGCTGCCAATTGTGCGCGCCAAACGGCGCCGGCCAAATCACCCCGGCACCATTCTTCTGATAATCGGCGTAGTCTGTTTCCACGGGCCGGCCGGTCGCCATATCGACGTGGCTGGCCCAGGTAATGCGGCTAAAGGCATCGGCCGACAGCAATTCACCGCTGAGCCGATCTAGCACATAGAAAAAACCGTTTTTGGGCGCCTGCATTATGACTTTACGGCGTTGCCCATCGAGCTCCAGTTCGGCCAGAATCAGATGTTGTGTGGCGGTGTAATCCCAATTGTCGGCCGGTGTGGTCTGGTAGTGCCACACGTACTCGCCAGTGTCCGGCTTGAGTGCCACAATCGAACTGAGGTACAGGTTATCACCGCCACCGGGGCTGCGAATTTCCCTGTTCCAAGGCGAGCCGTTGCCGGTGCCGATATACAGTAGATCAAGTTCCGGGTCGTACACCAGGGCATCCCACACGGTGCCGCCGCCACCGCCCTGCTGGTACCAGTAGTCACCACTCCAGGTGTCCAGGGCGCGCGTGAGGGCGTCGTTTTCCTGTGCTTTATTGCGGTCGCCGGGGACGGTGTAAAATCGCCATCGCTGCTCACCGGTGCGCGCATCGTAAGCACTGACGTAACCACGCACCCCTAACTCAGCGCCGCCGTTACCGATAATCACCAGGCCTTTCACCACCCGCGGTGCGCCGGTAATGCTGTAATTGCCATCGGTGGGGGTGGTTTGTACTGACCACAGTTGTTCGCCAGTGGCTGCATCCAGCGAGATCAAGCGGCCATCGAGTGCGCCGACATACACCTGCAGAGGGCCATCTTCCGGTTGCCACAATGCAACCCCACGATTGTTTGGCCCGCAACAGGTTTTAATCAAGTGCGCTTTATCCACCTCTGCGTTGTAGTGCCAGAGCTGCGCCCCGCTGCGGGCATCCAGGGCATAGACATGGCTCCATCCGGTGCTGACGTACAACACGCCGTCATGCACCAGCGGCGTCGCTTCCATGCCACGTGCCGTGTCAAATTTAAATGACCAGGCCAGATCCAACTGGCCGACATTATCGCGATCGATTGCCGCCAGTGGGCTAAAGCGGTGTTCGCGATAGTCGCGCCCATGACTTAACCACTCTTTTGAGGAGTCGACGATGGCGGCCTGATCCACGGCTAGCGACCAGCCAGCCGACAGAGAATAAACCACCACCAAACATCCCAATAATCGCTTCATTGCCTGTAAATATTGTTACTTAAAGAAGGAACCCTTTACGCCATAGACTGCAGGCGCTGCTTAATAATGCTGTCGGCCTCAGTCATGATGCGATTGATCAATTCCGCCACGGTGGGAATGTCATTGATCAAACCCGCCACCATGCCACAGGACCAGGCACCGGCATCCATATCGCCGGTTTGCATGATTTTAGGGTACACGCCCGCCACCTCTTCAATAATGTCTTCAAATTTCAGGTCTTTGCCGAGCTTGGCTTCTTTTTCCAGCAGGCGTTCGACCGCGGCATTGGTCATGACCCGCTCGGTATTGCGTAATGGCCGCATCACCAGGCGGGTGTCCAACTCGCTAGCCGCCACGATGGCATGCTTCACGTTCTCATGCACCGGCGCTTCCTGGGTTGCAATAAATCGCGTGCCCATATTCATGCCCTCTGCGCCCATCGCCATGGCAGCCACCAGACTTCGCGCATCAGCCATACCGCCGGAAGCGACGAATGGGATTTCCAGCTCATCGGCGGCACGCGGCAGCAAGATAAAATTGGGGATGTCATCTTCACCCGGATGACCACCGCACTCAAAGCCATCCACCGACACCGCATCGCAACCAATTGATTGCGCTTTAAGCGAGTGGCGCACCGAGGTGCATTTATGAATAACTTTAATGCCAGCGTCTTTGAGCATCGGCAAATACTCAGCCGGATTGTTACCAGCGGTTTCAACGACTGTCACGCCAGCATCGATAATGGTCTGGAATAAACCGGGATAATCTGGTGCATTCAGCGTGGGTAAAAAGGTAATGTTCACGCCAATGGGCTTGTCTGTCATATCCTGGCAGCGGGCGATTTCGTTGGCCAGTTTTTCCGGCGTGCCCTGTGTCAGGCCGGTGATAATGCCCAGCCCACCAGCATTGGAAACAGCCGCTGCCAGCTCGGCGAAGCCCACGTAATGCATGCCGCCTTGAATAATCGGGTGTTCGATGCCGAACATTTCAGTAATTTTTGTTTTCATCTGTGTTTTTTGTAATCGGTTAAGGTTTTTTATTAAATACTCTGATTCAGCTACGGCCCACTACCACCAAGGGTAGAAATCCGGCATATCGGTCGATACTTTTTGAGTGAAATTGGCCTCGCGCTTATTCAGAAAAGCATCGATGCCCTCCTTGCCGTCAACCTGGCTGGCATAGAATATTGCCAGTGAATCCACCTTGTGAGCGGCCAGTGGATGGTCTTCGGCACTATTTCGATACATCATTTGCCGCGTCAGGGCGATCGATACCGGGCTATGTTTTGCAATTTTTCGGGCTAGAGCATAGGCCTGATCGAGCAACTCTTCTTCCGGCACCACCGCCTTGACGAAATTTGCGTTTAGCAGCTCATCGCCGGACAAAATATCACCGGTGTAGGTCCACTCCAACGCCCGTGAAATACCCACGATTTTTGGTAAAAACCAGCTTGAACAGGCTTCCGGAGTGATGCCGATTTTATTGAACACAAAACCGACTCTGGCTCGCTCCGAAGCAAATCGTATATCCATGGCGCAGGTCATGGTTGCGCCGATACCGACCGCCGCACCGTTAATCGCAGCGATGATTGGTTTGGTGCAATCGTAAATCGCCAGGTTCACCCGCCCGCCAGTGTCTCTAACACCGTGCTTGATCTCGGGGTCGTCCAGACGATTGTGCATATCGTCCATGGTGGGCTGTAAGTCTTCATTGAGACCAAACACATTAGAGGAATCAAAACCGTGTTCGGATTGGTTCAAGTCCATACCAGCGCAAAATGCTTTGCCGGCTCCGGTGACTACAATGGCGCGCACCGCATCGTCGGCGCTGGCGGTTTCAAAGGCTTCGATCAACTCATTGGCCATTTTCACCGTGAACGCATTCATTTGTTCAGGGCGATTGAGGGTGATGGTTAAAATCGACTGCTCGACTTCGTATTTAATCGTGTTGTACATGCTGCCTCCTGGGTGACGCGACATTATGCTTGAGCGACGCCTGCATTAAAAATGTTTTGAGCCAATCCGCCAGGGACACTAACCCGACTAACGGGATTACAGCTCCGGCTGGACCGGAAAGGCATCAAAGTAAAAATCGAAGCGTTGCCGCAGTTGATCTGCATCCACACCAAAATATTCTTTCAATTTGTACTTAACCCGCCCGTACTTGCCGCGCGGATGATTGGCAATAAAATCGTCCATCTGCTGACGTGCTGCCGCGGTCAGCTGCATGTCGGGGTGGCGTTGGCCATGATGCTCATAGATGCGCTCGATGGTGCCCTGCTGATCGGCCATAAACTCGTGGAACATTATGTCGAGGCTTTGCTCAGCGGGCCAGACTTCCCGATCGCGCACACAGGCGCGCAGCAACTTTTCGAAGCGTTCGGTCCAGTAATCCAGCACCGCGCGCGGGTCAACTTTGGACCGCAAAATGCGATGCCCGTAGGCAATCATGGTCGCGGTAGATTGAATCACCGCAACCGGGTCACGATGCGTGAGAATGGCGGTCGCGTCTGGCAATATGTGTTTCAACGCCGGTAGCTGCTCGGGGTTCTGCACACACTTAAGAACGAATGCCCGACCACTGCCCTCCTGCAATGACAATAGTTTTAATACCCTGAGCAGGTACTCATAATGCGGCGTTTGATCACTGGCCAGATAAAAGTCTCGATACTTTGGCACCACCGCCGTCCATTCAAACTGATTGGAGGCAAAATCGTAAGTCATTAATTCCAGCTCTTCATGAATATGGTCGGGGTTCATGGGGTGCATGGCGGCCAGGTTGGGCGCCATAATCTGCATACCCGACCAGCGCAACGAACAGCGTAGATAACGAGGGTCCCGATGCGCGGTGTCCGAACTGCCTAACAAGGTGCGCATCAACCACGCCTTAAATTTCAAGCCCACAGTCGCCTGCTCCTGGCCGGACACATGAAAAGGCTCCTGAATCCGCCACAGTGGTAACGACTGAAAACGCGTGTCGGCGGCTAACAGGTTAACCAGATGCGTGGTGCCAGAGCGTGGCAACCCCGATACCGATAAGGGTGGTGCCAATGCCAGCTGATCAATATCAGGTGTGCGATTGAGCCGCTCCTGAATCAACAGCCGATTGCGGGCGCAGCGCAGCAGATCTTCATACATCTGCCCGCGCCCGACATTGGTCATCTCATCATCCGAGTTATAGTCTTCCAACAGCACTGCCATGCGCTGCTTAAAATCATCCGGCCCGAAGTCGTTCAAGCCAGTGCTATCGCTGGCGGCCTTGAGAATCGGGTACATTTCCAGTTGTACTTCGCGCTGGTCGGCCAGCGACAGGATAGCGCGCTGTTGCCAGGTAAATTGCGGCGCTGCCAGATCGTCAAATATGATGGTTTTGCTCATTGGTGCAGCTTAGCAGTAGCACGCTGGGCGGGGCAATCAATGCGGCGGACACGGTTTTCAGAGCCAAATTCGTGGCGCGGTATATACTACTGATTATGAGCGAAAATGAATTACACGATCTGTTAGCTGAACTCAAAGAACAGCGCAGCGGCGCCGACCTGGTTGACGCCGAGTATCAGCAGAGGCTGGACGATATTGTCGAGTCGTTGGAGCAGCAACGACTGTACCCCGACACCTTTGATCAATACTCGGTGTTAAGTGAGCAAATTCAAGGCTTGCTGGACGACTACCGCGAAGACCACCCAACCATTGATTCGCTGTTGGATGGCATTACGCGGCTACTGGCAAACTTTCGCACCTAGGCAACGGTTACCTTCAGGGCGTATACCAGATCGGCGAGGTATAGGCGCGCTCCTGCGTGATCAGGGGCACTTCGGGATTATCGATAGTAAGGTTAAAGCGCATTGCGTCGTAAGCTACCCAGCGCGGCGTCGGAATTTCCAGTACCCGCGCGTAGTAGTAGGCCTTTTGTTTGGCATCGAATTCTGGGTCCTGCCAGTCAACCGCTAATTGGCTGGCACCAATACTATTGCGATAGCTGGCGGTTTTTATATCCACGGTGTTGCCCACGGCCGGCAACTTGCCCGCGGCATCCAGAAAACGGTCTCCCGCCCACACGACGTTAAACACCTTCTCCTGCGTTGCGCCGTCGGCGTTTTCCCAACCCTTAATAATTTGAACGCGGTCTAGGTTGGCGCTGAGCGGGTCTTTCCAGGCGCTGACTTTAAACACAGGTGCTTTGCTGTTGCGGCTGCGCCCCAATTCGCCACCCATGGGCACCTGTTGCTTGCCATGTACAGCATCGAACTGCACGGTCATACGCGGGCCGGTAGTGGCGTAGGTTTCGCGCCGCATCATGGCATCAAAGATGGCCTCGCGGGTATTGTCAGTGGCCCACACCGCCGCATAACCGGAGGCTGTCTGCTCCCAACCCATGGTCAATTGACCGCCGGTATCACCCAATACACCGTCCCAGCGGCCCGGCCGGGGTTCCATATAACTCATTTTGCCGAAAAAATTATCTTCATCTCCGGTGGCCAAACCGGTGTGGCTATCGGTGGAACCAATCATGCCAAACTGATATGGGTTAGTGCCCAACTTACTGTCCAGCCTTAAGCCTCTGGTAAGGGCTGCACGAGCGTATTCAAACGGAATCATTGCATCGGTTTTCGGCACACCCTCAAAATTACCGCGCGCCCAGGTCTCGTAGTCAGCGAATTCGTCGTTGGGGGACAACATTGGGTGCGTTTCGGTATCGCCTTTGATTTGCGTTACTTCATACAGCGGCTCCCAACGGGCGCGGGTTTTTGCATACTCTGCGCTGAGCGGTTTGCCAGTCACCGGATTATCCTCGGGGAACATAATGCCGTTGCTGATATTGCCATTGTGGGCAATCGCCAGCACTTGCCCCTGCGAGGCATCTTCATAGCGTTGCATCCAGTCCCAGAGGCCTTCAGGGTTAAAACTTTCTGCGACGGTGTAGGGCAACATAACGCCCGCCTTAGCTGCGCCATCGCGATACAACACATTACGGTGCAGATTATCGCCACCCTCGGAGGAGGTCCATTCATAGCCAATCATGGCGGTGAACCGGCCCGGCTCATTGTACTGATCCGCTACCTGCAAATAGTTTTGCCAGGTGGTGGCAAAGAAGTCGCTATCAAATAAAATTTCCGGCGCCGAGCCATTGGTCAGGGCGCGCATGACCTCCATGCGGGTCTGCAGAATATCTTTGGCGGTAGTGTCATTGAGGCGCTTATTCCAATCGACCACTTTTTCGTCGGTCATAAAACTTTCATTGCCGCTGATGATCTCAGCCATGGTGCCCATGGCATCGGAATGATCCGACACCACCAAAAAGTCCAGCGGCCGCGCCAGCTTTACGGCCTCACCATGAGTCGAGGTCACCTGTTCACCGCGCGCAAATCGATACGCCGCCTCCTGATCAAGCTCTACACCGAAGGCGCGGGCATCCAATGACAGCGTGGTGTGTAAATGGGTATCACCCCACAACACCCGCTTGCTGTCCTCGGTGCTGGCATAGGGTGAATAAGGCTTGGCGACTGCGGATGTACTGAAAGAAACCAGTAGAGCTAATCCGGCGACGGAAAGTAAGGGTCTGTTTAACATTTAATAATTACTCCAACACTAATTTTGAAACTCGCTCGCAGGCGAGGAAAACTGATTAAGTCAGTGTACCGTCTACTGCATTGCACGCAAAAGCGGTTTTACATAGCTTGGCAGTGGCGTTTAGGGTGCGGGTCGTTGTTCGACGGCCTCCTGCAACTGAAACCGCAGCACCTTACCCATCGGGTTGCGTGGCAGCGCATCAAACAGCTCCAGCCGCTCCGGCAATTTAAAACTCGCAATCCCCTGTTCGATCAAATAGGCAGTCAACTCATCGAGCGCCGGCGGTTGATCCGCGTCAGTCGGCACCACACAGGCGCACATCTTCTCCCCCAATCGAGCATCAGCATAGGCACACACGGCTACTTCGGCCAGGCCCGGATGGGCCTCCAATAAGCGATCAATTTCAGTGGGCGATATTTTTACACCGCCGCGATTGATGATGTCTTTGCAACGCCCGGTAATACGGTAGTAGTGCGCCGGTTCGCCGCAAATTTCAACCAGATCACCGGTTCTAAAATAGCTATCTTCAGTGAACACATCGTCATCGTCGGTGGCTGGAAAATAACCATCAAAAATAGTCGGCCCGGCGATTACCAATTCCCCGGCCTGACCCGCCTGCTCTATATCGCTGCCATCTTCCAGACTGATTACGCGGGTCTTGGCGAATTCAAACACATTACCCTGCCAGGGAATATCGGCTGCGCCCAAGCGCGGAAACATGGTGGCTCGTTGCTCTGGTTCAGGCGAGGTCTGGTCAGTGGACAGCAGGCAAATACCTTCATTAGAACCATAAAAATTGATGACTTCTATGCCGTAATCGCGGGCAAAGGTTTCTACCATCCAGGGTGCCAACGGCGCGGAGCCCGACCCCACACGGCGCAAAGCACTGAAATCAAATTGTTGCCACATCTCCTGCGACTTGGCCAATTGATTCAATAGCGCCGGCGGCGCAATGGTGAAGGTGATTTTTTCATTCTGCAATTGCTGCAGGTACAGCGGCGGGTCGAGGGGATGATGCAAAAACAGGCTGCAAGCCTGCAAGGCGGCAGGGAACAGGAAACCGCCGATGGCAGCCATATTTACCAGCGGAAACGGATTCAGCAACAGGTCGCCATTACGAAAATCACAGGCATCAATCTCGGCATGGGTGGTTGCCAGCCACATATTGTGTGAGCGGGGCACGCCCTTGGGCGTACCGGTGGTGCCGGAGGTCCAGCAGATGGTCAGAATACGGTTGGCATTATCAATGCTGTCGCCATGAGCGGCGCGATGTTCGGCCAATAACGGAACGTCGCCCGGCTGCTGCTCAATACCCAAGGGTTGCGTGCCACCCGGCAAGTCAGCGCCAAAACTGAGTACCGATAGACCAGCCTCGCTGGCCGCTTTGGCTAAGGTCTTGCCCTGAAATGTCGCGGTGGTGATCAGGTGCTGCGCACCCAGCGTATTACGAATGTTATTTAACTCATGCTGGCCGTACTGAACTGGTACTGGCGACAAAACCGCCCCCAGCTTGCTGGCGGCGTAATACACGACCACCAGTTCCGCGATATTGGGCAGCTGCACTATCAATTTGTCGTTCAATGACACACCGGCCGTCAGCAGTTGTTCGGCCAGACGGTCAGAGGCATGGTCCAACTCAGCAAAGCTCAGCCGCAGCGGCTCACCGTCGCACAAAGCAGCGCGATTCGGTTGGTCCGCTACCGCCAGCCGCTCGGGGTATTGCTGCGCCGCCTTGCCAAGCAGGCTGTGCAGGGTGTCGTTACCCCACCATCCTTTGGCTGTGTAGTCATCGATGCGCTGTTGAGGAGATGTGATCATGTTAATAGTCGTCGTTTTGCCTCGTGATACTCAGCATAGAGCTGCTGCACGAGCTGTTCAATACTTTGCCGTTGCTGGCTGGCGCTGACGCCCTGCCCGGCCGCCCAGATATCCCGCCAACGTTTGCGGTCGCTGGCGGCTTGTGCGAAATCAATATTAGCCGCCGCCGGCATATTTTCAGGGTCATAGCCGGCCTGCTGCAAACTGCCTCGCAACCAATTGGCGCGCACACCGGTGATGGCATCGGAACACACGATATCGCCCGCCTGTGCCTCAATCACCATGTTTTGATAATCCTCGCTGGCCATGCTTTCCGTGGTTGCGATAAAGCGGGTACCCATATACACATAATTGGCGCCCATTGCCTCGGCCGCCAGGATACCGCTGCCATTGCTGATGGCGCCCGACAGAATAATCTCTCCCGGCCAGAACTGGCGCACTTCCTGCACGAAAGCAAACGGTGACAGTTGGCCGGTATGCCCACCTGCCCCACTGCAAACCAGCGCCAGTCCATCAACGCCGGTGTCGGCCGCCTTACGCGCAAATTCGAGCGAATTTACATCGGCAAAGATTTTACCGCCGTAGTCATGCACTTGTTGTACCGCCTCTTTAGGACTACCTAATGCGGAGATCACCAACGGGGCGCGATACTTGACCGCTAATTCCAGGTCTTGCTGCCAACGCGGATTCGAGCGATGCATAATTAAATTTATCGCCCAAGGGGCGGCGGTTTTGTGCCCCGATAATGCGTCGCTGATTTGCTGTAACCAGTCATCCAGGTCAGCAACGGTGCGTGCGTTCGGTGAGGGAAACGAACCCACGATACCGGCCTGACACGCGGCAATCACCATCTGCGGGCCCGAAATTAAAAACATCGGGGCCTGAATCAAAGGGAGCTTTAAGCCGGGTATGGAGGTTGCCATTGAGTTCGCAATGCTGCTGAATAACAAACGCCATGCTAATCAAAGCCTGACATCAGCGCAATGTATCGGTACTTGTGCCTACCTTGTATCTGGCCGTGCATCTATCCTTGCATCTGGGAAGTAGCTTTCTATAATCGAATTTCGCATTCACTCAACCGGCGCCCAACAGGCACCGCATTGATACTCTCTCATTTATGAATAAATCCGGATTCATCCTATTGCTGTTGTTTTTCAGCGCCTGTAACCAACAACCGGCTCCGTCGACAAGTGAACAAGCAGCAGAACCCGCACCACTGGACCCGGCGACCGTGATCTATACCAATGCGGATATTGTAACTATGGATGAGAAGCAACCCGAAGCCGAGGCCGTGGCGGTGCGTGACGGCCTGATTCTCGCAGTGGGCAGCCATGCCGATGTTGAATCGCTGGCCGGCAATAACGCCATGATTGAAGACTTGCAGGGCGCCACCTTGTTGCCCGGCTTGATTGATGCCCATGGCCATATCAATTTCACCGCCCAGACCCTGGCCACCGCCAATTTGTCATCGCCACCGGTTGGAAACGTTAATAACATGCAGGAGTTATTGGCGGTGCTGGAACAGCAACGCGATAACACCCCAGAGCCACACTGGATAATCGGCTGGGGCTATGACGATTCCTTATTGGCCGAGAACCGCCACCCTACGCGTGAAGATCTGGACAAGGTCTCCGCCGACCGCCCCATCATGATACGTCACGTATCCGGCCACTTAATGAGTTGCAACAGCAAGTGTCTGGAACTGGCTGGTATCACGGCCGAAATGGATGACCCGCAAGGTGGGATTATCCGGCGCCTGCCTGACAGCCGTGAGCCCGATGGCGTCCTGGAAGAAACTGCAATGGAACCGTTGTATACCAAGATTCCTCAACCGAGCCGGCAACAACGCATGGCCATGCTGCAAAACGCGCAAAATTATTACGCCTCTCACGGCATTACCACGGTGCAGGATGGTGCTGCACAGCTTGAGGATGTGGCATTAATGAGCGAAGCCGCCGGCAAGGGCCTGCTGTATCTGGATATGGTGGCCTTTCCCTACGTGCTGTTTTTGGGCGAAAACCTGGATCAGGTGAAAACCTCCAGGGAGTACAGCGATCACTTCCGCGTGGGCGGCATGAAGCTGGTGTTGGACGGTTCCCCGCAGGGCAAAACGGCCTTTTTAACCCAACCCTATCTCGAGCCCCCGCATGGTCAGAAAGCCGATTATCGAGGCTACCCGTCGATGCAAGACGAGCAGGTGAATAATTACGTGGCCAAGGCCTTCGCCAATAATATTCCCTTGCTGGCGCATGCCAATGGCGATGCGGCCGCCGATCAACTGATAAACGCGGTCGCCGCGGCCAATGAATTACATGGCAATAAAGATCGTCGCTCGGTGATGATTCATGCGCAGACTGCCCGCGAAGACCAGATTGATGCCATGCTCAAACAAAACATCATGCCATCATATTTTTCCGCCCACACCTACTACTGGGGTGATTGGCATCGGGACTCGGTGTTCGGTGAAGAGCGCGCCAAGCGTATCAGCCCATTACGCAGCAGCGCCGACAAAGGTTTACGATACACCACCCACAATGACACTCCTATTGTGCCGCCCGACATGATGCGCTTGATGTGGGCCTCGGTAAATCGCACCACCCGTAGCGGCAAAACGCTGGGTCCGGAGCAGCGTGCCACCCCCTATGAAGCGCTCAAGTCCATCACCCTGGACGCGGCTTATCAATATTTTGAGGAACAGCGCAAGGGCAGTATCACGGTAGGTAAACTGGCGGATTTTACGGTGGTAGATGGCAATCCCCTGACTGTCGGGCCTGACAAAATTAAAGACATCAAGGTGTTACAAACAATCAAGGAAGGTCAACGCGTATTTCCGCACCTACCCCAATGACGACACTGAGGTTTGTTGGCGCCGTTCTCACCGCGGTACTGCTTAGTGCCTGCGCGATCAGCCCCACTCCGCCAAAACCACCGGCAACTCTGTATAGCGCGGCGAAAATTCTCACCATGGACGAGCAACGGCCCACGGCGACCGCGGTGGCGGTGGCGGGCGAACGGATTATCGGGGTCGGTGATGTCCGCTCACTCAAACGAAAATTAAAAAACTTCCAGTTAACCGAAGACCGGCGCTTCGAGGATAAGATTATTCTGCCCGGCCTGATCGACAACCATTTGCACCCCGCACTGGCCGGCATTCTGCTACCCGCCACGTTTATCACGCCGTGGGATTGGCAATTACCCAGCCAGCAGGTGCAAGGCGTACAAGGGCGCGAGGCGTATCTGGCCAGGCTCAGCGCGGCGATTGCTGCGGCACCGGCAGATGAGCTATTTATCACCTGGGGCTACCATCAGTACTTTCATGGCCAGCTTAATCGCAGCGACCTGGATGCCATCGCGGCCGGGCGCCCGGTGATCGTCTGGCAGCGATCGTTTCATGAAATTATTGCCAATAGCGCGGCTATGAACGTGTTAGGCATCGATGAACAGGAATATCGAAACCACCCCAACATTGATATTGAACGAGGCCATTTTTGGGAGCTGGGGCTGTTCGCTATCTTCCCAAAATTAGCGCCGGTCATATTAAACCCCGAACGCTTTAATGCCGGTGTCAGAGAAGGCTTTGTGCATGCACTGCAAAACGGCATCACCACGGTGGCCGATCAGGGCACACCACTGCTTAATCTGGATATGGAGCTGGGCGCCATCAATCAGGTAATCGCCGCGGAGCAACTGCCGCTGCGGGTGTTTATGGTGGGCAACGGCAAAACGCTGGCTCAGCAGGGTTATGCGGCTGGCGTTCAGATCATGGACTCACTGCCGCAGCGCAATACCACGCAACTGACTTTTTTACCCAAGCAGGTAAAACTGTTGGCCGACGGCGCGTTTTATTCGCAGCTGATGCAAATGCAGGACGGCTATACTGACGGTCACCATGGCGAGTGGATTATGCCGCCCGAGGATTTAACCCTCGCCGCGCATGCCTATTGGCAGGCCGGGTATCAACTGCATATTCACGTGAACGGCGATCTCGGCGTAAAAATAGTGCTGGATTTAATCGAACTCATGCAAGACACACACCCACGCAAAGATCATCACACCGTGTTGCACCATTACGGTTACGCCAACGCCAGCCAGGCTGAGCGCATCGCCAGACTCGGTGTGTTGGTGTCGGCCAATCCATTTTACCTGTGGGCCCTGGCTGATAAATACGCCGAGATCGGGCTTGGCCCGGAGCGCGCCGCACAGATTTCCCGCTTGGGAGATTTGGAAAAGCACGGTGTATCCGTGTCGTTTCACTCCGACTTACCAATGGCGCCAGCCTCGCCATTAACGCTGGCCGGTGTGGCGGCCTCGCGCATCACGGCCAAGGGCACACTGCTGGCCCCCGAGCAACGCATGAGTGTGGATTCGGCTTTGCGTGGCATCACCATCGAAGCGGCCCGGGCCATTCAACAGCAGGACAATATCGGTTCCATTACACCTGGCAAACTGGCTGACTTCACCATCCTCGACCAGGACCCGACCAAGATCGAGCCGCAGGATTTCGCCAGCATACCGGTGTGGGGCACAGTGTTGGGCGGGGCGGTACACCCGGCACCGGAATAAGCTTGCGCACGAGTGTTAAGATATGAGCTTGTTTGTGGAGATAAATTTTGACTGACCTTAACCATATCCGACCCTCAGCCACCGTAGTATTGCTGCGTGACAACGCCCAGCACTTAGAAGTGCTGATGCTGCGCAAAAATCAACAGATTAACTACGGCGGCAGCTGGGTATTTCCGGGCGGCGTGATTGACCCGGAAGACTATGATCAGGCACGCGAGTTGTTAGGCAACGACGAACTGCAATCGGCGGCAAGAATCACTGCGGCTCGCGAAACCGAAGAAGAGGCTGGGCTAGACGTTTGCCCGCGCAACATGTTGCCGTTTGCCTATTGGGTCACGCCTAAGCTTATGAAAAAGAGATACGCGACCTGGTTTTATGCCGCCGACGCCAACCACCTGGAGGCCGAGCCGGTGATCGACGATGGTGAAATAATTGAGGCGCGGTGGTTTGACCCTGCTCAAGCTTTAAGCTTGCATACGGCGGGCGACGTTAAACTCAATGGCCCCTCCTACATTACCTTAAGCGAACTAGGTCAATTTGATAGCACCACAGAAGCCCTGGCCAGTTACCAGAAGCGGGGGTTGCGCGAGTACAAACCACGCGCATTGCCACAGGACAGTGGCGTTATCAGCGTGTATCAGGAAGACCCGGATTACGAGGCAGCGAAACACGCTGAGACTTTCGTGGACTCAGGAAGCAGCCCACAACATCGTTTATACATGCAACGCGAAGGCGCCTGGCACTACATTAATGATGCCTGTTAATTTGGACTGAACTCCTTTAATAGTCCCGCTCTGCACGGCTCAGAAAATACATCGCCACCAGGGGGCTAGCGACTACTGCGCCGATTGTGAAAAACAGAGTCGGCCATTGCCACACCGACACAAACAAATCCCTGTTTGATTCCAACTGCACCATTTCCCGAATCACAAATTCAAGCCGCACCAGACCGGCAATCGCTCGCAGCGTAAAAAAGGTAGTGGCCACCAGACACATGACCTTCAGGCGGCGCACACTTTGAGTCGGTAATTCGCCGCTCTTCCACATCGCCAGCACAATAAACAGGAAGTTCACCAACACCACCATCACGATCGCATTGTCGAAATCGGCCCGGTTGGCAATAAGCAATTGATGTAGTTGATATTCGGTCATAGCTATAGCCCCACTGCTTTAGTCAGTTTATTAAGTATAACGCAGCCAGCCTGACTCAGGCTTAAACCGCATGCTGGTTTAACAATTGGATTAAATCGTCGGGGATGGGCACACGTTTGCCGGCTTTAAAATCAAACATCACCATGCGTGCCGTGGCTTCAGCAGCGACGCAAGTGTGCTTATTGCTGTAAATCAGATGCTTGACGACAAACTGTGTTTCTTCAATGCCCTGTATACCGCTACCGATCAATATTTCATCGGGGAAGGTCAGGGATACTTTAAAGCGGCAGCCGGTTTCAGCCAGCGCAATACTCGGATGCAATGTGTTCACGTCGCCACTCCCTAATTGAAGGCTGAGCGCATGGATAAAATCCAGCCGAGCGGTTTCACAATAATAAAAATAGCGCGTATTGTTCACGTGCCGCATGGAATCCATATCGCCCCACACAACACGGTGCGGCGTTAAATGGTTATAGTCCTTTAGCGGTTCTGGTTTTTGCAGCTCTGGCATTTTCACTCCTTGTTCAATTCGCTGATTCAGAGATTTGAGTTTGCTTGGGCCGGGTAAGCACGCCAACCACGAGTAACAGCATGGCCAATACAGCAAGGATCGCAAACACCAAAAAGAATTGCTGGAATACAGACATCAGTGGTCCGAACAAATGCGGTTCAATTTCCTGCTCGCCCAAATGTCGATCCATCAGGAACGAAATAACGCCGATGCCGACGAACCCACCCATAATGCGCAGCCCATTAAGTGTCGCCGAGGCGCTACCCAATAAGCGTTCCTCCACGCTGCTCATGCAAGTGTGGATGATCGATGCATCCATCACCCCCACCGCCGAGCCCACCAGCACTAAGGCCACGATGATATGTGAGACCGGGGTTTGCATCTCCAGCAGAGCCAGCATAAAAGCCGCCGCCAACATCAGAATCATGCCGGCAAATATTAAATAGCGCGGTCGAAAACGGGCCGAGGCCCAGCCATTGAAGGGCGCAACCACAGCGGTGCACAAGGCTTGCACTAGCAGAATATAACCGGTGGTTTGCGCATCCAGCCCTTTGATAAATTGGAAATACAGGGTCAGCGCGAAAGGCAAGGCCAGTAAGCCGCTGTACAGCAATAAATGTGCCGTGCCCAAAATCGCAAACGTGCGGTTACGCAGGAACAGATTGACTTCCAGCAAGGGGTTACGGCGCTTGGTCTGAAACCAGAAGAACGCAGTAAAAGACAAAATACCGCCCGCCAATAAGGCCTGCCCGGTCAGCGCGCTGGTATCAAAAATCCCCACTGCTATCAGGCTCAGCGACGCCATATACAGAAAAATATCCAGCGGCCGCAATCGGGTGTCCGGGTCTCCATAACGCTCCCAGTGCAGCAATGCGAAACCAATGAACCCGATTAATGTCATGGCAATACCGGGCACATAAAATACCCAGCGCCAATCCAGATTATCGATCACCAGCCCACCAAATATTGGCCCGGTCACGATGCCCATATAGGCGATGGAAATATAGATTCCCATCACGCGTGGCTTATCTTCTTCTGGTGGCACGCTCATCACCAGTGCCACTGCACTGGCAAAGATAAATGCACCGCCAATACCCTGCAGTGCGCGGCAGATCACAATTTCCATACCACTTTGTGCACCACCGCCAACAAAACAGGCTAAGCCGGCTATCAGCAAGCCAAAACAAAAGATCCGCTTGCGGCCAAATTTATCGGCTAGCTTGCCGGCCGGTAATACAAAGCAAACATTTCCCAACACCTGCACCAGCGTAAACCAGCTAATGGTTTCTGCCGTGAGGCTCAGCTCGGTGGCGATGGCGGGAATGGCCAGCGTTGATGAATGCATCAACAAGGGCGCTAGAAACGAGCCCGACAGAATCACAAACAGGGATAGCCCGAGCCGCGTAATTTCCTGCGGCTCGGCCAGATTAGCCGATGGCGTAGTCACAAATCCTGCCGTTTAAACTGTGCGTCGATGCTTCAGCCAGATCTGTTATCTGGCCTGCATCCGAATACCGCCGTCCATGCGCACGCATTCGCCGTTCATATAATCGTTCTCGACCAGATATTGGGCCAGATGCGCAATTTCATCAGGCTTGCCAAGACGCTGCGGATTCAACACAGACGCTTTCAATGCTGTGTAGACGTTCTCCGGCAGTTCATCGAACAAGGGAGTGTGAATCAGGCCCGGCACGATGGTGTTTACGCGAATACCGAATTGCGCCAGATCACGCGCCAGGCAAATGGTACTGCCGATCACAGCGCCCTTGGTGGCCGCATAAGCGGCCTGGCCAATCTGCCCTTCCTGCCCGGCGACCGACGCGGTGTTTAGAATCACACCACGATTGCCGTCTTCGTCTAGAGGCTCCTGTTTGGACATTTGAGCAGCACACAGTCGCAGCACATTAAAGGTGCCGATCAAGTTGATATCCACCACGCGCTTGTAGCTGTCCAAAGCATGCGGCTTATGTTCTTTACCGACGGTTTTTTCGCCGTGACCGATGCCTGCGTAGTTACAGTTAATGTGAATCGCGCCGAACTTTTCCACGGTGTGCACCACCGCTGCTTCCACGCTTGCTTCACTGGTTACATCGACGTTGAAGTAGGCAACCGAGTCGCCCAGCTCGTCGGCCAAGGCCGCGCCACGTTTATCATTGAGATCAAAAATGGCGCATTTTACGCCCTGCGTAACGAAACGACGCAGGGTTGCTTCGCCAAGGCCTGAGGCTCCGCCGGTAATAACGGCTACTTTGTTTTCCAGTTTCATAGTGTTGTATATGGTGTTGTAAAAAGTCAGAGGTTTAAATTAAAAATCGCGTTAGTTGATCAGCTTAACCGCTTCCGCGGCCAGCAGGCGCGCGGCTTCGCCAGCGAAAACCGCTTTCTCGCTGGACGCATTGCCGAGCTTGGAGCGTTTGTATACGCCCTGTGAGATCGACGCCAGGCGAAAAAAGCTGAAGGCCAGAAAGGTATTAAAATACGGCACATCATCGATACTGCGGGTGCTGCAATAGCGCGCCAGCAGTTGCTCTTCACCAGGAATTCCCAGCTCTTTGAGATCCAGCCCTCCGAGACCCAGCACCAGACCGGAACTCGGCATGCGCAAACACATGCAGAAATAAGCCAGATCCGCCACCGGGTGCCCCAGCGTAGACAATTCCCAGTCCAGCACCGCCAGCACTTGTGGCTGACCTCTGACGAATAACATATTGTCGAATTTGTAATCGCCGTGAGTCAGTGTGAGCTGCCCATCATCGGCCGGCATATTAGCCGGCAGCCATTCGATCAGCGTTTCCATATCAGGTTTGTTGTCGGTTTCGGCGGCACGATATTGCTTGGTCCACAAGGCAGTTTGGCGCGCAAAATAATCCACGCCCCTACCAAAATCACTTAACCCCACGGCGCCGAGATCCACATCATGGATCGCCGCCATGGTGTCGATTGCGGCGTAGAAATAATCCTTGCGGTCGGCCTTATCGATCGGTGGCAGGCGGGGGTCAATAAACTGTTCTCCGGCTGCGAACCCCATTACGAAAAACATTGAGCCCAACACATCGCGGTCTTCGCACAGGTGATACATGGGCGGCACCGGCACATCAGTGTCGGCCAGAGCATGCATAACCCGATATTCGCGATCTACCTGGTGCGCAGACTTTAGCAATTCGCCCGGCGGCTGACGGCGCAGCACATATTCGCCGCTGTCTGCCACCAGCTTATAGGTGGGGTTGGACTGGCCAACGTCAAACTTAATCAGCTCACGCAGCCCGTGAAAGCTGTCAATTTGCTGTTCAAGATACGCGCCAAGGGCGGCAATATCGATGTCGTTAGTGGGTGCTGACATAAAGATTCAAAATAAGTTGTGCGGTCGGGGCCAGGGTTGGTCTCACTGATCAGGCCGGCGCGATGGTTTTGCGGCGTCGGGCGCGCAACATTAGCAAGGCCGGCAGCAACAGTAAATCAATAATCAATGCCAGCACGATGGTGATTGCCACCATAATGCCCATCTGCACATTGGGCTGGAAGCTGGAAAAGCCTAAAATCCCGAAACCCGCGGCCAGAATTATGGCGTTGGCCAGCAATGCCATGCCCACCACTTCAAAGGCGTAGTGAATCGCCTGCTCAGTAGTGGCGCCCTTTTCGCGCCGCGCCCGCTGATATTTGCTCAAAAAATGCGTGGTGTTATCCACCACGATACCCAGTGACAAAGCCATGACGATCGCCGAGGACATACCCACCGACCCTAACAGCAGATACCACAGCCCGAAGGTAAATACGATGGGCAGCATATTTGGCACCATGCTGAGTAACCCAAGGCCGAAATGCTCGAGGGCTATCATCATCACTAATGAGATCAGTACCACCGCGATAATATTACCCAATACCATGCTATCGAGATTACGCTTGGTGATGTAGGCAAACATCATCGCAGTGCCACTCGGCTCGCTATACATATGCGCCGGCAAGTTATCGCGCAGCCAGTTATTGGAGCGCTGAGCAAAGTCGCGCATAGTCACTGAGGAAATTTTATCCAGGGTTGCGGTCAGCCGCGTGCCAGACTTGTCAAAACGCAGCCGGTCATTCATATCCAGACCATAGGGCAGCGATAATTCGTAGATCAGCAGATACTGGGCCGCCAGCTCCTGGTCTTCAGGCAGGCGATACCAGGCTGGGTCGTCACCGTGCATGGATTTATTTAAGCGCAGCATCACATCGGTAAAACTATATACAGCCCGCACCTCGGGCTGACTACGCAACCACTCCGAAAATTGCTGCAGATGTTGCAGGTACTCGGGGCTGGTAATGCCGGCTGGCTCCGCACTGCGAATATCATAGTGCACAGTGTAAATCCCGCTCAATTCCTTGATGGTGAAGTCGGTATCAGTACGAAAATCCAGGCGTTCACTGAAAAAATCGATAAATTGGTCATCAAACTCCAGCCTCGGTATAGCGCTCAACACCACTACCGAAATCAAGCCCGAGGCCACAATAATTTTGTTGGAGTGGACGGTACTTAAGCGTGCCAGACGCCGCATCAACTTTAGGGATACCGGTTCGTAGGCAATTTGTTGCTCACCACTGGTGACCATTTTGACCTTAATCGGCACAATGGCGACCAAGGCTGGGATCAGCATCACGGAGGCCACCCAGGCAGCAAAAATGCCGACCGCGCTAAGATTACCCAAGTGCCAGAACGGCGGCGTATCCGAGAAGTTCAGACACATGAAGCCAATAATCGTAGTGATGCTGGTTACCGCCACCGCCACAAAATTGATGCGCATGCTCTCGCGGATTGCCTGCATCTTGTCCATGCCGCCGCGCATCAGACTCAAAAGGGTCACCAGAATGTGCACGCTGTCAGCCACCGCCAGCGTCATCACCACGATAGGCAGCGACACTGAAATGGAATTCAATTCCAGCCTGAAAATACCGCCCACGCCCAGGGCGATCAAGGTGGAGCTCAATACCACCGCAATCGTAATCAAGGTGGCATAGGTATTGCGATACACCAGTGTCATCACAATAAACAGCACCACGTACATAAATGGAATCAGGGTGAGCGCGTCTTCTCCGGCCGCCTCAACAAAGGCATTGGACATAAACGCATTGCCGGTCGAGGCGATGCGAATACCTGGGTATTCGGCTTCGATTTGCTCGATCATCGCCCGCGCCGCGGCTATAAAATCGGGCAGATCGGCGTCGGGGTCATTGTCCAGGTCAACCCGCGCGTTGATGCCGGCGGTGGCGCCATTATGTGAAATCAGGCTGCCGGCGATGGTCGGCTCAGCCAGTGCTATCGCCTCTTTGCTGGCCAGCTGTTCATCCGTGAAACTCTCATCCAGTGGCAATAAATCACCCACCAGCAATTCATCGCTAGCAGCTTCGGTATGCTGATAATTACTGATCGAGTCAACCCGCGCGACACCGGGCAGTTGCCAGGCCAGCTCGGTAATCTTCTGCACGATGGGGTAGGATTCCTGGCTGAATATTTTTTTATCGGCGGGCTGCACCACAAATAGTGCCGCATCGATTTTGGTGTAGTTGGTTTCCAGGTTATCGAAGGTCAGCAATTGCGGATTTTCCGGGCCGAAGTAATCCCGATACTCGGTAGACATACCGAGGTTTTTCATCGGCAGACTTAGGCCAATGGTAAGCAGCACCATAAACAACAGTGACAGCCATCGCCAACGCAACACCAAATCGACTATCCAGGATCCAAAGCGTTCTATCAATTTGATCATCGCGTTCCCTTTTCCTTAAAACTCAACTGGGGTTATGAGCTTCCAGCCATCAGCGACGCGACAATCGCCGCATCCACAATGTCGTCCGCGCTACAGCCGCGCGACAAATCCATCCACGGTTTAGCCATGCCCTGCAGAAGCGGGCCGACGGCGCGCGCACCACTTATTTGCTGGGTGATCTTATAGGCAATATTACCGGCATTCAGATCTGGAAATATAAACACGTTTGCCGCGCCTCCCAGAGGAGAATCCGGCGCTTTCGCAGCCGCGATTTCAGAATTAAAGGCCGCATCAAACTGCAACTCCCCATCAACCAGCAGATCCTCGTCCAATAGCCGGGTGGCCTCGGTGGCCTGCTGCATTTTTTCCGCGCTCGGGTGTGTGGCAGAGCCCTTACTTGAAAACGACAACATCGCAACCCGCGGCGTGGCTCCGGTGAGTAGCCTATGGTTTTGCGCTGTGGCAACCGCGATTTCCGCCAACTGCTGAATGCTGGGCTCAGGTACCACCGCGCAGTCGGCGTAGCTCAACAGCCGGCCGTCGTTTAACTCCATCAAGAAGAAACTGGAGACCGTGTCACAACCGGGCGCCACACCCAGGCCTTTAAAGCCGGCCCGCAGCACATCGGCGGTGGTGGCGAGTGATCCGGACACCGCACCGTCGACATAGCCCACCTGTAGTAAGGCGGCGGCCAAAACCAGCGGTGCCTGCAATGCGTCCGCAGCTTCTTGCGTTGTGCAATCATTCAATTGCGCCGCTTGCTCAGTGGCCTGTTTACGCCAATGATCTTCATTGTCAAGATCACTAAAGGTCTCCATCCCGGAGCATTCAGAATGCGACTCCAACAACACCGGCGAGGCCAGGCCCTCGCCCGCTAACCAGCGAGCTGCCTCTCTAACCCGCGGGTCATCAATCTCCGGCAACAATATGCGGCGCGGTTGTCGCGCGGCCTGCTGCCGCAGCTGAGCCAGCACTGAACTCACTGTTTAGTCTGCTCGTAAAATACGTAGGACGTGGAGTAATCACTAATCTCAAAATAGACCTTACGCTCACCCAGATCCTTCTTGCCATTGAAGTTGAGGTCATCAACACCGTAGCCGAATCGATAGGGGCGTGCAGAATCGCCTTGAGTACTAACAGCGGTGGATAATTTATCGATCTCCAGAAAGCGCTTGACCAATTTGTCTCCAGCGTACACTTCCAACACGCCATTGGTGCCGGTCCAGTTCTGTACGGCACGGCCGATTTTATTTTGAGTTTCCTGAGTACAGGCGCTGAGCACCAGTACTGCAAGCATGCTAATAACTAATTTCATCGCGTCTCTCCTGACAATGTGATTACTTTTCAACTAAACCTGCTCAACTACCAGAGTGGCAATCTTTTCTTTGGCCTTCTCCAGCCAGCCCCTATTTTGCCATGCGGCCGGCTGCAGTGCTGTCGCCTGTGCACAATCCTTCTCAAACTGCTGCACTAATTCACCGTTCAGACGCTCCGAGATGGTAACAATACAACACTCTTCGTCTTTGCCCAGCGAACGACGATTTAGATTTGCCGAGCCAATACAACTGACCGATTCATCGAGCGCAATTAATTTGCAGTGCAGCAAAGTCTGCTGATATAAAAACAGCTGCACCCCGCAGTCCATCAAGCGGGCGTAGTGCGGCTGCCCGGCAAGCTGAGAAAAGCGACTATCGGTCTGCTTACCCGGCGCCAGAATGCGCACGTCAACACCACGGTCCGCAGCCGCACACAACAAATCGATAAGTTGCGGTTCCAGCACCAGGTAGGCGGTGGTGATATATAAGCGGCGCTGACTGAGTGCCACCAGATTACGCATCAGGCCGGTGATGTCGGTCCAGCCAATGGTGCTGGAAGAACGAATGACTTGCACAGCAATATCACCCGCGGGCTCGGACTGAGTTTCCGGCGCTTGTTCAAACAACCAGTCGCCCGCCTCATTCCAATTATCCAGAAATGCGGCACGCAACCCTAATAAAGCCAGCCCGCGCACTTGACAATGGGTGTCGCGCCATTCATCGGCGTTGCGTGCATCGCCGGTCCATTCGTCGGCAATACCTACACCACCGGTGAACCCGACAAGGTTATCGCACACCAGAATTTTACGATGCGTGCGTTTATCTGTTTGCCAGGCTCGCCAGGTTGACAGGGGTCGAAACCAACGCAGCTCGCAGCCGGCGCTCTGCATTAGCTTGGCCAACTCTGGCTCCATCTCCTTGGCGCCGAATGCGTCCAATAATACCCGCACAGTAACCCCGGCTTTCGCGCGGGCCGCCAGACTTTCTGCGAATTGGCGAGCGATATCACCCTTCCAATACACAAAGGTTTCAAAATCAACGGTGTGTTGCGCTGCATCTATCGCGCGTAGCATGGCGGGAAAAATAGCATCGCCGTTGTGCAATAACTGCACGTCATTACCGTCGGAAAACGGCACACCCAGAGCAAATTCCAGAGATTTTCGATAATCGGGGTCAGACATCAGGCTTGATCAGAATAGCGACTGCCCGACGCCGATCTGCTCTATCAGCGCCGAGCCAAAGCTAGCCATTCTACCCCAAGCGCTGCGGCTATGCGCTGTCTCGTTTTTAGTTCGCCGCTTAGGCCCGATGCTATGCTCTGTGCCGGGTCGCCTATCCCCTCAAATCAAGCCGGCAGCGGTCGGTGGTCCAGCGACTTGATCACGCGTGTTTCGTGTTTGCCTACGGTCAAAAGATCCCACATCAGCAACAGCACACCAGCCAGCGTCACCCAACCGAAAATCATGCGCCACTGCATCGCCTGGATAAACCATTTGTGCATCTGCGCGGCAAAGTAGCCTGCCCAAGTGGAGCCTTCAATGGCGCGCTCGATATGCGACTGCTCATAGCCCGCTATTAATAGCGCCACCGTCATACCCACCACGCCAATGTTCAGTAAAGCCAACGACCATTTCCATTTCCAGCCATTGCCGGGCATGGCCTCACTCATCCACACGCCGCCGCGGGATTTCTGCAGGGCGATGTAAATTACCGCGATGATAATGGTGGCGTAGGCGCCAAAGAAAGCCAGATGTCCATGCGATGCCGTCCATTGAGTACCGTGAGTAAACAGGTTGATTTGCGGCAGAGTATGCATAAAACCCCACACGCCGGCACCGAAAAAATTGCCAAATGCATGCGCGATCAACCACGCCAGTGCAGGATGATTATTACTCTTGAATCCGTGCGTACCGGCGTCATAGACCGAATGCACTACCATGGCTACCAGCGGTATCGGCTCGAGTGCAGAAAAGAAGCCACCGATGCTGAGCCAGTATTCGGGCGTGCCAATCCAGAAATAGTGATGCCCAAGGCCCAGAATGCCCGAACCAAACATCATGGCGACTTCAATGTACAACCAGGTAGTCACAATGCGGCGGCTGACGCCCAGCGTCTGCATCAGCCCCCACGCCATGATGCACCCTACCAGCACCTCCCAGGTTGCCTCCACCCACATATGGATGACCCACCACCACCAATACTGGTCTACTGATATATTGGTGGTATACACCATACCGAACACATACAAACCCGCCAGTGCCACCAGATCCAGCACCAGTACGCCAGAGATACCGCTCCAACGGCCCTTCATAAAAGTGGCGGCGACGTTATAAAAGAAAATCAACACACACACCACGATGCCGATATCCGCCCAGCGTGGCGCTTCAATGTACTCACGACCCTCGTTAATAAACCAGATGGTTTCCATCGTTCCCGGGCCGTACTGGATGAAGAGGTACACCAGCACCACTATGGTAACCGCCACGGTCAGTACCCAGAACGCCAGATTCCCGATCTTCAAGCCCACGACTTCTGTGCCACTTTCGTCCTCTAGCAGCCAATACACGGAACCGATAAAACCGTACAACATCCACACAATCATGGCGTTAATGTGCACCATCCGATTGACGTTAAAATCCAGCGTGTTGTACAACAGCTCGGGGTATAGGAATTGCAGACCAGCAATGATGCCGAACACGATTTGCGCCACGAACAGCGCCATCGCCACGGTAAAGTATTTTAGCGCCAGTTGCTGGCCGCCATTTAGTTGTGGGGCGGAGACGTTTGGATTATTCATTAGTCACCCTCCTGAGCAATGGGTTTAAACCCATGCGGGAACCCGTTGGTATCGATCGACGACATCCATTTCAGAAAGGCGACAATGCCTCTGGCTTCTTCCTCGGTTATTTCCAGATCAGGCATCTTCCTGCCCGAGCCAAAGGTTCGGGCATTGGTTTCAGGATCCATCAGGAACTGGATCATCAATTGTTCGCGCACCACTTCAGCGCCCCAGGATGGATCCAACCAGGCCTTGGTCAAATCCGGCGCATAATAGGCTCCATTGCCAAGCAGGGTGTGGCAGTTCATGCAGTTACGCGCCTGTACGGTCATTTTGCCCTTGTTTACCAGCGCTTCGGCTTGCTCTTCAGTCAACATCGCCCCAAACAGAGGCGCCTGATCCCCAATCACCGGTACCTGGTAACCCCGATCCTGATCAAACTTGTAGTAGATTCGGTTATTGATCACCGAGTAAGCGGGTACGCGCTCTGATCCAGCGGTGATCTGCTTTACCGAATCAAAGGTTAGAACCATCAGTACAAGCAACATACCGGTCGTTACCCAGATGGCTGTTTTGCGCCAGAAATCCTCTGCCGCCCACCAAACAGTATTATCAGACATACTATGTTCCCCCATGCTCGGGTTGATTGAGTTCACCCTCAGAGACCGGGTGTTCGTTGGCGTGAGTAGCCACCGACAACCACCAAATGGCGTGGGGTGCAAAGTAATAACAAATGAGGATAAAGGCGATTGCCAACTGCCAGGCCGTTTCCAACCGCAGCGCTATGGCCAGCACCACCGAACAGGTGGCGAGCGCAATAAAACTGAGCGCCGTTGCCAGTGGCCAATAACGAGCGGGCCTGAGTCGATGCACAGCGAAGAAAAACGCATAGAGGGCGCCAAACAGCACGATCAACGCGCCACTGGCTCCTGCCGCTAAAAGCTGCTGTGCACTGAGAGCCTCGCTCATGACTGCCTCCGCTGGTGACACCTAATTACGAAATGCCGGTGCTACTGTTTTTGTTGTACAACTTTAATTCACGCTGTTTATCCCCATTGAGTGTATAACTCAATGATGCGCGCTCCGCTTGATCCAGATCAAGCAAGGCTGTCAAAGGCGCGGTATCGTACCCCTGTGCGAATAGTTGCTTAACGAACTGTGGAGATACTTATGAGACTCGTCGTGTTTTTATTGCTAAGCGGAATATTGGTGAGCGGCAATAGCCTGGCGGCAGGCGACCCAGCCGCCGGCAAATCCAAATCAATGGTCTGCGCCGGCTGTCATGGCATGAACGGCTACAGCTCTAACGACCTATGGCCCAATCTGGCCGGCCAGAAAAAGGGCTATCTGGTCCAGCAGATTAAGGCCTTTCGCGACGGCGTGCGCGATGACCCGATGATGAAGCCGATGGTGGCCAATTTATCGGATCAGGATATTGAAGACCTGGCCGCCTATTACGCCGGGCTCAAATAACGCGTGCAGGGCGCTCCGCTCTGCGACCAAGCTCAGCCGTCATCCACTGGCCGCGATTGGTAGCGGCGACCGAGATATACGCCCATCATTCCCCACAGGGCCGCAATGCCGGCGCCCACTATGGCCACCGCTGCAAGACCCAGTCCGAGACCTTGGGTGAGGCCGGTGAAGAACCAGCCCATGATCACGTCGCCGCCACGATAGGCCACAATGTCGATCACCGGCTTGGTTTTAAATCGGTCTTCGCGACTGACGCGGGTAAATAGCATTTCCCGTGCCGGCCGGGTTAACCCATAGTTACCTGCACTACGCACCACCCACAAACCAAGGGCCATTATCAGTACCGGTGAGAAGGCCAGTACCAACATGCCAAACATGATAATCAGGGGTACCACCGCCAGAGCGCTTGGCATACCAAAGCGCGGCACCAACCGGCCGGTGACGAAAAAGGCCAGAATAAAAGTGATGCTATTAGTGATCGCATCACGATAACCATAAATCGTGGCACGCTCGGCTCGCGTGTAATCGGCCAACAGGTTTTTAAGCTCCAGATAAATAAATGAGCCGATGCCTGTGTATAGGATTAGAAATACGCCAATACCGAGCAGGTATGGGTTACTGAAAAAATCTTTAAAGCCGTTCAGAGGGTTGCCACCAAGGCTGGCCTGTTGTTCCGTCACCACCAGCCCGGCATTACCCAGTTCTGTGGATTTAAGGCGGCCAAGCAAGGCGATTAAAGGAATGGGGATCAGCAACATACCGGCGGCAATCAATATCATATTGCTGACCGGCATGAACTTGACCAGCTCAGCTGACATCAACGGCCCGGCGATCGCCCCGAGGCTGGCACCCGCCGCAATCACCGAAAACAAGCGGTGCGATTGCTCGCTATTAAACGTGTCGGCCATAAAGCTCCAGAACACGGAAACATGAAACAGCGCAAACACACTAATCCACACATAAAACGACTTATCAATCAAAACGCCGTTGTTACTCAAACTGCTGCCAAAATGAAACACCACAAAGCTGGCAGCGAAGAATAAATAAACCACCGGCACTAATCGATGAAATCTGATGCGCGCAACGATCAAGCCGTACAGGGCGACCACAGCGGTGCTGATAAAAAAATTAATGGTCCATAACCAGCTTACTTCGGCGTCACTCCAGTCGCTGGCCATGGCATCGCGCACCGGGCGCAGCAGGTAATAAGCCGCCATCAGAATAAATACAAACAGAAAGGACGCCACGGCCGCTTTCACTTCATTGGGCCGCATATTAAACAAGCCACTGAAGGGCCGGGCCGGTGACGATGCTGGGTGATCCATAGTGATATAGTTGTTAGGATTGCGGGCTGGTTTAACTATCGCATAATTTAGCCCGATCCACTAAACCGATCGCCCCATATGCCAAACTCGACCGCTTACCAAAAATTATTTGCGCCAGTGACCTGCCATGCGCCGTTTCTAAATGGCTGGCAACGCATGGATGATGACGCATTGGCGAAAGTTCCCTCGGGTTGGCGTGAGTGGTTATTTAGCGAAGGCTCATTGACTACCCGCCTGATGGCTTTCAGCAAGGGTTCTTTTCGTGTGCGGGTATTAGCTGAAGGCTGGAAAACGGCAACCCGTTATGAAGCCTTTAAACTAGGGCTTGATAGCGCCAAAATGGTGCGGGTCAGGGATGTTGAATTGCTGTGCAACGAGGTGCCGGTGGTGTTTGCACGCACGGTAATCCCGCTCACTTTGTATCAGCGCGAGAAAACCGTTTTCAATACCATGGGTACCAAACCACTGGGGCATTATCTGTTCAAAGAAGGTCAAATCAAAAACGCCAAGCGCGACATAAAGCTATGCGATGCCGACGGCTCGGGCATCTATGCACGAGCCACGCCCTATCAGTTCCGCGGCAGTGAAATTCTGGTGCGGGAATTTTTCCTGCATGATGACCTGCTCAAAACCTGACCCATGGATCATCAATACGTCGAATTTGTTATCCCGCAGCTAAATAAATGGTCAACTGCGGGTCATCGCACCGCGCTGTTAACGCTGACTCATATCGATGGCTCATCACCCTACCCCATAGGCAGCCAGATGTTGGTGCGCGAAGACGGCAGCAGCTACGGGATGATCACCGGCGGCTGTATTGAAGCTGCTCTGATAGACGAAGCCTTGGCCGCCCTGCAAGCGCAGCAAAACCGCAGCCAACGCTATGGCAAGGGCTCGCCCTATATTGATATTCAATTGCCCTGCGGGTCAGGCCTGGATATCTACTTTGATGTGGCACCCGATGCAACCCAGTGCCAGCAGATTGAGGGCGCCATCGAACAACGCCAGCCCGCCGAGCTCGAGATTAACAGCGAGCCGCCCTTTAGGCGCCAGTACCTGCCTCGCCGCCGTATTGTCGTAATCGGCCAGGGCAGTATTCATGCGGCTTTTTTGCCGATCGCCCGCGCGGCCGGGTATCAGGTCGAAGAAGTTGCCATCAATCAACCCGCCATTGCCTTCGACCCGTGGACGGCTGCGGTTTGTTTATTCCACGACCATGATAAAGAACTCGATTTTCTGGCTCAGGCCTGCCACAGCAACTGTTTTTACATCGGCGCGCTGGGCAGCCACCGCGCCCACCAGACCCGCCGCATGGCGCTGCTGGAAAGTGGCATGGATGACGCATTACTGGAAAAAATACACAGCCCCGCCGGCCTGGATATCGGCTCAAAAACACCGCATGAGATAGCGATTTCTATTCTGGCGCAGATTGTTGACGTTGGGGGATAAACGGGGCGAGTCATTGCGGGGTCCCGTGATGCCTACCTCGCCATAGCGAGGAACAGAGCCACCCTATTGTCATTGCGAGGAACAGACCCCCCCCCTATCGTCATTGCGAGGAACGTAGTGACGTGGCAATCTGGTGGTTTTGAGCAACCTCTTATTTGTTCATTCTTTTGCTTGTGCAAAAGAACGGAACCAAGAAAACACACCCCAATTGGCCTGCCCTTCGGGTAACCGTCAGAGAGACGAATTTATCAGGGCGCTGCGGAACTCGTGCTGCAAGCAGCACTCAGACAGTCCTCGCGAAATCTCCCTGAGAAATTCGCACTCTGCCGGCAGGCCTCCAAGTGGGGCCCCGGACCTTCGCCGAACGGGTGATCTATGACCTTAGCCGAGTTGGTAGATTTGCGGCCGTCGCACAAGCAAAAGAATGAACAAACAAAAGGAGATTGCTTCGCCTGTGGCTCGCAATGACGTTGGCCAGTAGCTCGCGATGACATTAGCCAGTGGCATGCGATGACGTTGAAAGGCGAAAAGGTTGACTAATCAACAGCCCTAATGGCTAGCTTAGTTCCCGGCGATTACGGAAAAATTCCAGGGCCTCCGGGTTGGCTAGGCTGGTGACGTTTTTGACTTCGCGGCCGTGTACTACGTCGCGCACGGCGAGTTCGACTATTTTGCCGCTTTTGGTGCGAGGGATATCGGGCACCTCGGCGATCACCGCGGGCACGTGTCGGGGCGTAGCTTTGGCGCGGATCAGTTTTCTGATTTTATCCTCTAGCTCATCGTTCAATGCAGCGCCCAATTGCAATTTCACGAACAGCACCACACGCACGTCGTTGTCCCATTGCTGGCCGATAACGATGGACTCCATTACCTCGGGTACTTTTTCTACCTGACGATAAATTTCGGCGGTACCGATGCGCACGCCACCCGGGTTGAGTATGGCGTCGGAGCGGCCATGAATAATCATCCCGCGTTGCTCCTCGCCGTGTTGGGTCAGTTCAACAAAATCGCCATGGCACCAGACTGGCGGGTTAGTGAAGCGTTCAAAATAGGCGGCGCGGTAGCGTTCTTTGTGCGGGTCGTTCCAAAAACCCACCGGCATCGATGGGAAGGCACGGGTGCACACCAAATCACCCTTACCGGAGGCCACGCTTTGCCCATTGTCGTCAAAGGCATCAACCGCCATGCCCAGCCCCAGACACTGCAGTTCACCGATCCACACAGGCAGGGTTGGGTTGCCCAGCGCAAAGCAGGAGATGATATCGGTCCCGCCTGAAATGGACGCCAGGTGCACATCCGCTTTGATGGCATCGTACACATAGCGAAAACTGGCCGGCGCCAACGGGCTGCCGGTGGAAAATATTGCACGCAAGGCCGCCAGATCATGACTGCTGCCGGGCTCCAGGCCGGCTTTATGGCAGGCCTCGATGAATTTGGCGGAGGTGCCGAAATGGGTGACCGATTGTTGCTCGGCCAGATCGAACAAGACCCTGCCCTCGCTAACCATGGGGTTACCATCATAGAGCAGCAGGGTGGCTTCGCTGGCGAGCCCGGTGACCAGCCAGTTCCACATCATCCAACCGCAGGTGGTGAAGTAGAACAAACGGTCACCCGCACCGATATCACTGTGCAACCGATGCTCTTTCAGGTGCTGCAATAATGTGCCACCGGCGCCGTGCACAATGCATTTCGGTTTGCCGGTGGTACCCGAAGAGAACAAAATATACAGGGGGTGATCGAACGGCAGCCGCACGAAGTCGACGGCCTGCGGCTGATACTCATCGAGCAGATTGGCCCAACCCTCGCGATAACTTACTTCAAGGTCTTTGCTAACGGTCGGCAATTGCTGCAACACCTGCGCATTTTTGCCGCGGCAGTCCAGCCATTTACCGGCGTAGAAATACCCGTCGCAAGCAATAAAAAGTTTCGGCTCTATCTGGCCAAAACGATCCAGCACCCCATCGACCCCGAAATCCGGCGAGGCCGAGCACCACACTGCGCCCAACGACGTGGCCGCCAGCATGGCGACAATGGCCTCAGGGCAATTTGGCAGATACGCCGCCACACGATCACCGGCAACGAGGCCAGCCTTGGAGAATAATTGCTGGCAGCGCGAAACCTGATCGGTCAGTTCAGCATGGCTGATAGAGCGCTTGACCTGGTCTTCACCCCAAAACACCAAAGCGTCAGACTCCCCACTGGCGCGCAGGCAATTTTCAGCGAAGTTTAGTTTGGCATCCGGGAACCATTGCGCCTCCAGCATCGATTCGCCGTCGTGCAGAATAGCGTCGCCCTGGTCACCTACGACAGAACAGAAATCCCATATCGCGCTCCAGAAATCCGCGCGTTGATCAATACTCCATTGCCATAGACTCTGATAGCCAGCTCCCGCCAGCCCGACCTTATCAGCAAACCGCGTAATCGCAGCGGCTTCAATCTGAGCGGCCGACGGTTGCCAGAGCGGGTTATTCGGCATCGGGTTGCAGAGCAGGCACCGCCTCGGCAAAGGCCGGCAAACTCAGGCAGTGTTCGTTGATGCGCCGAATGTTGGGGTAGGCATCCAGTGGGCAATTGAATCGCTGCGCATTATAAACCTGCGGTATCAGGCAGACGTCTGCCAGCGTGGGGTCATCGCCATAACAACATACTCCGGGTCGACCATCGCTGGCCAACCGGGCTTCGATACCCTTGAATCCAGTCGCCACCCAATGTTTATACCAACTCAGTTTTTGCTCTTCACTGGCCTCTAATTCATTGACCAGATATTGCAACACGCGCAAATTATTCAGCGGGTGCATATCACTGACAATGGTTTGCGCGATGCCACGCACATAGGCGCGATCTATGGCCGACTCCGGTAATAGCGCAGGGGTTGGCGCGGTTTCTTCCAGATACTCCAGTATGGCCATGGACTGCGCCAACACACCGTCTTCGGTGCTGAGCGTGGGAATCAGGCCATCGGGGTTTTGTGTTAGGAACTGCTCGGTTTTATGTTCGCCGCCGCCTTTGAGTAAGTGCACTGGCACTAACTCATGTTCGAGACCTTTAAGGTTCAGTGCGATGCGTACGCGATAGGCCGCGGTGCTGCGAAAATAAGTCGTCAGTTTAAGCATTAATCCAAAGCATTAAATTCTTGCGAATGTAGCCATTCAGCGTGCTTGGGTGCACGCTTGGTTTTCGACCACTCTTCGAGCATAGCCCATTTTACTTCATCCAGACGCTGTAATTTTTCATGCTCCGCAGCATCCGGCGCGGCGAGTTCCAGGCGATGGCCGTTGGGGTCGAAAAAGTAAATGGAATGGAAAACTGAGTGATCGGTAACGCCCAACACTTCGACGCCGTTGTCCTCCAGGTGTGCTTTGTAGGCCAACAAGGTTTTCATATCAGCGACCTTAAAAGCGATGTGCTGCACCCACTCCGGGGTGTTGGGGTCGCGCCCCATTTTGGGCCGCGTAGGCAGCTCAAAAAACGCCAATACATTGCCCTGCCCGGCATCCAGAAACACATGCATATAGGGGTCGGGCTCCTTGGTTGAGGGCACCTGGTCTTCGGCGATGGCCAATACGAAATCCATCTTCAGGTTTTTTACATACCACTCCACCGTTTCTTTGGCATCGTGGCAGCGATAGGCTACGTGATGTATTCGTTCAATTTGCACAACAGACCTCCTAGGCTTGCTCAGCCGGTAATACGGTGGCGGACGCTTCACCGAAGCCAATGCGTGGCCGATCATCGCCGCCGCACCAGCCGCGCAGAATAATGGTGTCGCCGTCTTCCACAAAGGTGCGCTGCTCGCCATTGCTCAGGGTTATCGGGTTTTTGCCACCTTCAGTGGCTTCCAGCAGTGCGCCAACGCTATCCGCATCAGGCCCTGACAGGGTGCCACTACCAAATAGATCGCCCGGTTTAAGATTGCAGCCATTAACGCTGTGGTGCGCCACCATTTGCGATATTGACCAGTAGGAGTGGCTGAAGTTGCTCTGCGCCAGGCGCTCCGGCGATTGCATAGATGGCGTTTGGATCAGCACTTCGAGCTGCATGTCTACCGCGCCAGACTCGCGTAGTTCCGCCGAATCCAGATACGGCAGCGGTTGCGGATCGGAATCCGGTCGCGACCACGGCAGCCGATAGGGTGCCAGTGCCTCAAGGGTAACAATCCAGGGCGACACCGTGGAGGCAAAGCTCTTGGACAAAAACGGACCCAGGGGCTGGTATTCCCAGGCCTGAATATCGCGCGCTGACCAATCGTTAAACAGACACAGGCCAAACACATGTTGTTCGGCGTTCTGCATAGAGATGCGGGTACCGGGCGCGTTGCCCTCGCCAATATAGATGCCTACTTCTAGCTCGTAATCGAGGCGTTTGCAGGGCGCCAGCACGGGCGCGTCTGCATCGGGCGCTTTCAACTGGCCATAGGGGCGCGGAAACGTCTGGCCGGATATATCAATCGAGGAACTGCGGCCATGGTAGCCAATGGGTACCCATTGATAATTGGGCAACAGGGGGTTATCCGGGCGAAATAATTTGCCGACATTGGTGGCATGGTGAATCGAAGTATAAAAATCGGTGTAATCGCCGATGCGTGCCGGCAATTTCATTTGTGCGTCAGACTGCGGCAACAGGCAATCATTGAGTTGCTGCTCGGCCTGCGCGCCGCTGCGCAGCAAGCGCGACAATTGCAGGCGCAGGGCCGACCAAACATCCGCGCCCATGGCCATAAAACCATTCAGCTCATCGCTGGCCAGGGACGCCAGCGCCGCGTCTAACTCCGCGCCAAATACGCCGGCTTTATGCGCCGCCGCGAGATCCAATATCTGGTCTCCAATCGCAACACCGGCTCGAAATGATTCATTTGAATCACCTTTACGGAAAATTCCGAAGGGTAAATTTTGAATCGGGAAATCGCTGACCGAGGAATTCGCTGACGCGACCCAGGACCGTAGCCCGGCATCATGAGTTTCATTTAATTGCATTTTTGTCTCCTGTTAGTCGTGGGTGCGTTACGCGTTGTCGCCAATCACGCCACGATTAATCTGGTCGCGCTCGATGGACTCAAACAAGGCTTTGAAATTGCCTTCGCCAAAGCCATCGTCTTTTTTGCGCTGGATAAATTCAAAAAATACCGGCCCGATTACCGTGTCTGAAAAAATCTGCAGCAGTAATCGCGGGTCATCGTCTTCGGTAGTGCCGTCTAGCAGAATGCCGCGTGATTTTAATTCATCAATCGGCTCACCGTGGCCTGGTAGTCGCTCATCGAGCATCTGGTAATAGGTTTCTGGCGGCGCTGACATAAATGGCGTGCCGCGCGCTTTTAATTTGTCCCAACACTCCAGCAGGTTGTCGCAGGAAAACGCGATGTGCTGAATGCCCTCGCCGTTGTACTGCATTAGAAACTCTTCGATTTGCCCGGTTTCCTTAGAGGCTTCTTCGTTCAGCGGTATTCGGATCAGGCCGTCCGGCGCCGTTAATGCTTTGGATAACAAACCGGTGTACTCGCCCTTAATATCGAAATAGCGAATCTCGCGGAAGTTAAATAAACTTTCGTAGAAGTCCGCCCAATAATCCATGCGGCCGCGATATACATTGTGCGTTAAGTGATCGATCACCTTGAAACCGCAACCTTCGGGGTGGCGCTCCACGCCTTCAATAAACTCAAAATCAATGTCGTAGATTGAATTGCCGTCTTCAAAGCGGTCAATCAGGTACAGCGGTGCACCACCGATGCCCTTAATCGCGGGCAGCCGCAGCTCCATGGGGCCGACCGGAATTTCGATGGGTTGTGCACCCAATTCCAGCGCGCGATTGTAGGCCAGATGTGAATCTTTAACGCGAAACGCCATACCGCAGGCGCTGGGACCGTGCTCCTGCGCAAAGTAGTAGGCGTTGCTGAACTTCTCATAGTTGATCAACAAGTTTATGTCGCCCTGACGAAACAGGTGCACATCTTTAGAGCGGTGTTTGGCGACACGGGTAAAGCCGATCATTTCAAAAATCGGTTCTAAGACATCCCGTTCCGGCGCGGCAAACTCAATAAATTCAAAGCCGCAAAGGCCCATCGGGTTTTCAAATAAATCAGACATAAAATCCTCCCGCACGCCTCGACCGCGACGCTACCGGCCCCATTAACTCCGTGGGCGGTAACACGCGCGGCTGGCAAAACAATGCGAAAACATGGTAAATTAGTTGCAATAGCAACTATATTAGTTGTTATTGCAACTTAATGCAATCCAAATTGCCAGACTCAGCCGCTTTGACGGAGCCTTTTATGAACCCAAAACCGCATCCCATTCTTACCCTGGAGCGCTATTTGCCCTATCGCCTGTCGATTCTCTCTAACCGGGTTAGCCGTACCATTGCCGAAAAGTACAAAGACAAGTTTGGCCTGTCGGTCACTGAATGGCGGATTATGGCGGTGCTGGGTGAGTACCCCGGGGTGTCGGCCGATGAGGTGAGTAATAAAACCCAGATTGAAAAATCCCTGATCAGTCGCGCCCTGCAGAAGCTGCTCAGCCGCCATTTGGTGGTGCGCGAAGTCGATGCGCAGGACCGGCGCCGGCAAAACCTGCGGCTCTCGAGGACCGGGCTGGATGTGTATTCACAGATCGTGCCGCTGTCCGAAAATTATCAGAAGCAACTGCTTACCTGCTTTAATGCACGCGAACGCGAGCAGTTTGATCGCCTGATTGACCGGCTGTATCAACACGCCGATGAGATTGAACTAAAAGCCTAGCCTTTCGACCCCACTTCGAGCATGATTTTGCCGATATGGCGTGAACTCTCCATCAAGGCATGGGCCTCGGGTGCCTGGCTTAAGCGGAACACTTTTTCGATAACTGGCTTGATGTCACCGCAGGCAATTTTCGGCCAGATAGTCTCGCGCAAGGCATTGGCAATAGCGGCTTTTGCCTCGCCGGACTGTGGCCGCAGTGTGGAGCCAGTATGGGTCAGACGCTTGAGCATAATGGGCATAAAATTAACCTCGGTCTGAAAGCCCTGCTGAAAGGCAATATTGACAATGCGCGCATCCAGGGCGGCAACCTGATAATTGCGCTGGATATAATCACCGCCGACCATATCGAGGATCACATCAATCCCTTTGCCACCACTTAGTTTCATACAGCGCTCAACAAAATCCTCGGTTTTATAGTTGATGGCGTGGTCCGCACCCAGCTTAAGGCAGGCAGTGCATTTTTCATCTGAGCCGGCGGTGGCGAATACGGTCGCGCCCATGACTCTGGCCATCTGGATTGCCGCAACGCCGATGCCCGAGGTGCCTCCATGGATCAGAAAATTTTCGCCGGCCCGCAAGCGCCCGCGATCAAACACATTTGACCACACGGTAAAGAATGTCTCCGGCAAGGCGGCGGCTTCGACCATACTTAAACCTTCCGGCACTGGCAGGCATTGATCGGCGGGCACGTTTACCAATTCGGCATAGCCACCGCCATTGCACAGCGCGCAAACGTCATCGCCAACCGCCCACTGGGTCACGCCTTGGCCCACTTTAAGCACGGTGCCCGCGACCTCCAGACCCAGAATATCCGATGCCCCCGGCGGCGGCGGATACAAGCCCAGACGTTGCATGATATCGGGGCGGTTTACGCCGGCCGCGGCAACTTGAATCAATACTTCGCCCGGGCCCGCTACCGGCGCCTCGCGCTCCGCCAGTTGCAGCACTTCGGCGGTGCCGGGTTCGTCAAACGTGATATGTCGCATCATTATTATTCTCCGGGACCAGATTATCGTTAAGTGAGTGGCACCTGATTGGCATCGTACTCGGGCAAAAAGGCTTCGCGACCGCCGGCTAAGCGCAGCCCCGCAAACGCCGCACGGCGCAGCATATTATTATCAATATGGTACAGGTGACCCATCAGAGCCGAGCTGCGCTGTACCTTGGCGGTGCGCGCCATGCGGTTACGCTGGTAGAGTTGCAGGCCGTCGGCCAGCGAATCGGCTTGCTGTAAGGCTCGCGCCAGAACCCGCGCATCTTCGATCGCCAAGGCTGCGCCAGAGGCCATAAACGGCAGGGTCGCATGGGCCGCATCGCCCAGTAGCGTAACCCGCTCGGTGCTCCAGTTGTCAAACGGCTGATGATCGTACAAGGCCCAGCGAAAACACTGGTCTTTATCCACCGCTTCGATAATGGCCTGCACCATGGGGTGCCAGCCGGCAAACTCGGCGTGCAACTCAGACCAGGGCGCGCGCGCCACCCATGAATCATCGGTCCAGTCAGGGTTCTCTACCACCGCGACCAGATTGGCTAACCGTTGGCCGCGCAGGTAGTACAACACCGCGTGCTGTCGGGGCCCGACAAAATTACTGCCCACGCACTCCATCCAGCCAGCCGCCAGGCGATCAGCCGGCACCACTGCCCGCCAGGCGACATTACCGGTAAAGCGAGGTTGTTGCTCGCCGAGCACATAGTTGCGCACGCGCGAGCGAGCGCCATCCGCACCCACCACGCCGTCGGCGTTCAACGTGCGCCCGTCCCCCAGCCTGACCTGCACTTCGTTACCGGCCTCGACAACCTCCGCCACCTCGGCCCCGAGACACAATGCATCTGGCGCTGTTTGCTGCAGGGCATCGAGCAGGACGCGCTGCAAGTCAGCGCGATGGATATGTAAATACGGCGCACCATAGCGGCGCGCATAGTCATCGCCCAAGGGCATTCGATAAAGCTGGTCGCCGCTTTGATAATCGCGAAACTCAATGGCTTCGGGCTGTACAGCCAGCGGAATAATTTGCTCGAGTAAACCTAAATGTTTCAGCACCCGTAGGGCATTGGCCCCGCATTGAATGCCCGCCCCAACCTCCTCTATGGTCGGGGTTCGCTCCAGCAATTGCACCTCAAAACCCGCCTCCAGTAAACACAGCGCGGCAGTTGTGCCACCTATGCCGGCACCGGCGATAATCAGTTTCATGGGTCTGGTTGTGCTGCGATCAACAGAGATGGGCTAAGGATCAAACCCCTAGGTTACCTAAACCCAGCGGCCGCGCCTACTGTATTCTTCTGCTGCCGCGCCGGCTCTGTTAAGCTAGGGCCACGCGAGTGGAGCACACCATGACTACCAAGACCGCACAAAATTTTGAGCGCTGGATTCGCTCTGAATTCAGAGAGCTTAATACCGAGCTGGAGAATCTGTATTTTGCAGAGCAGCCGCGTGATGTAGTCAGCGGCATTGGCAATGAGTTTAAACAACAGCTCTATGCCGCCGGCAACCAGCATATCGAACGCTTAATCCGGGAAGGCAACACCGACGAGGGTTTTGACAGTGGGTTTGAGCTGCTTGGCAATGTGGGCTTTTTTATGGCCGCCTGTCGCCGCCATGAAATCGGCGACCCCCTGTCGCCCAATGAACCCGCCATGCAAAAGGCCTCAGCGCTGGCCATGCAGTTGGGCGCCTCATTAGGGGTGACGCCGCGCTTCGCCTCTGCGCATCTTGAAACGCATAATCTTGCGATTGACGGGCGCTACAAATCGTTTACCAGCCTCGACGATGAAGCGTTATTCCTGGAATACAACATTCGTGGTGTGTTCGCCTTTATTCGTGCCTCGGAAGCGTTGCGCCATTGCCTGCCTCTGGGCATATCGCACCCAGTCACCTTCGACCTCTTAACGCAGGCGCGCAAAGCACTGGATGATGTGGCAGTGAGTAACGCCGCGCTATTTAAAAAACTCGATGCCGACCGCTTTTTCTATTCGGTCAGGCCGTATTACAAACCACACTACGTGGGGGCTGTCGAATACCGTGGCGCCAACGCGGGCGATTTTGCCGGCATTAATGTCGTGGATTTATTGCTCGGCCTGTGCCGCGCCGATGACCCCTATTATTCGCAGATGCTGGTCGAGAAATTCCTCTACATGCGCCCCGATGATCAGCTTGTTCTGCGCGATTGCATGCGCCGCCCCAGCCTGCTGGACCAGTTTTTGGATGCACAGCAAGAGCTGGCCGGGCGCGACTGGTACCAGCGTAATGCCGAAGCGTTTCTGCAGGCCTGCGCCGCGCATGGCCGGGTCGCCAGCCAACACCACGACATGCTGGTCAGTAAATTTATCGAGCAGCCCAGCGTCGCAGCCGGCGTGACCGATAAAGCCGACCTCACCGCCAGCGGGCCACCGCTACCGGTGCTGTTAAAAAGCCTGCAGCGTTTGCGCGACCTGCGTAACGCAGCCGATGTACCGGACATAGGCTCGCGACATCAGGATATCAAACTTATCAAAGCCAGCCTGGAAAAGAGCGCCTGAGCTGTAGCACGCGTGAGTAATCGAGCCACAGACCTGTTCGAGCCAGCAGACTCAATCTACCTGTTAAGCCACAGCATCGGCCGCATGCCGAGCAGTGCAAATATGGCGTTACAGGAAGGGTTTTTTTCGCATTGGCAAAGCAACGGCGAAGATATCTGGGACCACTGGCTACAGGCCGTTGATGAATTCCGTGCTGCGCTGGCCGCATTGTTTAACGCCTCTGCCGCCAGCTTTTGCCCACAGAGTAATCTCTCCAGCGGGCTAACCAAGGTGGTGCAGTCATTACAACCCGAAGGCACGAAGCGCAAGATATTGATGAGCGAAGCGGATTTCCCTTCCGCTGGCTTCGTATTGCAGCAGGCAGAAAAACTCGGGTTTGAGTTGGTCATATTGCCGAATAGCGCAGACCTGCAAGACCCCGAGGTTTGGCGAGAGGCGATGAACGACGAGGTTCACTCGGTATTTATTACCCACGTGCACTACCGCACCAGTGTGCGCACACCAGTGGCAGAGATATGCCGTGTGGCGCGCGAGCGAGGCATTATGAGCATGGTGGATGTGGCGCAATCGACCGGGGTGGTGCCGATTGATCTGACGGAATGGCAACCGGATGTGGTGGTGGGCTCCTGCATCAAGTGGCTGTGTGGTGGGCCGGGTGCCGGTTTTCTATGGGTTGCCCCGCAGCGCATAAAACAATTGCAGCCGGCCGATGTGGGTTGGTTTTCACATCAGAACCCATTTGAATTTGATATCCATCATTTCGCCTATGCCGACGACAGTGCGCGGTTCTGGGGTGGCACGCCCTCGGTGATGCCCTATGTGGTCGCCGCCAACAGCGTCCGGCTGCTGCACGGTGTCGGCATCGACACTGTACAACAACACAATCAAAGCCTGCTGGAGCGGCTGGCTGTCAGCCTTGACCCCAGCACCATCGTCTCGCCGCCCGCCAGCCGACCGCGCGGTGGCACTTTGGTAGTAAACCCGTCGCAGCGCGAAGCGGCAGAGCAACGCCTGCGCGAAGCCGGGGTTCAATTCGATGCGCGCGCGCTGGGCATTCGGCTGTCACCGCATATTTATAATTCAGAAGCTGAAATCGACCTGGTGGCGGACTGCCTGAAAAGTACCTGAGGCTGAATCATCGCGGCAAGTCATAGCCGAGCGGGCTTTGCCCAGCTACAATAGCGCCATATTTTGTTGCGGCGAATTATGCTGCTGCGGCCGGCGCCAAAAACAGGCGCGCAAACCTCAAATTTGGTACGGAACTCACTATGTCTAAGCAACCAGCCTGGGCGTCTTTCGACTGGCAAGACCCCTTTTTATTAAACCAACAACTTACCGACGAAGAGCGCATGGTGCAGGAATCGGTTGCCAAGTATGCGCAGGATAAACTCGCGCCACGCGTGATCGGCATGTTCCGCGAAGAAAGCGTTGACCGGGATATCTTCACCGAAATGGGCGAGCTGGGTCTGCTCGGCCCCATGCTCGAAGGCTATGGTTGCGCTGGCATGAGTTACACCGCCTATGGCTTGATCGCGCGCGAAGTCGAGCGCATCGATTCCGGTTACCGCTCAATGATGAGCGTGCAATCCAGCCTGGTGATGTACCCGATCTACGCCTACGGCTCTGAAGAGCAAAAACAAAAGTACCTGCCCAAGTTGGCCACCGGTGAACATGTTGGCTGTTTTGGCTTGACCGAGCCAGACCATGGCTCCGACCCCGGCAGCATGATCACCACTGCAAAAGCCACCGACGGCGGCTACTTAATGAACGGCGCTAAAATGTGGATCTCCAACTCGCCCATCGCCGATATATTTGTGGTGTGGGCCAAAACGGACGATGGTGTGATTCGCGGCTTTGTGCTGGAGAAAGGCATGGAAGGCTTAACTGCCCCCAAGATCAAAGGCAAGCTGAGCCTGCGCGCCAGCGTGACTGGCGAGATTGTGATGGACAATGTATTTGTGCCGGAAGAAAACCTGCTGCCCAATGTGAGCGGCCTGAAAGGTCCGATGGGGTGCTTGAGCAGCGCCCGCCTCGGTATTGCCTGGGGCACGCTGGGTGCCGCTGAAGCCTGCTGGCATGGGGCGCGCCAATACGTATTAGACCGCAAGCAATTCAATCGCCCATTGGCGGCCAATCAACTTGTGCAGAAGAAGCTGGCAGATATGCAAACCGAGATCAGCCTGGCGCTGCAATCGGCACTGCGAGCGACGAGATTAAAAGAACAAGGCAAGTTGGCACCGGAAACCATTTCACTGATCAAACGCAACTCCTGCGGAAAGTCACTGGAAATTGCCCGCACCGCCCGCGACATGCTGGGCGGCAACGGCATCTCCGATGAGTTCCCGGTAATGCGCCACATGATCAACCTGGAAACTGTAAACACCTATGAAGGCACGCACGATATCCATGCGCTGATATTGGGGCGCGCACAAACCGGTATTCAGGCGTTTTTCTGATTGGTTCTGGGCGAGCCGGCCGCTAAGATCGCCGCGCTTCGCTCGCGATGACGATGGGAGAACTGAGGCTCTCGATGACGCTTGTTGGGAACCGTTATTGCGACAACTTCGTTTCGGATGAAGCAAGGCAATCTAGCGGTCTATCCCATGCGCCAGCAACATAAAGGCGTATTCCTCGGCGTAATCACGCAGGCGGCCATAGCGGCCGCTGTTGGCGAAATGCCCGGCGCCCATGTTGATGCGCATAATCAATAAATTGTCATCGGTTTTGGTGGCGCGCATCTTGGCGGTCCACTTGGCGGGTTCCCAATAGGTTACGCGTGGATCATTAATGCCACCGGTAACCAGCATGGGCGGATAGTCGCGCGCTTCGATATTGTCATAGGGTGAGTAACTTTGAATCAGATCAAACGCGTCGGCGCTTTCGATTGGGTTACCCCACTCTTCCCATTCGGGCGGGGTTAGCGGCAGGCTGGCGTCCAGCATGGTGTTAAGCACATCCACAAATGGTACGCCCAGTGATACCGAGCGCCACAATTCTGGCGCCTGATTTGTTACGGCACCCATTAACTCACCGCCGGCGCTGCGCCCGGATATGGAGATATTGCCCGCCGCAACGTAATTCTCGTCGATCAGAAATTTCGCCACATCAACGAAATCGTTAAATGTGTTGGTGCGTTTTTCCAGCTTGCCATCCAGATACCAGGGATAACCCATCATCGTGCTGCCGCGCACATGCGCCACCGCAAATGAAAAGCCGCGGTCCAGCAACGACAGACGCGTGGTCGAAAAGCGTGGTGTCACGGTCGAGCCGTACGCGCCATAACCGTACAGGTGCATGGGTTGGCTGCCGTCCTGTTTAAAGCCTTTTTTGTACACGATCGACACCGGCACCCTGGCGCCATCGCGCGCCGTGGCCATCAGTCGCCGGGTTTCGTATTGGCTCTTGTCGTAGCCGGACGGAATTTTCTTTACCTTACGCTCAGCCAGACTGCGGCTGGCCACGGCATAATCAAACACGGTATCCGGTGTGATCATGGATTCATAATCGAGCCGCACAAAGTCCTGCTTGAACTCGGGGTTATGCGACAGCGAGGCCGCCATCACCGACTCTGGAAACGCAACTTCGTGTTCGTTGCCCCGATAATCTCGAATGCGGATTTTCTCGACCCCGTTCTCACGCGCCTTAATCGCCATAAACCCATCAAAGGTCTGTAAACCCATCAGGTACACAGCGTCGCTGCCCTCTTCCAAAGTCTGCCATTTATCATAGGCAGGGTCGGCGTCACTCACACTGACCAGGCGGAAATTCTTATGGGTATCATTAGCCAGAATAAAAAAGCGCCCATGCGCGTGGTCAATCGACTGGGAAAAGCCCGCTTCGCGGGACACCAGCATCTGTGGCTCTGAAAACAGGTCGTTGGCCGGGACAATATAGCTTTCCAACACCTCGCCCTGACTGGAAGCGATAATGAAATACTCCTTGCTACTGGTTTTACCAAAGCCGAGGAAAAAGCCGTCATCCGCTTCATAAAACAGGGTGTTGTCCTGCGCTTGAGGCGTGCCAAGCTGATGCACTTTGATGTTTTTGGCCTGCCACTTTTCGGGCTCCAGCAACAGATACACAAGGGCCTTGCCGTCGGCGCTGAAACTGACCTCGCCCTGCACATCGGTCAAAGCTGGTTCAACGGGCTCGCCGCTCGCGATCTCAACCACTCGAGCCTGGTAGCGCTCGTCGCCGCTGGTGTCAAAAGAATAGGCCAGCAGGCGGTTGTCCGGGCTCACCTCCCAGTCGCCCAGTACAAAATACTCATGCCCTTCGGCTAGTTTGGTTTCATCCAGGAAAATCTGTTCTTCACCGGTTGCCAGATTTTTACGGGTGCGCGTTTTGTATTCTTCGCCCGGCCGGTAAAACCAGCGATACTCATAGCCGTTCTCAACAAAGGGCACTGATGTTTCCTCTTCATCGGTGCGGCCCTTAAACTCTTCAAACAACGTGTCTACCAGCGCGGTATGCGGTTTGAGAAATTTATGGAAGTAGGTGTTTTCCGCTGTTAGATAGTCCAGTACTGCAGGGTCGTCCACCTCGGGGTAGCCCTGATCTTTAAGCCAAAAATACGGGTCAGACAGAGTGCGGCCGTGATATTCCCGCTCGTTGGGGATTCGTTGCGCCACCGGCGCGGGCTCGCTAAGTTGTTGCAGGCGGCTAAAGTCTTTATTCGGCATGATGTCAGTAGCTTGATGCGCGCAGCCAATAACAGCGAAGGCCAGCAGCGTCGTAATTAGGGGTTTAAACATGGTGAGAGTCTCAGTAGAGTGCAGCGTGCAGGATAAAGACTCTAACGGACAAAGTAAATTAACGCCCTCTCTACGCCTATGCACAAACAAAAACTGATTACTATTTTCGAAGTCAGCGGCTCGGTACTCGCCATGGTCTACGCCATGCTGATCGCCTCCAACACTGGTAATGAACTGCTCGGCTTTAGCTTGTTGTTATTGTCTGCTGCGCTGTTTACCGCCTGGGCGGTGATCGACCAGCGCTGGGCCTTTCTGTCGCTGCAGATGTTCTACGCGGCTTCGGCCATTATCGGCCTGATTCGCTGGAGTTAGCCTGGCGGGCTGGATTGCGACGCCGGAGTGGTCATACCAACTCTATGCCGTTGCCATGTTTTGCTGGCGATCACGAAAAACAAAACGAGTTGTCCGGCTTGAGCTATTTAAGCCCTATGCGGCTTTCTTCAACAGGTAAATCATTTCACCTGCCGATGTCTCTGCACTTAAATATTCCTCAATTTCAAACTTTAGCTTAAACAGATCGATTGTCCTGCGAAGAAAGAAGTCAAAACTTTCACGATTCCAGACGTGCACATGAATCGATCTGCCGCGATGATATTGGTATAAGCGGCTCCGGCTAATTGGGTTTAGCGGAATTCGATTGCCATCATAATAGCTAAGCGGCAGGTTGTTTTGTTTGAAGTATTCCGCCGTTTTCGGATGAACCTGCTCAACCTCCGATTTGTTGCGCAGGTAATCTTTGATGTGTGTATTACTAAGGCGTTTAGTATTTAAGTAGTACTCTAACCAAAGATGACGATAGCGCGTAAGTTTGCGGTTTTTGTCATGGGTAAACTCTTTGTTTGGAACGGTTAAGAAAAAACGACCGCCGACCGGCAAATTATCACTCACTTTTTTAAGGAACCTGATCGGGTTTACCACATGTTCAATCACATGATTGGCAATGACAAAATCCATGCCCCGTTCACTGATAAAAGACAAATCATCATTATCCAGGTCAACCAACAGATCCGACTCGACAATAAGCTCCGCGGCAGACTCAAGCTCCGGGAATGCGGCAATAGCATCTGCTTTACACAACCTGTCTGCATAAACAACAGTCGCTTTGTTTGGGTCCAGGGGTACCGGGTTATGCAGCGCCCCCAGCTCAACGCCTGTTCCATGCAAGTATTCAAATGCTAATTGGTTTTTGGTCATCGGCTAGTGTGCTAGAAAGTCGGTGTGGGAACTCATGCTCGCTCCATACGGAAGGATGATTTCACCATTAAAAGCGCAGCCTGTCCTGACTTTTTTGTTTTTTTGGCCTCGCTGATTCTGAAGCATCGAGGCAGCTGCCTGCCATCGGCGAAAGATAGTTCAATGCGTACCCCAACCAGGCCCCACAAACGAAAGCCCATATTCGAATTTTTTCAGCGTTTGAACTCGTAACCAGCACGACAACAAAGCGCTGGTGCACTGAAGGCCATTGGGAAGATTATATTTGCTTGAGGAATAAGCCGTGCTAGGAGTGCCACTACAACTTTCGTCGCACCCTGAGTGCCAGAGTTCCAACCCCCAGAAACGCTACGCCCATCAGCACCAGCGTAATTGGCCAGCCTAGCGAATCGGCAAAGTTTTCGGCCGAGAAATAACCAATGTACGAC
>JABDKW010000069.1 GCA_013002025.1 Gammaproteobacteria bacterium | reverse complement strand
ACGCCCATGGCGATTTACCGCCACTTCGAAGATAAGTCTGATTTGATTGATGCGGTGTTGGACTCGTTTGTGCAGGAACAAAATATTTGCGGGCATTCAGTGCCCGATAAGAATTGGACCAAGTGGTTGCTCACCACCTATCGAAATATGTATCGCGGTCTGCAGAGCATGCCCAGTGTTTATCCTTATTTAAGTACCGCAAGTCGCTTTGGGCCCGGCGCGTCGGAGGTGGTGGAGCGAACGCTGGAGGTGTTGCAGCGAGCAGGCTTTAGCCTGAAGCAGGCCACTGAAGCCGCCAATGCACTGAATGGCTTTGTGATTGGCTGTGCCATCATGGATAACGCCTTCTACCTGAATCTGGCGCAGAATGAGCCCAGAATACAACTTAGCCCTGAACATGGTTTGGAGTCGGGCCTTGATCTGATCATATCGGCGCTACAGACAAAACATAAAAACTGATTAACTTTTGAGGAATAGTAAATGAAAGATTTTAAAAACAAAGTCGCGGTTATTACCGGCGGTGCCGGCGGTGTAGGCCGGGCCATTGGCCTGGATCTGGCACGCGAAGGGGCCAAGATTGTGGTTGCCGATATTGAGCAGGGCGCCATCGATCAGACGGTGAGCGATATCAAGGCACTGGGCGCGGAAGCGATTGGCGTGTACTGTGATGTGAGTAAGCTCGATAGCCTCAAAGCAGCAGAAGCGGCAACCGTCGAAGCCTTCGGCGATTATCATCTGGTGTTCGCCAATGCGGGCATTGGTGCCGGTGAATTCGGCATGTTGTGGGATTACGATGACAATGACTGGAACTGGGCATTTAATGTAAACGTCTGGGGTGTGATCAATACCATTCGCGCTTTTATGCCGCGTTTGTCGGAAAAGAACGTGGAGTCCCACTTCGTCATCACCGGCTCAGCCAATGGCGCGGTGGTGAAATTACCCTATACGCCGATCTACACCTGTACTAAAGCTGCGGTGCAGGCAATTACCGAAAATCTTTATTTTCAAATGCGTATGCTGGAATCCAATGTCCAGATCAACGCATTAATGCCGGGGCCGCACTCGGTAGCCACCGGTATTTTTAATTCCGGGCGAAATCGCCCTGAAGATTTACCGGATAATCCGAACAAACCAGACTTCGGCATGAAAACCGCTGACGATATGGTTGAAATGATGGGCCAGGCTGGCATCAAAGTTGAGATCACCCAACCCGAAGAGGTAGCGCAAACTGCCTTACAAGGCCTGCGCGACAACCAGTTTTGGATTATGCCACTGCCGGAAGCGATCGAAGAGGCGATACAGAAACGCCATGAGTCGATTATGAACCGCACACCGCCGCCGCTGGTTGAGTTGGACGGTTAGGGGCGTAGAAATGGCGGAACACGCGGATGCAAACTGGGATTTCAGCGCCGATGTATTGGTGGTGGGGTCCGGCAATGGCGGCTTAACCGCTGCGCTGTGTAACAAAATCATGGGTTCCGGCGACGTGCTGGTGACTGAGAAAGCCGCCAAGGTGGGCGGCACCAGCGCCACCTCCGGCGGTGGCATCTGGATTCCCTGTAATCACTATGCTAACGAGGCCGGCGCCGAAGACAGTATTGAGGAAGCACAGCGTTATCTGGACCAAACTCTGGCGGGTGAAGATATTCCGCCGGAATTGGTCCGCTCCTACCTTGAGAATGGGCCTAAAATGCTCAGGTTTTTGCACGACACCACCGACGTGCGCTACGAATCACTGGAACATTACCCGGATTATTACTCCACTCTCGAAGGCGCTAAACCCGGCCATCGTTCTTTAGAGCCGCAGCCGGTTAATGCTTCTGAGTTGGGGGATGACTTTCGCAACCTCACCTTCACCCATCACATGATGCGCATGTTCGGGGTAATTCACTTCACTCAGGTGGAGGCACAGGTGTTAATGCTGAAATTGCCGGGCTATGGCAAAATTTTGGCGAGTATGATGATCAACTATCTGATCGATATTCCATGGCGCTTGAAAAGTCGTATCTCACGCCGTCTCTGTTGCGGTAGCGCAGGGATCGCACGGCTTTACCTGTCGACCAAAAAGCAGGGTATTCCGTTGTGGTTGAATTCAGCGCTCACCGAACTCGTCGTCGAAAACGGCCGGGTGGTCGGCGCGGTGATTAACAAAGAAGGCAAGCTTAAGCGCGTGCAGGCACGCAAGGCGGTGGTGCTGGCGGCCGGTGGTTTTGAACAGAATCAAGCCATGCGTGAAAAACACTTACCCAAGCCGACTAACACCGAATGGAGCGCGGGCACCAAAGGTAATACGGGCGATGCGATTGCCGCCGGTATCGCCGTGGGGGCCGCCACCCGAATGATGGAATCAGCCTGGTGGTGTACCACTGTTGTGGTGCCGGATGAACCGGCACCCCGCTTGAGCATTATGGAAAAGTCCTTTCCGGGCTCCTGTGTTGTGAATGCGGCTGGCCAGCGCTTTGCCAACGAGTCGCAAAACTATATGGCTTTTCAAAAGGAACAATTTGCCGCCCATACTGAAGACAATCCATGTGCCCCCGCCTACCATATTTTTGATTCCCGATTTCGTCGTGACTACATGGCCGGGCCTTTGATGACCAAGGCAACCAAGCCGGACTGGACGATTCCCAAAAAATGGTTTGAAACGGGTTTTGTTGGTAAGGCGGATACGATTGAAGAATTAGCCAGTCAAATGGGCATCGATCCGGAAGGGCTGCGCAGCACCATTGATAAGATGAATCGCTATGCCAAGACCGGCGTGGATGAAGACTTTCAGCGTGGCGACTCAGAGTATGACCGCTATTACGCTGATCCTGCGATCAAGCCAAATCCCTGTCTGGCCGGCATCGATGAAGGGCCATTTTATGCCATGCGCATTGACGCGGGTGATTTTGGTACCGCTGGTGGATTGTCCACCAATGTGGATGCACAGGTGTTGCGCGAAGACGGCACTACCATTGATGGACTGTATGCGGTTGGCAACTGTTCGGCAGCGATTCTGTCCACCTATCCAGGGCCTGGCGCCACGCTTGGGCCCGCCATGACAATGGCGTATCAGGCGGCCAAAAACATCACTGGGTACACCGATTAGCATCTACAAAAACTATTACAAACTTACTCCTATGGCGAAATGAACAGCGATAAAACCAAACCAACCAAGCCGATAAAAGCCGACTCGATTGATAGCTGGGACTTCGAAACCGATGTTGTGGTGGTGGGTTACGGTGGCGCGGGGTCCTGCGCCGCGATTGAGGCGGCGGACGCCGGCGCTGAGGTAATGATTCTGGAGCTGGCCTCGGACAAGGGCGGCAGCACCGCCTTGTCGTCAGCCGAAATCTATATGGGGGGCGATGGCGGCACGCGAGTGCAAAAAGCCGCCGGCTGGGAAGACAGTAACCAGTCCATGATCGATTACCTGACGGCCTGTGCCGGGCCGCAGGCGGACGCGGCCAAGATTAAAGCCTATGTGGAGGGCAGCCGCGATCATTTTAATTGGTTAGTGGAGCAGGGCGTGCCGTTTAAAGATACCGAGTACAAGGAACGCGCTATTTTAGCCATGACCGATGACTGCCTGCTGTTCACCGGCAGTGAAAAAGCATGGCCGTTTCGAGACATCGCCAAGCCCTGTCCACGGGGCCACAATCTGGAAATAGAAGGGGATAATGGCGGCCCGCTATTTATGAAAATCATGGGCGAGGCGGTCGAGCGGCGCAAGATTGACGCGCGCTATGACTGTCGTGCATTAACCTTGATTCAAGATGCCCAGGGCGCGGTATGTGGCATGCGTATCCGTGAAGACATGCAGGAAAAAAATGTGCGTGCGCGGCGCGGAGTGGTGTTGTGTGCCGGCGGCTTTGTGATGAATGAAGCGATGGTAAAAAAATACGCACCCGGGCTGCAAAAGTGCAGCGTACCGATTGGCAATCCTGGTGATATGGGTGCGGGCATTCTTATGGGAATGGGCGTTGGCGGCGCGGCCATCAATATGGATGAAGGCTTTGTCAGCATTCCCTATTACCCGCCCGCCAGCCTGACCTTCGGTATTTTTGTGAACGCGCAGGGGCAACGATTTATCAACGAAGACGCCTATCATGGCCGCATCGGCGCCTATGCTCTAAAACAACTCGGCGATCGAATCTTTTTGATCACCACCGTGGAAGATTACGGTAACTATGAGCAAGAGTCCTATCTTGGTGCCGAAGTGGCTGGAACCGGTGAAACCGTTGAGGAATTAGAGCAGGAGCTGGGATTTAAGGCTGGCCAACTGAGCCAGACGATTGCCGCTTATAACCGACACGCTGATGCAGGTGAGGACCCGTTGTTCCACAAGAGCGAAGAATGGCTAAAGGCATTGCAGCCGCCGCTGGTGGCGCTGGACTGCACCCCTGGCCGCGGCGCCTTTTTGCCGTATTTTACGCTTGGTGGTTTAGATACACTGCCCTCAGGCGAAGTGCTCACACCCGAAGGGGAAGTCATCGTCGGTTTGTATGCGGCAGGCCGTACCGCCTGCGGTGTACCTCGGCGTGGCGAAGGATATAGTTCCGGCACCTCGGTTGGGGATGCAACTTTCAGCGGACGCATGGCTGGTAAGGCCGCGGCTGCACGAACTTAGATTTGAGGTAGGGCTGGCTATGGAGATCGATTTAGGTACTGGCGCCAAAGGTTTCTGGGCTTTTGCGCAACAGGAACCAGACAAACTGGCGCTGGTTGACCCGGATCAACGGCATTGGAGCCGTGGGGAATTATTGGCTGAGGCCAACCAGTTAGTGCATGGCTTAAGGGCACAGGGTTTACAGGCGGGCGATGTGGTCGCTGCATTGTTGCCCAATTGCGCGCAGTACTCGGCGCTGAATCTGGCGGTGACGCAGGCTGGCTTTTTTCTGGTGCCCTTGAACTGGCATCTGGTGGGTGCCGAAGTGGCGTACATCTTGCAGGATAGCGGCGCGAAAGCCTTTATTTGCTCGGAACACACCGCTGACGCAGCGCTGGCAGCGATCAATGAGATCGGCTTTGCCAAGGACAAGGCTTTTGCCCTTGGGTCGGTAGCGGGTCTGGGTCGCTATCACGACTTGATTGCAAACCAACCGGTCACCCTGCCGGATGATCGCGCAGTCGGGGCGGTCATGTTTTATACCTCCGGCACCACCGGCAAACCTAAGGGCGTAAAGCGGGCGGTGGCGCAGGTTGATCCGGATACCTCGGCGATTATGTTTACCATGTTGTTATCCCTGTTTGGCATTCAGCCAGAGCAGGACAATGTGCATTTTTGTGGTTCGCCGATGTACCACACCGCGGTGATGAACTGGTCTACATCTTCCTTACATATGGGGCATACCCTGATCATGCACGATTCATGGGATGCAGAGAAAATGTTGCAGGCGGTGGAAAAATATAAAATCACCACCACCCACGTGGTACCCACACAGATGGTGCGCTTGCAAAAGCTGCCACAGGAAATGCGGGGTCAATACGATGTCAGTTCCATGACCCATATGATCCACACGGCGGCACCGATCGCGCCGGATGTGAAAGCGGATTTGCTGCAGTGGTGGGGGCCGGTAATCTATGAATACTACGCCGCTACTGAGGGCGGAGGCGCGATTGCCACACCCCAGGAGTGGTTGGCCAACCGCGGGACTGTGGGCAGGCCTTGGCCCGGTGCCGACATCAAGATTCTGGATGACGACGGCAATGAAGTTCCGCAGGGCGAGCAGGGTACAATCTATTTATTGATGAATGATTTAACCCGCTTCGAATACCGAGGCGATAAGCAGAAGACGGAATCGAACCGCATCAATGATTATTTCACTGCTGGCGATGTGGGCTATTTGAATGAAAACGGATTTCTGTTCTTGTGTGATCGCAAAATAGACATGATTATCAGCGGCGGCGCGAATATCTACCCGGCCGAGATTGAAAGCGTGCTGATCACGCACCCCAAGGTGATCGACTGTTGTGTGTTCGGCATTCCCGATGAGCAATGGGGTGAGCAGATTAAGGCTGTGGTACAAGCCACAGATGGAACCGCAAGCGGCGAGCAATTGAGTGCTGAGTTAACGGAGTTTCTTAGTCAACGAATCGCAAAAATGAAATTGCCCAAGAGCTTTGACTTTATTGAACAGATGCCGCGCGACCCGAATGGCAAGTTGTATAAACGCAACCTGCGGGCACCTTATTGGGAAGGGCACAGCAAGCACATCTAAAAGTGGGAATACTGGCCAAATTGGGCATTAGCCCACGTGCAGTCATTAATCAGGCTTACGATTATGTGATTGTTGGCGGCGGGTCAGCAGGGTGTGTGCTGGCCAATCGGTTGAGCACGGATGCCTCGGTCAGTGTGTTACTGATTGAAGCCGGCAAGAAGGACTCCAGCCCTCTGATTCGGCTGCCATTTGGGTGGATGCTAATTGCCTATCACAAAAAATTTAGCTGGATGCACAAAACCAAGGCCTCGCCCGCCATCGATGAGCGTCGTATGGACTGGCCACGCGGCAAAGTATTGGGTGGCTCCAGCGCCACCAATGGGATGATTTATATTCGCGGTCAAGCGCAGGACTACGAAGATTGGCTGGCGCTTGGCAATGAAGGTTGGGGTTGGCGCGACTGCTTGCCCTACTTTAAAAAATCCGAAGATTACTACTGCGGTGCTAATGACGCGCATGGCGCCGGTGGCCTGTTACATGTATCGAAATCCCACGGTGATGAACTGGGCGATACGTTTTTACAGGGCTGTGAAGAAGCCGGCCTGTCGAGGAGCGAAGATTTTAATGGGGGTGACCAGGAAGGTGCGGGCTATTACGATGTAACGATAAAAAACGGTGTGCGCCAAAGCACTGCCGAAACATTTTTAAAAGCCGCGCACAACAGGCCAAACCTGACTATTGTCACTGAGACTATGGCCAATCGCGTGTTGTTTGAGGGCGATGCAGCGGTCGGTGTGAATATCAGCCGGGATGGAATAACTCTGGATGTGTCGGCACGGCGTGAGGTATTACTCTGTGGCGGCGCAATTAATACGCCGCAGCTATTACAGCTATCCGGCGTCGGGCCGCGGGCGCTATTACGACAGCATTCCATTCCAGTGGTTAAAGAATTAGCCGGCGTGGGGGAGAACCTGCAGGATCACCTCGGGGTGATGGTGGCGCGTGAAATCACCAAGCCCATCACGCTGGCGGCGCAGATGAAACCACACCGCATGATCTACAATTTATACCTGTACCTGCGTTACAAACGCGGCATTATCAATACACCGTCGGCCTATGTCGGAGCTTTTTTTCGCTCTCGGACGGAGTTGCAGCGGCCCGATATGCAGTTGCACTTTACGCCGGCCAGCGGCTACCGGGAGGACAACGGTAAGTCGGTGCTGGATGAGAAAGCAGGCGCCACCACGGTGGTCACGCCATGCCGGCCGGAAAGCCGTGGTTCGGTGCGAATATGTAGCACAGACCCCGAACAACATCCGGAGATTGATGCTAACTACATGGCGACAGATAAAGATCGCAAAGATATGTTGCAGGCCATTCGCAAGCAACGCGAGCTATTTGCCAGCCCAGCCATGGCCGCCATCACCGGGGTGGAAATACGCCCCGGCGATGAGTTTCAGTCGGATGATGATTTGCTGGCCTACATCCGGCAGTTTTGCGTGACCAATTATCATCCAGTCGGTACCTGCAAAATGGGTAATGACCCGATGGCGGTAGTCGATACGCATTTGCGGGTACATGGGCTGCGTCGACTACGGGTGATCGATGCCTCGATAATGCCAACTCTGATTTCCGGTAATACCAATGCCACCACCATTATGATTGCCGAGCGCGGCGCGGATTTTATTCAGCAATCTCAGGCTAAATAAGCGATTTAGTCTTATCGGTGGCGCTGGTATGATTGCGCCCGACTAATTGCACGACTGATTCTTATACTAAGGTCGCCGCTGGCTGGTTTGCATGGCGGACGGCTCATATCATCCTTGAAATCCTTTGTTCCTCTAATTAAAAGCGATTGGCGACTATTGCTGTTTGGCTTTGCGCTGATGTTTTTCTCCAGCCCTGGGCAGACGTATTTTATTGCCTTATTTGGTGGTGAAATTCGCAGCACATTAAATCTCAGCCATGGTGAGTTCGGCGCGGTGTATTCGCTGGCTACTCTGCTGAGTGCTTTCCTGTTGTTGTGGACTGGCCCTTTAATTGACCGCGTTCCACTAAAGACGTTTAGTTACGCGGTGGTGATCGGCCTGGCGTTAGCCTGCGTGGTGATGGCGGGCAGCCACAATGTATTGATGTTGTTTGTCGCCATCTTGCTGCTGCGCCAGCTCGGCCAGGGCTTGATGTCGATGACCAGCGCCAGCACTATGGTGCGCTATCTCTCGGCCAGTAAGGGCAAGGCCAACTCACTGGCAAATATGGGTTATTCGGCTGCTGAGGCGACTCTGCCCAGCGTGATTATCGCTCTGCTGGCATTCCTGAGTTGGCGACAAACCTGGCTATTGGTGGCACTGACGGTAATTCTATTGTTACCAATGGTTATTCGGTTTTTATTGCGAGAGCAGGTCAGTCGCCATACCCGCTATCTGGCGGAAATTGATGAACGGGAGGCGGCGTCTCTTAACGGCACAATGATCGCGCAGCAACGCCAGTGGACCCGCGCTGAGGTAATTCGTGACCCATTGTTTTATATGTTTGTGCCCGGCTTATTATCGCAGTCCATGCTTTACACCGGATTTATGTTTCACCAGATTCATCTGGTTGACGAAAAAGGTTGGCCGCTGGTGTTGTGGGGCAGTCTGTACCTGCTATTTTCGCTGACCGCCATTGTGATGTCGCTAGTGATCGGCAGCCTGGTGGATCGTTGGGGCGCGGTGCGTCTGGCACCGTTTGTGACCACACCGATGGCATTGGGCCTACTAATTCTGTCAACCGCTGACAGTACCGTGGTTGCGGTTGTGTTTATGTTGTGTATGGCGGTGTCGACGGCCGCTCAGGCCGCGGTCACCACGCCGTTTTTTGCCGAACGTTACGGTAATAAGTATTTCGGTTCAATCAAATCGCTGGGGACCTTTACCATGGTGCTGCTTAGCGCCATCTCACCGGTGGTGCTGGGCTGGTTTATCGATCGCGGTGTCAGCATGGATCAATTGGCTCAGGCCAGCGCCGGCTACGCGGTTGGCGCCGCGCTGCTGGCCTACGCAGCCTACAGGGTTACTCTCAAGCAGACTGCCTGAGTCGCGCCCCTAGAATTCGAGAACCACTTCTGCGGCCACGGTACGTGGTTGCAGAAAGGTAACCGCGGTGGAGCCGATGCGGTAGTTAATTGAGTCATCATCGGCCAGGTTTTTGGCCCAAATGGCGAACTGCCAATTAGCCCCACCCAGTTCCACCTCCGCCAGACTGACGCGGGCGTTTAGCAGGCCATAAGCCGGTACTTCAACGCGCCCGAAATTGGTATTGGCCAAGGCCAATTGGTCATCCTGCCATGCGTAATCCAAATGCAGCTTCAGAGTGCCGACATTGAGCGGAACCTGATAGTCCGCGATCACACTGTAAGCGTTTTCCGGCGCCCACACCAATTCGGTGGTTTGAGTTCGGTCGGTGCCATCCGGAAAGATTGCGTTCTTGATATCGTAATCAAGATAGGCGAAATTGAGCCCCAGTGTAAATCGATCGGTCAGGGCAGCCAGCAGGTCTACCTCGAGCCCGCTGATATCGGCTTCGCCCGAGTTAAACACCTCAACGAATTGCGGGTTATTTACCGGGTCTGGCAGGAAGTCGAGAATAATGTCATCGATATTCATCTGATAAACCGCACCATTAAAGCGTATTCTCCGGTCGGCAAGTTCGGTTTTCCAGCCAATCTCGTAGGAGGTCAACGTTTCCTCTTCAAAGCCCTGACTGTAATTCAGGCCATTGCGACTCGCCCCCCCCGAGCGGAAGGCCGAGGCGGCTTTAAAGTAGGTAGAGATGTTATCAGACCATTGATAGTCGGCCACCAGTGACCAATCGAGATTGTCTATGTCCGACTCAGTATTACCCGGCGCGAAGGAATTAAAGGCCCAGCCGTCGTTGGTGCGAACGGTGCTGCGATCATCTTTGGTGTAGCGCAGGCCAACCGTCATTTCCAGAGCGTCGCCCATGGCAGCGGGCAGCCAACTTAGCTGACCAAATACCGCGCTAGACTCAACGTCGCTTTGCATCTGGTATTCGCCCAGGTACAAGGGGAACACGGCCCCTGGTGCAAATGGGGCAGTACAGGCGGGCGCGACACCCCCAGCGCCGTTACCGCCTTGGCCAAAGATGCTACATGGAATAAACGGTGGATTGCTGGCCAAGTCAAAAGCAAAGATGCCAGTGCTGTCAAAGGTGGCCCGATCCAGATACTGGCGCTCGATTTGCAGCGCGTCTTCTTCCAGATAGTAAAGTCCGGCAACATACTTAATCTTTTCGGTCTCACCGACCAGCTGGAACTCCTGGGAAAACTGCTCATGGTCAGTACGGGTATTCACTTCGAAGTTTCCAGCGCCGCCAAAGGATTGTGTAAAGCTGGTTGAGGCATTGTCGGTAAACTCGCGCAGGCCGGTAATGGATTTGAATGTCAGATTCTCACTGATGTCGTAGCTGACCGTCAGGTTATGGCCATCTACCTCGGTGACAGTAGTTGGCAAGGTATAGGCAAATTTGCCACCGCCGGTGGGCGTGCGGGTTTCTTCCAGACGGGTTGTGAAGCTTGAGGTGATGGGTTGGAAGCCCGCATCCAGGCCACCCGCTGGGCCGGCGTATTGAAAGTAGGGTGAGCCAGTGTCCATATCCGCCTTGTCAAAAGCGTAATCAATCACCAGATTTTCGACTGCGTCATAACTTAGCGCAATTCGATAGCCCTCCTTATCTTCCGCGTAAAAGTCTTCGTATTGTACGCCCTGTTGTTCATTAGGCCCTGCGTTGACCACCCAGCCATCACGGTCAGAAAACGCCGCCGTGATTTTCGCTTTAACCCCGCCGATCTCGGCCAGATTGATGTTGGTTACCGAGCGAAAGGTGCCGAAGTCACCACTAGTGAGTTTTTGTTTAAAACTGAATTCGCCAGTGGGCTTGGCGTTAATAAAATTCACTGCGCCGGAAGTGGTATTACGCCCATATAACGTGCCTTGCGGGCCGCGCAAAATTTCCACCCTTTCCAGATCCGACAGGTCCGCCAGTAGCCCAGTGGAACGACCAGCGTACACGCCATCGTAATACAGGCCTACGGTGTTATCTTTGGTCAGCGAAATCGAGTCGGCATTACCCACGCCACGAATGAACAGGCCCAGATTGTTGCTGCTGACTGGATAAGCCGGCATCTGCAAACTGGCTGAAGCGAGGCCAATGTCCTTGGCCCCATTTAAGCCCATTGACTCAATATTTTCAGAGTCATAGGCGTTCATTGCGATGGGAATATCCTGCAGTGACTCCACGCGCTTTTGCGCGGTTACGACTATTTCTTCCAGCGCAGCCTGGGCAGTGGCCAACGGCAAGGTGCAAAGCGCGGCGCTTAACGCTATTCGTGTCAGAGTGGCGCGCATGTGGTTTCGGTGCGTTTGCTTCATGTTCAACTCCTCAAATCTGTTTTGCTACTACGGATACCCCAGTGGTTACGACTCGATTGGGGTATTAGTTGACGATGATCCAACTATACCCAGTTCGCAACAAGCGGTAAAACATAATTCGTAGAAAAAAACTCAAATAAATACGAATTACGGAATATTAACGGCTGTTTAGGATAAAAAACGATGAAAATAGTCGAAATGGATGCTAATTAGAGTTTTTCGGATTGCCAGCTAATCACCAAAAGATGGCTTTTGAGTTAAATCTAATAGCGAAAACGTTGTCGTCCATAAGGCTTTCTGAACAGGCAATAAAAAAGGACGGGTCGCCCCGTCCTTCTTGTGCGGCCTTAGTGGGCCGCGAATGGTTGAAGCCGTTAGAAGCTATAGCTGATACGGGCACCGTATATTTCGCCCGGGTCGGTATAGATTGCGTGACCACCAGATAATAATGGAACGTCAAAGCCGCCAGCGGCAGTTTCTTCATCGGTGATATTTCGGCCAAAGACCATGAACTCCCAATTTTCGCCTCGCATACCAGCTCGCACGTTTAACTTCTGGAAACTATCCTGGAAATCCAGTGGATCTAGATCGCCAGTTAACAGATAACCATCGGTAAAGTTAACGTCGGCTGCGAAAAACCACTCCATTGTGTCATTAAACGGGCGGTTGTAATCCAGGAACAACGAGCCTGAGTAATCCGGGGCATGGGTAAGCGAACCCCCGGCTAAATCCTGATTGGCCAGTGCATTGCCATCTGCACCGATGCGGATGGTGCAACTACCGGATGAGGCGGCGCCACCTGCAATATCAGAAGCCTGTTCGGCGGTGCAACCAGCGGTCGGAAAAGCGCCGTAGGATGCATCGAGCAAGGCAACGTTTGCGCCAAGGAACAGGTTGTCCGTCGCTTGCCAACGAATTTCTGTCTCAAGGCCGTCAACCTCTGATGTGGCCGCATTCCTTACTACAAAGCCAACGCCGACAAAGGTAGAAACTTGCTGGTCGTCATATTCGGAAGTAAACAGAGACCAGTTGAAGTTCATCGCGCCGTCGAGCAGGGTGTGCTTACCACCAATTTCGAACGATGTTGCGGTTTCATCTTCATAACGCCAGCCATCACCGGGGATGGTGAAGGGCGGCGTATCACGCACCAAGTCGGGTGCCTGATCGTCTACCGCGTTAAAACCACCACTTTTGAAGCCTTCCGAGTAACTCGCGTAATACAGGCTATCGTCGGAACGCGCCCACTCCAGACTCACACCCGGTGTAACCTGATCCGTAGTACGTTTCTCAACGAAGTCATGATCGAAAGTCGTTGGCGCCACACGACGTAGCGCGCCCGCGAGAAGGGGGCTGGGGTTCGGTGTTGCTAGCCCGGTGGTATCGGTTGTGATACGCGTAGAGGCAACCGCGAATTTATCTTCTTCTGTGTACCGCGCACCTGCGGTCAGCGTCAGATTGTCGGTGAGTTGCCACTCGCCCTGAAAGAACACCGCCCATGCATCGGTTTCCTGACGCCAGTTTGACACACGCCCGGCTTGGTTAAAGATGGTGACGCCATTTAATCCAAAGGGTAATCCCAATGCGCCGGTGACCGAAGGCGGAATAGCCAGCAGTGATGGCGCACCAATGATTGCAGTCATTACCGGTGCGGGTAAGCCAAGGGTACCGTCGAAAACAACGATGCGGTCAATTTCCTGGGTTTGTTCTTCCCAGTAGGCACCCGCTATGTATGAAAACTTTCTGCTTGGGTCTGAGGTAATACGAAATTCCTGAGAGATTTGATCGTACTCAGAAATATCGCTGCGGCCAACAAATTGAATTGGCAGGAAGTCGGTATCAATGCCGTCTTCATATTCATACTCTGAGTAGCCTGTTACCGAAGTAAATGTGTAGCCATCGCCGAAATCAACATCGATATTCAATGAAGTGTCTTTGTTTTCAGTGTCCGTACCTTCAGGTTTTTCCCCGGGTACGGTAGCTTCGCCAAGAGATGCTGCAAGTGCGTTACCGCCGATTGAGACTGCATCTCGGTTCAGGTCAAGGATGCCCTGGGCCACATTGCTTCCCACACTTGGGAAAAACCCACCGATAACGCCAAACGCCAATTGTGCTGCAGCGCCCAGATTAGCGACAGGTTGCAAGGTCTTAACAACCGCGGTGCCACCGACACGCGTGTGCTCGCCCTCGGCGTGTTTGAACTTAACCGAGGTGTTGTCGCTGGGTTCCCAGGTCGCAGCAAAGCGCCACAACGTTTCATCCGTGGTCGGACCATCCTGACCCGTAATGGAATTGGGCAAATAGCCATCGTTTTCATGATCCTTAAACGCCAAACGAAGTGCCAGGTTTTCACTCACACTGCCGTTCAAGTTGCCTTCCACGGTATGACCATCATGAGATTCGAAACCTACGGATATTTTACCGCCAAACTCATCGCCGACCTGCGGCGTTGCAGAAGTTACATTGACAGCGCCTGCAAGCGTGTTTTTACCAAACAGAATGCCTTGGGGCCCGCGCAATACCTCTACTCGTTCGAGATCAAATAAACCGGTTCGAGTCTGCCGGCCTTTGGCGAGGTGAATACCATCGACATACAGCCCAACTGACTGCTCAAACGATTGGTTGGCACCGGGGCCAATGCCGCGCATGATGATACTGGTGGCAACGGCGTTTTCAGACAACATCAGGTTCGGCACATAGGCCGACAAGTCTTCTAAGTTGCCGATGCCGGCCTGTTCGATTTTGTCACCACTAATGGTAGTTATCGAAATGGGAATGTCTTGCAGGCTCTCGGTCCGCTTCTGAGCGGTGACGACAATTTCCTCCAACTGCGCCGCGTGCACGCCGGTGAAGGCGGTGGCGGTCGCAACGGTCAAAGCCACGCGCCTAATAGTATGAAATGTTCTCATGTGTATGGATCCTCTGAATGGTAACGGTTAAAGCATTTTTAGTATTTTGGTATACCGCGTTTCGCGAAAATCAAACTTGAGCTAGAAGTAGACAGTTTGTAAGACTGGCGCCCCATACCCTTATCAGCAACACGCGGTTCCTCCAAGCATAGCGCGGCTGCGCTAATTGGTACAGGGCTAAATGACCAGTCGCGGGGCGTAAAGCAATGCTCCTTGCCTGAGATAAAAGCGCCACTTATCATGTGCTTACCGATATTTTGACCGTGGATATTTTCTATGCTGCGCTGCACACTTCGTGTTCTACTCGCGACTTTTTTAAGTCTGGTATTTAGTGGCGCGACTGTCGCCAAACAACGAACCAGTGCCGAGGTGGTTGCTGAGTCCAAAGCGACCGAATGGCGAACCCCGCAAGCGGATAATTTGATGCTGTTGGAACTGGATCATGGGCAGGTGTTATTCGAGCTGGCACCGGAGTTTGCGCCGAGCCACATTGCCAACTTGCGCAAACTGGTCATGGACCAGTATTTCGATGGATTGGCAATTATCCGTTCGCAGGACAACTACGTCGTACAGTGGGGAGATCCGGCACAGGAAGCTGAGCAAAAGCGATCGCTGGGCGACGCGGCCGAGTCGCTGGCGCCAGAGTTCTTTCGTCCGGCCAAAGGTCTGGCTATAAACTTTATCGAAAGCCGTGATGCCTACGACGACAAGGTTGGTTTTGTGCGCGGTTTCCCGGTCGGTACGGATGGTTTACTTAGTTGGTTGACCCACTGTTATGGCATGTTGGGCGCCGGTCGTGGTATGGCGGCGGATAGCGGCAATGCGGCCCAGTTGTATGTTGTCACCGGCCACTCGCCTCGGCATTTAGACCGTAACGTTACTCTGTTAGGCCGTGCGCTATCGGGTATGCAACACCTTTCCAGTTTGCCCCGTGGAACCGGGCCACTAGGTTTCTACACAGACCCTGAGGAGCATGTGCCGATCAAATCAATTCGAGTGGGCAAGGACATTCCTGAGGAGCTCCGTAATGTGCAGATTATGCGCACTGACAGCGAAAGCTTTGCGGAGTTTGTGCGTGCCCGCACCTTTCGAACCGAGGAGTGGTTTCTGGACCCGGCCGGCAAGATTGGCTTGTGCAATATCAGCGTGCCGATGCGCGAGCCGCCGGAGGAAGGCTAACTAATTATTGTCCAGCGCGGCTTTATAAAGGCTGCGTTTGGGTTCGCTGAACACTTTGCGTACCAGCGGCTCAAACAGCGTCAGCGATAGTTCTGGTGCGTTGGCGTCAAACGCCGGGTTATCGTATTTCTCCACAAAGTCTTCTGTGTGCTGATAGTGCTCATGGTCTTTCAATGCATCGCGCATATTACGGTCCATACCGAGGTGGTGAAAAAAATGATAGCCCTGCAAAATCGCATGGTGTTTCACCATCCAATGATTGGCCTCACTCACAAAGGGTTGCAGGATCGCCGCCCCGACGTCGGCGTGGTTGGTGCTGCCCAGCGTATCGCCAATATCATGCAACAGGGCACACACCACATATTCGTCGTCTTCGCCAGCTTCCGCTGCCCGTTCGGCGGTTTGCAGGCAATGCTGTAAACGGTCCACCGGGAAGCCACCATAGTCTCCATTCAATAACTCCATATGGGCCAGAATGCGGTCCGGCAACTTGCCAATAAATGCCATCTGCTCCTGCATGATGATTTGCCAATCGCTCGCGGTGCTGTCCGCCATTCTGGAAAATTCAGTTTTCATTGTTCACCCGCTCATAAAAAAGTCAGCGCTATTGTGAAACAGCACTGACTTTCTGGCAAGGTCAACTATGGCGCTATTTTGGCAAGTTTACGGTGCCGACCACGTCTTTGTAATGAATGCCGCCGCTGCTGTCTTTTTCAACTGTGAAGTCACCGGCCACATTCTTGACCCTGATAGAACCGGAGCTGTCGCGCCTCACTAACACATCTTTACCCACGTTGCCGACATCGATGGAGCCGGAACTGTCGGCGCGCACTAAAACCGTTCCCTGAACGTTTTCCACGTCTATTCCGCCGGAGCTGTCGGTCAAATCCACATCGCCCGCCACACCCTTAATTGAGATGCCCCCGGATGAATCTTTGACCCGCACATCGCCGCCTATCTCGCGGATTCGAATTTTACCGGACGAATCCACCAACGTGAGTTGCCGGACATTTTCAATCTCTGCACTGCCAGAACTATCGGTGACATCCAGAGCCGCCGCCTCTGGCACCAGCACAGTTAAATCTATTTTCATTTCCTGATAACTATTCCAGATTCCCTCGTTTGGGTAGGCGGTTTCAATTTTCAAAGTGTTGGCGCTCAATTGGTCAGTGACATCGAGGCCCTCCAATAATTCCTCGCTGCTGGCGCAAAGGTAGGCCTCGATTTCTACGTTATCCCGGTCTTTTTCGCCAACCACCTCCAATCGCCCCGCGCCGGCAATTAGCTCGATCAGGTCTACATTATTCATCGCCACACTGCGCTGTAAGTGGCGCGTGTGCTGGCAGTCACCGGCATATACGCCGTTACTCATCAGCAACACCCCAACTAAGGCAAGTGCGCTCATACCAATTAGTGTTTTCATTCTAAAAACTCCATTAATAATCAGGGAACACTAAATAAGACGCAAAACAACCCGTTTCGGTTTCAAATAAATTCAGTTTTTTACCAGCGCACGGTTATTTCGCCAATTTCGCTGCTCAATTTGTTGTGCAGGTAGTCACAGTGACGTTGCGCCTCAGCGGGGTTTGTAGCCAAATGGCACTGCATAAAGGCGGCCAACGCCAAGGTATTGAGCTGATGTTGTCTCAATGGGTTTATGGTTTTCGGCATCGGGTCCATGCTGCACATGGCCGGTGCTGCTCCCTCAACCACACCTATTTCGGGGCTGCCGATACGGTGATACCAACTCTCTTCCTGGACCTCATCTAAATTGCGCATCAGCGCATCACAACCAATAGAATCCGGATTGTTCATCCAGCGTAGCCACTTCGCGGTATCGGCGAAGCCGGCATGCGACGCGCCCTCGATCGTAACCAAAACCGCGCCGGCAATTTTATCAGTGATATCGGCGGCGTTGTCCTGGTAGGAAATCATCGCGTCCTGCGGAGTGGCTATCATCATAAATGGCAAGCTACGATGATCGAAAAAACGCTTGCTGAACATAAATGCGGGGCCGGCGATAGACGCGGCTGCGGTAATGCGCGGGTCACCCGTGTGGGGGTGATAGGTAACCAGTTTCGTGGTCATACCGCCCAGCGACAGACCAGCCGCGCCAACCCGCTGCGGATCAATATATGCCGCGTATTTGCTGTTGGCGTCCGCGCTAAGCGCTAGCAGAGTGTCGATGACATAGCTCACGTCCTCCGGTTGATTCACCACATCGGCCGAATTGGGGCCGCCCGGCGCACTAAAATGGCTTAGTGGGAAGGTGGGTGCCGCAACCGTGTAACCATGGCTGGCAAAATATTCGCCCAGATACTTGCCACCATGACCACTGGACATAAAACCGTGGCTATAGACTAATAGTGGTTGTGGCGTCGGCGGCGTTGCAGTTGGCGACCAGATCAGCACATCAAAGGTGCGTTCATCAGCGCCCTCAAAATCGCCATTGGCATCAAGTTTGCGGCTCGTATCAACCAGATGCATTGTTTCGCGGCGAACCTGATGCGGCCCCGGCTTCAGCAGTGCAGCACTCTGGCTGCCCTCGGGCAGTGCGGGTGGTTGCTTGCTAAAGGTCAGAAATAGGCCCGCAGCGACGACTAATAGAGTAATCGCAATCAGTGTTTTTTTTAGCACCGCTATTCTGCTTGCTGAGCGAAGGCTTCAACCGCTCGCCAGACGCGCAGCGCATTGCCGCCTAAAATTTTCCGGATGTCATCTTCCGAGTAGTTGTGATCCAGTAAGGCCTGCACAAGATTTGGGTAGGTGGATGCGTCTTTCATCCCCTCAGGTAGAGAGTCACCCACGCCATCGTAATCGGAGCCCAGCCCCACATGGTCAACGCCGACTAATTTGACGGCATAGTCGATGTGTTTCATCACGTCTTGCAGAGTGGCGAAGGGCAGGGGGTTAGCGGCGCGGTAGTCTTTTTTAAATTGCGCTACTTGATCACTTTCCTCACCGTACTTTTCTTCCACCGGTTTTAGTGCGGCGCTGCGGGCGTCACTCCAGACACGCGCTTCGGCCGTCAGAAACGTGGACCCGAAGTTAATCATGATCACGCCGCCATTTTTGGCCAGCGCCTTGACCATGTCGTCGTCCATATTGCGCTCGAAACCGGGTGTGAAGGTGCGCAACGAACTGTGCGACGCAATCATCGGCACCTGAGTTACTTCAATGGCATCATAAAAGGCCTCGTCGGACACATGCGAGATATCCACCATAATTCCCAGGCGATTCATTTCGCGGACTACTTCCTTGCCAAACGCACTCAGGCCACCGTTTGGACGTGCTTCATCGTAGGATGAATCGGAGATTTCATTGCTCTTGGCGTGGGTCAGGGTGATGTAGCGAATGCCGCGATCATAGAACTCGCTGAGCCGGGTTAAATCACCGTTGACCGGCGCGCCGTTTTCCATGCCCAACGGCAGAGATATAAGGCCCTTGGCAAAATGCATCTCCACGTCATCGGCGGATGTGGCAATCGCGAAGCGATCTGGTGCGCGCGCCACGATCGCTTCCACATGGTCAATCAACTGATGCGCGGTCTGGGTGGATGCCTCAGTGCCATCCAGCTTAGAGGGCACGTAGATTGACATAAAGGGCGCGTTTAAGCCGCCGGCTTTGGCGCGGGGATAATCAAAGTCACCATCTTCGGTGGCTTCGGTCACATCCACCCATTCATCATGCACGCGATAGGGCACGTCTATATGACCATCTACTATGATGCTGTCCTGCGCCAAATCAATGGCCTGCTGACCTGCTTTGAAAGTCTTAGCACGGTCGGCGCTGATGGCAGAACTACTGGCACAGGCATTCAACACCATCAAGCACAGTAGACCCAGAAAAAATTGGTTCATTCGGTTCGCCATTACGGCCTCCTGTAAGTTAATTCAAGCAACGTTTTTAGCTTTT
>JABDKW010000041.1 GCA_013002025.1 Gammaproteobacteria bacterium | reverse complement strand
ATAATGACATTGATGTCGCGATGCTCCAGATGCTCGACATATGCCGGCCGATTTACCAGTGCCATCACCCGACGCGCACCGAGCCGCTTAGCCAAGGTAGCAGACAATATATTGATCTCATCTTTTTCTGTTACCGCACAAAAAATATCGGCGAACTCAATGTTTTCCTGCAGCAATAAACCAGCGTCTGCGGCATCACCATTGAGAACCACCACATCTCGCACCTGATCTGCGATGACTGCAGCACGCTGCGGGTCAAACTCGATTAATTTTACGCTGTATCCCTCGCGCTCCAATCCCTGCGCCAGGCTCAAGCCGATATTGCCGCCACCGGCAATAAAGATACGCTTAGTCTTGTCGCTGCGGCCACGCATCTCTTCCATAATAGGTTTGATGTGTTGCCGGGCAGCCACGAAAAACACTTCATCGCCTTGTTTGATCTCTGTGGTGGAGGTGGGGGTGATTACTTCTTTATCGCGGTAGATCGCGGCCACCCGTGTTTCGATATGCGGGATATGTTGCCCTAATTCAGACAACTGGCAATTGATTAGTGCACCGCCTTCGACCGCCTTTACACCAACCAGTTGTACCAGGCCATCGGCAAAATCCAGCACCTGCAGAGCGCCGGGAAATTCAATCAGCCGGGTTATATGATCTTTGACGATAACCTCGGGGGAAATAATCACATCAATCTTAAAACCGGTGTCACTATCGAACAATTCCTGGTTCTTGCGATATTCACGGGATCGTATGCGGGCGATTTTGGTGGGCGTATCAAACAGGGTTTCAGCAACCTGACAGGCCACCATGTTGACTTCGTCGTTGTCGGTCACCGCCAGCACCAATGAAGCATCCTCTGCGCCGGCAGACCGCAGCACGGATGGGTGAGCCGCGTTGCCTTGCACGGTACGAATATCCAAGCGGTTCTGCAATTGCATCAAGGGCCGGTGGTTGATATCGACGATCGTCACATCGTTTTCCTCTCCGACCAGCACTTCGGCAATCGAAGAGCCCACCTGGCTGGCACCCAGTATCAATATTTTCATAACTTATCTGCCCTTGGCATCGCGCGCGTTGATATCCAGGTTTTTTAATTTCCGATACAGATGGGTACGTTCCAAGCCGACCTTTTTCGCCAGCTCACTCACATTACCATTAACCGTTTCCAGATGATGGCTAAGATAAGCGCGCTCAAACTTCTCTTTGGCAGACCGCATGTCACTGTCAAAGTAGTCCGGCGTTTGCGCCGCTTGGGATGGTAAATTCAGGTCGCCGCCGATGGCTCCTTCAACATCCGCTTCGTTGATATTTTGCCCGGCATTCAGCACGATCAAACGCTGTAAAACGTTTTGCAGCTGGCGCACATTACCGGGCCAGTCATAGCTGCTCAGCATTTGTAATGCTTCCGTGGCCATACTGGGCGGGGTGATATCGTTTCGTTCAGCAATATCCTGCACGAACAGTTCCACCAACTCCGGCAGATCTTTACGACGCTGCCTTAATGAAGGCACACTGATCGGAATAACATTCAGCCGGTAATAGAGGTCCTCACTAAAGGCACCTTCGCGCACGGCCTGTTGCGGATTGCCGCTGGTGGTCACGATTACGCGCACGTCCAGCTCCAGATAACGATCGCCCCCGATGCGCATAAACTGTTGTTCCTGCAGAGCGCTTAGTAATTTGTTCTGTGTGTCTCTATTCAGACCCAATACTTCATTAATCACCAGGGTGCCACCTTTGGCCTGCTCAAATGCGCCGGGCAACACCTTACCGTCTGCTTCACTGCCAAATAGCGCCTGCGATACCGAATCGCTGGGCATGGCTGCCAAGTTCAGTTCAATGACGTCGTATTCGGAACGTGGGCTGTTCTCGTGAATTTTACGGGCCACCAAATGCTTACCGGTGCCAGATTCTCCGGTGATAAACACCCAGGAGTCGGTGGGCCCGAGCAGTTTAATATGGCGCATTAATTCCTGGCTGGAATCGCTGTTGGAAATCATCGGCGAGCCATGCTGCAAACGCGTTTTCAGGCGCTTGTTTTCAGCCCGCAGCGTGGCGTTTTCGAGGCCGCGTTCAATACACAATAGCAACTTGCCGGTGCTAAGTGGCTTCTCAAGAAAATCGTAGGCGCCCAATTTTACGGCTTCGACCGCATTTTCCACCGTGCCATGACCTGAGATCATAATGACAGGTGTGTGCTTTAGCTCACCGTTATCAACCCAGTTTTGCAGCACAGAAATACCATCTTCCTTGGGCATCCAGATATCCAATAATACAAGGTCAGGCCGCTTTTTATTAAACTGCCTGCGTGCCTGGGCTGCGTTTTCAGCCAGCGACACGGAGTATCCTTCATCTTGCAAAATGTCCTGCAAGATATTGCGGATGTCCGGTTCGTCATCCACCACTAGAATATGCGGTTTTTGTTTGCTCACAGGAAGATTGTCAGGCGGGCAACTCGGCGCAAACGGCAATGATTAAATCGTGTTCGATTTGAAAACATAATCGGGGTTTAAGCATGTGCACTAATCGGCTTGCTCTGACTGTTCTGAATGTAATGTATTTTGAGTGCGATTGCCACGATAGGTTTGCATCGCATTAATGGGTAGCCGCAGATACATTTCGGTGCCGCCATGTTCGGCGTCGCGAGCCCATACCGAGCCGCTGTGTTCTTCGACGATGCGCTTGACGATTGCCAGGCCGAGACCGGACCCCTTTGCTTTACTGCTCACATAGGGGTCGAATAGAGATTCGCGGATGTCGGTCGGAATGCCGCTACCATTATCCTGTACTACCAGATCGATGTAGTTGCCGGCCACCTTGGCTGCGCGGTTGGTGGTGATGCGCAGGCAGCCCCGATCTACTTCCTCGAGCGCATGGCAGGCATTGATTAGCAGATTATTCAGCACCTGACGCAGCGCAGTAGTATTGGCTTTTATGAGCGGTAGCTCAGCATCCAACTCAAGCTTCACCTCAACATCTTTTAATGCACTCGTATGCAGTTCGATTACTTCTCTGATCAATTGGTTCAGATCCAATGGCTGCAGTTGCGCGCGCACCGGCTGGGCGTAACTGGAGAACGCATTCACCATTTCTTTCATGGCTTCCACTTGTTGCACAATAGTCTGGGTGCTGCGCTCCAGAGTATGTTTGAACTCATCACCCTGTTGCTCTGAAAATTTGTGCCGGATGCGTTCCGCTGATAATTGAATAGGTGTTAGTGGATTCTTTATCTCATGAGCCAGCCGTCTGGCCACCTCACCCCAGGCAGCGTCGCGCTGGGCTTGAATCAAATTAGTGACATCATCAAAGACCACAACATGATTGGTGATCTGCCGGCTATTTCCTTCGCCAGGGTCGGTTCGTTGATCAATGGTGTGCAAGAGGGTGCCGCGCAAAATTAACATCTGCCGGCCATGGGCGCCTAACAGGGTAGTTTCGTCCTGCCAGTCGGCTTGGCCTGAATTAATGCCGCGCTCGATAAGATTGAAAAAAGTTTTTAACTCTTTGTGCTCACGGCCCAACTCAGCAGCACTGCGGCCCACAGCAGAGTTCAGCTCCAGGCCCAGAATTTCTGCCGCGGCGCTGTTGCAGATTTGCAGCTCCCCTTCGCTATCAAACGAAAACACACCAGACGACAAATTGGTCAGTACCGCTTCGAGGTAGCCTTTCTGACGCTCAGTTTCCTGTTGACTGCTAAGCGCCACTTGCTGTGCCTCTTCAATTTTCTGACTCATATCGTTGAACGATTCAGTCAGGATGCCGAGTTCATCGGTGCTGGTAACCGGTAGGTGTGAACCGTAATCGCCAGCCGCAATCTTGCGCGTGCCTGCCGCCAAGTTAGAGATTGGTGCAACCAATCGTCTGGACAGGTAAACCGCGGTAAGTATTGAAAATAACAGGCTGGCCAAAGAGATCAAACTCAGGGTTACGATCAGGCTGAACTTGAGCGGTCCGCGTGCGAACAGCATCTGGTCGTATTGATTGGAGGCGGTTTCAACGCTGCTGGCCAGTGCTGCAAAGCGAAGCGGTAATAGTTTTATTGCCTGCAATCCATAGAACTCACGGCCCAATGACTGGGTCTGAATCGGCGCCACGACCCTGAACTGCTGGGTATTTTTAGAGATTGGTTCCAGCGAGGTGTAGGTTTGGTTTAAGCGTAATTCGGTGAAGGCATCGTCTCCAGGTGTGTTAGGCAACATTTTGGCGGAGTCGACACTGCTGAAGGCAAGGATGCGCCCGTCGTCGGTGTACAGCGATAGCTCGATGTAATCTTCCAGTTCCCGAATCTCATCCAGCGTGCGCAGCAGCTGGCTGGGGTCGAGGTTTTTGGGCAAGTTATTGGCATAGTTTTCGACATCGATGGTGATTTCCTGCTTTATTCCTTCCAGCGATGTCTGGCCCAGTAGTAGAGCGTCCTGAACAGCCTGTTCCACTCTCACATCAAACCAGCTATCCACCCCTTTATTCAGAAATTGGATGGAAAAGAAGTAGATTAGCGAAAAAGGAATAACCGTGAGGAACAAAAATATGACCACCAATTTGGCAGTCAGTCGTGAACCTATTTCATTGCGCGCATATTGCCGATACAGCGAATAACAATTGGTCAGCAGGAAGAAGGTCAACAAGCCGATGCCGACGCCGCCGACCAGGGTGATCCAGAACTGCAATTCGCCAGAATCTTCTTCACTCAGCGATTGCACGATTAAAAAGCTCAGTGCGAACAACAGCGCGGTACAGACCGAGATTACCGGCACCGGGCTGGAAACTTTTTTAATAAATTCTCTTAGTGCCATGCGCAGTTTTCAGGGTGCAACGGTGACCCAGCCGCTGTCTATATCCCAGGCGTCGGAGATAAACGCGTTTAATCTCATCGGCCCGGGTAGCGAGTATTGATCCAGAACCAGGCGCAAGTTAATGGATGGTGAATCGGCATTGTAAAACTCTAGCAGTTGCAGCGCTTGTCCTGCAATAAACTTCATCGCATCGTTAATGGAGCGAAAAATTCGCGGTGCTTCAATGTCATCGCGTCGCACCACATAGCGCCGCGACAAGGCGTGACGTTGTAGTTGAAAGCTGTGTTCCTTAATTTGTTTCTTGTATCGCACTAGCCAGAATTGTTTTTGTTTGGCAAAACGGGCGTCAAACTTCAGTCGTACGCCATTGTCCACCGCTTCTACCGCTTCTGGTGATAGTTCAATACTAATGTTTTGCGCAAAGCCCTGCGCCACCACTGGCGGTGATGCAACAAGTAAAACCAGGGCAATCAATATGGCTCGCATAATCCGAGTTGTTGATGAATAGACAACATTAGCTTGCTTTTGTGAGAGCACTATAAAAGAACCCATCCATCTCATGCACTCCCGGTAAGGTTTGCACACCATGCGAGAGCACCAGCGCCGATGGGTGCGATAATTCGGTCAGCATAGCATCCCCGTGTGAGGCTAGAAACGCGTCAATTTGATCATTGTTCTCGGCCGGCAAAATTGAGCAGGTGAGATACAGCATGCGACCCCCCGGTTTCAGTAATGGCCACAGCCCGTGCAGCAATCGCTGTTGCTGAGCCACGAGGTTGTCCACGTCTGCTGCAGTGCGGTGGTGGCGAATGTCTGGGTGTCGGCGCAGTACACCAAGCCCGGAGCAGGGGGCGTCGATCATAATCCGGTCATAGCCGCCATCCGGCTGATCCCAACTCTGGGTGTCTGCCGCGTCGGCGTTAACGACATGCGCATCAAGTTGCAGGCGGTTGAGCGTTGCCTGCAACTGCTCGCAGCGCCGTGCCGAAATATCCAATGCGTCCAGCGCCAGCTGGTCGTCATGTCGCTCCAACAGGTGGGCTGTTTTACCGCCCGGCGCGGCGCAGGCGTCAAGCACGGACTCTCCGGGTTGCGCGGCCAGTAAATCACAGGCCAGTTGTGCGGCCGTATCTTGTACCGATACAGCGCCTTCTGCAAAGGCCGGCAGCGCGGTGACCGGCGCCGCCTGTTGCAAGACGATTCCATCACTGCTGTAGGGGTCGGCCAGCGCACTGAAATTCTGCTTGTGCAATTGTTCGAGATATTGGTCACGCGAGCCCTGTCGGCGATTCACCCGCAGGCACATCGGTGGTCGTTGGTTATTGGCTTGCACAATGTCGTTGTAGTAGTCGGGCCAGGCAGTTTCCAGCGCACCGGCAATCCATTTGGGGTGACTCAGATGTGCCGCATCAGCCGACAGTTCCGGCGGCTGCCGAAGGTAGCTGCGCAGGCAGCCATTAATTAATTTTTTAGCCCAGGCTTTATTTAGTTGCTGACAACCCGATACGGTTTCGGCTACCGCTGCATGTTGCGCGGTATCAAGATGCCGCAACTGATACAAACCGACTAATAGCAAGAAGTGAAGTTCGCGGTCTTTGTTGCGAATTGGGCTGCGCAATAATTGTCCGGCCAGCGCATCGAGTTCGCCATACCAGCGACACACACCGTACACCAGTTCCTGCAGTAGTGACCGATTTTGGGCGCTCAAATCCACCTGCTCAAACAGAGACGGCAGTACTGCATCCAAAGATCGGCCCTGATCTATGATCTGTCGGGTCGCTCTGGCCGCCAGAGCACGGGTATTAAGTTTGCGCGCCATTATCTATTGGGCATGCAACGAAACTGAATATCGCCGTTGCGCTGGTCAGCAACCGGGGGGCTAGTCAAACCGCTGATCGGCTTGCAGATCATAACCATGTCGAAATTCCTGCCAGGTCAGCACTCTGCCGCCAGCGCGCTGTAATAATTCCAGCCGCAGAGCCCCTGCGCCGCATTGCACCACCGGGCCGGTTTCATCGATGGCGATTATTGTTCCCGGTGCTGCTTCCGACGTGCCTCTGACGACGTGGGCTCGCAACAGTCGAATTCGCTCTTCTCCATGTAGCGTGAACGCAATTGGCCACGGATTAAACGCGCGAATTCGTCGTTCCAATAGCGCGGCATCGGCTTGCCAATCGATACGGGCCTCCTGCTTGGTAATTTTACGGGCATAACAGGCCCGCCCATCGTCCTGCGCAATGGGTGTCAGGTCCGGGTCGGTTGACAGCTTCTGCAGCACCTTGCAGACCGCCGTCGCACCCAATTCTGAGAGACGGTCATGCAGCGTGGCGCTGGTGTCGTCCGAAGCAATCCCGGTGGTAACCGTTTCGTACACTGGGCCAGAATCCAGGCCGAGCTCCATTTGCATGATACAAACACCCGTTTCGGCGTCACCGGCTTCTATGGCGCGCTGGATCGGCGCGGCACCACGCCAGCGGGGCAGTAAAGAAGCGTGAATATTCAGGCAACCCAGGCGCGGTGCATCCAGCACTGCTTGCGGCAGCAGCAATCCGTAAGCCACCACAATCATCACGTCGGCCTGTAAGGATTCCAGCAATTGAGACTGACCGCGCAGAGAGATAGGTTGATACACCTCAATCCCATGCTCCAGAGCGACCTGCTTGACCGGTGGCGGCGTCAGTTTTTTGCCGCGCCCAGCGGCTCTGTCCGGCTGCGTGAACACTGCTACCACCTTATGGCTGGCGATTAAGGCCTGCAACGGCGGCACGGCAAAGGCCGGCGTTCCAGCAAAGATAATGTTCATAACCTGGGTCGGCCGGCGCTAAGCCGCCGGAGCACGCTGCCGCTTCAATAATTTTTTTCGCACGCGGTCCTGCTTAAGACGCGACAGGTAGTCGACGAACACCTTGCCCTTTAAATGGTCCATCTCATGTTGAATGCACACTGCCAGCAGGCCGTCAGCCTGGAGGTCAAAAATTTCACCCTCGGGGTTCAATGCGGTAATCTTTACCGATTCCGCGCGTTTCACCGGCGCGTAGTACTCCGGTATCGACAAACACCCCTCATCGTATTCCTGCTCGCCGTCCTGCTCTACAATCTGCGGATTGATCAAAACCAAGGGGTTATCACGAGTCTCAGAGAGATCCATAACAATAACCTGTTTGTGCACATCCACCTGTGTAGCAGCGAGGCCTATTCCCTCAGCGTCGTACATTGTCTCCAGCATATCTCTGACCAGCTGGCGGATATTGTCGTCAACCGATTGCACCGGTTTGGCGACTTTTCGCAGCCTCGGGTCGGGATAGACAAGAATATCTAAAATTGCCATGCACACCACATATTTGAATTTTGCATACAGTTTGACTCAAAAATAACGTAAACTATATTCTACATTGTTTATGTAACATACTAAATTATCAGGCATAATTACGAAGACTCGCGGGTTTCGACCTGATAACGCAGTTACAGTTTATGGCCTTCTTTATTGAGGTGGCCACGCCATTGCCCCGGGCATTAAATCGGGGCGCTTATTATACTCAACTGAGAGCCCCGCTCCAGCAAGCCTATGATTATGATTATGCCAAGCCAAATCAACGCCTCCATTTTAACGCGTGCTTTGCTGCGCAAACTGAGTGTCGCCATGTTTGCTTGCCTGTTAGCCTCAGGCGGCGCACTGGCTGCTAATCCCGATCTGTCAGCCGGGTATCCGGACCGTTATACGGTAGTTGAGGGCGATACCTTGTGGGATATATCGGGTAAGTTTCTAAAAGACCCCTGGCGTTGGCCAGAGGTTTGGCAGGGCAACCCCCAGGTTGAAAACCCGGATCTGATCTACCCCGGCGACGTTCTGGTTTTGACGTTTGTCGACGGCCGCCCGGTACTGCGTTCTCTGCGCCGCGAAACGGTGCGCATGTCGCCCAGTAGTCGCACCATTGATTATGCGGAGGCGATTCCCGCAGTTGATCCCCGTGCCATTCAGGCGTACATCAATTCGCCATTGGTAACCGATGAGGAAGAATTACTTACCGCAGGCTATGTAGTAGATGGGTATGACAACCGTTTGATAATGGGCAAATATGATCAGTTCTATGCACGTGGCATTAACGATGCGGAGGCTGAAGAGTTTCGTATTTTCCGCCCCGGCCGACATTTTGTTGATCCGATCAGCAAAGAGAGCCTCGGCTGGGAAGCAGAGCACGTCGGCGATGCGCGTATGCTCAAATCTGGAGATCCGGCACGGCTGACGATTTTGAAAACACACTCAGACGTATCGGTGCGAGACCGGTTACGCCCGGTAAAATTGAAATCCAGTCTCCCGTTCTTCTATCCCAAGGCACCGGCTAATCCCAAGCTGCGCGGTATGATTCTTGAGACCGACAATCGAGCTACGGAGTTAGGTGCCTTATCAGTAGTGGCAATAAACCTGGGTGAGCGTGAAGGCGTGGCGCCCGGAGACGTGTTTCGGGTATTGAGCCAGAAGGTTGACAAAAAAGACCCATTCACCAAAGAAACTTATCAGATACCAGAAGAGAACGTCGGTCTGGTAATGGTATTCCGCACCTTTGAAAAAGTCAGCTATGCGTTGATAACCAATGCCACCCGCCAGATCATGGCGCATGATATGGTGGTCAGCCCCAATGTAGAGTAGTAAACTGGGGTTAGTAGTGCCGCGTTAAACACGCAAGACCATGGAGGGTCGACAAAAATGGATTTTAATAAGCGGGGCTTGATGCCCCAAAATGACTTGCTTGCAGAGGGCGCGCGTAATCAGCGTTGCGATGCGAGCCAAAACGCTGGCGTGACACACCATTGGTGCAGGTTTCTGCGTGACGTGCGCTGGACGCGCAAGCAAAAATTTGAATTATTGAGCACTTTTCGATGCCCTTCGGTGGTATACCAAAATCCCGAGCCCGCATTAAGAGGGGTCACTAACGGGCGCTGGAATCGTCGGCATGAGGAACAGGACAAGTGTCGACTTGATGCAGATTTGTTGTGGCTTACCCAGCCCGGTCGATGCCTGATTGGTTGGGGGCAGCCGCGCTACCCATCACAACTGGCGGAGATACCGGATCCTCCCCTGGCGCTTTTTGCAGAGGGCAATACCAGCTTGCTCGATGAAGCTGCTCTGGCCGTCGTGGGTAGCCGACGCCCGACACCAGCCGGCAGCCGAATCACTCAATTGATAGTGCAACAACTGGCGGGGCTGGGTTTGGTGATCACCTCCGGCATGGCGCTGGGCGTCGACGGTCTGGCGCATGCCGCAGCGTTACAAGCCGGTGGCTCAACCGTTGCAGTCATGGGCTGTGGCTTGGATATCGTCTACCCGCAACGCCATCGAAAGCTGCATGGTCAAATTCGCGAGCAGGGATTGCTACTAAGCCCGTTTGCTTTAAACGTGAGGCCCGATAAAAGTACCTTCCCGCAACGAAACCGAATCGTCAGCGGGCTTAGTCTGGGCGCATTGATTATCGAGGCGGCCGAGCGAAGTGGCACTCTCATAACCGCCCGACTGGCATTGGAACAGAACCGCGAGGTATTAGTGGTGCCGGGCAACCCGCTGAGCCCGCAATATCGTGGCAGCAATAAGCTGATCCGCGAGGGAGCGGCCTTGGTTACCAGCGCAGAAGAGGTGCTTGAGGAACTGGCGATTCCCTTGCGCAACGCCCTGCAAGACCCCCCGCAAGAGGCCGCAATCTGCACTGAAAATCCTGTATTAAAGGCGGTCGGATTCGATTCCACGCCGGTTGATCTGATAATCCAGCACTGCGGATTGACGGCAGCAGAAGTTTCATCCATGCTACTGATGCTTGAGCTGGAAGGCTTGGTGGCACTGGCTGACGATGGTGGCTATGTGCGTCTGGCATGAACCATTTAGATACTCAGATAGACAATCAGAGAGACAAAAATGAAAGAAGACATGTTGGAAGTGCTGATTTATCTGTTCGAAAATTACATTGTCGATGGATTGTCTTTTGAGCCGGGTCAGGATGAGCTGGAAAAGGAATTGCTGGGAGCCGGCTTTGACGGAGAAGAAGTTGAAAAAGCCTTTGTGTGGCTGGAAGGCTTGCTACAAATAGGTGAGCTGGATGAAACCCTGACACAACAACAAGCCAGCAGTTCAATGCGCATATTTACCAACGCAGAAGCGGCCGTATTCCAACTTGAAGGTCAATCGTTACTGACCCGTCTAGTGTCTATTGGCGTACTGGATCAGTTCTCACAGGAGATGGTAATTGACCGCGTCATGGCGCTTGATTCTATTCATGTAGAACTGGAACACATCAAGTGGGTCATACTCATGGTGCTCAGCAATCAACCTGGTTTTTCCGACATTGCAGAATGGGCGGAAGTGGTCGTCACAGACGAGCTGGTACCAGTAATTCATTGACCCCGATTCGGTTTTGCGGCAATAATCCAGCCGCAGGCCTCCCCGACACCGATGATTTTGGGGGCTTTAGCCCACCAAATTGATGATTAATATTAATCGACGAGCACCGCGACCAAAGCATGGGAAAATCTCTAGTAATTGTTGAATCACCGGCCAAGGCCAAAACGATCAACAAGTATCTCGGTAAGGATTACATCGTTAAATCAAGCGTTGGGCATATCCGTGACCTGCCAACCAGCGGTGGAGACAAGAAGCCAGTTGACTCTAAAGAACGAGCACGGCAGGCCGCCATTACCCGCAAAATGGCGCCCGAAAAAAAGCAGGCTCATCGGCAGAAGAAAGCCAAACAGCAGCTAATCCGACGCATGGGCATTGACCCTGAAAATGATTGGCAGGCACGCTATGAAATATTGCCGGGCAAGGAAAAGGTGGTTGATGAGTTGGTCAAGCTGGCCAAAGACGCAGACGCAATTTATCTGGCGACGGATATGGATCGCGAAGGGGAAGCCATTGCCTGGCACCTACAGGAAGCGATAGGTGGCGACCCGTCGCGTTATCGACGTGTGGTATTTAATGAAATAACCAAGAGCGCGATCCAGCAGGCTTTTGAAAAGCCCGGCCCGGTAGACATGAGTCGTGTACAGGCACAACAGGCGCGTCGCTTTCTAGATCGTGTGGTTGGCTACATGGTGTCGCCTTTGTTGTGGGCTAAAATCGCGCGCGGCCTGTCGGCCGGCAGGGTACAGTCCGTTGCACTGCGTTTGGTGGTCGAACGCGAACGCGAGATTCGCGCCTTTATTCCTGAAGAATACTGGGATTTGTTTGCGCATCTGCAAACCAAAGACAAAGACGCCACCAAATTTGAAGTCACACGGTATCGTGGTGAGGCGTTTAAGCCAGTTAATAAGGGACAAACAGACGCGGCGATTGAACACTTAAACAGCGCTAGCTATCAGGTCAGCGAGGTGAAAGAAAAGCCCACTTCCACCAAGCCGGGTGCGCCCTACATCACGTCGACTTTGCAACAGGCCGCAAGTACCCGACTGGGGTTTGGGGTGAAGAAAACCATGATGCTGGCCCAGCGCCTGTATGAAGCGGGTTACATCACCTACATGCGAACCGATTCGACCAATTTAAGTCAGGAAGCGGTAAACGACTGCCGGGCCTTCATTAATAAAAAGTTTGGCGGCAAGTATTTACCAGAGCAGCCACGGACGTACTCCAGTAAAGAGGGCGCGCAAGACGCGCACGAAGCGATCCGCCCCTCCGATGTGAGTGTGGAACCCAACCACGTCAGCAATGTCGACCGTGACGCCGAACGCCTGTATAACCTGATCTGGCGACAATTCGTGGCCTGTCAAATGCCCGCGGCAGAATTTCTGAGCACCAGTGTCAAGTTGGCGGCCGGCGACTATGAACTACGTACGCGTGGGCGCGTCATCGTATTCGACGGCTACCAGAAAGTGCAGCCACCCATGAGCAAGAAAGAGGATGATGGAGTACTGCCGTCAATGGCAGTCGGCGATATTCTCGACCTGCAGGAATTGGTGCCCACCCAGCACTTCACTAAACCGCCTGCGCGCTACACAGAGGCTAGCCTGGTGAAAGAAATGGAAAAGAAAGGCATCGGCCGGCCCTCCACCTATGCTGCCATCATTTCAACCATTCAGGACCGCGGTTATGTGCAAGTTGAGAAGCGCCGCTTCTACGCTCAAAAAATGGGCGATATTGTCACTGAGCGTCTGGTCGAGAGTTTTCAGGATTTAATGGATTACGACTTCACCGCTAAAATGGAAGACGCTCTGGATGACGTGGCCCAGGGTAAACGCGAATGGCACGACTTGCTGGATTCCTTTTATAAAGAATTCTCAGCAACCCTGTTAAAAGCACAAAATGATGATGACGGGGGAATGCGACCAAATTCGCCCACCGAAACCGATATCGAGTGTGCAGAGTGTGGCCGCTCAATGCAGATTCGCACCGGCAGTACTGGCGTGTTTTTAGGCTGCTCGGGCTATTCCCTGCCACCAAAAGAGCGCTGCAAACACACTATGAATCTGGTGCCAGGCGATGAAGCGGTGAATGTGGATGAAGACGAAGAGGCAGAAGCCAAGTTGCTGATTAAGAAGCATCACTGCAAGATTTGTAACACCGCGATGGATGGTTATCTGCTCGACGAAAGCCGCAAGTTACACATTTGTGGGAACAATCCGGACTGCGCCGGCTTTGAAGTTGAAAAAGGTGCTTATAAGATCAAAGGCTATGACGGCCCGATTATTGAGTGCGACAAATGCGGCAATGAAATGCAGCTTAAGACCGGTCGTTTTGGCAAATATTTCGGCTGCATGGAATGTAAAAATACGCGCAAGTTACTGCGCAACGGCGAGGCCGCGCCGCCCAAGATGGATCCGGTGCCTATGCCCGAGTTGAAATGCCTAAAAGTGGATGATCATTATGTGCTCCGCGATGGCGCGTCAGGCATGTTTCTCGCGGCCAGCGGCTTCCCACGTAATCGTGAAACCCGGGCCCCGCTGGTGGCCGAAATTCTGCCCCACAAAGACGAAATAGACAGTAAATACAGCTTTCTTTTTTCAGCTCCTGTTGCAGACAAAGATGGCGTGCCTACGGTCATTCGCTATAGTCGTAAGACCAAAGAAATATACGTGCAGAGCGAAGAAGACGGCAAAGCGACCGGCTGGAAGGCGTTTTACGAAGGCGGTAAGTGGGTGGTCACAGACGGTAAAACCACCGGCCGGAAAAAGGCCAAGAAAAAGGCCAAGAAGAAGGCTGCCAAAAAGAAATCAAAGAAAACAGCGAGTAAGAAAAAAGTCACTAAGAAAAAAGCGGCTACAAAAAGCGCTGCCGAGACCAACCAGTAAGCTTGTTAAAACAGCCCCTCGGTATCGTCGCTGTCTTCAATTATTGGTTCAATCTCAGGCTCATCAATAAGCTCGCCCAGTAGAGGCTCTGCTTCAGGTGCGTCGCTAAATTCCTCTCCGGCGTTCTCATCCAGACCAGCCGCGATCACTGAACTTCGCTCCCACATGGGTAGCAAATCGTCTACCACAAAATATTCTCGCACTGCCGCCGGGTCTTCCTCGGCGGTTTGTTCTCCGGTATTACGATCGACCCAGCCCGCGCTGATGTAGGGCGGCACTTCATCAACATCCTCAGGAACATCCTGCAGAGCCGTCTGCATATAGTCTACCCAGATCGGTAGGGCTGCTCTGCTGCCGGCTTCGCCGCGCCCCATGCTGACGGGGTCGTCAAAGCCGATCCAGACGGTGGTGGCAACCTGTGAGTTGAAGCCACTGAACCACGCATCAACATAATCGTTTGTGGTGCCGGTCTTACCCGCCAAATCGCTGCGATTCAATGCCAGTGCCTTGCGCGCGGTACCGCGACGAACCACGTCCTTGAGCATACTAACCGTTAAAAAATTATTACCCCGGCTCATAATGCGCGGTGCACTGTAGGTCTGAGCCGGCACGTCTGCGTCGCCGGGCGGTGGCACGGCGGGGTCTGCGACTACTGGTTGCGGGGCGGCGTTCTCATCCACCACGGGGCTGCTGTCCTGCACGGGTTCAACAAACTGCCTGTAACACTCATCACACAACTCCGGCTGGCGACCTTGAAAAACCACCCGTCCATTTCGGTTGGTCACATACTTGATAAAATAAGGCTCGATTTTGTAGCCGCCATTGGCCAAGCCGCTGTAGGCCGTCAGCATTTCCAGTGGCGTAATGCCACCCGAACCGAGCGCCATGGTCAGGGTAGGAGAAAAGCGGCTCACATCAATTCCAAACCGTGCGGCGTATTCACGCGCATAGGGCACACCGATGGCCCTTAAGAGCCGAATCGAGACCAGATTTAATGATTTACTGAGCGCTTCGCGAATGCGGGTGGGGCCAAAAAACTCGCCACTATAGTTCTCTGGTCGCCAGACGGTACCGTGGGTCTGGTCGGTGATAACAATTGGGGCACCGCTCACCAGTGACGCCGGCGTGAATCCCTTGTCGAGGGCGGCGGAGTAAATAAACGGTTTAATATTGGAGCCGGGTTGTCGAATTGATTGAATCGCGCGGTTGTACTTATTAAGAAAAAAGTCATAGCCCCCAACCAGTGACAAAATGGCACCTGAATTAGGGTCCATTGAGATCAGGGCACCGCTCACATCTGGTATTTGTGACAGTTGCCAAACGAGCGGGGTTGGCACGTCAGCGTCGGTAGCAATCTTTTTTTCGGTCTCCGCCTCAGCGTTAGAATCCTGAGGCATGGGTTGCACGTAGACAATGTCGCCGACCGCCAATAATCGATCAAGGCGCTGCGGCGGATCGCCGACCTGATTGGCATTGATGTGCGCCCGTGCCCAACTGGCCGCTGCCAGCGACAAGTCGATTTCACCGGCTTCTTCGGTTCGTAGCCGGGCGCTACCACGGTTAACCTCCAGCACCAGGGCGGGGACTTGACCGCCGCTGCTGGGGTAACTTCTCAGCAGGATATCGTAAGGCGACTCCTCATCTGGCTCGGCACTGTCTAGATCGCTCAATTGAACCTGTGCTACCGGTCCGCGGAAGCCGTGCCGACGATCATAGCTTTGCAAGCCGCGCCGCAGGGCCTGTTCGGCCGCGCGCTGCTGTCGAGCCTGAATAGTTGTGTAAACATTCAGGCCCTGCCAATAGCCTTGTTCTCCCAGTCTCTCGATCAGCGCTGCCCGCACCATTTCCGCGATGTGCGGCGCGGTCAGGTCGCTGGATCGGGCATGCTTACTGGCTGACACCTCCGCCTGACTGGCTTGCGCAAAAGTAGCTTGATCGATTCTGCCAAGAGTCAGCAGTCGCTGTAGAACGTAATTGCGCCGAGTGACCGCCCGGCCAGGGTTTCGCAAGGGGTTGTTGGCAGAAGGAGCCTTGGGTAAGCCCGCCAACATGGCCATCTCCGCGAGGCTCAATTCCGATAATGATTTTCCGTAGAAAACGTCTGCCGCGGCGGCAAAACCGTAGGCGCGGTGACCGAGAAAAATTTTATTCAGATACAGCGATAGAATTTCATCTTTGGTGAGGATTTGTTCCAACTTTATGGCCAGCAACACCTCACGTAATTTTCGACTGTAGGTTTTCTCGCGTGATAAAAAGAAGTTGCGCGCCACCTGCATGGTGATGGTGCTGGCGCCCTGCTGAGTTTGGCCAGCTCGAAAATTGGATACTGCTGCGCGCACCAACCCGGTAATATCGATGCCGCTGTGGCTGTAGAATGCGTCGTCTTCGCTCGCCAATATTGCGTCAATCAACAGAGACGGGGTGTCCTCAATTGACACTGGCCGTCGGCGCTCGTTGCCAAATTCAGAGATCAGTAATCCCTCGCTGGAATACACACGCAAGGGTATCTTAAGTTCAACACCCTTTATGCTGCTGGCATCCGGCAATGACGCGCTGGTGTGGAGTATCAGAAAGCCAGCAATCAGCAATCCGCACACGCTTGCCGCGCTGCCCCAAATTGTCAGGTGCAGCCACAGGTCTTTCTTACTCAAGGTTTTGATTTCCTTCGGGATGTTCGGAAACTGATCATATATTAATTGATGGATTTCCTAAATAGAAGTGTGGCATTATTGCGCGGGGTTGGTTAGAATTTAAGGTAAGTAGTTACAAATACTCTATAAATTACGGTTTTTATTGGAGGTTTCTTGAAACTTTTTAGTCCCAAATCCAATGCCGCGATCGGCATTGACATCGGCACGCACTCGATAAAAGTAGTCGAGTTGGCGGGTAGCTACGCTGACCCTAAGGTGGTTGCGTGGGCTGTCGAGCCGATGCCGGCAGGGGCGTTTTCAGAGAATACCATCGCCAATGCAGACCTGGTCGCGGACACACTCAACCGAGCCCTGTTAAAGGCCGGCGTGAAAGGCAACTCCGTGTCGGTTGCGGTTTCATCCTCGCATGCGATCACCAAAGTGTTAGGAATGCCGGCTGACATCAGCGAGTTGGAGTTGGAAGAGCAGATCAGTATCGAGGCACTGCACTTTATCCCCTACCCCATCGATGAAGTAAACATCGATTTTGAGGTGCTGGGTCCATCAGACGTTAATCAAGCAGAGAATGATGTACTGTTGGTTGCTTGTCGGCGCAGCATTGTGGACGACTATATCGACTTAGTCGAAGAAGCGGGTCTGGAGCTAAAACAGGTTGATATAGATACCTACGCCTTAGAGCGTGTTTACAGATCTCAGGAGTCACTGGCTGCCACCTCAGATCAACCGGTGGCGCTATTTGATATCGGCTTCTTTGGTTCTCACCTGATCGTGTTTGATGCCGATCGCGTACTTTATTCACGGCATCAGAGTTTCGGTGCGGCTCAGCTGATCAAGTTGATCCGCAAAGAATACGGCGTGTCAGCAGAAGAAGCGCAGGAGATTCTGCACTCTGCTCAACCGCCAGCGGACTTTCTCGGTGCGGTGCAGGAACCGTTCGTAGAAATGTTACGCCAGGAAGTCAGTCGCGCGCTGCAGTTCTTTTATTCCTCCAGTTCCTATTCCAACATCGACAGCCTGGTGTTGGCGGGCGCCAGCTGTGTGCTGGCCGGTCTGGCCGGCGATCTGGAAGTAAAAATGCGCACCAAGGTTTCCGTCTTGAATCCGGTTGCAAATGCCATGGTGCAGCATAATCGTGATGCAATTCCGGCCGTGGCGCCCAGCCTGCCCATCGCCTTCGGTCTGTCTTTGCGAGGCTTGATGTAAATGGCCAACATTAATTTACTGCCCTGGCGTGAAGCACAGCGTCGCGAGCGCAACCGCATTACATACATTATGTGTGCGGCAATGTTTGGTGTGGCCGTGCTAGTGGTGTTTGCAGCGAAGCTGTTTATGGACGGATTGATAGCCGAACAGGATCGTCGAAACGCGTACTTGGAAGGCGAGATAAACGCATTGAATGCCATCATTCGTGAAATCGACACCCTGAAAGAAAAGCGCGACGCCCTGCTGGCCCGCATGGAGGTAATCCAAACATTACAGGAAAATCGTTCACAGATTGTGCATGTGTTCGATGATCTGGTGTCTAAATTGCCCAAAGGTGTGTATTACGACACCATCAATAAACAAGGCGGCCAACTGCGTATTGGTGGCAAGGCTCAATCCAATGGGCGCGTTTCCGCGCTGATGCGAAGCCTGGACTCTTCCGACTGGTTTGACGGTGCTACTTTGACGGTAGTCGATGTGATTGATCAGAACGGTGCCTTGGTGAGTCAGTTTGATATCACGGTGATGGAAGAACGCAAAGGCGCTGGTGGCGTGGAGGCGTTGCAGTAACAGCTGCGCGATTGCCTAATATGACTTTAATTGAAGAACTCAGTAGTTTAGATCTTAACGATTTTGCGTCCTGGACGCGGCGCGTCAAGCTGGTGGTGGCTGGCGCGGTGTGTGTGGCAATTATTGCTGCAGGCTACAACCTTATCATCAAAGAACAGCAAGGCGAATTGGATTCTTTGCAGCGCAAGGAACCACAGTTAAAAAACACCTTTCTGGAGAAGAAAGCGCTGGCCATCAATTTGGATGCGTATAAACAACAAATGGTTGAAGCGGAAGAAACATTTGGAGTACTGCTGAAGCAGTTACCAAATGAAAGTGAAATACCCGATCTTTTGATTGACATGACACAGGTTGGATTATCGCGAGGCTTGCAGTTTGAGCAGATCAAACCAGGCAATACCATTGAGAAAGACTTTTACGCTGAAAAGTTGGTGAATATTAAAGCCAACGGTGAATATCACCAGATAGCGAGCTTTGTGAGCGACATTGCCGCCCTGCCCAGAATCATTAATGTCGACAATTTCAGCCTGCGACGCGTGGGTCCTGCAAATACTCTGGTGATCGAGGCGGTGACCAAAACCTACCATTATCTGGAAGAGTCTAGTGTTACGCCCTAATCTGATGAGTTCAATTATCGGCCTTGCTGAGGACCGAGGTCGCGGCGCTATGCGGGTGGCTACGCTCAGCGCGCTGCTGCTATTGACGGCTTGTGGTGGGGACGAGTTATCGGATCTGAAAGAGTTTGTGGCAAGCGCCTATCAGGACAAAAAGCCTCAGATTGAACCTTTGCCGGAAATTAAACCGTACAGAGGATTCGAGTATTCTGCAGCGGCTCTGAGTGACCCGTTCAGCGTGGATAATTTCGCAACCACACAAAATCTGGCAGCAGTCGATGGCGGTTTGAGCCCGGATCAGAACCGCCGCCGCGAGTTTCTGGAAAAGTTTCCGTTGGATGCATTGCGCATGGTGGGAACCATGGAACAGAAAGACAAGCCATGGGTGATTGTGCAGACCACTGAGGGCACAGCGCATCGCGCAACAATCGGTAATTATATTGGCCAGAACGACGGTAAAATTAAGCAAATCAAACTTGACGAACAGTCTGTGGTAATTGTTGAGTTGGTGCGCAACAGCGGCGGGCGTTGGACGACGCGCGATGTTGAAATAACCATTGATGAATAAATTATTCGGGAACAAGATTATGAGAGCCACCTACCTATACGCCTCGACAATCTTTAAGCGTGTGAGCGAGCAGCGGCACGTTGTCCGCCGTACGACACTGTTGGCAGCAGTGCTGTTGCTTTCCTTCAGCAGCATTAGCTCAGCGCAGCAATCGGCCAACCTAACCGGCATTATCTACAGCAAGTTGGCGGGTAATGATGTGCAGATCAACCTGGTCACCGATGGTCTGGTGGGCGACCCGGGTAGTTTTAGCACCGACAACCCGGCGCGCATCGCGTTGGATTTTTTCGGCATGAAAAAGCAACTTGCCGAGAGCAAAATTGATATTGATGCTGGCCAGGTCGAAAGCGTCGTCGCGGTGGAAACGCCTGACCGGACCCGCATTATCATCAATCTGGTCGACACTGCCCGCTACAATGTTGAACAATCAGAAAACGGCTATGCGGTAACGGTCTACAACACCGAATTCGATAACAGCGAAGGCGTCGCTCCTAAGCCGTTTGCAGCGCGCCCAGATATTGTGTCGGACACCGATATCACGAGTATTGATTTTCGTCGCTCCGCCGCGGGCGGCGGCAGCCTGACCGTCGATATGAGCGACGATGGCGTCACTATCGATACACGTGAACGCGACGGTGAAATCATTGTTGATATTTTGGGCGTCAATCTACCGCCCGAACTGGAAAGGCGACTGGATGTAGTCGATTTCGCGACGCCAATTCAAATGGTAGACGCGTTTCAAAACGCCGATAATGTTCGATTGGTGATCGTGCCGCAGGGCAGATATCAGCATTTGTCATTTCAATCGGGCAACCGCTTTAATTTGATTGTAGATCCGATCGTCGAAACGAAAGAGGATTTGCGCAACGAGGATGATCTGGCGCTGGGCTATGAAGGCGAGCGCTTATCCATTAACTTTCAAAAAATCGATGTCCGGTCAGCGCTGGCCGTGATTGCCGATTTCACGGGAATTAATTTCGTCACTTCAGATTCTGTACAGGGCGAGATCACCATTAATTTGAAGGATGTTCCCTGGGATCAGGCGCTGGAAGTCATCATGCGCACCAAAGGTTTGGCCAAGCGCCAGACTGGTAATGTGGTATGGGTAGCACCAGCCACAGAAATCGCCAGGGTTGAAGAAGCAGAACTCAAGGCAAATGCCATTGTTGAGGAGTTCGCGCCGCTGGCATCAGAAATCATTCAGATTAATTATGCCAAAGCAAAAGACATCGCGGAGGTAATAAAATCAATCAAAGTCGTAAAGCAGGGCTCGGTTTCCTCGAACACCAGTCTCAATGGCAGCAGTTCTTCGGCTCTTAATGTCACTGAAACAGATAAGAATTCCTTGCTGACTCCGCGTGGCAGCGTCACCGTAGATGAGCGCACGAACAGTTTGTTGGTGCAGGATGTGGCTGAGAAAATTGTCCAACTGCGCAATTTGGTGTCCAAGCTGGATAAGCCGGTGCGCCAGGTTTTAATTGAAACCAGAATTGTGGAGGCCAGCGACACGTTTAGTAAGGAGTTGGGCGTCCGGCTTGGTTTTCAGCGCATCACCGCCAATGCTCAATTTCCCGGCTCATCCGGTACTGATTTAGGTAACTTTATTGGTAGTGGCACGCTTGGCGGCGCAGCGACGATTAATGATTCGCTGAATGATGAAAACCCGGTTACCACCTTTGATACAGGGCAACCGGGGTTAGCGGTGGATCTGGGTGCCAGCGGTATTGGCGGAAACTTTCCGGCCTCTTACGCATTTAATATCTTCAAAGCCGGGCGTGGTTATGAACACCTGATCAATCTGGAGTTATCCGCTTTGGAAGCGGACGGGCGAGGCAAAATTGTCGCCAGCCCGCGTCTGATTACGGCCAATCAAAAAGAAGCGGTGATCAAGCAGGGCGAAGAGCGGATCTTCACAGTGACTGGCAATGATGATGTCTCGGTGCAAACTAAAGAAGCGGTTTTGGCATTGGAGGTCACCCCGCAGATTACGCCGGATGATCGAGTGGTTCTGGATGTGAGAATCACACAGGATTCCTTTATTCCGCTGGGCGCGCAGAGTGGCGCCAACGTTGCAGCAGCACTGCGTAAGAAAGAAATCGTTACCCAGGTGCTGACCAATAATGGTGAAACCATCGTCATCGGTGGTATTTATCAGGAAGAGAACCAATATGGTGAAACAAAAGTACCGATTTTGGGCGATTTGCCATTCATCGGAAATTTATTCAAGAAGAAATCACAGCGTGATGATCGAACGGAGTTATTGATCTTTTTAACCCCAAAAATCATCAGCCCTAAGTTGAATTTGGGCTAACCGCCCCCATACTGGAAGATTGATGAGGGCAGGAGTATTCTCCTGCCCTTTTATTCATCAGGGAGCCCTCCAGAGCGTTCCCACTGAACTACAATTACCGCGCAATTGCGATTGCACTCACGAAGCCTCTACCTAATAAATAACTAGCGCAGAATGCAAAATATCATCTTGATAGGCCCCATGGGCTCGGGCAAAACCACGGTCGGAAAACAGTTGGCGAAACGCACACGCATGGATTTTGTTGACTGCGACCATATGATTGAAGAGCGCTGTGGCGTATCAATTTCCACTATCTTCGACATCGAAGGTGAAGACGGTTTTCGTAAGCGCGAGACCAAAATGCTCAATGAGCTGTGCGCCAGAAACGGCATTGTTTTAGCAACCGGCGGCGGCGCCATTGCCACCGAGGAAAACCGCATTCTGTTGCGCAAAAGCGGCTTTGTGGTCTACCTCAAAACGTCGATTGAAACCCAGCTTGCCCGCACTCAGAAAACCCAGAACCGGCCGTTGCTGGAAAATGTCGATGCAGAGCAGAAATTGACTCAATTAATGGAAGAGCGCGGCGTGCTCTATGAGCAAGAAGCTGATCTGACGGTGATCTCGGGTGAGCGAGTTGTTTCTAAAGTTGTGGAAGAGATTCTGCAGGTAGTTGATAAGTAATCACCGGCACCAATATTTTGCCCTGTTTTGGGGCAAACAGGCCGCTTGGCGACCAGCGCGATCGGCTTCGCTGCTGTGAATCACGTCTCGAACTGGCGTATAATACCTATCCTTTTTTACCATGAACGGCGCGCCTGGTGGCCCGCCGCTTACTCCGTTTTTCGGAACAGCATCACCCCGGAGCCGCGTTTTAGCCGGCTGGCGTCCTGCACCCAGGAAAGCAGGGGCATCGATGCTCATAGTATTCAAGGAATAGTCAATTCAAACCCGCAACGTGAACCGGATTTATGCCCGTGACCAAACCTCGCCAGATCATTCCGCCGCCGACCCGACAGCCTGATTCTGCAAACAGTGCTGAAGCATCTGTGGGTAGCGCGTCGTCTCGAGGCTTGTATCGACCGGAATTTGAGCACGACAATTGTGGCTTTGGCTTAATCGCGAATATGGATGGTGAGGCCAGCCATTGGTTGATTCAAACGGCGATTGGCGCATTGGCGCGTTTAACCCATCGCGGCGCGGTTGCCGCCGATGGTAAAACGGGTGATGGCTGTGGGCTGACCATCAGCATGCCGCAGGCGTTTATGCGCAATGCAGCCCAAGCCGCAGGCTTCGAGTTGGGCGAACAGTTTGCTACGGGGCTGGTGTTTTTGCCGCGAGACGAGTCACAGCGCGGACAATGGCAGGAAACACTGCAAGCCGCCGCACAAAATGAGCAACTAACAGTCCATGGCTGGCGCGCCCTCCCGTTGGGTCTGGAAGCCCTCGGTGAGCAGGCTCGTGCTTCCTTACCAGTCATCGAGCAGATTTTCATCAGCGCGGCACCCGAAATGTCGGCGATGGAATTTGAACGAGCACTGTTTTTGGCTCGGCGCAGCGCTGAGCAACAAATCGATAGCGACGATTTTTATATCTGTAGCCTGTCCGCGCACACCATTCTCTACAAGGGTCTGGTGATGCCGAAATTTTTGCCAGAGTTCTATCAGGATTTGCAAAACCCAGAGATGGCCGCGTCGCTGGCCTTGTTTCATCAGCGATTTTCCACCAATACCTTGCCGCAGTGGCGTTTGGCCCAGCCGTTTCGATATCTGGCCCACAATGGCGAAATCAACACCATTCAGGGCAACCGGAACTGGGCAACTGCCCGCGGCAGTAAACTGAAATCCAAACAGTTTCCAGATCTGCATCGGGCGGCCCCGTTCGTAAGCACCAGCGGTTCAGACTCCATGAGCCTCGATAATATGCTGGAGGTGATGTTAATGGGCGGCATGGATATTTTTAAAGCCATGCAAACCCTGATGCCAACTGCCTGGCAGAATGCCGAGAGCATCGACCCGGATTTAAAAGCATTTTATCGTTTTCAGGCGATTCACAGTGAGCCCTGGGATGGCCCGGCCGGCATTGTACTGACCGATGGTCGTCATGCGTCCTGTGCGTTGGATCGTAATGGCCTGCGCCCGGCGCGCTACGTAATTACCAAGGACCGCACTATTACTCTGGCATCCGAGATCGGCGTTTATGAGTATCAGCAAGCTGATGTAATTGAGAAAGGCCGACTTAAGCCGGGTCAGATGTTGGCGGTCGATACGCACACCGGTCGTTTGATTCGCCCGCATGATATACAACAACATATCAAGTCAGAACACCCTTACAAAGACTGGTTGCGTGACAATGTGGTGCGATTAAAATCGGCACTAACCGAGGCCGAGGCCACCATTGCGCTTAATGATCGTTCCTTGCGCATTTATCAGAAAATGTTCCAGATTTGCGGTGAAGAGCGCACCGATGTGCTGCGGGTGCTGGCCGAATCGGCGGTTGAGGCCACCGGCTCAATGGGCGATGACACGCCAATGGCCGTGCTGTCGTCGCGCCACCGCTTGCTCAGTGATTACTTCCGCCAGCAATTCGCGCAGGTCACCAACCCACCCATCGACCCACTGCGCGAGCAAATCGTGATGTCGCTGGAAACCTATTTCGGTACGGAGAGCAGTTTGTTCGATGTGACCGAAAGCATGGCCAAGGCAATTGTGGTTGATTCCCCGGTGTTATCAACCGGCAAGTATCAACGTCTGCTGGACAACACCGACCCGGATTTCAGCCACGGCAAAATCGACATTACCTATGCCGACAGCAGCAGCCTGGAGCAGCGCTTGAGGGAGATTTGCGAGGAGGCTGAGGCGGTTGTACAAGCCGGCCATCCAATTGTCGTGTTGTCAGATCGGGATATCGCCAAAGATAAATTACCAGTGCCGGCGCTATTAGCGACCGGTGCGGTGCACCACCATCTCACAAAATCTGGCTTGCGGTGCAACGCCAATATCGTGGTCGATACCGGTACCGCCCGAGACTCGCATCAGTTTGCGGTGTTGATCGGCTATGGTGCCACCGCAGTGCACCCCTATCTGGCCTATGAAACCGTGAGTGATATGGCGCGCCGCGGGCATTTGACAGGTGACCTCACGACGCTGCTCCGCTCATATCGCAAAGGCGTCAATAAAGGCCTGTACAAGATCATCTCCAAAATGGGAATCTCAACCATCCACAGCTATCGCGGTGCGCAGTTATTTGAAGCCATCGGGCTGGCAGACGATGTCATTGACCTGTGTTTTAAAGGCACCACCAGCCGTATTCAGGGCACCACGTTTACCCATATCGACAATGACCAACGCGTGTTACGCAATTTTGCGTGGGACCCGAAAACCACCCTGGATCAGGGCGGCTTGCTTAAGTACATCCACGGTGGTGAGTACCACGCCTATAACCCTGATGTGGTGAAAACACTGCATGCGGCAGTGGAGAGTGGCGATTATGAGCAGTATCGCGACTATGCCGTGACTGTTAATGAACGCCCGCCCACGGTATTGCGTGACTTACTGGGCCTGCGCACTGAAAACAACCCCATTCCACTCGATGAAGTGGAGCCATGGGAGGATATTGTATTGCGCTTTGACAGCGCTGGGATGTCGCTGGGCGCACTGTCACCCGAAGCACATGAATCATTGGCTGAAGCGATGAACGCGCTCGGCGGGCGCTCCAATTCTGGCGAAGGTGGCGAAGACGAAGCGCGCTACGGCACGCCTAAAATGTCCAAAATCAAACAGGTAGCGTCAGGTCGGTTCGGTGTAACGCCGCACTACCTGGTCAACGCAGAAGTACTGCAGATCAAAATAGCTCAAGGTGCCAAACCCGGTGAAGGCGGTCAGTTGCCGGGCCATAAAGTGAACCAACTGATTGCACGGCTGAGATTTTCCCGTCCCGGGGTGGCGTTGATTTCACCGCCGCCGCACCATGACATTTACTCCATTGAAGATCTGGCGCAGCTTATCTTCGATCTTAAGCAAGTAAACCCTGACGCATTGGTATCGGTTAAATTAGTTGCCGAGGCCGGCGTGGGGACGATTGCCGCCGGCGTGGCCAAAGCCTATGCCGATTTGATAACCATTTCAGGTTATGACGGCGGTACCGGCGCCAGCCCGTTAACGTCGGTCCGCTATGCCGGGTCGCCTTGGGAACTCGGTCTTACCGAGGCGCATCAGACCCTGCGCGCTAATGACCTGCGTGGCAAAGTGCGCTTACAAACCGACGGCGGTTTAAAGACTGGGCTGGACGTTGTGAAAGCGGCCATCCTGGGGGCCGAGAGTTTTGGTTTTGGCACTGGGCCGATGGTGGCTCTGGGCTGTAAATATCTGCGCATCTGCCATCTGAATAATTGTGCGACCGGTGTCGCTACCCAGCATAAACTCCTGCGTCAAAAGCACTATGTGGGCACGGTAGAGCGGGCGGTTAATTACTTTAAATTCATTGCCATGGAAACCCGTGAGTGGATGGCGCAACTGGGTGTCAGCCAGCTGTCCGAATTGATCGGCCGTACCGATTTGCTAGTGGCGCTGGAAGGCGTCACGCCCAAGCAGCGCAATCTTGATCTGTCCGACATTCTGTCAGATGCGGGTGTCAGTGCTGACAAGCCCCAATATTGCCAACAGCCCCGCAACGAACCCTACGACAAAGGCGAGTTGGCTGAACAAATGGTGGCCGACATGCTGCCGGTGATTGATAACGGCGAGGGCGGTGAATTCGACTATCAGGTGCGCAATATCCATCGCTCCATTGGTGCCAGAATCTCCGGCGAAATCGCCAAACGTTACGGCAACAATGGGCTTGGCGACAATAGCATCACTCTGAATCTGACCGGCACCGCTGGTCAAAGTTTCGGGGTGTGGAACGCGCAAGGCCTGAATATTAATTTACAGGGCGATGCCAACGACTACGTCGCCAAGGGCATGTCGGGCGGCACCATAGCGGTATACCCCCCAGCCGATGCCGGCTTCGTGGCAGCGGATTCCAGCATAATTGGCAATACCTGCCTGTACGGCGCAACCGGCGGCCACTTGTTTGCGGCCGGGCGTGCGGGTGAGCGATTTGCAGTGCGCAACTCAGGGGCCCTCGCGGTCGTCGAAGGTATAGGTGATCATGGCTGCGAATACATGACCGGGGGTACCATCTGCGTATTGGGTGAAACCGGGGTGAATTTTGGCGCCGGTATGACCGGCGGGGTGGCCTTCGTACTGGACGAAAAGCGCAGCTTTATTGACCACTACAATCACGAGTTGATTGACACTTCCCGCTTGATGCCGGAAGCAATGGAATCTTATGCGCTCTATCTACAAAGTGTGATTGAAGCGCATTTTGCTGCTACAGGTAGTGCCAAGGCACATGAGATTCTGCAGAACTTTGCCGATTACTTGCCGCAATTCTGGATGATTAAACCCAAGGCGACTGATCTGGACACCTTGATTGATTCTTTGTCGGCCGCGGCTTAGGGCTGAAATAATTATGGCAAACAATTTTCAATTTCTCGATCTACCCCGGCACGACCCGGAGAAAGCCCCGGCGCTGGAGCGTAGCCGTCACTTCGACGAGATTTACGGGCAATATGACCCTGAGGAAGCGTCCGCCCAGTCAGACCGGTGCCTGAATTGTGGTAACCCCTATTGTGAGTGGAAGTGTCCGGTGCATAACCTGATTCCCAATTGGTTGCGCCTGATCGGCGATGGCAACCTCTTTGAAGCAGCGGAACTATCACATCAGACTAATTCACTGCCCGAAGTTTGTGGGCGCATCTGCCCGCAAGACCGCCTCTGTGAGGGAGCCTGTACGCTCAATGATGGTTTTGGTGCAGTGACCATTGGCTCGGTGGAAAAATACATCACCGATGAAGCGCTCAAACAAGGCTGGCGACCCGACATGTCGGAGGTGGTTCAAACCGACTGGAAGGTGGCCATCGTGGGTGCGGGCCCGGCCGGTTTAGGCTGTGCCGACATCCTGGTGCGCAATGGCGTGCAGGCCGTGGTGTACGACAAATACCCCGAGATTGGCGGCTTGCTGACCTTCGGTATCCCGCCATTCAAGCTGGAGAAACAGGTGGTGCGAACGCGGCGCCAGATTCTCGAAGAGATGGGTGTAGAGTTCGTGCTCAACACAGACATTGGCACCGATATCGAGTTTCAGACACTGTTAGATGAATACGATGCGGTGTTTCTTGGTATGGGCACCTATACCTATATGAAGGGCGGCTTCGCCGGCGAAGAGCTGCAAGGAGTACATGAGGCCCTGCCATTTTTGATCAGCAATATTAATCGCCTCGAAGGTCTGGAAAAAGACGCCTGTGAATTTATCGATATGCGCGGGCAAAAGGTGGTGGTGTTGGGTGGCGGTGATACCGCCATGGATTGTGTCCGTACCTCGGTGCGGCAGCGCGCCACCGAAGTCATCTGTGCTTACCGGCGTGACGAAGCAAATATGCCCGGTTCAATGCGTGAGGTGGCCAACGCCAAAGAAGAGGGTGTTGAGTTTCTCTGGAACCAGCAGCCCATTGAGTTGGTTGGTGAGGCTGGTCGGGTGACCGGCGTTAAACTGGTGACCACCAGGCTCGGCGAACCGGATGAACGTGGCCGCCGCCGCCCGGAAGTCGTGCCCGGATCGGAACAAATAATCGAGGCCGACCGCGTGATCGTCGCGTTTGGTTTTCGACCGAGCCCTGCGTCCTGGTTCAACCAGCACAATATCGAGATCAATGACTGGGGAGGTGTACAGGCCTCAGCAGATTTAAGCCGCCAGTTTCAAACCACCAATCCCAAGGTGTTTGCTGGCGGCGATATGGTGCGCGGCTCCGATCTGGTGGTGACCGCCGTCTATGAAGGCCGCGAGGCAGCTCAAGGCATACTCAATTACCTCAAAGACGTGTAACATGCCGGCCATCAATGTCTCAGCAGAGATGGCCCAAGAGAGTTTCCAGTATGAGCAAGAATATCGAGAACCGAGACCGGCTGATTGTGGCCCTGGATGTGCCGACCAGTAAACAGGCGATTGAACTGGTAGACCTGCTGGGTGAACGAGTCAGTTTTTACAAGATCGGTCTGGAGCTGTTTATGTCCGGCGAGTACTTCGAGCTATTGGATCAGCTGAGTGCCCGCGGCAAAAAGATATTCGTTGATCTCAAATTTTTCGATGTGCCGGCCACGGTGGGCCGCGCCGTCGCGCAATTAAATGGTAAAGGCGTTACCTTCGCTACGGTGCATGGTAATGACAGTATTATGCGCGCCGCCGCAGACAATAAAGGCGATGTGCAAATTCTGGCGGTGACGGTTTTAACCAGCCTGGATCGGGGCGACCTGGATGATCTGGGTTTTAAATGTGATGTGGCAGAATTGGTATTGTCCCGCGCCCGCCGCGCCGTTGAATTAGGTTGCGATGGTGTCGTGGCATCTGGCCAGGAGGCCAGCGCCATGCGCGAAAAGCTGGGTGACTCTTTTATGGTCGTTACCCCCGGCATTCGGCCGGTCGATAATGACGATGATCAAAAACGGGTGGTTACCGCGGAGCAGGCCTTCACCAATGGTGCTGACTACATCGTGGTTGGCCGACCCATCCGAGATGCTCAGGACCCCCGCGCCGCGGCCGAGGCGTTACAAGCAGAGATTAACGCGGTATTTTCCTAACCCTGGCGAGCTAGACGATGAGTGGTTCTAACGATTTATATTTGCGCGCCTTGCGCGGTGAAAAAGTAGAGCGTACGCCGATTTGGGTGATGCGTCAGGCGGGGCGATATCTGCCCGAATACCGCGCCACAAGGGCACGAGCCGGAGACTTTTTAACGCTCTGCAAAACACCTGAGATGGCCTGCGAAGTAACGCTGCAGCCAATCGATCGCTTCGGCCTGGATGCCGCCATTTTGTTTTCCGACATCCTGACCATTCCGGATGCCATGGGGCTCGGCCTGGTATTGGAAGAAGGCGTCGGTCCGGTCTTTGAGCGGCCACTTCGCAGTGCCGCCGACATCGCCAAACTGGGTCGGCCGGATGCTGAACAGGACCTGGGCTATGTGATGGACGCGGTGCGCGTCATCCGCGGCGAGCTAAATGGTCGCGTGCCGCTGATTGGTTTTACCGGCAGCCCCTGGACGCTGGCCAGCTACATGGTTGAAGGCCGAGGCAGTAAAGAGTTCCGTCTCATTAAGGGGCTCATGTTTGAAGACCCCAAGGCCATGCACCAGCTGCTGCAAATCGTAACCGACTCGGTCATTGACTATCTGACTGCGCAGGTGCTGGCGGGCGCGCAATCCCTGATGGTGTTCGACACCTGGGGTGGCATGTTGTCGACCGAAAATTATCAACGGTTTTCGCTCGCGTATATGCAGCAAATTGTCAGTGCCCTCAAAAATGACCAACGCACAGCCGCGACGCCCATTGTGCTATTTACCAAAGGCGGTGGTCAGTGGTTAGAACTGATGGCCGCCACCGGCTGTGATGGGCTGGGTTTGGACTGGACCGTGGATCTGGCCACTGCTAAGGATCGCGTTGGCGAGCAGGTTGTTCTGCAGGGCAATTTAGACCCCACCGTGATGAACACCGGCGCCGCTCAGGTTAGAGACGAGGCTGACAAAGTGTTGCAGGCCTATGGCCAGCACAAGACTGGGGATAAGGGGCATATTTTCAATTTGGGGCATGGCATTCAACCGCATGCCAAGCCGGATAACATGCAGGCGCTGGTGCAGCAAGTACAGCAACACAGCGCCGCGTTTCACGGTGAAACCAGTGATTAACTTTGGTGCCGTCGACGAGCATATTTTTGTCGGCAACGCGCCCTATAGCGACGTGGATATCGCTCGCCTGCATCAGCTTAAGGTGACTGCTGTATTGTCGCTGCAAAGCGACACCGACCTGCGCAATCATGAGGTAGACATCGACCAACTGCAGCAGTCTTACAGCGGCCACGACATCGTGTTCCAGCGCTTCCCCATTATCGACTTTGACGAGCAGGATCTGGGAGACAAGTTGGCGCAGCCTGTATTGGCTCTGCAGCGATTGCTGGCTGTGGGGCACCGCGTCTACGTGCATTGCAACGCCGGCATCTGCCGTGCGCCGGCCACCGTGCTGGGTTATTTATGTCATAACCAGGGCTTTGATATCGAGTCGGGTCTGGCGCATATTCGCGCCGTGCGGCCGCAAGCTAACCCCTATCTACGAGCGGTGGAAAAAGCACTGCAGACCTTACGCAACGAACCTGTGTAGTTAGCGCTTAAATTTGGTCGACAGGATGATCGACGAACGCGTGTTATGAATTCCCTCGGTATTGCCAATTGAGTCCAGCACCTGATCAAGGTCGTGAGTAGACTCCGCATTGACGATGGCCAGCATGTCATGGCTGCCATTGATCGCATGCAAGGCACGAATAGCGGGGTTTCGCTTTAACGCCGTGGCAATATTGTTGGCTTGCTTGGGGTCGGCGCTGATCATCACGTGAGCCTGAATTCGACCACGATCATAATCCTCACTATAGCGAATGGTGTAGCCGGAAATCACACCGCGTTTTTCCAACCGTTCCATGCGGCTACTCACCGTGGTGCGAGACATGCCTAACTCGCGCGCCAGCTCAGCCGTGCTGGCCCGGCTATTGGTTGCCAGCAGGGCCAGTAGCGCCTTGTCTCTGCCATCAATAATCATTGTTCATTTCGTCAAAATTATCGTCATATCGACTAATATTACACTAATATATGCACAATTTTGCTATTCATTTTGATAAGCAGCACGCGTAATATCTGGTCTCACCTTAGCCCCTGAGGGTTTTCGCCATGCGACAAGTCTTATTACTCGGTTCCGGAAAGATCGGCGCCATCATTACCGAAATGCTGGCTGGTTCCGGTGACTATCACGTTACCGTGGCAGATCGCGATCAACAACAGCTAGAACGCCTCACAACCCGCACTAATGTTGATACGCTGGTGCTGGATGTCACCGATGACGTCGCCCTGCAAAATGCCATAACCGGAAAATTTGCAGCCCTGAGCGCGTGCCCCTTCGATATTACCCAACATGTGGCACGTGCCGCGGCCGACATGGGCGTGCATTATTTTGACTTAACCGAAGACGTGGCCTGCACCAAGCTGGTTAAATCGCTGGCCGCCGATGCCAACAGCGCATTGATGCCGCAATGCGGTCTGGCGCCGGGTTTCATCACCATTGCGGCGTATGATCTGGCCAAACATTTTGACGAGTTGCACGACGTGCATATGCGGGTCGGTGCGTTGCCGAAATACCCCTCTAACGCGCTCAAATACAATCTGACCTGGTCGACCGACGGCTTGATTAATGAATACTGCAATCCCTGCGAGGCCATTGTTGAGGGCGATTTAATCGAAGTGTTGCCCCTGGAAGAACTGGAAACGTTTTCGCTCGACGGCGTGGCGTATGAAGCCTTTAATACATCCGGCGGATTGGGCACGCTATGCGAAACGCTGGAAGGCAAGGTGCGCAACCTGAACTATCGTAGTGTGCGCTACCCCGGGCATCGTGACATGATGAAGCTATTGCTGCATGACTTGCGGCTTAAAGACCGACGCCCCTTGCTCAAGGACATCTTCGAAGCAGCCATCCCGCTGACCTATCAGGACGTGGTGTTGGTGTTTATTAATGTCAGTGGCATTAAGAACGGCCAGCTAGTGCAGGAATCTTACGCCAACAAAATTTATAATCACCGCATGAGCGGCCAGACTTGGAGCGCCATTCAAATAACCACGGCGGCCGGCATCTGTGCGGTGCTGGACCTGCAAGCCGAAGGCAAGTTGCCGAAAAAGGGCTTTGTGCGCCAGGAAGATGTGGTGTTCGATGATTTCATCAATAACCGCTTCGGCCAGTACTATCGCCGCCCAGACCATAAAGAAGAAAGCCGCTCAGCCGCGGCATAACCATTGTCAGTTACAAGACTGATTATCAAGTACGGAACCCGACATGACAGACAAGCAAACAATTTTTTCCAATCTGGGCCTTGATGCGGCCTCCCTGAGCGGCGGTAACCTGGCGGTGCATAGCCCCATTGATGGCAGCCTACTGGCCGAGGTCAGCTTAACGTCGGCGGCGCAGTTCAACGACACGGTAGATCGTGCTGAGGCGGCGTTTCAACAATGGCGCAGTGTGCCTGCACCAAAGCGCGGCGAATTAATCCGCGTGTTTGGCAACGTGTTACGCGAGCACAAAGAAGATTTAGGCGCGTTGGTTTCCATGGAGTGCGGCAAAATTTTTCAAGAGGGTCTTGGCGAAGTTCAGGAGATGATCGATATCTGTGATTTGGCGGTCGGCCTGTCGCGCCAGCTGTTTGGGTTAACCATCGCCTCTGAACGCCCAGGGCATCGCATGACAGAGAGCTGGCACCCGATCGGCCCGGTTGGTGTGATCTCCGCCTTTAATTTTCCGGTTGCCGTGTGGAGCTGGAATACGGCGCTGGCGGTGGTCTGCGGTAATAGTGTGATTTGGAAACCGTCCGAGAAAACCCCGCTCACGGCAATGGCCTGCCTGAGTTTGATGAACAAAGCCGCCGCACAGGTGGGTGATATTCCCGAGGGTCTGTGTCAGGTGGTGATCGGCGCGGCGGACATTGGTGAGCAAATGGTCAACGATCAGCGCATCCCGGTGATCAGCGCGACCGGTAGCACCGCCATGGGCCGCAAGGTCGGGCCAGCGGTAGCCGCGCGCTTTGGCAGAAGCATACTAGAGCTAGGGGGCAACAACGCCATTATCGTGGCGCCCTCGGCTGATATGGACATGGCAGTGCGTGCCATCCTGTTTGGTGCAGTAGGCACGGCGGGTCAGCGCTGTACCACCACGCGACGAATTATTGCGCACCAAGATGTCTACGATAGTTTAGTGGCCGCACTCAAACAGGCCTATGGCGCTATTCGTGTCGGCGACCCGATGCAAGCTGAGACCCTGGTTGGCCCGTTAATTGATCAGGCCGCCTTTGACGCCATGCAACGGGCACTGACTCAAGCCAAACAGGCCGGCGGCAAAGTCAGTGGTGGCCAGCGCCTGCTCGAAGACCAATATCCGGATGCCTTCTATGCGCAGCCGGCCATTGTCGAAATGCCCGAAGTCGAGCAAACAGTGCAGACTGAAACCTTCGCCCCGATTCTCTATATCTATCCCTACCGTGAGCTGGATCAGGCGATTGGCCTGCACAATGATGTTCCCCAGGGTTTGTCGTCGGCGATTTTCACCACCGATATGCGTGAGGCGGAGTTGTTCACCTCTGCGGTGGGCAGTGACTGCGGTATCGCCAACGTTAATATTGGCACCAGCGGTGCGGAAATTGGTGGCGCATTTGGTGGCGAGAAAGAAACCGGTGGTGGCCGCGAATCCGGCTCTGACGCATGGAAAGGCTACATGCGCCGCGCCACGTCCACGGTCAATTACTCCACCGAACTTCCGCTGGCGCAGGGCATCGAATTTAATATCTAACGGGCAATACAGCGGTTTTCATCGAGGGCCGCACAACACGCGGCCCGCTAAACAGTGTACACTTGGGGCAGTTTCTATCGTCCTGAGTTCCCGCCGGTACCTGTTCCCGATGGCTATTCGATCGTTTGTTGCGCTCTCCATACCCCAAAGCATGGCCAATGCATTGGGAGATTGTGCGGCCCGCATGGCGTATCAGGATAAGAGCAATGCCGTGCGCTGGGTGGACCAGGCTAATTATCATCTGACCCTGGCGTTTCTCGGTGACCAGTCGGAGCAAGATCTTGAATCGCTGGCCGATCAACTCGATCAACATGTGCAGAACAGCGAATTTGAAATGTGTGTCCAGCACCTGAGCCCCTTTCCGGAGAGCCGCCCCAAGTTGATTGCGGCCATGATTAAGCGCGACCCAGCGTTACTGGAATTACATCAGCAGGTGATCAGCAGCATTATTTCGGCCAACCTCAAAGTGGAAAAACGGCGCTTCATTCCGCACATAACACTGGGTCGCTTTAGACACAGCCGCAATCATTTTGCGGGTGGCATTCCGGGCACGGTTGATGCCTGCGGCGAGGTCACTGAACTGTCTATCTTTGAAAGTACACTAACGCCCAGCGGTGCGGAGTACGACGCACTCTATCGCTTCCCGTTTGCCCAGTATGAATTCGATGAAGTTTGATCTGCACTGCCACTCGCATTTTTCGGATGGTGCGCTAACCCCAACAGAATTGATTGCCCTGGCGGTAGAGCGTGGGGTTACCCACTTGGCTTTGACTGATCACGATACCTTGGCGGGTCTGCCGGAGTTGCGCGCAGCCAGCGAGCAGTCTGCCGTACAAATAATTAATGGCGTTGAGCTGTCTTGCGAGTGGCGGCATCAGCTACTGCATGTGCTGGGGCTCAATGTCGACCCGGATAACGACCTGCTGCGCGCCGGCATACGAAGAAACACAGAACAGCGTTTTGCCCGCGCCGAGGCCATGTATCGCGAATTTGAGCGCCAGGATATCAACTTGCGAGCCGAAGTTGCTGCCCAGCTGCCGCCCGATTCGGTGCCGACTCGGCCGCACTTTGCGCAAGCCTTGGTAAACCTCGGCGTGGTCAAAAACAAGAACAAAGCGTTCAAAAAATTTCTGGTGCGCGGCAAGCCCGGTTTCGTGCCGATGGTGTGGCCAGACATCGCCGAAGTAAGTGAATGGATTCAAGCCGCCGGGGGTGTTGCTGTGTTGGCCCATCCGTTGCGTTACAAATTCACCCGCAGCAAACTAGTCAGGCTTATAAAAGATATGTTGGCAGTGGGTATTGAAGGCATGGAAGTCTCCACCGGCAATACCGATACGCAGCAATGTGAGATGCTGGCCATTCTGGCACAGCGGCATGGTCTGCTGGCCTCCATGGGCTCTGATTTTCACACCCCCAATCAACCGTGGGCGGCGCTAGGCACTGCGGCGCCGTTGGCCCAATCACTAACGCCGGTCTGGTCACGGTTCTAATCCTGAAGGAGTAAGCATGTTGGAAAACGATCTATCCCCCGCGGTGGATAACACCGTCTATCTGCGCGACTATCAGCCGCCCGCCTTTGTGATAAATAAGGTGGCTCTGGATTTTGTGTTAGGCGCTGAACACACCGAGGTCACGGCGACACTCAGTGTAGTACGCAACGGTGAGCATCAAGACGCGCTGCGGCTGGACGGTGAGAAAATGCAATTGCTCAGCGTGGCGCTCGATCAACGGCGGCTAGGAGAGGAAGATTACGAGGTCAATGATTCTGAGTTAGTCATTGCACAGGTGCCCGACCAGTTTGAACTGCAAGTCATCACGCGCTTACAGCCGCACCTCAACACCGAGCTATCCGGTTTGTACCAGTCCAGCGGCAATTTCTGCACTCAGTGCGAAGCCGAGGGCTTTCGCCGCATTACGTATTTTCCCGATCGGCCAGATGTGCTCTCAGAATATGAGGTAACCATTACCGCCGACCAGAACAGCTGCCCGGTATTGCTGTCCAATGGCAACCCGGTAGCGCAGGGCCACAACGATGACGGCACCCATTGGCAGCGCTGGCATGATCCGCACCCCAAGCCGAGTTATCTGTTTGCCCTGGTGGCGGGCGATTTGCAGTTTGTCTCCGACACCTTTGTGACGGCTTCCGGCAAACATGTCGATCTTAATATTTATACCCAGGCACACAATATCGATAAATGTGACCACGCCATGCGCTCGCTCAAAGCCGCCATGCAGTGGGACCAGGAGGTCTATGGCCGCGAGTACGACCTGGATATTTTCAATATTGTGGCGGTGGACGATTTTAATATGGGCGCCATGGAAAACAAGGGCCTCAATATTTTCAACTCCAAGTATGTGCTGGCTGATCAGGACACCGCCACCGACGACGATTTTGAAGGCATTGAAAGCGTGGTCGGCCATGAGTACTTCCACAACTGGTCAGGCAACCGGGTTACCTGTCGCGACTGGTTTCAGTTGAGTTTAAAAGAAGGCTTTACAGTGTTTCGTGACCAGGAGTTTAGCGCCGATATGGGCTCGCGCGCCGTTAAGCGAATTCGCGATGTGCAGATGTTGCGCACTTACCAGTTCAAGGAAGACGCGGGCCCGATGGCGCATCCGGTCCGACCCGATTCGTATCAGGAAATTAATAACTTCTACACCGTCACCATCTACGAAAAAGGCGCTGAAGTGATCCGCATGATGCATGCACTGGTCGGCGCAGAAGGCTTTCGCAAAGCCACCGATTTGTATTTCGATCGGTTCGATGGACAAGCGGTGACCACCGAAGATTTCGTGCAATGCATGGAGCAGGCCAACCATATTGATCTGGGGCAGTTTCGTCGCTGGTATACCCAGGCCGGCACGCCGCAGGTATCGGTGGTTCAGCAACATGATGCTGGCAGTGGTGTGTTCACGCTGGAATTTTCCCAATCCTGCCCCGCCACCCCCGGCCAGACCGACAAACAACCGTTTTATATTCCATTGTCTTTTGCTCTGTTGGACCAGCAGGGCAAGGTGCATAACGCGCAAACGCTGGTGTTGGATCAGGCAAAACAAACAGTCGAGTTTAAAGGCTGGTCGCAGCCGCCGGTCGTGTCCATGTTGCGCGGATTCTGCGCGCCCGTGAAGCTGGCTTTTGATCAAAGCGATGCCGATCTTGCCCACCTGGTGGAATACGATGACGACGGCTTCGCTCGCTGGGAAGCGATGCAAAGGTTATCGCTCAATTTAATCTTACCCGCCATCGAGGGTGGTTCGATTGATGAGGGTCTGTACGAAAATATTATCACCGCTTTACGTGGCTTGATCGCCAGCGCTCCGCCCGACCGGGCAATCCTCGCCGAAATGTTAACCCTGCCTTCGGCCAGCTATATCGCTGATCAAGGTCGACCAATTAAGGCGCGCGCGGCTTATCAGGTTCGGCGACAACTACAGGCTAGAATGGCGCAGGACCTGCAAGGTGAAATGCAGCAATTATTTGATGCCAATCAGGGTGCCGCAGCTTTTTCCCTCAGCAGTGAAGCCATGGCCCAGCGCGCGTTGAAAAACCGTGCGCTAAGTTATTTAGTCGCGCGCGAAACCGATGCCGGGTACCAATTAGCAGAGACTCAATATGAGCAAGCGACCAATATGACGGACCGCCTCGCTGCGTTTGCGGCATTGATGCATTCCGATTATCCCGCCAAAGCCGAGCTGGTAGACAGATTTTATGCGCGCTACCAGAACCAGGCGCTGGTGCTGGATAAATGGTTTGCGCTGCAGGCCACGGTACCGGATGAGGCCACCCTGCAAAACGTTCAGGCTTTACTGAAACACGCGGCATTTTCCATCAACAATCCGAATAAAGTTCGCTCACTGATTGGCGCCTACACCGCAAACATGCCGAGTTTTCACAACGTAGATGGATCGGGTTACGCGTTCCTGGCTGACAAAATCATTGAGTTAAACGCAATTAACCCACAAATCGCAGCGCGTTTAGCTGGGGCATTTAATAGTTGGCGCGATCACGCCGAGCCAAATTCGTCATTGATGAAACAACAACTGCAGCGTATCAACGACGCAGCAGCGCTCAGTAAAGACATTAAAGAAATTGTATCAAAGGCCTTGGCCTAGATTGTCAGCCCGACCTGTCTGACTATTCAGACAGTGACAATTTGCGCGTTTTCAATTTAATTCGCAATTAATTTTCGCTTGTTCTAGACTAAATTTCTGACTTTCCGGGGGTTTCGAGTTTGGGCGCTTGATCCGGTAGGGGTTCCGAGACAAGCCTGTATAGGCTTGTCATCAGGTCACTTAACACTGATTGGGAGCTTCAATTGAAAGAGTTCTTTCGGGCCTTCCTGCCCGGTCTTAGCAAAACGATCATTGCTGTCAGTATATTTACTGGCGGCTTTGTGGTGCCCGCCCAGGCGCAAAATAACAATCTAACGCCGCAGCAAATGGCGGCCGTGATGAGCATCATCAACATGTATCTGCTCGACTCACGGTTAGCCCCCATTCCTGAGCCCGAGGGTGAGAAAGTAAATATTGCACCCGAGGATGGGGTGTTAGCACAAAGTTACGCCGTTGATCAAAGCCAGGCCTGGTTCGCAGCTTTTGATTTGCAGAGTGAAGGCATGGAATTCTGTCTCGATATTGTTGCCAACCAGGCGTTGGCGGAAGGCGATATTGTTGTTGAGGTTAACGGTGTGGCCGCACTGGCGGTTGAGGGCAAAGATAATTGCTATCAGATCTCCGAGCCTGATCAGCGCGAGATAAATTACATCACCTTGCAAGTCATCAATCCGGCCGTAACACTTACCCTCGACCGTATTGAACTGGCCTCCACCGAACAAACCCAATTAACACTTGGCCGTTTAACGCGTGGCGAATGGGACAATGCTGCGGTGCGCAAAGTGCTGAAAATATTCGCCTTTGGCGGTCATGCGCGCGACCAGCAAATTCAGGACTGGGCTGATATGTATCCGCAGGATGCGATCCTGGAGATGCTGCACTTTGGAGAACAGAACCTGAAACTGTCTCCGCTGGCCGAGGGCGAAACCTATATTGATCACGCTGACCCACAGAACCCAATCGGCACCCTCTACGACTGGGCAAACTACATTTCCGATGAGGCTTCAAACCTGCCGATCGCGGCGGGCAATCGAGAGTCTTTAGGTCTGGGTGGCGGAAATTTTGATGATGGCTATAACCGCATGATCACAGTCCGCGGGCTAAATCCTTTCCGACAACGAATCGGGTTCTGGGAGACCAATTACCATTTGGCGACCAACCTGGATGCGTCCGTGAGTCGTGTACAGATGGCGGCCTATTATGACTTCATTATGAGTGCCCATGAGATTGCCGCGGCCGACCAGAATGATCTGGTCTCCTATCAGCATGTGCTTGGCGTGGCCGCCAAATCAGCGGCAGTGGCCATGCAGTACGGGCACCGCAATAATCGCTGGAATGAGGCAACTGGCGAATGTAATTGCAATGACGATTTTGCGCGTGAAATTCATCAACTGTTCTATGGAATCTTTGGAGAAGGAGACCCTGATCACGAAGACGTTACGATCCCGGAAACGGCAAAATTGTTAACCGATATGCCGGTGCATTTTATTTCCGGATTTGGTTTTGACGTGGTGGTGGATTTTCAAACCGACGATCATCACACAGCGCCAGTCACTATTTTCGGGCAACCCGTGGCGGGCGCTGATGCCTCCGAGAAAATAGACGCGCTGATGCCGCTGTCTATGCACCACCCGGAATCATTGCAGAATCTGCCGGTGATGATTATTTCCGTGCTGGCCGATGACAACCTGAATGAAGCGCGCAAACAACAAATCAGAGCCGCTTGGGCAGACCTGGGCCAGAACAAGGACTTTCTGCATTTTATTCAAAGCTATGCAATATCAGATTTGTTGCATGGCCCCAATCATGTTAAATATTTCACCACCCATGAGCGGGCGTTGTATCTGGCCAACAAGAATAATCTCGATAATCTGGAAGCATTTTACGGCGGCGCAGGCACCGGCAACGGCAATCGTGCTGGCCGAACTGTGGGTAGCATCATTACCGAAGATTTTGCCGGTGATTTCTTTAAGCCGCTGCATAATGTGTTCGGCGGGCAGACATCGCTCGAGGCGTCGGATTCGTCCGGGGTGTTTGAGAAAAACTTCAACAGGTTGACCGATGACGAGCACCATCTGCGCAATTCTGTAGTCTGCGCAGACTGCGACAGCGGCCAACCGTGGGAGAAAAAATGGCCGGATGTGTTACCGCAGCGCGCCGATGGTGAATATTACGTCGAAGACGTGGCCCCCTGGCTGTGGCGGCACGTGGTTGGCAATATGGATAATTACACCGAGCTCGAACGGGCCCATTTATATGCCTTGCTGGGCGCCGCGCGAATTGATCCGGCCGACGACAATAATGCCGACTTCGCGCATGACCTGAACTATGTGATGTGCATTATCGCGGATTACCAATTCACGGAGAACGCCACCGATGCCCCGATTATTGACATCCTCACCGGCGGCACCTGGAACGACTATTGCCGCAGAACCGATGATGGTGGCAGTTTCCTCCCGCACGAGTTGGACGCGCTGAATGCCGTGTTAACCGGCGAAGATATTGCCAACGACCCTGAAATACAATCCATTTTAACGCAGCTCGGCAGCGTGACCTTGCCGCTAGAAGCAACGGAAGGGCTCGGCAGCGGCAACGTGCCAGATGGCGGCGCCAATATGCGCAAACACGCGCGCGAACGAGTAAGTTCTGCGTTGGGCTTTATATACACCACGCCGTTTGTTTTCGCGGAGGGTCGTTAAAATGAGTAAGCTCAATCTAAGTCGTCGCCAGTTTCTGCAATCCGCATTTTACTCCGGCCTCCTGTATGGCAGCGGCGCCTTGCCCGGCATCATACGCAACGTAGGCGCGCAACCTGCACCGCTGCAAAACCGGGTGCTGGCCAATCTATTTATGAATGGTGGGCCCGATTTGCGGCATCTGGTGGTGCCGGAATTCAGTTCCTTGCCCGGTAGTTTCGGTGACGCTTACTGGAGTAATCGTACCCGCTCTCACAATCTGGCGGACAGCGGCCAGACCCCAGAGCAGCGTTGGAACGAAGACTACTATCCCATCACCGTGGGTGGCACCAACTGGACTGGTGGCCTGGTGGATCAGAGCGGTTTAAACAGTGGCATTACCTTTGGTATCTGGCGCGAGGCCGGCTGGCTGATCGATATGTTTAAAGCCGGCCATGTGGCCTTGGTGTTTAACGCGGTGGGCGGCACTAATCGAGCGCATGATTTATCCAGCTTAATGCTCAATCAGGGCAACCTGCTCTCGACTCTCAACAATCAGGATCGATCCGGTTGGGGTGGCAGGCTGGCGCGTTCGGCGGGCGGCACCTCAATTTCCCTGACCAACTCGCCCAGCTCCTTTAATTTTGGCCCGTTGGGCGACGCGCCAAACTATGATCCGGACAAAATCGACAATTCGGATTTAATCAGTGTCGAAAATGCGCGAGAAATGGGCCTGTTTGACTTCAACCCGGAGTCCAATCAGATCACCAACCAAGATGACAAAATGGCGCGGGCCGCCAAGAGTTACTATGCCGCGTTGCGACAGGAAAATATTCATCAAGCTTATCTCAAAGCGCTGGATCATGAACAAAAGGTGCGTGAATTTGGTGACCTGATTCAGGCGCGCTTACAGGACATTCCCGTGCCGACCTTGATTCAGGCGCTGTACTCAACGGTCGACGGTATTAACCCGGACCCGAACAATGTAAACAGCACCGGGCGTCGCGTGCTTTTTAGAACGTCGCTGGGTGTTTACATGCGCAATCTCTATGATGTGATTGTGACCAACGATTTACTCAACCCGTCGGTGATGTCATTTAATTACGGCGGTTGGGACACCCACAGCGGGCAACGGCCAGTGCCGGCGATACTGGCCTCTGACCCAACCAACCCCTTCTCCTACCGGGGCATTGAATCGGGCCTGCGAGATATTTTCGAAGGTCAATACGGCGCCAGTCCGGTCAACCCGAATGCCTGGCATGGTGGTTTGTCCGCGCTATGGGCCAGCCTCACCGCTGCAGATCGCAGCAAGATGGTGTTCACCATCGCCGGCGAATTTGGCCGCCAGATTCGCGATAACGGCGATGCCGGTACCGACCACGGCAAGGGCAACCTGATGTTTGTGATCAGCGAGAGTTGCCAGGGTGGTGTCTACGGTGAGATGTTCCAGCAGGATGAAATCCCCAAATACGACCTGCCGGTTAACCAGACGCCGGACATCGACCCCAAAACCGAAATCGACCATATCTTCGCCAAGGTCAGCGACTGGGTGGCACCCGGCTCCGGCACCTCGGTGTTTCCTCGAACCTCACCGAGCTACACTGACGACCCGCCCATTATCGAAATACCCGGTATGTTCGATAATTTGATGATTTAATAGACCAGATCGAAACTCTTTCTATTTAAATCGTGCGGAAGTTCCGACTCCTACTGTTATGTTGCTCAGTCATTTGGGTTTCTTCTGCAGATGCCCGACTGCCGTATCTTGGCAACTGGCAGGCAATATATCCAGACTCAAATGCGGACGATATAAACGGCACCGGCTGCCAATTATGTCATCAGGCGGACACCGGCAATGAACCTTGGAATGCCTATGGTTGGGCAATACGCGAAGTGTGGTTGGCCAATAACGGCGATATTGATGAGGCGATTAATCTGGCTGCAGATATTGATCATGATAGCGACCCAAAGTCCGCCACCTCGAGTACCGAAATCGCCAACCATTTTCAGCCGGGCTGGACAGAGGGTGCGGTAAATACATTGTATTTTAAGAGCGGCACCACACAAACTAATCAGCCCCCGCCGTCTTTTTCTGAGACCACCACCGCGCTTGATTTTCCCACCCAAATAAGCGCGCCGATACCTGATATTGCAACCGGCGCGATCACCATTGATTTGCATGAAGTGGCGGGCGGTTTTAATGCGCCCTTACGCGCGGTGCAAGCGCCGGGCATCGATGGCAGCCTGTTCGTGGTGGAGCAAACCGGCAAGATATTTCGCGTGGATCTGAGCACGGGAGAAAAAACGCTCTTCCACGATACACAAGCGGATCTGGTAGCGATAAGCCCGGACTATGATGAACGGGGCCTATTGGGGTTGGCATTCCATCCACAATTTCAGAGCAACGGATTGTTTTACACCTATCAATCTGAACCGACTCGGCCAGAACAGGACGATGATGTCGATTTCTCTACAATGCCGCTGGGGGTGTCCCCAGACCACCGTTCCATGGTTGTCGAATATCAGGCGTCGGACAGCAGCTGCAATTCATTTATCACTAAGCGCAACACCCTGATGATCATCGATCAGCCACAATTCAATCATAATGGTGGTGACCTGGTGTTTGGACCGGATGGCTTTCTGTACATCGCACTTGGTGATGGCGGATATAAAAATGATGAAGGCACTGGTCATGGCGCTAAGGGAACCGCCCGTGAGAACAGTAACCCTCTGGGGGCGATTCTGCGAATTGATGTGGATGGCAACAATGCGGCGAACATGAACTATGGCGTGCCAGCGGACAACCCCTTTGTTGGAACCGGTGGTGTTGATGAGATATTTGCCTACGGGTTTCGTAATCCGTTTCGAATGTCTTTTGACGCCACCGCCGGTGATTTGTACGTCGGTGATGTGGGCCAGAACGAAATAGAAGAAATCGACCAGGTCGTCAGTGGCGCCAATTACGGTTGGAACTGGCAGGAGGGAAATTACTATTTTTATAATCCGGGCAGTTCTTCTGGCGCGTACATCTCTGAAACACCACATCTGGATTTGGAGGCCGGTTTGCAAGCACCATTAGCCGAGTATGATCACGGCGATGGAATCTCTGTGATTGGTGGCTATGTTTACCGTGGTTCACAGGTGCCCGTTTTGCAGGGCCGATATGTGTTCGCGGAGTTTAATAAACGACTGTTTTACCTAGATGAGGCGGCCGAAATATTGGAATTTTTAGGTAGCGGGACCGGTGATTTCGTGACCGGCTTTGGCGAGGATGTAGACAACGAGATATATGTGGTTACCAACGAGACATTCAACCCACAGGGCGTGGCGGGCAAATTGCTTAAGATAATGGCTTCCGGTGCAGACTATGTGCCGCCG
>JABDKW010000027.1 GCA_013002025.1 Gammaproteobacteria bacterium | reverse complement strand
CTACCTAACTGTTCAAAGGCAATCTTTGCACTGACGCCGCGCACAGCCAGCGCCGCCTCAATTTGCAGATAGTCCGTATCAAAAATATTGTTAGCCTGTTGTGTTGCGAATTCAGCGGCGTACCGCCAGTGGTAATCCGCGACCGTCTTTGCGCCTGCAAATCTAACACCAAAGGTGTCAAGCGAATTGTTGCGCGCGTTATCAGTTTCAAGCAGATAGGCGTAAGCAACGAACTTCCCAAATGCGGTGTTATAGGCGGTATTAAGCAATGTATCGCGACTGTCGACATCCGCTTGCTCCGCAAATATTCGGTTGCGTTTATCGATATAGGTGGCGTTGATGACAAAATTTTCGATGGGCTTATACTGCGCTACAACGCCATCAAAAGTTTGGCGATCCTGACGCCAGCCAACATGGCCAACAAAGCGATGGCCATCAAGCGTCAGCACTTGTCGCCCTAATTTTACGGTCAGCTTCTCATTGGCGTATTGCAGCAAAGCTTGATCGAGTTCAGTGCCTTGCGGATCAGCGATAACGGAATATTGACCGGCGCGAATGCCAGCCGGAGGCACGCTGAAATCGTCCTTCAGCTCCCGAACATCTTCTACCTCGAGTAAAGCGGAAAACCCTTTATAGTCATCGGATACAAAGGTGAGGCGGGAGCGCAATGTAATTGCCGTCGCATCTTTGAGTGCATTGTCCTGGCGAACATTCTCGTATCTCAATCGAAAATCACCGCTCAGCGAGCCCAGATCGCTTGCATGTGATTTGGCTGCGGGCAAGCTCATTAAAAGCGCACTCGATAATGTCACCAGCATTGTGTGAATGCATGCCTGAGTTGGCGATGCGCGGCAGGCGCTAATCCATGAACAAATTATTCCAGCAAGTTGATGCATGACTGTCTCTCTTAAATTTCGTTACTGGTGTCGCATCCGCATTCGGTCACTTAATTGCGCGACGCCCAATGGGTGTTGTGAAGCAGATTCAACTGGAAGCGGATTTAAGCACATCGACGTTGCCGCATGTGCCAATACCACGGTGCAGATCGCGTTATGCACAATTTGGTGGCAAGCACGGTGGTCGCGCACCAGTCTGGCGCAAAGCACCCAAATCGCGTAATACGCCTGATAAATTGACTTGAAACTCAGTTAGGATGCGCGCCACTGATTCACTACAAACCACTATGTCGCGGAACAATGGTTTCGCGAGTGAGCGTGTCAAACGGAGTATTCATGACCAACAGTAAATTCAATTTATTTTCATTCTCGGGAAAAATGAAAGTCTTGCACCTTAGCTGGATTGCATTTTTCATAACCTTTGTCGTGTGGTTCAACCTGGCACCCATGTTGCAAGCCATCGCCCACTCCCTGGGCTTAAGCAAAGCCGAAATTAAAACCCTGTTATTGCTTAACGTATCTCTGGCGATACCCGCTCGTATCGTAGTTGGGATGTTGACCGATCTCTATGGCCCGAGAAAGGTGTACTCCGGCCTGTTGCTGATTAGCTCGGGACCCTGTTTGATGTTCGCCTTTGCGGACACGTTTGAGCAGGCTGCCATTGCGCGCTTTCTATTGGGCTTTGTGGGCGCCGGCTTTGTGGTCGGTATTCGAATGATTAGCGAATGGTTCCCCGCCAACGAGTTGGGTACGGCCGAAGGAATTTATGGTGGCTGGGGGAATTTCGGCTCGGCCGCCGCCGCCTTCACGCTGCCCACTCTCGCGCTCTGGTTTGGCGGCGAAGACGGCTGGCGCTATGCGATTGCCCTGACTGGCGTACTCTGCTTTGCATTCAGTTTTGTTTATTTTTTCAATGTAACCGATACGCCGAAGGGCTCCACTTACTTCAAATCCAAGCATGTAGGCGCGATGGAGGTGACCAGCAAAGGCGACCTGATCCTGCTGATCATCATGAAGGTGCCCTTATACGGCGCCCTGTGTTTGCTGACCTGGAAATTGTCTGGGTCTGCAATTGGGCTGCTGAGCCAGTCCACAGCAACCGCCATCTATGCGTTTCTTTTAGTGCTGTTTTTGTACCACAGTCGCACTGCGGTGCAAGCCAATAAATCGGTCTTGATCGAACCAGTTGCCGCGATACATCGCTACAAATTCAAACAGGTAGCGATACTCAACATCCTCTACTTCGCCACCTTCGGCTCAGAGTTGGCCGTGGTTTCAATGCTGCCCCTATTCTTCGCAGACACGTTTACACTGGACCCGGTCAAAGCGGGTATGTTGGCGTCGTTGTATGCCTTCATGAACATTATGTCGAGGCCGGGCGGAGGTTGGATTTCTGATCGTTTCGGGCGACGGTCAACGCTGCTATTTCTAACCGCGGGCCTGGCCATCGGCTACATGGTCATGTCGCAGGTGGACAGCAGTTGGCCACTGTTACTGGCGGTGATCGCTGTGATGTTCTGTTCATTTTTCGTGCAGGCGGGCGAAGGCGCTGTGTTTGCCGTAGTGCCGCTTATTAAACGTCGCTTAACCGGGCAAATCGCCGGCATGACTGGCGCCTACGGCAATGTTGGTGCCGTGGTGTATTTGACCATTTTCACTTTGGTTGAGCCCGCCACCTTCTTCTTCGTAATCGCCGTGACCGCGGTGGTTGGGTTTGTTGCGGTACTGTTTCTCGAAGAACCCGAAGGGCAAATAGCGGAAGTCGATGCGCACGGCAATGTACAATTGATCAATGTCACCTGAAAATGCGCCCCGCTTAATTCTGCAATTTGGGGGAAACTCTGATCGGGGAGTAAAGGCGTCCAATGAGGACGCCTTTACAGCATTGTTGCCAACGGAAAAATCAACCCGCAAATATAAAGGCGCGGCTGCCTGCATTGCCGATGGCGCAAGTTGCAGCTCCAATGCGCAACTCGCCAGCCAAACTGCCGTCACTAATTTTATCAGTGACTATTTCAGTACTCCGGATTACTGGTCGGTTAAGCAATCTGCGGTGAAGGTGATCGGCGCCATTAATTCCTGGTTATATCAGCAGCGGCGGCAAGATCTGGTTCGCTCTGATGGCTATGTCACGACCTTCAGTGCAGTGATAATCAAGTCGCATACGGCGCATGTTTTTCATACTGGTGATAGCCGTGTTTATTTACTCCGTGACGGCGAGTTGGAACACTTAACGCAAGACCATAATTATCGTCGCGGCGACAAGAATTTTCTGACCCGGGCACTTGGGTTCGAGCAGAACCTCGAGCTTGATTACAAATCACTGCGTGTGCAAACCGGGGATCGGTTTATGCTCACCTCGGACGGTGTGCACGACAATATTCCCCCGAGCGAACTGATCGAACTGGCCTGCGGAAAAACTAACGATCTGGAAGAAATTGCAAAGCTAATAACGGACGTGGCTTTGCACAATGGCAGCGAGGACAATGTCAGTTGCTTATTAGTCGACGTTGCGGAATTACCCATTGAACGCATTGACGAAGCTTTTCAGCAAGCATCGTTGTTGGCCATTCCGCCAATTTTAAATCCCGGCAATACTCTCGATCATTTTGAAATCACCCATGTTCTGCACAGCGGCACCCGCAGTCATGTCTATCGGGCGCGGGACACGAGGTCTGACATATTGCGCGTCATTAAAGTACCTTCGATTAACTGTAATGACGACCCTGAGTATTTGGAATCTTTTGCTCGGGAACAGTGGATTGGCAGAAAACTGCAACATCCACAACTCATGAAAATCTTTTCGCCACCCGAGGGCAGCCAGTTTTTGTACCACGTGTGTGAGTTTGTACAGGGTAAAACCCTCCGCCAATGGATGACCGACAATCCAGCTCCAGATCTTGACCAGGTTCGTCTGTTGCTGGATGCGATGATCGTTCCACTAAGAGCACTGCATCGCGCGAAAATGGTGCACCGCGACATAAAGCCGGAAAACTTTATTATCAATCGCGACGGCGTAATTACGCTTATTGATTTTGGCACCATGCAGATCGCTGGCATCGATGAAATCAGCGAAGCCCATGTTGCCCAGCCCGCGCTCGGGGATATCTCCTATATGGCTCCGGAATATATGCTGCATGGCTCGGCGAACCAGCAATCAGATTTATTTTCATTGGCAGTCATTGTCTATGAAATGCTGAGCGGGCAGTTGCCATTTAAACTACCGACCTCAAATAGTGACACACCAAAGCAAATAGAGCGTTGGCAGTATCAACCCTTGAGCAAGCGGGCAATCCCTTCCGCCACTACCCCGCTGTGGATCGACAGCGTATTAAAGAAAGCGCTGGCACCAAAGGTTGAGTATCGATTTCAGGCGCTGTCTGAATTCCGCGAGGAGTTCACCAACCCTAGCCCGGAAATGCTTCGCTCAGTTAACCTCGCCCCTTTGATAGAAAGGCATCCGCTGCGCTTCTGGCAAGCGCTTAGCCTGGTCTTGGCGTTGATCATTCTCGGCCAATGGATACTACAGTCGCAATAGAACAGATCGAGGTCCGCCAGCCGAATCTATACCGGCTGCGCCGTTTTATAACTTTCGTCGCACCCTGAGTGCCAGAGTTCCAACCCCCAGAAACGCTACGCCCATCAGAACCAGCGTAATTGGCCAGCCTAGCGAATCGGCAAAGTTTTCGGCCGAGAAATAACCAATGTACGACAGCATCGCGATCACCGTGGTGGCAAGTAAGGCGCGGCTTTGCAACACGACGCAGGCGTACAGCACACCAGCCGTAATGGCCAGGAATAGGATCTCGACAGATGTGTCCTGCAACAAATCGAATAGGCCCGTGTAAAACATGGCTGAGCCAAACAAGTAACCCAGGCCCGCCAGGCGGGCATAGCGGTCGGCCCGGTGCAGGCCATAAGCGGTGCAGAGTAGGCTCAGGCCAATAATGCAACTGGCCCAATTGGCGGCCGCGATATCCGCGACCAGATCAAACAACCCAGCGTTAAGCCAGATAACGCCAATCAGCAGCGCCGGCTCACAAAGCATCCGTTGCGGCGTTTTTTCCAGTGCCGTTGCCACCATAATCAAGGATGCACCAAGAATAACCGCGGCCGAACGCGGCGACACATCCAGCAGGTCGAGGCCCACCTGTAAAAACCCGTACACAAAAACCAGCGCCAGAAAGGCGAACAGCGTGCGCCGGTATTTGCTGAACAACAGCCCCCATTGTATGGCCATAACGCCAAACACGAACAAGGCCGCGAGGCGCCAGTTGTCGGTATCCGGGAATACTTCGTCCATGAACACAAACCAGCCGCCGACCATAAAGAAGGTGCTGAACAGAGCCAGCGGTAATACAAGGCGCGGATGTTTATTCTCATGCGCGGCCGAGACCATCACGATCAGCATGATGTAGCCGACGCCCAAGGTAACCACCACGCGCATGACACTGCCCATACTGTCCCAGAAGGTGCTGATGTAGGTGCCAATCCCGGCGAGTATGAAGATCGCACCCAGGTAACTGAATAAGGTGGTTGCCACCTCACTCTTGCTGCGTTTGCTTTCGCTTGTCTTGCTTAATGGCGGCGCATTAAACACCGCATCCACTTCGCCCGGGCTAATGTCGTAAGTAGTCATGAGCTGGCGAATATGTTGCAGCGCACCCGGCTTGTCGTGCACGGTGGATAAACCAAGAAAGCCCGCTAATATGGGCCAACCCCAGATGCCCCCACCGATTAGCAACAGGATAAGAACCAGCAGAAAAATACTCATGATTCAGGCACCACCCAGCCGATAAAGTGAATGCCATGCCCATAATAGGGGTTCGGCGCTGACGGCAAACGAATACTGCGCCCGCTCTTTACCAGCGCGGCCCGCTGATGGCGGCGCGACGCCCTAAACCAGCCAGTGAAGGCGTTGCGTGAGCTAAGCTGACCACCCCGAAATTCATAACCATCCGGGGCAATGCTGGAAGAATCCACTCGCAGCCCGGCAAGCTCTTGTACTGGCAGAACCGTAATGGGTATGTAGTCATCACCCTCTATCGAATTAGGTTTCACCCGCTTGGCGTCCGCCGGTAAAATTATCGGCACCTCCTTGACCCCGCCAGTCTCGGCCGCATAGCGCCATACTCGCGGTACCTGGCCATAGCTTTCGATGGGGCGGTAAATCACCTGCACCTCTTCATCAACAACCGAAATATGCAGTGGGTTCTGGTAATTGTTGTACCCCGTTGCATACAACACATCGTATTGGGGCGGCCCGACAAACAAACTGGGGATGCCTGATACCAGCAAAAATAAAACCACCAGCAACACCGGCAAACCAAGGCCAAAAGCCAGGGTGGGGTTTTCACGTAGAAATGTTTTCATGACGGGTTTAGCCTCGCACGATTGCCAACTCAGGGTAAATCACTCTTTCGGCGATTGATGATGTTGGCGTAAATATTCATCCAGCGTGCGTACGCCCCAACCTGAGTAGCCTTTGGGAATGGTGGGCCTGTCTTTTTCCAGCAAGTCCACGCTGGCGATATCCAGGTGCGCCCAGACCTGGTCTTCCTCTACGAAAGAGCCGATAAATGCGGCACCTACGCTGGCACCGGGGCTGCCAACGCCGCCATTTACGACGTCGCCATAAGTGGCTTCAATCTGTTTGAAGTGCGCGTCGTCTAACGGCAAGCGCCATAGGCCTTCACCCGCCGTTTTAGAGGCTGAAATGAGCTGTTCAATAATCGGTTCATGGCGTCCAAACACACCCGCGTAATGCGGGCCTAGTGCGCGACCAACCGAGCCGGTCAGCGTGGCGACATCGATCAGCACGCTGGGTTTGTAGGTGACTTGACCATAGTGGACGGCGTCGGAGAGCACCAATCGCCCTTCAGCATCGGTGGAGGAAATTTCGATGGTGAGACCAGACATCGACTTCAATAGATCGCCGGGGCGAGTCGCGGTGCCCGACGGCATGTTCTCAGCCAAGGCCGCCAGCGCCACCACATTAATAGGCGCTCCGCGGCGAGCGGCCGCCAATACCGTGCCGGTGACCACGGCAGCACCACCGAGGTCGCCCTTCATCTTCCACATGTTTTTGTTGGGCTTAATGGAGATGCCGCCGGTATCGAACGTAATGCCCTTGCCAGCCAGCACCACCGGCGCTTCATCTCCGCCAGCCATATACTCAATTATCAACAGGCGTGGTGGCCGGGCGGAGCCTTTCCCCACACCCCACAGGGCGCCCATGTTGAGGCGCTGCATATCCTTTTCATCCAGGACCTTGATGGAAACATTTTTCAGCCCATTGAATAGGGCCTTGGCACGCTCAACAAAGGATTGCGGGTAAATAACATTGGCCGGTTCAGAGCTCATATTGCGCGCGAAATACACACCATCTGCGACATAGCGAAGGTCGTTATTGAACGCGTCCGCCGAGCCATCATCCGACAGCAGCTTTATGACTGGCAGAGTCTCTGTATCGAGCGGCTCTTCCTTATGGTGATCAAATCGATAACTGCGCAGCCGATAACCGAGGGCAACCCGAGCGGCGGTCGCATCTGCACTGAGGTTGTCGGCAGGCCAGAGAATATTGACCATGCCACCCTTGGTGTCGCCCAGTAAGGCCGCTGCATGCCCACCAAAATTCTCAGCCGCTACACGATCAACGGGCTCAGCACCCACACCAATCAGATCGATTCGTGAGTAGCCCCCAACGCCGCGTAGGGTCAGGGTCGAATCACTTTTGCCGGTGAATTCCGCGTCAGCGGCGGCCAGCGTCAGTGCGCCGTTGGTGCGTTCATCGATGGTGGCTGCAACACCACTCAACGCATCGCCTTCGGCGACTGGCACCACCAACCGCCCATCGGCCGGGATTGCATAAGCTCCGAATTCGAAGCGTTGCTCGGCCAGCACCGAACCCGCCAGCCCTAACCAAACCACCAAAAAACTAGCAAATCTCACAATAAACACTCCTGACGAATTTAAATGTAATCAGGTTTAAGTATTGCATGGACGCAGTAGCGCGCCAAACAGTGCATGAGCGGTCGCTCAATTTATTCAGCTGTTATGCCATTTAGTGGGTTTTAAAGTGACAGAGCCAGGCCAAGGGCAAACAGGCTCGCTGCACAACGAAATCCATGGATCTGAATACCTCCCCATGCATGATTACGCGATCGAAAGGCCTGCGCTTCGATTTCTGTACTGCGGGTCGCAGCGTAAACATTAAAGGTGCAGTGTTTTCTTTGCCATGAAAAACCCAACTCTAAATCCAGCACTACCTCACGGGCATCCTGGGTAAACGGGCTTTGGTCGTTGATAAGCGCGCCTTCGATCGTGGCGTTGTGCGCAACATAGCGCACCTTGGCCCGCGCGTATGCAAAGCGCTCCCGCGCCCTTGGTGTCACGAAGGCGTGCCGCTTGACACTGGGAATTGGCCCCGGCAAACCGATACCGTCATAGTAGCCCCTCAGCTTGCCAATTCGGACCGCAGCACCCACACCCAAGGTATTGAATACGGTCCCGGCCGCAACATGTAGTGAGCGAGCAAAATCAATTTTGCGAACGGCCGGGTTATTAGAGCGCCTGCGAATATGATTCTCAGGGATTGGGAATTGCATATCATAGAAATACTGTAAGGCAATTGTGTCGGCAATTTGATTATCCCAGCCCTGAGGTGCGGCCGAGTCCCCCGCATCATGAATTTTAGTTTGAATTTGCCGCGAACCAGCACAGGGGCCGAGGCAGCCAATATCAAGCTCCCATTTACGGATCGAGTCATCTTCAAAAACGCGCTGTTTGGACAGGCCAACATAGGTCCAACCGGCGTAGGGCCGATCATCTTCCGGGATTTCAGCGAGTGGCAATTTGATGTTGCCGCCGGTGTAGATATTGTTAGCGATATGCGCGCCACCGATTAACTTGTAATTCACCGGGCCGTCACTGCTTTGCTCGGTGAAGTATGAGTCACCATCGCGTGAGTCCCAATTTGCGGTCTTCTGCATACGCAGTGCATTGGTGTAATCCCGGTCAGTCCCGAACCACAGGTCGTTTTCGAAGGTAAGGCTGTACTCAGCATTGTCGCTGCGCAGTAATTCGCGCATCCCCGGTTCATTGTCGTCTATGGCCAGCACAGGGTGACATAGCAAGCCCGCTATCAGGGAGAAGACTGCGACCATTCGCCTCGCAAATCTTAAGGTGCGATAAGGAAGCTTTCGCACGACATTAATCAGGTGATGATCATCACGTACATCCGTTACCACGTCCATTTCCAACTCCCGGCCGCACGCGCCTTGCGCCGACCTCACGCGTTCACTTCCTCATGACGCGGGTCTTACTGACCCCGGCCTCCTGTGCCCGTTAATTCCCGGCTACAACCCGTGAAACCAAATTCTCATCAGAGCGTATCGCAACTCCATCGGTGCGCTCTTTTATGACGAGCATATAAGACTATTAGTACAGGTGATTTAAATTGCCACTATTCCCGGCGCGGCTTATACCCCTAATCGTTGTCGATACGACTGCAGCGTTGCCCTCAGTTGATCACGTTGTTGAGCAGTCTCACGAGTGCTGCTGGTCAGGTGCGTGGTATGCGGGTGGCGGTCGAGCCAAAAAAGGCCGCTGGTTTTGCCAACCTCTGTGGCGCGCGCCAACCACACAATTGTGTCGGCGCCCTGCTCGGGCGTTCGCAATACTTTTCTGGTTGCCTTGGTGAACTCCGGCAGGCCGGTTACCACGCCCGGTGTATAGGCCCAACCGGGGTGCATGTTATGTACCGTGATGCCATCGCCTGCCCACTCTTCAGCCCATTGCTCACCGGTAATTACCAGGCCTCGTTTAGCCCGGGCATAGGCATCGCTGCCAGAATACTCGCCTTTGTCGCTTTCAATATTGCTGATAGAAAGCCGCTTGGCGTACATACCGCCGGAGGACACATTAATCACTCTGGCTGCGCCGGCTTTCGCCAGCAAGGGCTGAAGCTTCTCGGTAAGAACATAGGGCCCCAGGAGTAACAGGGCAAAGCTCTTCTCAATGCCCTCATCGGTTTCCTCGCGCGGGTTAAGTAAGGCGCCCGCGTTATTCACTAATACATCAATGGCCTGGCCACGTTTCAACAATCTCTCGGCCAGAGCAGACACCTGCGCCATTGAGCTTAGCTCGGCGATTTCGACTTTAATGTTGGTGTTGCCAGTTTGCCTTTTGATGTCGGCGACAACGTCTTTGGCTTTTTGCCGATCGCGCGCCACCAGCGTCAAGCGAGCACCCAGATGCGCCAATTGCTGCGCGGCACTCAAGCCAAGCCCGGAGGTTGCCCCGGTGATGACGACATGCTTATTTTTGATGCTCGCGGAGACCGGCCGCCAATCTTTCTGAGCACTGCTATAACCATATTTGGTGAAGGTTAAAACACCGGGCAACACCAGTTTGTCGGCCAATGACCTCAACGGCGCCAACTTCGGCACTTCAAAATCATCTCGTAGCGCCACGGCTAAATCGCGAATGGTTTTGGCACCGCCCGCTTTAATTTTTTTCTCCAGCAGCGGTACCAGCTTGGCAGCCGTGCCTTTGAATTCCAGTTCGGCATGCCAGTTAACATGGCAACCTTGAGCAGTTTTGCTGAGGGTGACAGTATCCACGGCGGTAAAATTATCGCTGGTGCCGGTCAGCACTGCTCGATTGGGGTAATCAAACTCGGTTATTTCATATGCGATGGGCGTCTTGCGCGGGCCCATTGAAAACACCACATCAAAGCGGGTTCCCAAGCCAATCGCGCCATCACTGACCTTTTTGGCGCTAACAATGGTGTGGTCCCACTCATCGATTCGAGAGAAATCCACAATGTAATCGAATGCATCGTCGAGCGAGCGTGGGGCGTCGAACTGCTCAAGCATTTCAAGTTTGTAGGTCATCAACTTAATTCCTTCGGTCTGGCCGGCAGCATGGGCGCTGGCATAGTATCAAATAATCGCGTGATGATAGTGCCACCCGTGTATACAACAAGCATTTTCACGCGATGTTTTTTACATTCCTTGCGCAGGCAGCAAAAATTTAGGAGGTGCTGAGCGCTAATACCTAAAACTTATCGTTATCAGCAATATTGAGATTATTGATTTTGCTTTTACCCAGCAATTTGAGTAACAGGTTTCTGCAACTTCGCAGCAGTGGATACAACATGGCAGACGCGGCAGGCGAGCGAAACACCCAATAGTTAAATCGATTAAACAGCCCGGAGCGGCTACTCATCAAAGCCAGTGCGTGAATCGCGGCTGCCCCATAGTGGAGTTGATCACCAACCTTAAGCACCATGCCCTGATCGATATCCAGGCCAGCCGCGGTGATTTCATCCATCACCGCAGTGTCTTCGCGGGCATTGACAATTTTCAAGTCACCCACCGTATGTCGAATGCGGACTACCTGACAATAGGCATGACAAGCTGGGCACTCCCGGTCATAAATTAAAAGGATTGTGGGTCGAGCAACCTCAGGTACCGGCATGTTCGGGATACGCTTGGGGTTGGCCAATAATTCGGCTCTGACCCCTATTTACGGACGTCGAGGATGGCCTGTACGCATTTCTCGGGTTGGTCCTGTTGCACAAAGTGGCCGGCGTCGGTGATGGTGCGATGATCAACCCCCTGCGCGCCAGGGATTCGATCTTTGAATTGTTGATCCAGGCCGGCGGTAACCGGGTCATTGTCTGAGAAGGCGCACATAAACGGTTTATCAAACTTACGCAGTTCACGCCAGGCAGCCTTATTTTCCGGCACTTCTGGCTCGTTAAACATTATTGGCACCAGTGTCGGGAACTGTCGCGCGCCGGCCATATAGGATTGATCGGGGAACGGAGCTTCATAGCCCGCTATTGCGGCATCGCTCAATGTCGCCTTGGTGGTTACCTGCAGCACATCACCAATTGAAAAATCCGGGCTTTCAGCGGCGTATTTGCGCCAATAGAAAAACCCTGGAATGCCTATTTTGCGGCGAAATTTCGCGCCTAATTCATCTGCCCTAACAACACTCAGGCGCGGGTAAACCCAATTGAAAAACTTACTCGGGAGCGCCGGAATCACGCCGGCCGGCAAGCCGCCATTAGAAAGCACCACATGGCTGAAACGATCAGGAAATGCCGCCACTAATCGCAGACCAATCAGGCTGCCCCAGTCCTGAAAGAACACCGTGATGTCTTTTAAGTCGAGCTGTGTGAGCCAATCGCTCATCCAGCTAACATGCCGTGCGTAAGTGTAGTCCTGCCGCGCGGTTGGCTTATCGGAGCGGCCAAAACCGACCAGGTCCGGCGCAATGACGCGGAAGCCTTCCTTGACCAATAACGGGATCATAAACCGATACAAATATGACCAGACTGGCTGGCCATGCATCAGAAGTACGATGGGCGCGTCGCGTGGGCCTTCATCCACATAGTGTATGCGTAGCTGGCCGCCCTCGGTATCGTTTACGTTTACGTAATTGGGTTGGAACGGGTAATCCTCGAGATTGGCAAAGCGATCATCCGGTGTTCTGATGGTTTGCATAGTGTTAGGCGAGTTTCAGTGGCAGGGAGCGCAGGCGCTGGCCGGTTGCTTTATACACCGCATTCGCCACCGCTGGCGCAATCGGCGGCAAGCCGGGCTCGCCCACACCAGTGGGGTCTTCATCGCTGTCGATGATGATCACGTCCACCACTGGCGCTTCATCCATGCGCAAAATCGGGTAGTCATGAAAATTACTTTGCTTGATGGCACCTTTTTCGATGTCCACATTGCCATGCAGGGCTGCGGTGAGGCCAAACATAATCGCACCCTCCATCTGGCCTTTCACGATATCCGGATTAATTACCTGCCCGCAGTCCACCACGCAGACCACGCGGTGCACCTTGATCTGGCCATTGCTAACCGATACTTCGGCGGCTTGAGCCACGTATGAATTAAAGGAGCCGTGGGCCGCAAAGCCAACACTGCGGCCTTCTACTTCACCGAGGGCGGCCAGCGCTGCACCGGCGCGACGGATCACATTCTGAATACGTGGGCTGCGCTGTGTATTGTTGATACGAAACTCCACTTCGTTGACGCCTGCCTGCTGTGCCAGCTCATCAATCATGGTTTCTTTGGCGAAGGCGGTGAATGAATGCCCGACCGACCGCCAGTAGGTGGTCGGTACGCCGTGATCTTTGGTAATGTGATCCACACGCATATTGTCAAAGTCGTAATCGCCTTCTAAACCCTCTACGCTGACATGATCAATGGCCCAGCCATCCATAATGCTGTCGACGGTGGACGCAGCAAAATTGGTTACCCCTTTGGGCACTGCGGTTGGCAGAATACCGGGCAGCGCCATATTCATGGTGCCGCCAATCAAATTGGCACCCACTCGGGTAGCATGCCAGGCGCTGATTTTTCCATCTTCGCTGACACCCGCCTTGATCTGCATCAGTGACGCGGGGCGATACACACCATGGCGCATGTCGTCTTCGCGGCTCCAGATCAACTTGATCGGTTTATTGGCTGCGCGCGCCACCTGCGTGGCCTCGGCTACGTAATTCACATAACCGCGGCGACCAAAGCCACCACCGAGATACACGCCGTGTACGCGCACATTTTCTTTGGGCACGCCCGCATAGCGGGCCACCAGCCCCTGGGTAATCTGCGGCCCCTGGGTACCGGACCAAACCTCGGCATGATCATCTTCAATGCTGACCACCGCGTTCATCGGCTCCAGTGGCGCGTGCGCCAGATATGGCGTCCAGAATTCAGACTGTACCGTTTTGACTGCCGCGGCAAAGCCAGCATCAAGATCCCCTTCGGCCTTACTTTCATCGGCTTTACTTGAAATTAACGCCTGCTGATAGTCGGCCTCGACAGTCTTGGTATCGACGCCCGACAGCAACTCAGGTAGAAGCCATTCGACCTCAAGCTTTTTAGCCGCGCTGTGTGCTTGCCAATATCGCTCGGCAACCACCGCAACGCCGTTCTCGATTTGCAGCACATCGGTCACACCCGGCATGGCCAGCGCGGCTTGCGTGGCAACACGTTTGACCGTGCCGCCCGCCACTGGGCAGCGCTGCACCACCGCGTAATGCATACCGGGCAGATCCACATCGATACCGTATACCGCGGTGCCGGTGGATTTTGCCAGCGCGTCTACTCGCGCAATATCCGCACCGATATATTTGAACTCTGCTTTAGGTTTCAGGGCTACTGTTTCCGGCAGTTCCAGGGTTGCTGCCGTCGCGGTGAACTGGCCGTAGGGGTACGACTCACGGCTATGCACGACATGGCCATCAGCAATCGATAAGTCAGTACGTGCCACGCCTAAATCCTGCGCGGCGGCGCTCAGTAATACTTCCCGCACCGTAGCGGCCGCCTCGCGCAGCGGCCGGTAATGGGCCTTGATTGAGGTGCTACCACCGGTGCCCTGAACCCCGAAATCGGGGTTGTTGTAGTCCGGATGCACGCCGGCAAACTCAATGTCGAGTTGCGCAGGGTGCACATCCAGTTCTTCCGCCACCAACGTAGCCAGCCCCATAATCGCGCCCTGACCCATCTCATCGCGAGGCAAGTAAAAGCGCACGACATTATCTGGCGTCACCTGGATAAAGGCGTTAGCCTGAAGCGCGCCGTTAATTTTTTTGATCGGCAACGCCGGACCATCGCCGCGCGTTAATACCACCCCAATGATTAATCCACCACCCGCGATACCGGCGGTTTTCAGAAACGTACGTCGAGAGATACTCACAGGACCACCTCGCCAATTTTAGCAGTGCTGTTGGCGGCCAGTTCTTCCGGCGCGCTAGGAGCTGAGGATTCCGCGGCCACGGTAAGTATGGCTTTCTTAATGCGAGGGTAGCAGCCACAGCGACAGATATTGCCCGCCATGGCCTGATCCACATCGGCTTCGGTTGGCGACGGATTGTTTCCCAGTAATGCCGCGGCCGACATGATCTGACCGGACTGGCAATAACCGCATTGCGGGACGCCCTGCTCCGCCCAGACGGCCTGCAATTTATGCAGTTTTTCAGGCGTGCCCAAGCCTTCGATGGTGGTAATCGCTTTACCCGCCACTGCGGATACCGGCATCACGCAGGTGCGCATGGCCGAGCCGTCAATGTGCATGGTGCAGGCGCCACAAAGCGCCGCGCCACAACCAAACTTGCTGCCTTTTAGGCCGAAGGTATCACGCACCACCCACAATAAAGGGGTATCGGGCGAATCGTCGGTCTGGACGGTCTTGCCGTTAAGGGTGAACGAAATCATGCTGTGCTCCGGGGCCGGATCGGCCTGCTTGGATTAATGATGTTGATGCGTAATAGCGCGTAGTTTACTAAATATGAGCCTGTAATTCCCTGACTGCCAGACAAGAATATCATATGGCATATATTATGTCATTAACTGACGGTAAGCCTTATCGCGAACTGTTAAACCCTCGTGATAGGATACGGCAACACACAAGAAATCGTTCGGAGACTCCCCATGCTAAAAACCTTGATTATTGCCGCCTCAATTTTGGTCTCAAGTGCCGCTGTGGCGGAAGACACCGAGTTACCCTTTAAAGTAACGCCAGTGGCCACCTTTAATGAGCCCTGGGCGATGACTTTTATGCCCGATGGGAAAATGCTGGTCACTGAAAAACGTGGTCGGCTCTACATTGTGACGCAGGATGGAGAGGTAGGCCCCTATTTCGACGAGGTTCCCAATGTGGATTACCGCGGCCAGGGCGGCTTGGGCGATGTGATTGTGCACCCCGAGTTTGAGAAAAATCAATTGGTGTATTTAAGCTACGCTGAATCCGGCATGGGCAACACCCGCGGCGCAGCGGTGGCGCGCGGCCGAATTCAGGTTCCGGATCGCGGCCGACCTTATCTAACCGATGTCGAGGTTATTTGGCGGCAAATCCCCAAGATGACCGACGACGGACACTACGGCCATCGCATGGCGTTTGATAAAGACGGTTATCTGTTTATTTCGTCCGGTGACCGGCAGAAATTTGACCCCGCGCAACACATGACCGGCACCGTGGGCAAGATTGTGCGCCTGCACGACGATGGTTCTGTGCCCGACGATAACCCATTCGCCGAAGACGGCGATATAACCGAGCAAATATGGAGTATCGGCCACCGCAATCCTTTGGGTCTGGCCTTTGATGCCAAGGGTCGCCTCTGGAACACCGAGATGGGGCCATTGCATGGCGACGAGCTGAACCTCGTGAAAGCGGGTAAAAATTACGGTTACCCGATTGTCTCCAACGGCGATCATTACAGCGGAGAACCCATTCCTGACCACGACACGAGGCCGGAGTTTGAAGCGCCCAAGGTATCCTGGACGCCGACCATCGCGCCGGCGGAATTAATTTTTTATTCCGGCAACATGTTCCCTGAGTTAAAGGGTTCAGCCTTAATCGCCGGCCTTGCCAGCCGGGCAATTATCCGCGTAGAAGTCGATGGCGAGAGCGCCCGTGAAGTTGAGCGGTTTAAATTCGACAATCGCATCCGCGAGATCGAGCAAGGCCCGGATGGCTCACTTTGGGTGTTAGAAGATAAAGACGGCGGGCGGTTGCTGCAACTGACGAGAAAATAACTGCAGCCCGAGAGCTAAGATTGCCACGCCTGCGGCTCCCAATGACGCTGATTCGTTACCTCATCGTCATTGCGAACGCAGTGAAGCAATCTTAATTATCGAAGCCCCCACTAACTAGGCATTCCTGGCCCGCGCAATGTACTCATCCACCACCTGCCCCAGTACCGTCATTGGCACCGCGCCACCCAGTACAACGGCATCATTAAAACGGCGGAAGTCGAACTGATCCCCCAACTCGCGCTGGGCCTTATCGCGTAGCTGGTTAATGGCAATGTGCCCCACCTTATACCCGCAGGCCTGACCCGGCCAGGCGCAATAGCGATCAACTTCACCGCGCACCTCTTCGGGGTTGGAGCCATTGTTTTCAACAAACCAGACGTTGGCTTGTTCACGGGTCCAGCGCTTGGCATGCAAACCCGTGTCGACCACCAGACGGCAGGCGCGGAAGGCCAGCGATTGCAGATAGCCTAAACGACCAACGGGGGATTCATCATAAACCCCAAGTTCGTCAGCCAATTGCTGGGCATACAGAGCCCAGCCCTCGGAATAGGCGTTAAAGGCCAGCAATGAGCGGATAAGGGGTTGTTTAAACGTATATTCACCCTGCCAAACGTGGCCGGGAATGGCCTCGTGATAGGTGAGGTCCTTGAGAGTGAATTTATTATGCAAATCGGTGCTGCGCAGGTTGATCCAAAAATGCCCGGGTTGTTTGCCGTCAATTGAACCGGCTCCACCGTAGGCACCCGGTGCGCCTGCTTCAACCTCCGGAGCAATGCGAGTCACTTCCAAAAAGCCTGGCACCAACGTTGCGAAGGCCTGCGGCATTAACGCGCGGATCTCCGCCACGGCATCGTCGATAAATTGCATGATTTCGGCGCGACCTTTGTCGCCCGGCGAAAAATGATAGCGCGGGTCTTTCGCCAGTGCGGTCATGCGCTGACCAACCGGCCCCTCGGTATAGCCGATCGAACGGAGAATCGGGTCCATGCGTGCATGCAGGCTGGCTAACTCGTCCAAGCCCAATTGATGCACTTCATCGGGCGACATTGTGGTGGTGGTGCCGGCTTGCAATGCCCAATCATAATAGGCATCGCCATCCGGTTTGGCCCACACGCCCGCGTCGCTGGTTGCTTTAGGGGCCAACGATTCCAGCACCGCAATTTGGCGATCAATGGCCGGGCCGATTGTCTCGGCCGCCAGCAATTTAGCGCGCGCTGCAAAATCGCCCTGCATTGCATTGGTTCGGCCGATAAGCGAGGTGACAATGCCCCATTGCTCCGGCGAGCGACTGCGCGCGCTGCGCAATTGACCCAAGGTTTTTTGTAGCAGAAAATCCGGCAGTACCACACCCCGACCACCTTCGATGCGGGTTCGCTCTGTTTCACCATCCAATTGCGCAGCATAGGCGGCCATGCGTAACAGGTAGGCTTCAGCGTCATCAGCGTTAGCGATCTTATGGCTGGCGTCCAGAAAACTTGGGATCTCGACAAAGGCGCCGGTATTCTGCGCCACGGCATAGGGGCTGTTGCGATACGACCAGTTGTAGTTGAGCAATGCCATGTCGCCATAGGGCAGATCAAATCCTTTGGCGCTCATTTCAAATACTTCGCGAACCACTTTGACATCGAGCGCGTCATCCTCTGCCAGCGTGGCAGTGTCCACCGCATTAAGTTGAGCCAGCATGGCATTCACGTCTGCCTTAATCTGTGCCTGACCCTCAGCTGAGCGATCAGTGAGCTCGGACTTATGGCGCAGATACTTACCCTTGTCGATACCGGCGCTGGACGCGCTCTCGGGGTAGGCGTTTAAAATCAGGTCGGTGGCCTGAGTAAGCAGTTCATCAACACCGGATGTTTGCACACCAACCGCCTGAGGAGCCTGAGCCTGCTCGGCGGGGGAGCAGCCGACTCCGGTCAGCGAAGCAGTGGCTGCCAAGGCAGATGATTTAAGAAGATTGCGACGCGAGATGGGCATGAGTGTATTCCGTGGATCAAGATTGTTTACAAACTAACTTGAAGCCATTGCAGGGGCAAGTATGAATTGAAATCGAAGCACGTATACTCTTTGCCTTAAATCATGGTTTGCCGCCTGACCGCCTGCTGAAAGTATCGAGATATGACTCAACTAACGCCCACCTCCGTCGACAACCGCTTGCATATAATTGACGCACTGCGCGGTTTTGCCCTGGCGGGGATATTTATTTCACACATGGTGGAGCACTATCTGGGTGCATTACCTCCGCCCGCGCTGGTTGAAGGATTTACGCAGAGCTCGTTGGATCATGTTGTATTCGGCCTTGCGCAGTTGCTGATCAGCGGCAAATTTTTCGCGTTGTTTTCTTTTCTGTTCGGGCTGAGCTTTTTTATGCAAATAGATCGCGCTGCGCAGCGAGATATGGATTTTCGCGGTCGATTTATCTGGCGGCTATGCATTCTGTTTTTGATCGGATACCTGCACTCTCTGTTTTATCGTGGCGATATCCTCACCATCTATGCGCCACTTGGATTGCTGTTGGTGTTTTTCTACCGGGTGCCGAGCAATGTGATTTTGATACTGGTCGGGACGATTATGGCGGGCGCGGGGCGTTATCTCGTGTTTGCCCTCTACGGCGAAGAAACCATTCTGCCGTTTGGTAACTCGGACCCGGAGCTCCCCTATAACAGAACTTATTTTGACGCCCTGCAAAGCGGTTCGCTTGTTGACCTGTTTGCTGCCAATGCGGTGCATGGTCACTTGACTAAGATGGAATTTCAAATTGGTATTTTTGGCCGCTGGTACCTCACCTTCGCATTCTTTCTGGCAGGTTTGTGGGTGGGCAGAATTCGCCTGTTTGAACGATTGGATGAATTGCATGATTCGATCAAAAAAACCTTTAAATTAGCCTGCATCGGGATCTTGGCTTCGGTAATTCTGGCGGTTGTTTTCTTCGGACTAGGCGGCGCCGGCAAGGGCACAGAACCCACCACCAATTGGTTTACCCTGATCGGGATGACCGGCTACGACCTGTTTAATATCAACCTGGCCACAATTTATCTATGCGGATTTATCCTGTTATTTCGCCGGCCTAACAGTGGACGCTTTCTCGCCAGACTTGCCCCTTATGGCCGCACTGCCCTCAGCAGCTACTTTATGCAATCTCTGGTTGGCACTTTTATTCTTTACAACTGGGGGCTTGGCCTGCTAACCGCTCTCACCAACACCCAAGTTCTATTAATTGCACTACCGGTGCTGGTCTTGCAGATTATGTTCAGTAGCTGGTGGCTGGGGCGCTATCGATTTGGCCCGTTGGAATGGCTGTGGCGCTCGGCGACCTATTTGAGCTGGCAGCCGTTTAGAAAATAGTTCGTGATTTGGCGGAGCGACCGCGGCCAGCCTAGTCGGGTAGTGCATAGGTGCCGACTGCATGCGCAATGGGCTTGTTGTCACCTGCGGAATACAGAGTTACCTCACCCACGATTAACTTTTTGCCCACTTTGAGCAACTTACAGTCGCCGATCACATCCGCCGTGGCCGATGGTCGCCGGAAAAAATTAATGTTAAGGCTGGTGGTGACAGCCAGCGCGACCAAGCCGATCTCGGCCAATATCGCGGCGTACAGCGCGGTATCTGCAACCCCCATCATAAACGGACCGGATACGGTATTGCCGGGCCGCAGATCAGCCGCATCTACCGGCCTACGAATCCGTGCAGCTCGGTTCCCTACCGATTCAATCACCACTTGCTGTTGTGGAAATTCGGTACGAAAAAATTCGCTTAGCTCACTTACTCCCGGCATGGTGTCTGAGTCCTATGCCTGCTCGCTATCAGTTTCGGGTTCAGGTGCCGCGGCGCTCTCATGCTCTGCAATTATTTTTCTGAGGTAGGCCACAAATGGCGGATACAGCGTTTGCCCATATTGATCTAGCCATCGTTGAATCCCTGGCTGCACAAACCAATACGAGATAGTGAACTTTTGACCTTGCCACAGTTCTTCGTTCATTCGCCCGGCTTCATAATCCAGAAAACTCAGTTCTAGTGGCCGCACAATCGCTGCGCACACCAGAAAGAATCGCTGCCATTCCACCTCATTGAGACTGTCAGGGTCCGCGGCTCCCTTCCATAGCAGTGCGCATAGGACCGGGTCGCGTGACAGAAAGCGAGTGGCCTCGCTACGTCCCCGCATGGTGGCTTGCACTGCAGCCCTGTTGATTGCTGCCGCATTATTTTTCGACTGTCGTGCCAGATAGAGCAGTGTTACAACTACCGCAAAACCGCCGATTACTTCACCCAGAGCGCCGATTGCTTCCCAATTCATGATCCTTCTCCCATGTTTACGCTTCTTCTGTTAGATCAGATTACTCCAATCCCCGGCTCACAAAAAGAAAAAATGCCATGAAAGTTGTCGGGGCATATTTCGTATGACCGAACAAAAGCACTAGTTTTGATATCTAAAATTGTAACTTCTTGATTGTCTGCCCATACTTTCTGCGAGGGACTGGTTGTATTTTGCAATCACACAACTTTCCAAATACACAATGAGGTGCGAGGCATGGAGTTAAGCACGGTCAATTTTAATCTGTCTGCGCGAATAGCGTCGCTACTCACATTGCTGCTCGGATTGTCGGCATGCCAAACGCTGCAGCCTGTGGATTGCAAAATTGCGCCACCGCATTCCAAGCTGGTGGTGTTTGGCGATAGCTATTCAGACATGGGCAATATTGCCATCAAGGGCACGTTGGCCATGCCAAAGCCATTCTATGAACGGAGCCGGTTTTCTAATGGGCCGGTCGCGGTGGAATGGCTCGCAGCGGCGCGTGGTTTGACAGACCTTAGCCCTTCTTTACATACCATCGGCTGCAGGGTTGGGTATAACTTTGCGGTGGGCGGCGGCAATATCCGTGGTGCGAAACCTCAGGACCTTGAGCGTCAGGTAAACGCCTATCTTAAAATGGTAGAGAATTTTGGCGGCGCTGATCCAGACGCCTTGTTTGTTGTAGTGATGGGCGGCAATGACATTCGCTCTTTAAAAGGAACACCAAACGCGGATGCCGCGGGCGGTGAGATCGACCAGATTCTCGCACAACTATTCACTCAACTTGAGCGGCTGGAAGCGGCTGGAGCGAAAAAGTTTTTAGTCGCCAATTCTGGGAATATGTCGAAACTACCCGGCATTATCAATGGTCCAAACCCGGCTGTCGAAATGCCTAGACTGCAACAGTACACAGATGCGTACAACACTCGGTTCGCGCCACTGTTCGCGAACTTTAAAAGCTTGCACCCCACAACCATCCGCCAATTCGACCTCTTGACCACGATGAGCAATATTATTGGAAACGCGATTTTCACCCACAGCACTGATGCCTGTTTTGACATTAACCAGTTTCCAGGCCCTGGCCAATATCATAGTGGCTGCGCTCCGGGTGGAGCGAACATTGATAAATTTGTGTTTTTTGACTCGGTACACGCTAGCGGCAAGTCACATGAGTTACTGGGTATCGAAATGACCAATAGCGCCCCACCGTAATCCACCAGCTACTAAACTATTGGCAATTGGTATAATGGGGCTGCACTTGGTTCGACCTCCACACACACCCTATCCATGACCTTTCCTGTTGCCGGCAAGCTGGAACAACTCTTCCCAAATTTTTATCGCCTGTGCGCGCCCAACCCGGGGCCAATGACCGGGCCGGGTACCAACACCTATATATATGGCATTAAAGAGTTGGCGGTGATTGATGCTGGCCCGGCACTGCCTGAACATGTGCAGGCCATTCTCGCGGCGCAGGAGGCGTTAAACGCACCCATCACCACGTTGATTGCCAGCCATACGCACAGCGATCACAGCCCGGCCATTGCCGAGGTGGCCAGCCAACTCGACAACCCTCTGTTAATCGGAATTCCCGCCGCCACCCATCAAAAATTTGAGGATCTTACTTTTAAGCCGCACCACAAACCACAGGATGATGAAGTCATCGAATTGGAAGCTGGCCCTGTGCGAGCGATTCACACGCCCGGGCATGTGGGCAATCATGTGTGTTACCTGATTGAAGAGCATCAGATGCTCACCACCGGCGATCACCTTATGAACGGCTCCACAGTGGTGATTGTGCCGCCCAAGGGCAGCATGAAAGATTACATCGAATCACTGCAAAAGCTGCAGAACTACCCGATTAAAGTCATGGCGCCCGGGCATGGCGCCTTAATAGAAAATCCGCAACAAGTCGTTGAGTGGACCATCGATCATCGTTTGCAACGTGAAGCCAAGGTGGTGGCGAATCTTGGCGAAGACCCAGCCACCCTAAGTCAACTGGTTAGGAGTGTTTACGATGACGTGGATAAATCCATGCATTCCATCGCTGAATATTCATTGCATGCACATTTGATAAAACTTGCCCAGGAAGGGCGAGCAGCGGAGTCCGAGCTTGGCTGGCATCTAATTTAATATCGCTACCGGTCCAAACTTTTTTGCAAATTAGCTGTGCAGCATAAAAACCGGGATATTTGCCTGACGCAACATGTACTCGGTGACACCACCGAATATAAGCTGACGCAAGCGGCTGCGACTGTATGCACCCATCACCAGGAGGTCCGAATCAAAATCTTCATACGCCTGCAATATCTCTTTTACATCCTTATTGCCTTTGGTTTTGCTGCGGGTAGTCTTAACGCCCCAAAACTTTAGATAGTTCGCTAACTGGGTAGCATTGGGACCTCCGCCAGCGTCGGGTCCACAGGTGATGATGTTCACCGCATCCGCCGCTTGCAACAACGGCATGGCTGCAGCGACTGCCTGGGCCGCTTCAGCGCTTTGATTCCAGGCAATGCTGATGCGCCTGCCAACTTCAGACTTGCGGCTTTTCGGCAACACCAACACCGGCCGCGACGAATTCAACAACGCGGCCAACATAAAAGCCAATGCTGGCTTTTCCTTTTTTGAAGTGGGGCGCGACACCACAATCAAATCTGCCATTGGCCCCAGAATGGACAGCATTTTATCGGGCGAACCCACTTTTTCAAACCAGTAGGCGCCCGGCTTGGTACTGGGCTTTTTAACCAGCGGATAATCGACGCCCTCGGCAATCTGGGTAAACAGCTTTTTGGCCGCCGCTCCGTTTTTCGCCAGTTGTTTATCCTTTTTGGCGGCAGCGGCCTTGGATTCCGAGGTGTCCGGCAACCCCACATTTGAGTAACTGTGGGCACGGATATGGCAGCCGGAGAGACTGGCGCCGAGCTTATTCGCCAGTTTAAACGCGACCTTTAACGCGTTTGTGCATTCAGGTCGATTGGCGACCGGTACTAAGATAACCCGCATTTAAAAACTCCAAAATATGTGTGTTAATAATGCGCCGATTCCCGAATCAGCGCTGCTTTCGATCTATGGATCAGCACCATATTACCAAACTCACTTAGGCTACTCCTAGTGAGGATTCAGAAAGAGACAATGTACTCGTAACGAGCACGTCGCGGCAAAGTTTTTCTTAGAGAATGCTGGAAAGTGTATGT
>JABDKW010000012.1 GCA_013002025.1 Gammaproteobacteria bacterium | reverse complement strand
ACGCCGACAATAACCAGCTTCTCAAACATAGTGTTCAGCCCTACAGGGCTCCTACGGGATAGGAACCAATGAGCTTGAAGAATGCAGACTTGCTCTCCAGTTCTGCCAGCGCCGCTTTAACGATGGCGTCTTCGGCATGGCCACGCATGTCGATAAAGAACACATAATCCCAGTTGGTTTGTCGAGAGGGCCTTGATTCGATGCGTGTCATATCAACGCCATGGTCATATAAGGGCTTGAGTAACTCAAACAATGAGCCTGCCTGGTTGTGCGTGCTAACCATGATTGACGTTTTGTCATCACCGCTGGCGGCAAAACTGCTGTTGCCAATGATCAGGAAGCGTGTGGTGTTGTTTTTTTCGTCTTCGATACCGGCGGCCAGTGTATTAATCCCATACAGCTTGCCGGCAATATCGCTGGCAATGGCCGCGGCAGTCTCGTCTTCGGCCGCGATCTGCGCCGCCTCAGCATTGCTGTTGGCGGCAACCTGCTCGGCGTCCGGCAAATAGCGCTCCAACCATTCGCGACATTGCGCTAGTGCCTGTGAGTGCGCATATACCTTACGTACGGCGGTCAATCCGTCGGCATTGCTAAGCAACTGATGATTAATGGCCAATTGCACCTCACCGCACACATTCAAATATGAGGTGGCGAAGCAGTCCAGAGTGTGAGTGATGACGCCCTCGGTAGAGTTCTCCACCGGCACCACGCCGAAATGCGCCTTACCCTGCTCAACCACGCGAAACACATCGCCAATGGTTTTCACATCAAGGCTGGTTACGGCCTGACCGAAGTGCTTGACCACTGCCGCTTGCGTATACGTGCCCTCAGGCCCCAAATAGGCCACGCTCATCGGCATTTCGGCCGCGAGTGAGGTCGACATAATCTCCCGCATAAGGCGAACCATCTCGTCGTCGGACACCAATCCTTTCAAGCCTTCCGTCAATAATTCTTCACGCAGCGTTTGATTACGCTCGCGCACTCGGCGTAACACCTGCGCTTCCCGTTCAGGGCGGTAATATGAGGTTCCCGAGCCTGCGCTGGCCTTGACCTTGGCGATTTCGCCAGCCACCAACACGCGCTCCTGAATCAGCCGTTGGATTTGCTGATCGCAATGATCGATTTTTTCGCGCAGCGCGAGCAGCTCAGGCGAATCAGTCGAACTGTTGTTTTCCGGCTCGTTACTCATTAATTGATACTTAGATGGCTCGGGCATTCATTATGCCGTTCAAGCCTCTAATAGTATCAATAACTGAATCGGGAATCTCGCTATCCACGTCTACAATTGTGTAGGCGATGTCGCCACGGGACTGGTTGATCATGTCGTGGATATTTAAATTTGCTTCCGCCAGGATGGTGGAAATCTGGCCCACCATATTTGGCACATTGGCGTTGGAGATCACCAAGCGATAATCAGAGCCTCGCGGCATGCTGACATTGGGGAAATTAACTGAATTCACCACATTGCCACGCTCCAGATAGTCTTTAAGCTGCTGAGCCACCATCACGGCGCAGTTGTCTTCCGCTTCGCCGGTGGAGGCGCCCAGATGCGGCAAGCCAATCACCCCTTTGCACGCTTTGGTACGATTGTTGGGGAAATCCGTGACATAACACCCGAGATTTCCGGCATCCAGCGCTGCGCAGACCGCTTCATCATTGATAATGCCGCCACGCGCCAGATTGATAATGACCGCGGTGCTTTTGAGCTTGCTGACATTATCTTTATTAATCATGTCTCGGGTAGCATCAATGAGCGGCACGTGCACCGTTAAGAAATCTATCTTTGGCAAAATCTGTTCCACGCTGTTGGCCCGCTCCACGTCTGATGACAGCTCCCAGGCCCCGTCCACGGTCAAGCCCGGGTCGAAGCCAATCACCTGCATGCCGAGATTGACGCAGGAATTCGCCACCATGCGACCGATCGCACCAAGGCCAACCACGCCGATGGTTTTACCGGGCAATTCAAAGCCGGCGAATTTTTTCTTGCCTGCCTCCACCAACTTCGCGAGTTCGGCATCGTCACCCTGCAGGGCCTCGGTGTAGGCAATGGCCTCGTGCAGATGCCGTGCCGACAAAAACAAACTGGCCAACACCAGCTCTTTCACCGCATTGGCATTGGCGCCCGGTGCATTAAACACTGGAATGCCGGCCTCGCTCATACGATCGAGCGGAATGTTGTTAACACCGGCACCGGCTCGCCCAACGGCTTTCAGCGAAGTCGGGATCTCCATGTCATGCATTTTAAAGGAGCGCAGGATAATGGCATCCGGATTCGTTTCATCGTCGGATATCGTGTATTTGTCCGTCGGCAATTGCCCCAGACCGACCGGGGATAGGTTATTCAGAGTTCGTACTTTGAACATGGTTTCGTTGCTCTATTAATTTATCGTTTGAGTTGGGCTATTAACCGTGTTGAGTCTGGAAAGCCTGCATAAAATCAAGCAGTGCGTCCACGCCATCCATGCCCATGGCATTGTAAATACTGGCGCGCATGCCACCGACCGAACGATGGCCTTTAAGTGCATGCAAGCCAGCCGCGTTCGATTCACTTAAAAATGCGGCATCCAGCTGGGCATCGGCCAGAATGAACGGCACATTCATCCAGGAGCGATTGGGTACCGCCACCGGATTGGTGTAAAACCCGTCGCTGTGGTCGATAAAACTATATAGCTTGGCTGCCTTGGCACTGTTTAACTCAGCCATGGCCTCGACCCCGCCTTGTTTTTTGAGCCATTTAAACACCTTGCCAGCCAGATACCAGGCAAAGGTTGGCGGCGTATTATTCATCGAGTCGCTCTCGGCCATCACCTGATAATCGAGCATGCGCGGCTCTGTATCGGGGTAATTGCCGATAAGATCGTCCCGCACGATGACAATGGTTAAGCCGGCCGGGCCAATATTTTTCTGCGCGCCGGCATAGATAACGCCGTATTTAGATACGTCTATCGGGCGAGATAAAATGGTCGAGGACAGGTCCGCACAAATCGGCACATCGACGTCTGGCAACCAGTCAAACTCCACCCCGGCAATGGTCTCATTGGGGGTGATGTGTAAATACGCCGCGTCGTTGCTGAGCGCCCAATCGCTAACCTCGGGCACATGTTTATACCCCTCTTCAGAGGTGTCGCAGACCACATTGATGGTGCCAAAACGGCGCGCATCGGCAATGGCTTTTTTCGACCAATGGCCGGTGTGTGCGTAATCCGCGGTACCGCCGCGCGGCATCAGGTTTAATGGCACGGCCGCGAATTGCATGGTGGCACCGCCCTGCAGGAATAGAACACGGTAATTGTCGGGTATAGACAATAGATCGCGCAGGTCCTGCTCGGCTTCGGCAGCGGTTTGCAAAAACGGCTGACCGCGATGCGATACCTCCATCACCGAGGCACCGGTGTTGTTCCAGTTAAGGAGTTCCGCTTGAACCTCCTTCAGTACAGCTTCGGGAAGTGCCGCAGGGCCGGCACTGAAATTATGGATGCGATTCATGATGGGTCGTATGCTGGGGCTGGCAATTTATAGCGAATTTTGTAGCTGTGCGCATCAAAGTCAGAACGGCTCGATGGGAGCGGTGCGCACAAAGGCGATATCAGGGTCAATATTTTATGGGCGTGGGCATTAGATTAGAACTATAAAGGCGGCTATTGCACCATTTAAGGGCGTCGGCAACGACGGTAGACCATCATCTTAGCGACCGGCTCTACTGCTTCTCTAATAGATCGTCGTGCGCTGCCTCTACTCCTCTTCTGATGCGCTGCTGTGGTCACCATTTTCAACATCTACGCCGTCTTCGTCTGCGGCATGCTCCTCATCGGATTCAGCGACTTTCTGCACGCTAATCAGTTGTTCGCCATCGCTGACGCCAATAACCTTAACGCCCTGAGTATTGCGGCCAATCACCGATACCTCACCCACACGAGTCCGGACCAGGGTGCCGCCATTAGTAATTAGCATGGCTTCATCACCGTCTTGTACCAGTATCGCACCCACACAATTTCCGTTGCGTTCATTGGTCTGAATCGAGATCACGCCCTGGCCGCCACGACCCTGGCAATTGTATTCAGACAGCGCCGTACGCTTGCCGTAGCCGTTTTCGGTCACCGTTAACACCGCGGAATCGAAATCATGCGCCTCGCAGATAATCATGGCGTTAACATTGTGCTCCTTAGCCAGCTTGATGCCGCGTACGCCACGTGCAGTTCGGCCCATTTTTCGCACATCTTCTTCCGCAAAACGGATGGCTTTGCCGGAGCTGCTAAACAGCATCACATGCTGGTTGCCGTCGGTCAGGCCCACACCGACCAGCTCATTGCCCTCGACCAGGTCAAGCGCAATGATGCCGTTCGCGCGCGGGCGGGAAAAATCCATCAGCGAAGTTTTCTTAACCGTGCCATCGCTGGTCGCCATAAAAACATGACTGCCTTCGGTGAATTCTTTAACCGCCAGAATCGCTGTAATGTGCTCTTCGCCGTCCAGCGGCAACAGATTGACGATCGGCTTGCCGCGCGCGTTGCGGCCAGCCTGTGGCAATTCGTACACTTTGAGCCAGTAAACCTTGCCCCGGTCTGAGAAACACAAAATGGTATCGTGGGTATTGGCCACAAACATGCGCTCGACAAAGTCTTCATCTTTGGTCTTGGTGGCACTTTTACCCTTGCCGCCGCGGCGCTGCGCGCGGTAATCGCTCAGGGGCTGAGACTTGGCATAGCCTTCATGCGACAGCGTGACCACCAGGTCTTCCTCGGCAATCATGTCTTCAAGCGTTAAATCGAGCTTCTGATCGATGATCTCGGTGCGACGCTGATCTCCGTATTGCTCACGGATCTCAATCAATTCCTCGCGAATCACTTCCATCAAGCGACCGGTGTTTTCCAGAATATCGATGAACTCGGCGATTTTTTGCAATACCTCACCGTATTCTTCACGAATCTTGTCCTGCTCAAGCCCGGTCAGGCGGTGTAAACGCAAATCAAGTATGGCCTGGGCTTGCTTTTCTGACAGCAGGTAGGTGTTGTCATGCAAGCCTAGCTCCGGGTCCAAGCCCACAGGCTTACAGGACACATCGCCGGCTTTGGCGATCATCTCAGCCACCACCCCTGGTTGCCATTTTTGCGCCAACAGTTGGGCTTTGGCTTCCGCCGGGCTGGCTGAATTCTTAATCAGCTCAATCATGGCATCGATATTACTGAGGGCGATGGCCAGACCTTCCAAGATGTGGGCGCGGTTACGGGCTTTGCGCAAATTGAAAATGGTACGCCGAGTCACCACCTCGCGGCGGTGCTTAATAAACTCCTGCAGCAGCTCCTGCAGATTAAACAGGCGCGGCTGATTATCGATCAACGCTACCGTATTGATGCCAAACACGGTCTGCAACTGCGTCTGTTGGAATAACTGATTCAGGATTACTTCCGCCACTTCACCACGGCGCAGTGCGATAAACATGCGCATGCCGCTCTTGTCTGACTCATCACGCAGCTCGGTAATGCCCTCGATCTTCTTGGATTTCACCAGTTCGGCGATTTTTTCGAGCAACCGTGCCTTGTTAACCATGTAGGGCAACTCGGTGACGATAATCGCCTGCCGACCATTGCTCTCTTTAGTCTCAATATGAGTGCGAGCCCGCATGTATATTTTGCCGCGGCCGGTGCGGTAGGCATCACGAATGCCCTTGCTACCGTTGATAAAACCGGCGGTGGGGAAATCCGGCCCGGGGATGTGTTGCATCAGCTCATCAACGCTGATGTCTTCGTTGTCGATCATGGCCACACAGCCATTAATCACTTCAGTGATGTTATGCGGCGGGATATTGGTGGCCATGCCCACGGCAATCCCGGAAGAGCCATTAACCAGCAACGTCGGGATCTTGGTCGGCATAACCGACGGCTGCAGCTCGCTCTCGTCGTAATTGGGGTAAAAATCGACCGTTTCCTTGTCCAAATCGGCCAAAATTTCATGGGCGATTTTCTCCAGACGAATTTCGGTGTAACGCATGGCCGCCGGAGAGTCACCATCAATGGAGCCAAAGTTACCCTGACCGTCGACCAACGGATAACGCATGGAGAAATCCTGTGCCAAGCGGACAATCGTATCGTAAACCGCCGTGTCTCCATGAGGGTGGTATTTACCAATCACATCACCCACGATACGGGCCGACTTTTTATACGGCTTATTAAAGTCGTTTCCGAGCTGTGCCATGGCGAATAAAGCCCGCCGATGCACCGGTTTTAAGCCATCCCGCACATCCGGTAAAGCCCGCCCTACAATCACGCTCATGGCGTAATCCAGGTACGATTGGCGCATCTCCTGCTCGAGGTTGGCGGGCAGGGTTTCCTTAGCGAATTGGTCGGTCATTGGGGGGTGGGAAGAGCTTGAATTTCAACCGCTGAATTATAGCTGATCAAAGCCTCAAATGCATGGTAGATTGCTGTCGAAACAGTCACCAAAACGCCTGCAATGTTTTTCCCCACGAGCTCATCCCCAGGCCATAATATAAACTTGGATGCGCCATCCTCAGCTCAACAATAATCGTCCTCACAACCTAAGGCATTTTTCAACGATCGGTGCACCTGCTGTAATTCCTGATCGCTGATGCCAACCCATAATGGCAGCCTGATAAGCCTGTTGGCGACAGAATCCGTAACGCTCAGGTCACCGTGAGTGCGCGCATACTTCACCCCTGCGGGCGAGCTGTGTAAGGGAACATAATGGAAAACCGCATTTACGCCGCCTTCTTGCAATGCCGCCAGCACCTCAGCCCGGTCTACTCCTTCGGGCAACAGCACATAGTACATATGCGCGTTGTGCGTACAGCTAGGTGGAATAATCGGGCGACGAATTGCTCCCTGGGATTCGAGATGATCGAACAGTATGTGATAAGTTTGCCAGGCAGACATACGCATGGCTGTGATTTCTTCGGCTTGCTCCAACTGTGACCACAAAAAGGCGGCAATCAATTCCCCTGGTAAATAGGAGCTACCGATGTCCTGCCAAGTATATTTGCCCACCAGCCCACGGAAAAACCGACTTCTATCAGTGCCTTTTTCGCGAATAATTTCGGCTCGCTCAACCCAATCTTCACGATTGACAAGCAAAGCACCTCCTTCTCCTGAAATAATATTCTTAGTCTCGTGAAAACTAAAAGCACCCAAATCACCAATGCTGCCGAGCGCCCTGCCTTTGTAACCAGACATCACGCCTTGCGCAGCGTCTTCGATAACCAGTAAATTGTTTTCCTTTGCTACCTGCATAAGCATATCCATTTCACAGGCCACACCGGCGTAATGAACAGGCAAGATTGCGCGGGTTCGATCAGTTATTGCATCCTCAACCAAAGTTTCATCCATATTGAGGGTGTCTTCGCGAATATCGATGAAAACCGGTTTGGCGCCGCGCAATACAAAGGCATTGGCAGTAGAGACAAACGTATACGACGGCATGATAATCTCATCGCCTGGCTTGATATCCAAGAGTAACGCTGCCATTTCAAGCGCTGCGGTACAGGAATGCGACAGAAGCGCTCGCTGTGTGCTTGAGGTTTTCTCCAGCCAGGATTGGCACTTGGCTGTAAAAGGGCCGTCACCAGCCAGGTGACCATTTGCGTGTGCTTCACGTATATATTGAACCTCCCTGTCCGACATATAGGGTTTGTTAAACGGGATGTTCACTAACTGCAAACCATAATGTGGTGGGTGTAGGGAACCCAGGTCCTGTGAAGAACCTGGCTTTCTACCTTGCTAAAAACCTGTTGAGCAATTTCGCAGTATGCTTCCTGTTGCCTGACATTGTTGCCCCGGTCGCGATTAATTAACCACTTAGCAATTCGGTTTTGACCTTGAGCATAACAAGGGTCCATGGCGACAAGCTTGCCGCCATCTACCAAAGCTCCAAGCGCTGTTTTCAATAACTGAATCACTTCCTCATCCTCTAAATGATGTATCAAACCGGTAGCAAGGACAACATTCATCTTCGGCAATTCCTCAAGCGACAATGAATCGGCCAGAGCACACCTGAAATCACCTCTGTCACCAAACTTGGAGATCGCATATTTAATATATTCTTCGCTCTGGTCAAAGCCGTAATAGTCAACATCAGTGGGCAAATATTGGAGAATGTCTGCGGTTCCACATCCGATATCAAGTATTCGATCGGTACCCACAGGCTTGATAAATTTGTCGACAAAATCGCGCCTGTCGCCCTTGCCACCCATTAGCCATTGAAAGCGATCGTACACCGGTGGGTTTGCCAGGATCGATCTTATACCTTTTGTTATTTGTGACACGCTAAACCTCGGCGGCCGCAAATATGTCTTTGTCGGCTCCAGCTGAACAATCTATTATCACCAATCGACTAGTCCGGCTGCTTGGTTGTTAAAGTAAATATCATCGGTGTGTTTAACCAGGCGGGCAGATATCTTGTTAGCTTTAATGTGCCTGATAGTTCCAGCACCCGCAAACACTTACCTACCAGCGTTGATTCGTGCCTGCGCCTGAACTCCGGGTCTTCACTTAATCGCAGAAACGAATCGTAAGTCAGTCGAGGTTTAAACTTCACTGCGAAACCATGCCTGCGCGCAATACTTCGAATTTTGAAGTAAGTGACAAAATTAAGTGATTTCCACATCTCTGAATTTTCTTCAAGTTTCGTTTTCCAAAACAATTCTGTTAGCTTTGGAAGCCAGCTGATTATCGGCAAACCAACATGTGGTTCGTAGGGCACAACGTGGTTTGGGCAACCGTGGATCATTTTTCCTGTGTCTAGTAGCACCGATGCCATGGCAAGCATCGCGTCGTCCAACTCGGCAATATGCTCGATGACATTGCTGCTGAAAATCAGGTCATACTCGCCATCTTCATGCGGGGTGAGCTGTTCCGCTCGTTTTTCAACCACTACCAGGCCATTGTGTGAATAACTATCCAAGATTCGCTGCTTGAGAGAATCAAAAAAACCAAAGCCGCCATCCAGAGGCTCCAGGGCGGTCACTTGATAGCCCTTCTCTTTCAAAAAGATACTTAAAAAACAAAGACCTGCACCCACTTCTAATATTCTACTCGTCTTATCCAGGTCATTCATCATTAGTCGGAGACCTACTATTGCCTCATTCATGAACGTTGAAACCGTTTCGCTCGCCTGAGGACGTTCATGTTCGGGCAATGCCCCAATAAGACTATCCAATTCCATCGCATCTAAAAATTGATTGAGTTCCAGCTCAAGCCGAGATGTCATGATAATGACCCAAGAAAAATCATCGTAAATCCACTCGCAAGATGGACAAGTGAATACAGCGGTAAATGAAATTATAAAGAATCTGCATCAAGAACGCGCGACAAACAAGATGATTTAAGCAGGCCATCCGTCATGCATTATAATATCCAGTGACCGAATAGACGCACAGAGCCATTAAAATGCAAAAGATTATCCTCATCGGAAACAACATTTCGGCCGACATCCTGCACCAATATTTGCTGCGGGATAATCGGTACCAAGTAGTGGCTTTCGCAGTTGATAGTGACTATCTGCAAGAGCCCATAAAAATGGGGTTGCCGGTAGTCGATATTAACAACCTTACGACCGCATACAGCAGCGACACACATAAGGTAATAATGGCGATTGGCTATTCACAGCTTAATCAAACACGGCAGGAGCTGTTTAATCGTGTCGCTGCTATGGGCTTTGCAGCTGAAACATACGTCCATCCTGATGCGAGCATATTCAATGGCGGAGAAATGTCAGGGGGGATTGGAGAGGGCAGCGTTATTATGCCACAGACCATAGTCGAGCCATTTGCAGTTGTTGGCAAGAATTCAGTCATCTGGGGCAATTGCCTTATAGGACATCATGCCGTTGTGGGAGACAATTGTTGGCTGGCTTCCGGCACTGTCCTTGCAGGGAGCGCCGCAATTGGCAACAATACGTTTTTGGGGGTAAATGTGACAGTTTCACAGCATGTGAAAATAGCTGGCCGAAACATTATTGGTAGCGCTACCGCAATTCACAAAGACACCAGGGAAAATGAAGTTTATCTTTCACGGCATAGCGAAAAACATCGTTTTACTGCGGATGATTACGCGCAGCACTTATTAAAATAATCTGGAAACTATTAGATGAACGATTCCCTGAGATCATTGTTGCAAACAGTGTTCAATCTTGCAGATGCAGAATTCAGCGACGCATTGACTGCTGAGGATGTCTCGAGTTGGGATTCGCTTGGACATATGGATTTAGTCGCGAGCCTGGAAAAAGAGTATGCAGTCTCGCTGAGCATGCAGGAAATCATTGAACTGCAATCATTTGCTGATGTCATTGCTGTTCTCCGTAAAAAGGGTGTCGAAATTGAAGGATAAAGTGATACTGATTACCGGTGCGGCGAGTGGCCTGGGCCATGCGATCGCTGCAAACCTGCTCGAACAGGGGGCTAACGTAGTTGTTTTTGATATCAATAAAGAAAGCCTTTCCAAGCTTGGGGCATCATTCGATCAGCACCAGGTGGACGTCACTGACTATGAATCCGTTCAGCATGAAGTAGACCAGGTTATTGAGAAACACGGCAAGATAGATGTTCTGGTAAATAATGCAGGCATTATCCATAACGAGCTACTTGTGAACCTGCAAAAGCCGCATAGCATGAAACATAGCTACGACAGCTTCAAAAATACATTAAAGGTCGACCTGGATTCAGTATTTATAATGACCTCAATCGTGGCCGAAAAAATGGTAATGCAGCGAACCAAGGGCTGCATCATCAACATCAGCTCAATCAGCGCGCAGGGAAACGCTGGTCAAACAGCGTACTCGGCCGCCAAGGGCGCGGTGGAATCCATGACTAAAACATGGGGTAAAGAGCTGGGTGTTTTTGGAATAAGGACGAATGCGATTGCGCCTGGCTTTATTGATACTCCATCCACTGCAGCCGCGCTAAATGATAAAGCCATTGAACATATTGTCAGCAGCACACCGCTGCGAAAGCTGGGGCAGACCGATAATATTGTTCAGACAGTCTCTTATATCATCGAAAATGATTATGTAAATGCTTCGGTACTTCAAGTTGATGGCGGGCTAACGCTCTAAGCTTTAACCTCTTCGGAATGACTTGAGATGCCTAAGCCAACTCTGCAGACCCTGTTTGATGCCGTTGTCCGTGAGAAAGGCGCCAGAACGGCTCTGCTCTACGATGATGCCATATATTCCTACGAGCAACTGAGCACCAAAGCCGATCAGCTGGCGGGCTGGATGCACTCAGAGGGCCTTCAACAGGGAGACGTTATCGGCATTCTTTCAACTAAGGAATTTGAAGATTTCGCTTTGATGGTGGCCTGCCTGAAATCGGGGATTACTTATACAAATATTGATATTGATAATCCTGTGGCCCGGATTAAGGACATTTGCAGAACCTGTACGCCAAAGTACTTGTTTTGCGGCGAGAAACTAACCGGGCTTGATAACTTAAGTGGCATCGGCTGTGTGCGCTATAAAGATATTTCCCAGAATTGCACACCGGATTATCCTGCAATCGATCCCGAAACAGTTGCCTACATCATGTTTACTTCGGGTTCGACAGGTAAACCCAAAGGCGCAGCGATAACACAGGCGAATTTAGTGAATTTTGTAAGCTGGAGTTCTGCCAGGTACAAAATTCAACCGGCAGACAATTTCGCCAATATAAGTCCACTGTATTTTGATAATTCAGTATTTGATTTTTTCACTGCATTCTTCAACGGAGCCAGTCTGACCCCCATCAGAAAAGAATTATTGAACAAACCATTAGAACTTGTTGATCACATTGACAGACACGGTTGTACCATTTGGTTTTCAGTTCCCTCGATGCTCATATACTTGATGATGATGAAAGTGCTTACAGCTGATTCTCTAAGGAATGTGCGAATATTTACCTTCGGCGGAGAGGGGTTTCCAAAAACAGAACTTAAAAAACTATTTGAGCTGTACTCTGATCGTGCCGAATTTATTAATGTTTACGGCCCTACGGAATGCACCTGCATCTGCTCCAGCCATACAATTGGAAAAGTTGATTTCGACAAGCTTGATGAACTTCCGTCACTGGGAACAATCAACGATGATTTTCGTTATATTTTGGACAACGGAGAACTTTGTTTAATTGGCCCTAATGTGGGCAAGGGCTATTTCAATGACGAACAACTGTCCGCCGAGGTTTTTTCCATGCACGGCGATCAACCTATGTACCGCACGGGCGACCTGGTGGAGGAAAGAGGTGGCCTTCTTTATTTTAAGGGCCGGGTAGACAATCAAATCAAACACATGGGTTATCGAATCGAATTGGAAGAAATTGAGATCGCCCTCAATGCTCTGCCGGAAATTCGGCAGTCGGCGGTGATCTACCTGCGTGACCATGCAGCTTTTGGGAAGATTGTTGCTTTTCTGGTTCCCGAGAACGAGCCCCCTGATATCGTCGCTATCAAAAGTGCGCTTAAGTTGAAATTGCCGGTCTACATGCAACCTAACCGGTTCGAGTTGCGCGAATTCTTTCCTAAAAATGCGAACGGCAAAATAGACCGTAAACAGCTTCAAACAGATCTATAGATATTGGAGCCCTAACCGCTGCTGACGTATCAGCTATCCTGCAAAACCGCATATCCGAAGCCGGTCCGCCCATAATCATTGCCGTTATAGAGCATATAGCTTACGTCTTTATGCTTGAACACGTAGGGATAGCAGATCATCTCTGAATCCCAACCCTGGTCTGAAACGTCGATACCGGCGTTAGCGTCGTCACGCACCCAGTTAACTCCATCTTCTGATGAGGCAAAGCCTATTCGGTACGAGTCAATATTTTTTGTTGCACGGTGTGCGTACCACATGTGGTACAAACCGTTCCAAAATACTACCGAAGGACGACCAAATGCATATTCGTATTCATCTGCGAATGGAATACACAACCCCGGCTTGCATTCCCAATTAATGCCATCTCTGGAGTGGGCATAGTGAATACCGTATTCATGATGCCAATTGCCATCTCTCTTTTCCCACTTGATTCCGGAGTTATACCAGGTGTGCCAGAGACCATTATCTGTGATGTAAAAAGCGGTGGCAGCCGCGAACAATGGATTGCTCTTGTCCCGGCCTAAGACAGGGCCTGGAAATTCCTTCGCCAGCGAAAGCCGGTCTACATCCAGAACAGATCTACCAGTATCACAAATCCAAAGTCCGTCCGGCAGGTTTTGCCAACCGACGTAGTATAGATAGTGTTGCTCATCATTCTCCACAAAGCACACACTGATAACCCCATCGCAATCGAAGCATCCGGCATTGCCAGGGCTAAGCGCCAGCTTGGGCTCACTTGTCAGGATGATTTTTCCGTTCGACACTTCTGCATAACAGAGAAAGATATGGGATTTCCGGGCCGCATTACGTCGGGTGAAGGCGACAATAAACAAATCGTCTCTGACGTGAGTAATACAGGGATGAGAACCATGAGTAAATTCATCCACTGCTGGACGATAGAGCAAGCCTTGCTTTTGCCAATTGAATCTCATCTTTGACCGCCGCCCTGTATAGCCGGTAGCGCAGCTTATTTCTTCAGTCCGTCGCGGAGTACTGCTTCCAGGAACTCCACGCGGCCAAGGCCTCGCCGCTCAGCCTCTTCATAAAGTGTCTCTTTCAACTTCGGGTTGACGCCCTCAAGAACGCCAAAATAACGCGATTCAATTGACCCGCCTCGCTTGCCCACATGCGGAATGCTGATTTCGATCGGAAGATCACTATTGGAAGCGGTGTATTCTATGACGTAGAAATAATAGCCGACTTCCCAGGAAAGAGTGACGTCGCGAGCGCGTACAGGCAAATACTCCAACGGTGGTTCGAATTCGCAGAGCGCGTTATTGTTGATGATCATCCTTCCGTATTCTGTATCTCGCAACCAGGGTGGGAGACCTTCATCCCCAAACACAACTCGTCCACCAGCTTTTACAACCCGGTCCATTTCCGAAATTCCACGACCAATATCAGAAAACAAATTCAATCCGCCGAAATGGTATACAGCATCAAAAAAATTGTCTCGAAACGGTAAATTGGTAGCGTCGCTAACAGAAAACTCAATATTGTTATCAGCTAAGTGCTCACATCGCTGTGCACCGACCATTAACATCTGGCGCGCATAATCCTGAGCAAAAATCTTGCCCTCGACTCCCACACACTCGGCTATGTACGGAATGTCATTGCCTGCCCCCGCGCCAGTCACCAGGATGTTCTGGCCCTTCTGCAATCGCAACCTGGAAATCAGGCGAGTTCTCAATTCGGACTCATCCTCAGAGAATGTGTCGAGTAACCAGGTCAGCGCATTATCGTGAATTTCTGCGGCCTCCTTGATGGTGTACTCATTGACGTCCTGGTCTTCGCTTTCAAATACGGGAATGCCTGAGTCACTGATAAACGGGAAATGGTGGCCCTCGTTGCAGCTAATACCACTGCTGTCCTCAGCGATTATTTGGCTGCCACAAGCCGGGCATTGGTAGGCGGTAATATCCATTTGCTCTTTTTATATTCTCTTACAAACTACCCAGAAGACCCGTTCATTTACACCGTAATAATTGTTATTAGCGTGGCCAAATGAAAAGTTATCGAAATAGTCGGATAAATACTGTTCAATTTCGTTTTCGGTTGAAAATCCGTGCAATCGATAACCGTTCCGGTTCTGATATGGGTCATCATTGATACGTGAGGTGCCGTCTTCCAATTGTTCCGCATTTTCAAATATGTAGGAACTTTTGTCGGCGACCGATGCAATCAGGTATCCCCCTGGTTTTAAGGCACGGTGATACTCCTTGATATTATCAAGAAAGGTCTCGCCTTCGTCACAGTAATAGCAGCAATGACAGGCCAGGATATAATCGAAGCTTTGATCCTCCCAGGGGATTGCACTATTTCTGCCAACTCTCAGGTCAGCATTTTTACCCAGCTCAGTTAGCCTGTTTTTTGTCTGCGCAACAATTTCCCGGGTAATCTCAATACCACAAACGTCCAACCCCAACTCACACAGGAATACAGTATTCCGACCATCACCAAATGCGACATCCAGGATCGAATCGCCGGGCGACGGCTTGTTAAAATTGAGCTCGGGGTAGTTTGCGAGAAACGTACGAACTACAAACTCGGTTGGATAAACCTTTTGTTGCGTTCGTTCAGAGTAGAATTTCGTATAGTCCGAATCAATCCCCATCTTTTTTACCATAGATGTCTTTGATTATGAAATTCGGCCTTTGCTTTATCTCTGTGTATATCTTGGACAGGTAGATTCCGATAATACCGAGGAATGAAATCGTAATTCCTCCCAGTAACCAGATCGAAGCCATAACTGAAGTCCAACCATCCAATGGTGCCGAAAAGAAAATACGGTTCACTACAAGATTTATTGTGGATAACAGGGAAATGAAGAATATAGTTGTGCCGGTAAAAAAAATAAGCACCAGGGGCTTACTGCTGAACGAGGTGATGGTATTGACCAAGTGAGAAATTTTTCTTCTCAAGTTGTAAGTAGAGGTGCCGGTAGTAATCTTAGAAACCTTACTGCTTTTTTGATCAAATCCGGTAATAAGCCAGAGTCCCGAAATTACAATTTCCCGCTCCTGATGGAGCAACAGGGCATCAACATAAGAACGTGTCATTAACCTGGCAGTAGTGATATTTTTTGGATGACTGACACTCAACATCCTGTCCAGAAGCCAGTAATAAATTTCACCGCTAACCTTCTCGAATAAGCCGCCTTTCCTTGATTCCTGTACGCCGTAGACGACATCACATTGTTGTTCCTCAAGCTGCTGTGAAAATGTTAGCAGCCACTCCGGATCTTCCTCCAGATCGCTGTCAATCAAAAACAGCTGATCGCCGGTGGCGTGAGTGAGTCCCGCCATCATCGCCTTATGGTGACCAAAATTTCTGGAAAGATCGATTACAACGATGTGAGCATCGGACTTTGAAAAATTGACCGCTAGCTCGAGACTGTTGTCAGGCGAACCATCATTTACGAAGATGATCTCATAATCATCCTTGACCAGGGCTCGAGCGGTATCGCTGGCGCGCCGATAGAACTCTTTTATATAAGGAGACGATTGATACAGCGTGGTAACTATTGAAAGCTTCATTGCGTTGAATTGACGGGGTTCACTCTGGCCGCATTTTGGCTGTCTGACATGCTAACACATTGAGGATCTCGAAGACCCGCGCATGCTCGATTTACGAGCCTCAATTTTGCACAAGAATGATTCATCAGCCGTTATTCGAGGTTTCAATTTTTCCAATATTTTTATCCAATGGCTGAATCACTCCGCCTATCATTGATACTGCTAATCTGTTTATATAGATCAGGAAAGCGAGCAACACTGCATCTGACACCACAACACCGACCTGAGTCAGAAAGAAAGTAAAAATACCCTCACGAACGCCAAGCCCGCCCAATGAAATAGGCAGCGCAGTGAGGACATAAGTCATGGGTACAATCAGCAGGAACAGATAAAAAGACACGTCGATATGCAGGGCCCGTGCCAGGTAATAACTGGCCACAATATCCAGTAGATGCGCCGCGATACTAATCATTAATATCCAGACTACGGATGCCAGCGAAAGGTCGCGGAACCGCTCAATCAGCAGCCCTAATTGTTTGAAAATACCTTGGGGAGCACTTTCTTTAGAAAACCATTTTTGTGGCACGGTTTTCAACATAAAAAAGCAAAAAGCAAATGCTGCACAAACAAACACCGCCAGCACATAAGGCGTTTGGCCAAAACCAGCTGAGACCCGAAACACTGCCGACAATTGCGATGACATCACAATAAAAATCAACAAGATTCCAAACAGGCCACATGCACGTTCAATCAGTATGCCCGCAGTCAACGTTCCTTTGTGATGGCTTCCGTGTAACTTGATACTCATTCCGAGACGGACAATATCTGCCCCGATCATTCCCGGCAGAGCTACTCCATAAAACATACTTACCAGGTAAAACCGCCAACTATCCTTAACTCTCTGGACCAGCCTTACCTGCCGCAGTAGCGTCGACCAGCGGATCGCGGAAATCAGCGTAGAGAGAAGTACAAACAGCCATGCCAAAACAATGTATGCAACAACCAACTTTGGCAGTACGTCTCTTATTCTTTCCAAATCCAGCATAGTAACCAGGTAAAGAATTACGATTGACGACAACAAAGCCCTGGCGGCAAAAGCCATTTTCGTATTCATTATTGTTCGGCCACCGGCTCGGTATAGACCATCCTTATCGACTTTCCCGCAGCCAGTCCTTGGAGTAAAAAAGCGAAATCATCAGTTAATATTCAGACTTACTTTGCCCGCCGAGCGAGTCGAGCATATCGCCAGTAAAAATCCTTCTTTGAGCCAGTATGTCATCCACGAATTGTTTGTCTGATTTCATCACCTCAGCTGCGTATGATTTTTCCTCATCACTGAGTTGTATTTTTTTCTCACTCAAATCGACCCCGGGCATGGTGATTTTGTCGACAGCCAGTCGGACTCGCTTTATAAAGCTGCGCGGGAAAACTAAATCTATTGCACTAATGACGGATTCTCTGCTGAGTATCCAATGCAGCAGCCGATTGTTTCTCTGATAAGTAGAATTTACTTTAACCGGTTCGTAATTCTGATTGCTTACAAACCGATTAACATCAACGAAATCTTCGATCGCATTGAGCACCCTTACCGGCTCTTCCCGAAACAGCTTAAAATCATAAAACAACACATTTCTGCCGAACGCCTGCGCAAGTTCAGTGACCGCTTTCTCAATATAGCCATTGGAAAAGTTGAAGTTCAAAACCTCATTTTCGCCGGTGATGGTATAGCCATGGACAAAAGCCTTGAAATCCGCCTTTTTTTCAAACTTATTTGTCTGGTAGTAGGAAGAGATAATAAACTCCACCGGGTCTCGAAGAGACAGAATCACCTTGGCATTGGGTGCCAGTTCCCTGATCCGCTCGATACTGCGTAGATCTCCAAAATATTGGGGGCTGATATCAAAACCAGGCTGATGTTCAAGACGATCCCTGAACAAGCCGCGATACCAGGCTTCACCTTTATGGTGATTGAAGGAGAAATAGGCAGTTTCTTTTCGAAAAGGAACAAAGCACCCTGGGTGTTTATCCAAAATGTGATACATGCTAGTTGATCCACCGCGAGGCATGCCAAACATCACGACGAGTTTATCGGGGTCAAATCCGTTCATTTCATGCAGGTGTCAAATAGCGTAATTGCCATTAGTATCAGTAGGCAGTTCCAACACGCATATTATTGGATGATGCCATGTCACCAATACTCAGGATAAGCTCTAACTATCTATTTCTTAAATAGAGTTACTGGCCTGGAATACAGGTAAGCGACCAACTTGCGGATAAAAATAACCACCAAATGAGGTGATTATTTTCAGGATTTTTAGCCCGCTTGGGCCACTTGCCGGCTTGGCGAAACAATGTAGAAACTATACGTCGATATGTGTTCGAAACCAACACTTTTTGCCAGCTCAAGCGATGCAGGATTATCGGAATAACAATCCCAGCAAGGTATTAATTTGTTATTAAGCGCACGATTAACAAAAGCGCATACCGCTAGGTTCCCGTAACCTTTGTGCCTCATCGATTCGCGGGTCGTTACGTCGATCTCGATCCAAGCACCCGAAACCGCTGCCCCATAACAAATGCTTGCCAGCTCACCATCAGTAACCAACACCGGAATTCCATATTCCAGAGCTTGTTTTGCATTGTTCCAGAAGCGTGTTTCAAGATTCAGTTGGAAGACGTCATTGACTTCTTCAAAATTTTGCTCGGTCACAGCCGAAGCCAGGCGACTATTTGGTTTTTTCTCTGCAGTTGGATAGACAAATCTTTCACGTGTGCCGTTTTGGATATTGATGCCCGACTGCAGATCCAAGCTTCTCAAGCGCGATTTCCCCCTCTCATCCACGTCGTATATGCGGAACTTTCGGTTATCTTTTGCGAGGAATAACTCACCAATAATCCTGTTTGCAAATTCGTCATCTGGATAAAATTCAATGAACTGGGCAAACCCAAACTTGTGAACGACAAAGAAACTTGACGGGTTCGCTTCGCTGTTCGCATAAACTGATCCCTCCTGAGTACCCTCAATTACAGCACCTATAATCGGGAAAAATAATTTGTTTTCCTGGCAGAATGCCAACAACTTACTCCGGTCTCCTTCAAATAGGTACATATCACTTACGCTCTAATGTAACTGACCGAAATAATTTACCAAGCGGTAGGCGCGCACCTTCTCCCGATACCTGATTGTAATCATATTCACAATTGCCACCGCTATCTTCAGTACTTCATGAAATCACGAGCCTGCGGGCCGAGATTGAAAAGCAGGTCCACTACCGAAACAGCATGCTCAAATTCGCCATTCAACTGTGGATAAACCGGATAAGCTGAATAATCAAACCAGGACACTTCAACTCCCTTGTCGGCGAAACTTTTTTCCTCAATGTAAACTTTCGCCGCTGGGCCGGTAACGTACTCCGTGGCGTTCAATTGCTCGCATAGGTGAGCCAGGCGCTCACTCTTTCCCCCTTGCAGCAGTAATTCGCGCGAGTCTTTTATTTCCGTTTCAATCTTGAGGTACTGACAGATTTTTTCGATAAAGAGTCGATTCCAGCCGCTCAGGTATGCATGCTCTTCAGTTAGGTACAGCGGTTTTAGCCACGTTTCAATCTCCTCGAAATGAGGTGCTATTTTGTAGTTTTCCCGTAATTGATTCCAATGACTGCGTGTCCAGTCGTTGCCGTCTACCAGAGTTTCATTTACTTTCTGAAGATATTTCCCCTTGGACTGAACCGGGATAGTCAGCCAGCGCAACCCTTTCGCTGTTTTTATCTTGTTGCGATTTCGCCAATCACGCCTTGTGTACTGCATATCATCGTAAAGCACGAAAACATCCACACTTGCTATGAGGTCGAAATAACCCTTCCACGGGATATAGTTTGATTGAGATATCGCTGCTCGCTTCATATTGGGCGGAATTATACGTGAACAGCTAACACTCTGAGATTGTAGGAAATCCCAGAACCCGCATGATACTGGCTGGAATTAAGGCTGGACGATGCTGCGTTTTTCACGATTCTTAAAAAAGGCGGCATACGCCAGTAGTAAAATTAATGTTAGTCCCGAAATTATCTTGCCGGTGTGCCAGAAGCGAGGCCTGAATTCTAACAGCACTCGGCTCTCGCCATTGGGCAAACTGATCGCCTGATATGCTCCATATGCTCGGTAAAGCGTACTGGCTTCACCATTTATCGTCACCGACCAACCCGGTTGGTAAATACTTGAGATAAATAACATGGCTTCGGATTCGATTATTGCCTCTAAGCGCAGCCGCTCCTCATCCCAGTGAACAAGTTTGATTGAATCGCGCAGTCTCGTGGCTTCCGGGCCTCCGCCCAGGCGAGGGAGGATAGTCTCGTGCGAGGCGGAGTGTTGATGGCCTCCATCAAGCACAATTATTTCGTTGCTCCAGAACGCTCTCAAGTCATCTCGAGAATAATCAGTGTTTGCAGAGGTAGCACGGTAGAACAATTTGAAGGGCGAACTCAGCTGAGGATTCTCCCAGAGCGAGATGCTAACTTGCGATTTTCCGTCGACACCTGACGTGCCTCGCAAAAGCCAACGCTGGCTCGATGGCCGTTGGTTTCCTCTACAATAGAGGTAACGCACATTAGCCATTTCCAGTCCGTTTTCATTCAGCTTCGAACACGGAGCTCTCCCAACCCAGTGTGGGCGAGAAGCTTCAAGGTCCCGATCCATAATATATTCAAGCGCGAAACGAGTTTCAGCCGGAAAAAACATTGAGAATCCAGTAATGCCAGGGACATTGGGTTTTCCAGGCTGTGGGCAAAATAATAATGTAGGGCAGTATTGCCTTAACACGGGCTTCTCATCGTCAAGCAGTGCCGCGAGTTCGGGCAAGTGTGCCACGTTTGTGGACCGCGGAGTTTCAAACATCGCTCCTCGCGTGAAAAAAGCCTGCTTTGGCATGGCAAGATGCAATCCCAATCCAACAATGACCAGCACTTTGAGCCTAGCGGTGAAATGGAATTTAAAATATTTCTGCGTTGCGACACATACGATGAAGAAAGAAATCAACGCCAACGTGATCAGATTGAGCATCGCAACAGGTTTTTCCGATGCGAGCACCTGGTAAAACAACCACATGGCCATCATCAAGTAGACAATCAAAACCGCAAGTTTGAGAACTCGTGTACTCGATTCAGTGGAGTAACTTAATCCTGCCGCAGACAACAAACCAACCATCAGTATGGCGTAGCCTATGTAGGCATTTCCCCACCGAATAAGGTTTATCAGGGGTATTCCAGAATATAGCCTGTTGAACCATTCATTCGGCATCGCGAATCCAATTGCCAACAAAAGATAAAACAGCGCAACAGTCAGCATGAGTATGAATTCGGCAGGCAGCTCCCGCACCTTTCGCGCGCCCATTAAGATAACGCCCAGCAATATTGTGAAACTGACAAAGGGTGGTGAAGGTTGCAGTTTTCGATCGATCGAAAAATCCGGAATGAACAGGGTTTTCAAGCCAGCAGCTGAAAGCGATTTGTATTCCACACCCCAGCCTTTGAGGCTTATCACCGATCCTAACTGCACCTCAAAGAGTGGCAGCAAAAAGATTGCCGCCAGCGACAAAGCCAGGATGCCGAGACTTGACAAGTGGATTATCGAAACTCTGAGCGCATCACGCAAAGACGACTGAAGTCGACTATTCAGACCCAGGACATACGCACTGAGCATAAAGAATCCCACTAAGATATAGTGGCCTGCGAAGGCAAGATTTAATGCCAACAGAAAAATCATTGACAGAAACAGCCAGGGGTTCGCAGTATTTCGCCAGCGTGAATAGATTAACAAACAAAGAATATTGGTCGTCAATACCCACAATGCGTTGATCCTTCCCGACTCAAGCAACGACCAGGCGAACCCACTACACGGAAGAAGTGCTGCAATGTAACCTGCATAAAATCTCTTAATGCCGAGGCGAATGGCAAAAAAGTAAATGCAGGCAGTCAATAAACAAAGGAGTAGCAGCAGGATGAGGTTAAAAACCAGGTTATAAAGGCTGTGAGGCAATAACTGGAACACCGGAGACAGTAACCGATAGAAAAGCCACTCTGGATCCGCCAGCGAAGGTCGCCCGCCGGCCGTATATGGATCCCAAAGTGGCAGAAAGTAATTCGACTCTCGGGCGGATTCTATATAACCAATGACCCTTTTAGCATCCCCACCCGGTGTTGACTCATTGGTAAATATGTGAGAGCCATAAAAGAAAACAACATATAGCCATGCGAAAACCAATATCGATATATTGGAATATGATTTAAAAACACTCTTAGGTTCGAACATTTTCGGAGTATAGTCGATGCGCGCGCTGAATGGGGCCTCCGCCAGCCTCAGAGATGCAGCGGGATGCGCCAGTGTTTAAGAGTTCCAGATATTGCATAATGCGCAAAGTAATACAGTGATTCCAACCAGCCAAGATGTTCAACTTCCCGATAAATCTGCCACCGCTGCATCGCCATCCCTAATTTATTTTGAGACAGCCGCTCTTCATCGCACCGCTCCACCAATACTTCTTGCAGGGCATGAATCCTGTGGCTGCGAGCGATCTCTAGCCAGGCAATGTAGTCTTCGCTTTTACAACTAGAAGCGAATTTTATGCTAACGCTGCGACGATCAAACATCACGGATGAGGTATTGATCTGATTGTGTTTTAGCAACGAATGATAATCAACTGTTGCCGGAATTATCGCACGCTGCCTGAACAAAAAACCTGTGCAGGAAAACACGCACTCTGGTTGTTGGTGTATGAAAACTTGTTGCGCCAATTTCTCAGGCCGCCATACATCATCTGAGTCTATCAGTGCGATCAAATGTGCCCTGGCCTTATCCACACCATAATTTCTTGCGCCACCTGGGCCGATATTATTTTCCAGTCTGAATATTTGAAAGTGATCAAATTTGTCTTGCCATCGCTGCAGGTGTGAATGTGTATCATCGCTGGAACCGTCATCTACTGCATATATTTCAAAATCCTGAAAAGACTGTGCCCTTATAGAGGCCAAGGTCTTATCAATTGAACTGCCGCAATTGTGACAGGGAATAATGATACTCACCGCTGGCTGCGAACTTGATTCGGTGCGATCCACGAGTGAAACCTATACTAGCCTGCGATTAATGCCTTAACGCTGAGCGTCTGTTTCTAAAAGCAACCAACCCTTCAGCTTTGCGCTTCGTTCTGAAATAGATAACAGCTCATGACACCTTGCGAGCACGATGCCAGACTGCATCTGATACAGTTCGGTGTCACGCGACAAAAGTGCCAGCCTGGTTGCAAAGGCGACACTATCGCCAGAGCCACAAAGGTTTTTCGATATTTCCATGCCGAGTAACTCTTCAAATTCGGGTATCTTGTTGACGACTATCGGCAATCCCACTGACATAGCTTCTATCAATACGTTCGGCCATGAATCCAGTGTCGAGTGGTATACGAAAATATCAGCAGCCGAATAGCAATCTGAAATATTTTTCATGAAGCCAGTTACATCTACAGAGAGATTCTCGCCCTCAGCAAGCACAGCTTGTTGGCGGAGACTGCTTAGCCACCGACCACCACCTGCTATCTTTAAGTGCACATCACGATAATCACTGAGCTTTCGTGCTGCCTCAATTACGACCAATACACCCTCGTATTTCTCAATATAGTTCAGGTTTGTGACAGTCAGTAAATTTAATGGCCCATTAACAGAAAGAGATCGCGGCACCTTTGTAATATGACGTGGAATAGTTGGAACTACAAAACTATTCTTGGAGTTCAGCTCGGGGATTTTCATGAGCGTTTTGCTCACACAGATGAATGATTTCGTGGCCCTCAAGCCAATCTTTATTCCGAGTAGTCTGAATCTGAACTTGAGTTTCTGTTTTGCGCTCAGCGACTGGCCTCGTTTGTGGCGCGAGCGAGGAACAGTGAATGGGTCACCCCCCAGCCTCACAACTTGGCCCAGTTTACCAACGATTCGCGAATAAACCATCCACAGACAAACCACTCGTTCCAAACCGAAGAAAATGGTGTGAGATACCTGTTGGTCTTTCTGTGCCCGCCGAATTGATGAGAGCGAAGAGAATACACGCTTGTTGCTTAGATCCAGTAATTCGTACACTATCTCGCTGTGACGAAGATGCTCGACTAGGCTTCTATGTCTGTCACGTTGGTCAAAGGTTACCAATAACAGCTTCAAAGGTTTGGCACTCATATTAATTTAATACTGGCGGGCATAATTGATTGCCGTATTCAAAAGTATGTTAATGATCTCAATCATATTTATTTTGATCTACACCTGGATAGTGTATCCCGGCACGATGTTTGTGCTTGCTAAACTTCGAAAAAATCAACCTTTTACAGTCAGCGCGAAAGGGTCAATTCACCAATCGCCGTCGTCATTAACGATAATTATCCCGGCGCACAACTGCGAGACAACGATTGCAAAAAAGATTTTGAATTGCCTGAGTCTTCGCCACTCCGAATCGAGCAAGATCATCGTGATTTCAGACGGGTCTAGCGACAGAACCTGCGACATTGTAAGACAATCGACCTCAAATCAGGTAGAACTAATAGAACTCAAAGAAAGAAGCGGCAAAAGTCACGCCCAGAATGTCGCGATTGAACAGGCAGTGTCGGATTTTATATTGCTCACAGATGTTGATTCTGACCTGCGGGAAGACGCGCTCGAAATTTTGTTCGATGCTTATATGAAGTATCCACGAACCGGCTGCGTGGGAGGTAAAATATCTTTCAACAGACCAAATTTGTTACAGCGGCTTTATTGGCGATTCGAAAACGGTCTCCGGTCAGCTGAATCCATAGCGGGCTCGTTGGTGTCAATCAGCGGTGCGGCAATATTAATGAAACGCGAGCATTTCAAGCTATTGGATAAGGATACGGGTGACGATATGGTCATTCCTCTGGACTTGAAGCTAGACCAAGGCCTACGTTCGATTTACACTGATACTGCAATCGTCAATGACCAACTGGCAAGTAAATCGATGGACATTTTCAATAGTCGGCGCAGAATAACAAGCAGAAACTGCTTAGCCATTTCCAGACGAAAACGGTTATTGAACCCGCTCAGGTTTCCACTGACATCGATAACACTGTTATCACACAAGCTGCTGCGCTGGCTCACCCCAATTTTTGGCATAATACTGGCGGTACTCGTGTTGACCAAGATTGAATGGCAACCATTACCCGTTGCGGGCATAGCGGTCATTGTGCTCTTCGCGTATTTATTCATTCCGCAGGTGAAGGTATTCCTGGCCGAAACATTTGGGCTAATCGCAGGAATTGCTGATTTCATTAGAGGGCGAACGCCGACTTATTACTGAATCTTGTTCAATTCGACGCTGCGTCAAAGCGCCAAAATTTCATCAACTAAATCTGTAGAACCAGCGTCAATGCCTAGACTGAAGGATTGCGTCAAGAGTGTTCTCCAGCCCTTGGATCATTTCACACTTGGCTTCCCATGCAAGCACACTCTTCGCCTTGGAAGTATCAGAATAGTTTCGCATTACATCACCAAGCCTCGGCTCAGAAAACCTTAGCTCAGGCAGGGCGATCCCTCGACTTTCGATAACTGTCAGAATCTTTTCAGCAATCTCATTGACCGTAGTTTCAGAACTGGTTGCAATCTGAAACACTTCCCCTCCGACCCCAGGCACCTGCAGCGCTTTTTGCACAGCGTTAACCAGATCGCCTATGTAGATGAAATCCCTTGTTTGCGTGCCATCACCGTATATTTCCAGCGGCAGTCCATCCAGTGCACGGTTAAAAAATTTTGCCACCAGACTTGATTTGTGACCTGAGCCGGGCCCATAAACATTGCCAAATCGTAGCGCCACAGTATCTATCCCAAAGGTACGGAAATAGGCCGAACAATAGGCTTCACCTGCCAGTTTGCTCGCGCCGTAGGGCGAGACCGGCTTGGGCACAATCTCTTCATGAATGGGTGGCTCCACCTCGCCAGCAGGTGCACCACTGGATGCAAATATGAATCTTGAAGTGCCATTCATACGGGCGGCCTCAAGCACATTCGCTGTCCCGATTACATTCTGCTGGCAATCGAACAGCGGATTCTCAACCGATGGGCCAACCCCGGTATTTGCCGCCAGGTGAACCACTGCGTTGATGTTTGCACAGGCCCGACGGGTCAAATCAGGGTCGGTGATGTCGCCGACGATCAATTGCACGCGGCTCTGCGACGGGATAGAACAATTTACAGGGTCAGGTTGCTCAACTGGCGCTACTTTTTGCAAGTCCTGAAGGGTGCCAACCGACAAATTGTCAAGCACACGAATTGCGTAGCCCGATTCCCTCAACGCGGCGATCAGATTTCTACCGATGAATCCACAGCCACCGGTTATCAGGATATTTTCTACCACTTAATTCCCTTAAAAATTACATCCTTACGTATGTTTTCACGATGTTTCATTACCACCTCAAACATGGAGCGCATTACATCATCGGTCAGATAATGCGGCTCTACCCCGATATCAACCAGACCTTGGTAAGTTGGGTTGTAATAATGTTCCTCAAGCTCCTTGCGCGGGTTCTCAATTGGTTTTATTTCAACATCGAGCCCCATTTGATTGCCCACCTTCTGCGTAAGCTCGGCCAACTCATTAACTGAAAACGTTTCCATAATTTGATTGAAAATCCGTAGCTCACCTTGTTGCGCCGGGGATTTGGCTGACATTTCGACACATTGGAGCGTATCTTTAATGTTGAGATATCCTCGTGTCTGGCCTCCTTTGCCATAAACCGTCAGCGGATAGCCAACCACAGCCTGGGTAATGAACCGGTTCACGATGGTGCCAAATATCTCATCATAGTTGAACAAAGTATTAAGTCTTGGATCAATAGCTGACTCCTCGGTTTCGATTCCGTAGACGGGGCCCTGCATCAGGTCTGTCACCTTCAGATCCCAGGTTCGGACCGCAAACCACAGTAAGTCTGTATCCATAATTTTGGTGGTGTGGTACACCGAACTCGCTTGCCGGGGATAGAGGAATTTCTGCGTTCTACCTTTGTGCTCAACATCCAACCAACCTTCTTCTATATCTATGTTGGGCGTACCGTACTCGCCCATCGTGCCGAGCTTGATAATGTGGGTCTGCGGACTATATTCCTTGACCGCCCAGATCAAATTATTGGTGACCTGGAGGTTGTTGATTAGCGTTTTGTCGGCGTAGTAGTAATTCGAAACTGACAGCGGCGCTGACGGTTGTTCTGCATAATGAACGACGGTATCTGGAACGCCGGAAAAATTCGGCTCAATTGCCCACTCATAACCGGAAAATCTCGCCTCACTGAAGACACCATCCAAGACTTGCTTATCACAGAGGTCACCAATTTTTACCTTAATTTCCAAACCCGTGAGTTCATGCCATAACTTAGCTCTCTCAACCAGGTTTGGCACTGGGTAAAGCATCCCAGTATCCAAATCATCACAGGAGTGTCTGCGAAAGTAATTGTCCACCACGGTCACAGAATGACCTTGTTGGGAAAATCGCATTGCGGTCGGCCATCCGAGATAACCATCACCGCCTAGTATTAAAATATTCACTGTTGGCTTTCCTCTTTATCGCCCGGCCAGTACCGCTCTGCAATATCATGGCCAGAATCAATCCTGTCACCAAGCAAGTCATTTTCTAACAGGTAACGTTTAATTTGTTGTTTATCCATCATTTCTTCCTGCGAAGAAACATACGGATTGGTGACCACTTCCGAAATCACGTCAGGATACTCGAAATCGACGCTTTTATAGAACCCTCTAAATGCGGGCATGACTGCAAAATACTGTTCAAGCTCAATCGCTCTGCGCGTCTCCTCATCACTCATTAACTCTTCATAGAGTTTTTCGCCCGGCTTGGAACCGATAATGTCAACCTTTATGTCTTCAGGACGACGCCCATATTGCTCCGCCAGAGTCTCGATCATCACCTCTGCCAGGTCTTTAATTCTTAAAATCGGCATCTTTGTAATAAACACTTCACCACCGCAAGCCAGCGCCGCCGAATCGATAATCAAGCGCACCGACTCTTCGACCGTCATAACAAATCGGGTCATATCTTCGTCTGTTAGGGTAACCGGGCCACCGGCCTCTATCTGCCGTTGAAAAATCGGGATAACAGATCCGTTTGAACCTAGAACATTACCAAACCGGGTAGACGCGAAAACGGTGTCGGATGAACGACTATTATTGGCTGCAGTGATCAATCTTTCGCCCATCAATTTTGAGGTGCCCATGACATTGGTTGGGTTTACAGCTTTGTCCGAACTGGTAAACACCACTTTTTCTACACCGCATGCTTTTGCTGCTTTCACAACATTGCGCACACCCACAATATTGGTATTAACGGCTTCGTCAGGGCTGCGCTCACAGAGAATTACATGCTTGTAGGCAGCGGTATGGAACACAACGTCTACGCCTCTCATTACTTCGGTCAACGCGCTGACATCACGGATATCGCAGAGCATAAAATTCGCTCGCTGATCCGACAAAAATCGCTGATCGACGAAGAACAGTTCTGTTTCGTTATTGTCTATTCCGGTAAGCTTTCCGATGTCATACCGCGCATCACCAATCAATGCTTGCGCAAGCTCAGAACCCACCGTGCCACAAACACCAGTGATTAGAATATTTTTCCCTGCTAGATAGTGCATTTATTAAATTATCAAGTAGCTCGAAAAGCTGACAGAAAGTTTGCGCCGGATTATAGCCCAACCAATTAATTTCTCATGCCTAATTCAACAATTTCATTATTTTACTGATAAAGCCAGCAAGGCTGATTCGATTCGCCGCAAATTGTCCTCAAAGGTGCAAGCTTGAAGAGTCTGCGGCAGTTGTGCAGAACTGATAGTTTCCTGCTCCTTGTTATCCAACAGCGTCTGCAAATCCTCTGCCATCGCCAGTGGGGAACAACCATTAAAATAGTGGATCGTGTCGGCAAAAGCCCGCTCGATCCCGCCAACCCGCGTGGCAACCACTCGTGTTCCTCGTGCGAGCGCCTCCGCAATTACCCGTGGCACACCCTCCGTTTTTGATGGCAAGATCAACAGATCCGCATGATCCATCTCGCGGTAAATTGGTTTTCCAGGCTGTAATTGTCCAACGAGCTTAACTTGATCCGCTAGGCCGTCTTCTGCAATGCGGGTCGCCAATGCGCTTGATAAGGGCCCGTGGCCGACATACCGCAGTTCAAATGATACCTCCCTTCTCTTGAGTTCAAGTGCCGCGTCGAGTAATTCAATGACGCCTTTTTCAGCCGACCACCTGCCTACATAAAGCAGTATCGGACACCGAGCATGATCGGCAACCGGGCGCGGCATGTTTGACCTGATCACATCGGCACTGATTAGTGGCGATATGCTCTCGACTACGCCGTTCTTTCCATAAATTCCGGCCAAATCTTCGCCAAAACAAAAAACGCTGGCGCCGCGCGCCTGAAGCGCTCGCATTCTGGCATTAAAAAAGGCCGACAACAGTTTGACAAACGGACCGATTAGTTTGCCCCGGTACATGTGCTGCACCGTTTTATATGAGTTGCCGCGAACAATAATTGCAATTCTATGATCCCGCCGTAGCCAGAACGACAGCCAGGCCATCACCGCATTTGGTCCGGGGATGACCAGCACCACAGCCTCATCAGGGTGTTCTAATTTTATCCTGCGGAGTGCTTTTCTAACTTGTAACTGGTTATGAAATGAAGCTCGAATCGAGCCCAAATGAGTTGAATACCAGCGCGCAGCAACAATTTTATCGGCAGCTATCGGCAACAAGACATCGGCTTGAGAAGGTGCTTCAACCTCTCTCATTGGTACGACCAGGGTGCACGAATCACCGTGACCAGACCAATAGCACATGAAATCAATGAAGTTTCTGTGGGAGGTATAAACCCGCTTTCCGACGCAACTTACCGGCTGATTCACATAGGCTATTATTTTCATCAGTTGGCTGGACCGTTAGTTGTGGGAGTCGTCGTACCCAAGCGATATATTTATCAGGTCAATTTTTATATACTCGCGCAATTGAGGCCTGGAGACAGGTGCCACATACTACATCGCGGAAATCGCCATGTTGATCAATTAAACCGAGTCTGTCATGAACCAAAACGAACAACAAGCCAACTATTCTGAAACCATAAGTCGTTCACTAAAATCAAATCCCCATCGCGATAACCTGGATTACCTTGATCGATTGTACGAGCACTACCTACCCTACTTTCCTGAAGATAAGAACGCAAAAATTTTGGATATGGGTTGTGGGGGCGGCCTGTTTCTTAAGTTTTGCCTGTTGCACGGGTACCAAAATATATCAGGACTTGATTCAGACCCGTCGCTGGTAGCAGATATTACTGAATGGATCGATGTTGATGTAATCACGCAGGATTTTCACGAGCATCTCGGAGAAGTTGAAAATACCTACGATGCCATATTTATGAACAATGTTATAGAACACATCAAAAAAGATGATTTGGTCTTGTTGCTGGGGGAAATCAAGCGCGCGCTCAAACCAGGAGGCGTATTTATGGCCACTACCGGAAATATTGAAAACCCGATGAATTTAGGGTTGTTTCTGAGAGATTTTACCCATGAGATAGGATTCACGTTGAATAGTTTGAGGCAGGCCTGCATGTTTGGTGGTTTTGAGGGTGACAAAGTGCAGGCCTTAGAAAAGGATTTGAGGTTTGGCAACAAGCTGACGCACACCAAGTATTTGGTCGAATCCGCTCGTGCAGAGAAGCGTTTAAGGAGAATAATTCGAGCTATGAAGATGAGAATTGACAGCCTCGCCAAATTCATATTTTGCGTGTGTCACAAATGAATGTCGAGACCAATCCCGATCTGTCGCTGGCCTGTACCTGCATCGTTTAGCCAAATGTCCAAATGGACATTTGGCACACTATTCGGTAAGAACAATTTCTGTCACCCCTTAAAAATTAGCAATTTGCAAATTCTTACATTAGAATTGTGGGTGATGCTTGAGGAGCAATCGCAGGCATTCAAGAATTTTGTCACTCTCTCCCGCTCCAAATCACTGGACGGGAGGATTTAGTATAACGAAGTAATAGTGCTGAGACTGGCACAAAATTGGAGATGTAAAATGGTAAGAATCATAACTGCAATAATGTTGGTGTTCTCAGTTCTTTTGACTCATATGTCAACAGCGCATGCGGCAGTCACTGCCTCGGTTGACGTGACAAGTGTATCTGTAGGCGGCGGTGGTGACGTATTTGTGAGAGCGTCAGGGGCGTTTGTAAACCCAAACAACTGCACTAATGGCTCGCGCTACTTGCTGCCAAGAGACCATGGGGCCAAAAAGGAACTGCTGGCGATCTTATTAACGGCCTCGGCTTCAGGGATGCAAGTTGTATTGGGCGTATTAAATACATCATGCACAACCATTGGTGGCCAAACTTATGCCACGATCTTCAATATCGAAGTAAAATAATTATTCGGAAGGTCAGTGCCCGGCTGACTGGCTATAGAAAAAAGCTCGCTGATATTTTGCCAGCGGGCTTTTTTAATACTGGATGACATGACTCAGGCCAGACGCGAGGAACATCCTCGTGTTGACAGTTCTCTGCACCAACCAAACCTGCTAGCGAAAAGGCGCGCTAAAGATGCCTCAGCCGATAAGAGTTGCGATCTACCTCCCGTTTTATTCGGGTAGCTGTGAGTCTAGACATGCCCGGATGCATGACTTGATTCAGTTTCTCAATCAGCAAAAAGAAATCGGATTCACCTATAAGATACTGGCGGAGCGAGGCAAAAATGCTGATTCTCCTCGAGTCTGGTATGCGCGCATCCCATTCCTGGCGCGCTACACGGAAACTTATCGTCGACCTGTCAGCGCAGGCGCGTCCAACCTAACCCGAAATGGCATAGCATCACCAGACCCCACTGCAACATTTACAGAGTCACCCAGCACCCAACGGAAAGGGTCGCCAGAGCAACTCTCAAACCCGCCGATGAAAACCGGTTGGCTGAGCTTCCGACTGATCACAAGCCCATATAGGGTAACTCGTCGGTTGGTTAGGGTAACTCGTCGGCTGGTGCGCAAGGCCTACCGACAATCGTTTGGTAAATTATTCAAGAAAATTAGTTCCGCAGTAAGATCGGCTCGCAGAGGGATGTCACTAATCGGCCAAATCAGGACGGGGTCAGCGCATGGCGTTGTTTGGAAAAAATGCAGGCAAATGCTGATCGAGCATGTAGAAAAGATGCAGGCGGTAGACGTGTTACATATCATAAGGCCAAACGCAGTCTCAGATCAGATCATAGAAATACTCAAAGCAAAAAATCCCGCTACCCGAATTATCGTCGGGCCCAATTTAATGGCTTATGGCCATCCTTCTAACGGTTTTAGCTTTCGGCAGTTTTCGAAACTGGAGCTTAGTTGTGTATTGGCAATCAGCACCTACCACCAACATCTACTCGCAGACTTTGGTTTCGATGCAGGCATAATCCGGCGATTGCCACCAAGTGTGCATCCTCAGTATTTTCACCCGCCGCAAAATAACGATCAACCCATTACAAATAGACCTATCAGGCTAATGTTTGCGGCCAGTCAATTGTCGGTTGAGAAGGGCATTGCAGAATTTCTGCTCTGCATGCAGCAACTAGATAGCAGATATCCTGGGGAGTACTGCGCGGTTGTCATCGGCAGCCCGGAAGTTAATGAAAGCGTTCAAACTCGACCACCGGAAGGGCTGATCAATTCGGTATCGGAACAGGTCGAATTTGTAGGTCCGATAACCCGCCAGGAGATGAATTACTACTACTCGACTCTTGATATTTTCATTCACTGTGGCGAACCTGAGAACGGTCCTACAACCATGATTGAAGCACTCAGCTGTGGTACGCCTTGTGTGCTAACTGATCACATCTGTTTCCGCGAGCCAGAATTATCAAATGGGTGCTTCTATTACCCGCGCGGCAATATCGATGGCCTAATCAACTGTATTCTCAGAGCCAAAGAGTTTATTGAAAGCCATTCTGCAAAACGGTTTCTGCCGACAGTCAGACATGAACAAACTCTCAAATTTTTAGAACAGGTTTATAAAGAAGCAGTAAACTAAGCTTCCATGCTCAACTATGCCTCCACCTATCGTTCACTGGCGCTAAAACATAGCAGTATACGCCGCGTGCTCACAGTGCTGGCGCTTGAGGTGGCCGCGGGAGTGCTGGGTATAACGGCCATTGTCCTGCTCGGTATCTTAATGCAAAGCATACCGAATCAAGATTTCAGCGCCATGCCGATATCGCACTACTTCCAAGGTGATATATCCTGGTGGACGGCCGCAACGATGATAATCGGTACTAACATCGTAATGCTAACGGCAGCCGCCGTGCTGGAGTTTAAAGCGGCAAAACTAATCCGCAATCAGTGTCGTCATGCTTATCTTGATAGTTTAGACACGCTTTACCAAAACTTTGTCGGAGCGCGCCCACGATTGCTCACGCTTGGAGAATCGGAACTGCGGATGTTTCATGCTTCCTTCGCAACAGATGCCCATGTAACCTTTATGGCGCTGGAAGCGTTATTGAAGATGCTGCGACCAATGGCTATCCTGATCGTTTTTTCGATACCACTGATTGCGCTGGAACCACGAGTAATCCTTGTGATGCTGACGTTGTTGATTCTAACGCTGCCTTTCCTGATTCAGGTAAACCGTGCAACCGCTTCCAGCGGCAAAGGTGTATTCGGTCCGGAACGTAAAAAAGTCTACTCCGATATTGTCAGAGCGGTTGATTTGAGCGACACACTGCCAGCGCTAGAGGGCCGCGCAAACATCCGCCCGCCGGAGACCGCCTATGATCTGGATGAAATGAATCATATGCTGGATAATTTCGACTACTGGAAACTATCATCGGATCGCATTAAGTATGTGCTGGCCTTGGTTAAGTCGCTTGGGCTACAAATCGCGGTATTGCTGTTCGTCATCTTGCTTTATCAATATGAGTCCCTCAGCCTTGGAGTGCTGGCTATTCTAGCCCTTGGGCTACTACGAATAACGGATGCATTTTTGGGACTAGCGACACGATTTACCGCGCTTAGCAGGTTATATCCAATAGTTAAGCGATACCAGACGATGCATTCTAAATTTGCTGCTGCCAGATCCATTCAGAATGATGATGAAAGCCCCGTTGAGAATGACGAGTCGGGGGTGATGTTGCTCGTCAAATCAGCGCCCGGCTTTAGAAAGAGTGAACTTCACTTGCTCAGCCAGCAATTGAAGTTGAAAGATTGTCACCTTAACCTGTTTGCTCTCGCGGAGAGCAAACATGCCTCAGTGGGTGAGCTCACCCACCAAGCTATCGCTTTGGCGGACACGTTAGATTATTATTTGAGAACCTATAAGTCGGACAACCCTCTTTTCAAATCTCTGCTAGAGCAGCTAAACTTTAGCGTGGAAAATAATCGCATCATTGAAAACCCAGCATATGACGGCAAAAGTTACTGGAAACAACTTGCTCCGGACTCCCGTATGTTCCTGAATCTGATGTGTATGGACTATGACTCACGGATCGGCTACATTCGCTGTTCAATGAAACAATTTTACACGGTTTCGAAAATCATCGACGCCGCGTTCGATAGGCTCTCCAAGCCGCTAGTTGTGTATTCGCGAGAGGCTGAGCCACAAGACGAGGAATTGTTTGACTACGTGATTACTGTTGACGCTCATGGAACGAATGACGATACACTTTCAGCGGAATTAATTTGACCCGCCGAATGGGCGTTGCGTCTCCCTTTTAACAAAATATACGCGTTACAGGCGATTATCCACCAATAACGATCGTGGCTGGCACAAGACGATCGGGAGCTCCAATTTATGAAGCAACCTCAATGATGAAGATATAGGGATCTGTGAAACTGCGGCGGTAAGTACGATTATGGATTATTGCCACGAGATCACTAGGCAACAGATCAATCTACGAACAGTAATAAGTGAGTTGTGGCTGTCCGCCGATTCTGTAATGCGGGTCATGCTATTGCAGCGGCAAAGGTTGCGCCACTTTGGTTGCTGAGTGTTCAGGCAACTGTTCGTGCCACGATATGCGCGATCTGCTCCGCCAACGCCGGCTCCAGATACGGGTGCATGGGCAAGCTGAGAATACGTTTGGCCGCAGTCTCAGATTTCGGCAAGTCCCCTTCTTGGTATCCAAGTTCTTTATATGCCCCGGCTAGATGGCAGGGAATGCGATAATAAATAACTGAGGGTATTCCATTATCAGCAAGCGCCTTTTGAATGGCGTCTCTGTGATCGGATAAAATTGAATATTGCGCCCATACACTGGTGTATCCTTCCGGTGTATAAGGAGTCTCCACCAAACCAGCAAGCGCTTTTGAGTAGCGGCTCGCCGCCTCTTGGCGTAGCTCAATTTCTTCGCTGAAAACCTGTAGCTTGGCGATCAATATTGCCGCCTGAATGGAATCCATGCGCGCGTTGAGACCAATCCTTACATTGTCATATTTGTCAGCACCTTGACCATGAACACGTATTGAGCGGATCTTTTCCGCGACCTGCTGATCATCGGTGAACACGGCCCCGCCATCTCCATAGCACCCCAGTGGTTTGGCTGGAAAAAAACTAGTGGCCGAAATATCTCCAAGAGATCCCGAAACCCTCCCCTTATAGACTCCGCCAAAACCTTGCGCGGTGTCCTCCAGCACCATCATTTTGTGTGCCCGTGCGATTTCAGTGATTCGATCCATGTCGGGTGGTAAACCAAACAAATTGACCGGCATTACACAACGAGGCACTAGATTTCCTGCTTTCGTCACGCGCTCAATTGTTGTTTCTAGTTCGTCTGCATCCAGATTGAACGTGCGGGAGTCAATATCAACAAACACAGGAGTTGCCCCGCAAAGAGAAATAACTTCGGCGGTAGCAAAAAACGTGAAAGAGCTTGTAAATACAGCATCTCCGGGGCCAATGTCATCGGCCATCAACGCTAGCAGTAATGCGTCAGTACCACTGGAACAGCTGATTGCATACCTGGCCCCACAGAAATCCGCTAGTTGACGTTCCAGTTCCTCAATCTCAGGGCCCATGATATAGGCACCGTGATCCAGTACTGTTCTGATACGTTCGTCAATATCGGTTTTAAGCCGAGCGTATTGAGTTTTCAGGTCGATAAAGGGGATAGTCATTTGATTAATTGAATGGAGTTGTCCGAGCAACGATAACGAGACGCGCATCTGTGGCATAGTAATTCATCATCTAGTCTCTCACCGCAGACGCACATCCAGCCTGCATAATGTGCGGGATTGCCAATCACCAATGCTTGCGCAGTCACGGATTTAGTAACCACTGAACCTGCCCCTATAAAACAGTAGCGGCCCAGCGTAACACCACAAACTATTGTAGAATTAGCTCCAATAGTTACACCTTCTTCAACAACGGTCGGGAGAAACTCATCCAACCGCGAAACCCCACAGCGAGGAGTTAAGACGTTGGTAAAAACAGCACTGGGGCCACAGAAAACATCATTGGCTAAAGTAACGCCAGTTACTACAGAGACATTGTTTTGAATTTTACATCGATCTCCCACCTGAACTTGGCTACCGATGAATACGTTTTGACCGAGCACACAACCAACGCCGATACTGGCACCACTCATTATATGAGAAAAGTGCCAAACCTTACTACCGTCGCCTATCCTGACATCAGGGTCGACTATCGCACTTTCATGAATAAAGGGATTCTCAAGCGGCATCATTGTGATTGAATTGTATCCTATCAACTAATGAATCGCTGACGTATTACGACAAGATTTAAGTGCATACTTTCTAAAACTCCAAAACTCCACATAGCCCGTTTGTCAGTACTGATTTTTCTTAAATAATGCGATCACAATTAATCCGCCTCAAAAGTTTCCTATGAGATCCGATACAAAATTAGAGAAATTTGTCGGTCCGACGCAGAAATTATTACTACTGGTCACCGACTTGCTTTGTATCGGAATTGGATTTTTGTTAGCGACGAGGCTTCGACTCAGCGGAGATGTGAATTATTGGGGCGTCGAGTATATCGGGCTGAACATGATAATTGTGCTAACTCTGTTCATTGGCGGCGCTTACAGTAGTAAGAATATTCGCAGTACGCCGAAACTGCCGCTGAAAACGTTTTTTATTATCGTGGCGTCGAGCGTGCCATGCTTGGTATTTATATATTCGCTGGGGCCCGAGCGTTTTTCTGGATTACTGGGGCGTGGCGTATTTCCAGTCGCGATATTTCTATTCGCATGCATGTCTGTACTGCTGCGATATCTAATTAACCAAGCATTTCAAAGAAAAAAGTCTTCCTCGCACGTTCTCTTTCTTAGTAGAGACAGCGAACGACTCGACAAGGAAATTACCACCGATCTAAGCAGTATTTCAAACAACATCATCAAAGCAGATCGGATTACCGCGGAAGCCGCTAGCTTAGAAACGGTCGTAATCGCCCCTGACTTCAACCCAACGCGTGAAGAGCATTTGCGATTAATAAACCTTCGCGTTAAAGGGGTGCCAATTTACTCATTATCTGATTTTTTTGAAACGCATCTGTACATCGTGCCGGTGCAGGAGATCGACGATGATTGGTTTGTACGTTCGGAGGGTTTCGCAATGCTGCACAGCTCCGCAGCGATCAGATTCAAACGTTTCAACGACATCCTCATTGCAACGGTGCTCCTGTTAATCAGTGCGCCCTTGGTGGTGACGGCAATGGCGGCAATCAAACTATCATCCCGAGGGCCCGCTATATTTTCACAGACTCGTGTCGGATTGAATGGCAAGCAATTTACCCTATATAAATTGCGCACAATGGTTTGTGGCGCGGAAGAAAAAGGGGCTCAATGGGCCTCTAAGAAAGATCCTCGGATTTTCCCTGTAGGTAGATTTCTCAGGAACACACGAATCGATGAACTGCCCCAGTGCTGGAACATACTTAAAGGCGAGATGAGTTTGATAGGTCCGCGGCCAGAAAGACCTGAGTTCACAGAGCAACTGTCAAAATTGATTCCGCACTACGACCTCCGACATGTTATCAAACCCGGATTGACGGGTTGGGCGCAAGTAATGTACCCGTATGGTGCTTCGACTTATGATGCGTTGAAGAAACTCCAGTACGACCTATATTACATAAAAAATTATTCGCCCATACTCGATCTTAACATCTTGCTGCGCACTATCTTGGTCACCTTACGACGCAGTGGACGATAGCGGTGACGGCGCTTAGCTTTACCCTGCTGTACGTTTTTATACTGATTCTGCCGGGGCTGGCGATCACTACCAAATGCCGTATGGATGCGGATAAATTTTTATCCGTCCTCGGCATTTCCTACGCATTATTCAGCCTACTATTCGTCATTTTGAACCATTATGCGATGTCGGCCAGCACATTCCTCTGGCTATATGGCTTGGTAATCGTTCTTTCCGCCATATCGATTCTGACCGACAAAGGTTTCAGTATGGCTGAATGGTGGCAGAAAAATCCGCATACAAACCCGGTCAGCAGCATTATTTTTCTGAGCCTGTTTTATCAGCTTTTTGCTGGCAGTTACACCGAAATACCGTCGGATATTTACGCCCACCTGGAGCGCCTGCAAACCCACTTACATAATATTCGCGACAACACACTTGGAGCGCCGCTGGGGTGGCCGCAATTGCTAAAGCAGCAAGGCGGTGTTTTTTATTACCTCATGGCGATCAGCACCAGCCTGTCAGGCGCGTCAATTGACACAGTCATCGCGATCGTAGACTTTGCCAATCGAACCTTGTTTCTGCTCGCCGTCTATTTCTTTAGCGCCTACATTTTTGCGTATCAGAACAATAGCAGGGCTGTCGCACTAGCAGCAGTTTTTTTCGTCGCCCTCCATATGGGCATCAATGTGTTCGCCTATGTCAGACATTATTCGCTGGCCCCAACCATGTTGAATATGGTGATCTATTTTGCGGCGGTGTCTTGCTTTCTGACTTGTATTCAAAAACCAACTCGGCGGAGCTTCTCACAAGCCGCAATTCTCATTCCTTTGCTGACCATTGCAGCCGCGGCCATTCATGTGCAGGAAGCCACATTCATAATCGCCATCATTTCATTGATTGCCATAATCGGCTCCTTCGCAAAATTTCTTCCAACGTGGTCTCAGAGAGGCATCGAAACTCCGTTGGGCTTAAACGCCTGCCTTTTAATCAGCGCGATTTCAATCACGAGCTTTGTGGCGATCTATACCTACGCACACTTAAACCTGCCCATTGCACCCAATGCGCACTGGCGGTTGTGGGAATTTGGCGAAGGCGTGGGGCTGATCCCCGATATCAGAACACTTAACCTCAAGAACCAGTTTATACAGGTGCTGACGCTGTGGGGCCTGTTTGTCTATTTTTTGTTTTTTATCAATCTAAAACGATATCGCAACAATCTCTTCCTATTAGCTGGCATGCTGAGCCCGATATTTATTCTGCTGAACCCGTTTTTTGTTGATCTTTTCCTGCGACTCTATAACTCAACTACGCTTTGGCGATACTGCTTTATTATTCCGGTGCATTTTGTCGCAGCCGATTTAATGGTTCATTATTTCAATCAATTCAAAACCGCGGGCTGGGGCATAAAAAAAATGGAGTCTTCCATTGTTATTGTCGGCTTGATTGGCTTATTGCTGCCAATCGCAAACACCTGGAACAGCGCTCACTACTCCAGAATGCCGAGCCTTGTTAAAGTCCCGGCCGAGAACAGTTATGTCCATTTGAAGGATATGTTGGGTTTCCTCAATGGGCTACCCAACTCCAAACTTGTAATTACCGACCCCTACACTGGTTACCTTGTTGCGGCGATGACCCATCACAAAAGTGAACGCCGAAAATTTTTTCGTAATAGTAAATTCAAGCACTTTTCGTTCAAGGACTATTCTGATAACCCATTGGACGACTATCAGAAGCACTTATTGATCGTTAACCAGCGCACCAACGCGCGCAGTGAAATTGGCGCGCTATCAGATCATTGGGCTGAATACGAGTTGAAGAACATCCGTTTTTACTATCCGGAAGCGCTGATTGATCACTTAAATGCTCGGCCAGCAAAGTTTGTGAAACTGTGGGACGGCGGTGATGTCAAAATTTACGAAATTCAGTAGCTCGAAAACTATTCTCGGCCGGTCAGCGAAAATACCTGTTGCGATTTAAACTTGGTAATACTGCCGATACCACTCAGCAAATTCTGCCACGCCCTGCTCAATAGATACCTTCGGCCGATAACCGTAATCTGCCTGCAAGGCAGTGGTATCGGCCATAGTGCGCGGCACATCGCCATCTTGCATTGGCAGCATATCGAGTTGTGGTTCGACGCCCAATTCGCGCGCCAACACGTCGATGAAATCCATCAGCGGCACCGGTTCCCCGCGGCCGATATTATAGATCGCATAATTGGCGCCCTCGGTACTCAGCGCCACCCGCGTCACGCCCTCATTAATATCGTCAATATAGGTGAAATCTCTAATCATATCTCCTTGATTATAAACAGGTATTTTTTCACCATTGAGCATTCGCGACGCAAACCGAAAGGGCGCCATATCCGGTCTGCCCCAAGGGCCGTACAC
>JABDKW010000004.1 GCA_013002025.1 Gammaproteobacteria bacterium | reverse complement strand
TTTGTTTCCTATGCGCTTGCCGATGGCGTGGCCACCATTACCATGGATGATGGTAATAACAATCTGCTTAGCCCGGTAATGCAATCTCAGCTCAACAAGGCACTCGATCAGGCTGAGCGCGATGCTGCGGTGGTGCTTCTGTGTGGCCGACCGGGGATATTCTCAGCTGGTTTCGATTTGGCAATTTTAAAATCCGGGGCAGGGCAAGCCTTGGGTATGTTAATAGGTGGCTTTAAGTTGTCCGCCCGATTATTAACGTTTCCCACGCCGGTCTTGATTGCCTGCCCGGGGCACGCGGTTGCGATGGGGTCGTTTTTACTATTGTCGGCGGATTACCGGATGGGTGTGCAAGGCGACTTTAAAATCATGGCCAATGAGGTGGCGATTGGCTTAACCATGCCGCATACGGCAATTGAAATATGTCGGCATCGTTTGCATCCGGCGCATTTTGACCGGGCGGTTGGCTTGTCGGAATGCTATAGCCCTGCAGGCGCCGTGGACGCAGGATTTTTGGATAAAGTCGTTCCTGAACAGGAGTTGATGGCCATGGCGCAGAGCTTGGCAGCTGAGTTTACGAGTCTTGATAAAAAAGCTCATAGACGCAGCAAATTGCGTTTCAGAAAGCAGGCCTTAAAGCGAATTCGCCGCGCCATTCATCGTGATCGATTTGAGTTTATCAAGATGGGCTTGAGCATGGCATTCAAAGGCTCAAAGCGAAAAGGAGGTTAAAAACATGTCTGCACATGAGGCAATTAATTTTGCCGACAAACTGGCGCTGATTGCTGAACACTGGTCGCCCCGCGTTATCGCAGAACTAAATGACTACCAGTTTAAGCTGGTCAAGCTAAAAGGGGAGTTTGTGTGGCACAACCACGCTGATACTGATGAAGCGTTTATAGTGTTGCACGGTGAGTTGCGCATTGAGTTACCCGATGGCACAGTGACGCTGCAGGCAGGGGAGATGACTGTGGTGCCGGCTGGTGTGGAACACAAACCCATCGCGGAGCAGGAAGCTAGCGTATTACTGATCGAGCCTCGCGGCGTGGTGAACACGGGTGAGGCAAGTTCAGACTTGACTGCCGAAAACGATGTCTGGATCTAGGCTGGCGTATTCGCTTGGTTGGAGAATTGCCAGCTTGTATGCTATGTCTGTTTAGGTGTAATGAAGTGTATTGGCAAGATGTGTAATTACAGAGCGCCGTCGCGCAGGAACAACGAATGACATTCACCGATATTTTTAAACGCGCAGTCGCATCGATTGCCGATAATCAAGCGCTGTTATTGACTGCCTTAGCTTGGCCATTTGTGGCACATCTGCTTATTAGCGGGTACAGCGGTGGCGGCCGAATGGGGCTGATGATGTTGCTATTAAGTCTGTTCAGTGTGGTGGTGAATGCGGTTATAGCCATAACGGTTCATCGAATTGTGTTGTCCGGGCCTGACTCGGTCGGCAAATGGGGCATCACCTCATGGGGTAGCGCTGAGACCTCCTACCTGTTGCACATGATCGGCCTTGGGTTACTTATGATTCCGGCAGCGCTGGTCGCCTTTATCCCGTTAATTGGGCCACTTATTGCCCTGGCGCTAATTTGCTGGCTAATCAGCCGCTTAAGTCTGGTGTTCCCGGCCATTGCCACCGGTAACAAACTATCCTTTCAGGAATCCTGGGCGCAAACCGAGCCACATCAGCTGTTGATGTTTTTGGTGGTAATGGTACTGCCGTTGCTGTTGATTCTGCCGGCCTTGGTTCTGATGTTTTTACCCTTCAAGCATTTGCTGTTCAGTATCTTTTCGTTTATTGCCACGGTATTTGTCATAGCGGCCCTATCGCATGCTTATAAATTTATCAGTGCCGATAAACGCCTCGAGGATGACTCCGCTGGCATGTCGGCCTAACCATGAAACCCATTGCGACTCTATTTCTGCTTGCGTTACTGTTTGCGTCGCCGCCGCTCAAGGCCAGTTGCGGCTCGCTGGAAGACTTACGATGGATGCTGGGCGAATGGCGATCCGTCAGCGACCAGAACACGACGACTGAATTTTGGAAAGAGGTAAGCGACAATACCTTTGAGGGCTGGGGGTCGGTGCGTGCACGGATAGACGGGCAACTTAAAAGCGAGGAATCACTGAGATTGTTGTCAATGTCCGGTTCGATATTCTATGTGGTCAAGGTTGCGCACAATGTAAGCCCTGTGGCGTTTGAGATGACACATTGCGCAGCGGAAAACGCCGTGTTTGAAAATGCGGCCCATGATTTTCCCAAGCGCATCGCCTACCGCCTGGACAAATCAGTCATGCAAGTACGCCTGAGTGATGGGGCCGAAAAGGGCTTTGAGATTCGCTTTAAGCCAGTCGACGATGATTGATCGACTTCACACCGGCTGCAACAATCTGTGGCTATACTCTTTTAATGGAAGAAAAGCACAAAGACCTTAAGAACACCCGACAGAAGCAGGTGTTGGACCGCTTGATGGCAGAGCTGGCCAGCGAGCACCCCTCGTTCTATTACCTGCCAACGGTTGAGATCGCCGTTGAACTGGAACGCTTGATCGCCGAGCCGGGCCGCCTGTCTCACGACGATGCGCAATTAATGCAGGGTCTGGATCACCGCGACATCCAAATACTGCTCAGTCTGCACTGAGACTAAACCGCTTACTTCTTTTTCGGAATATACAGGTCGGTGATGGTGCCTTCGTACACTTCGGCGGCCATGGCGACGGTTTCAGACAGGGTGGGATGCGGGTGAATGGTCAGCCCGATATCGCTGGCGTCGGAACCCATCTCGATAGCCAGGCCAACTTCAGCAATCAGGTCACCGGCATTGGTGCCGACAATACCGCCGCCCAATACCTTGTGAGTTTCAGGGTCGAACAATAGCTTGGTTTTACCTTCAGTGCGGTCGTTGCCGATGGCGCGGCCAGATGCCGCCCAGGGAAATATTCCCTTATCATAATTTATGCCCTGCGCCTTGGCCTCCGTTTCGGTGAGTCCGACCCAGGCAACCTCAGGATCCGTATAGGCCACTGATGGGATCACATTCGCTTCAAAGCCACTTTTCCGGCCGGCGCAAACTTCCGCAGCGACCTTGGCTTCATGCGTGGCTTTATGCGCCAGCATGGGCTGGCCGACAATGTCTCCGATCGCGAAAATATGCGGCACATTGGTGCGCATCTGGTTGTCGACTGCGATAAAGCCTCGTTCATCGACATTGACACCGGCCTGGTCCGCCGCGATCAAGTCACCGTTGGGGCGACGACCGGTGGCGACCAGAACATAGTCGTAGCTTTGGCTGGCCGGGCCTGCGCCATCATCGGCGGCGGCAAAGTTCACTTTTATACCGTCCTTGCCGGGCTCTATGCTCTCGACCTTGGTCTTGGTCATAATCTCTTTTATGCTGCCTTTGAGGCGCTTCTGCAGCGGTGCAATCAGGTCTTTATCAGCGCCCGGCATGATCTGCGGCATAAATTCAACGATGGACACCTCAGTGCCCAGCTCGCTGTATACGGTGGCCATTTCCAGACCGATAATACCGCCGCCGACAATAAGCATGGTGGCAGGTATTTCATTGAGTTCCAGGGCGCCGGTGGAGTCGATCACCCTTGGGTCATCGGTCTCAAACATGGGAAATACTGTGACCCGTGACCCGGCCGCAATAATGGCCTGATCAAATGACAGGCTAGAGCTGCCCTCAGTATTTTCAATGCTTAAGCTGTTCGGCGAGGTAAATTTAGCGTAGCCGGTGACTACCTTAACCTTACGTGCCTTAGCCATACCCGCCAGGCCGCCGGTGAGCTGGCCAATGACCGACTCTTTGAAACCACGCAGTTTATCCAGGTCAATATCGGGCTCTCCAAAGCGAATGCCGTGTTTTTCCATGGCGCGGGCTTCCGCGATTACCGCCGCGGAATGCAGCAACGCTTTAGAGGGGATGCAGCCAACGTTTAGGCAGACGCCACCTAGTTCAGGGTATTTTTCAATCAGGGTTACGTCCAGCCCCAGATCGGCCGCGCGAAAGGCCGCCGTGTAGCCGCCGGGCCCAGAACCAATAACCACCACGGGCGCATGGCCATCGGTACTCGAGGGCGCAGACCCTACGGGGGCGCTGGATGGTGTGTTTGTTGATTCGTGTTGCACATCTTGCTGTGAGTCTGAGGCGACGCTGGAATCTTTGCTCGCACTATCGGCTTTGTCGGCCGCATCCTGCGCGGCAGCAACGATGGCGATGACATCGCCTTCGTTAACCTTATCACCCAGTGCGACCTTCAGTTCAGTTATAGTGCCTGCGTGTGACGCGGGGATGTCCATAGAGGCTTTATCACTTTCTACGGTGATCAAGCCATCATCGACCGCCACGTTATCGCCAGCGCTGACCAGCAATTCGATGACTTCTACATCGGATGCGCCGCCAAGATCTGGCACAATAATCTCAATTGATTTTGTCATATGGCGCTCCTAAACGGTCAAACGGCGCACATCTTCCAGCACCGTGGCCAAATGCCGGGTAAATCGGGCCGCTTCCGCACCATCTATCACGCGATGATCGTAACTCAAGCTTAAGGGCAGCATCGGCGCGGGTTTAAACTCCTCACCGTTCCATACAGGATGTATCTTGGTACGCGACACACCCAGGATTGCAACTTCAGGCGCGTTTACAATCGGGGTGAAGTGCGTGCCGCCTATGCCACCCAGGCTGGAGATAGTAAAACATGCGCCGCTCATATCGGCCGGACTAAGTTTTTTATCGCGCGCCTTGGCGGCCAATTCGCCCATTGTCTTGGCAATTTTAGAAACCGACATTTTGTCGGCGTCTTTAATGACCGGTACCACCAGGCCATTCGGCGTTTCGACCGCAATGCCGATATGAATATACTGTTTATAAATCAGGTTTTCACCGCTGGCGTCGAGCGAGCTATTGAACTGTGGGTATTGTTGCAGGGCCCGCACCACGGCCTTAACAATAAACGCCAGAGGCGACAGTTTGACGCTGCCTTCAACGTTTTTATTCTCTTCGTTCACCTCTTTGCGGAATGCCTCAAGGTCGGTGATGTCGGCCTCGTCGTTGTGCGTAACATGCGGCACATTCAGCCATGAGCGGTGCAGATTCTTGGCGGTCAGGCGCTTGATTTTATTCAGCGGCTGGATATCGACTTCGCCGAATTTGGTGAAGTCCACTTCCGGCATGGCAGGAATGCCGCTGCCACCTGAGGCAGGTACTGCGGCACTACTGCCGGAGGTCATAACGCCCTTAACAAATTGCTTCACGTCGCTTTTGGTAATACGACCCTTGCGGCCTGAGCCACTCACTCTGGAGAGCTGCACGCCCAACTCGCGCGCGAAGCGACGAATCGATGGAGAGGCATGCGCTTTGCCCGGGTCCACTACCACTGCTGCGGGCGCAGACGGTGCGGCCTGGGGTTCGGTCTTAGCTGCGGGTGCTGGTTTCGATTCAGTTGTGGTGGCAGGTGCCGGGGCGTCAATTTTAGCGACCTCGGTTTGGCCAGACTCCGCAATAATCTTCATGATCACCACGCCCTCGGTGACGTCCTGATCAATCTCCACATCTATGCTGCTTACTGTGCCAACTACTGTATTGGGCACATCCATGCTGGCCTTATCACTTTCCAGTGTAACGAGAGGGTCTTCCAGGGTGACCTTGTCACCCTCGGCTACCAGGATTTCTATTACCTTAGCCGAGTCACCGCCAATATCCGGAATAGCGACCTCGACCTCCGCGCCACCGCTGGTTCCGCTTCCTCCGCTACCTTCCGCGACAGCTTCTGATTCTGCGTCTGCGTCTGTGTCTGTGTCTGGGGCAGCACCAGCTTGAGCTGCCTCATTTGCTTCTTCACCATGCAAGCGTAATAACACAGTACCCTCGCTTACATCATCATCAAGTTGCACCAATATTTCTGACACCGTGCCAGCGTTGGGGCTGGGCACATCCATGCTGGCTTTATCACTTTCTAAGGTCACTATCGGGTCTTCAGGGCTTAACTGGTCGCCGACCTTGACTAAAATTTCAATAACTTTGGCACTGTCGCCGCCGATATCGGGCACCGATACATCAATACTGCTCATAGTGTCACTCGCTGGGTCCTGAACGCTGGAATCGTCGGGTTCATCGTTGTCGTTATCCTGTTGCTCGTTATCGCCAAGATTCAAGCTTTGTTGCTGATCGTCTTTTTTCTTGCGGGGCGTGCGTTTTTTGGTGCTTTTTTTTGGCTTGTCTTTGGCGGGAGGGGTGGCTTCCGGCTGCTGGTCAGAGCTTGTGTCCTGTTCGGATATAGGCTGGCTGGCAGAGCTCTCTTCCACTTCAGTTTCAAGCAACACCAGCGGTGTCATGATCGATATTGACTCACCTTCAGTGGCGATGATTTCGGTGATGTTGCCCTTCATGGTCGTGGGCAGGTCGATTTCCGAGCTGCCACTCTTAACACGAAACAAAGTATCGCCAATCTCTACGTGGTCGCCTTCATTGACTTCCACGGAGACAATTTTGGCCTGACGAAATTCGCTCTTCTCAGGCGCGGTCAATTCCAGATATTTAATCATGCCGAGTAACAGGAGTCCTGAGGCTTACTGCGTATCCGGCGCGGGTTTTTCCACGTCGATGTCGAATTGATTAATTGCTTTGTTTACCACATCACCGCTGATGCTGCCATCTTCATACAGTGCCGACAGCGCCGCGACGATAATATATTTATGGCTGACCTCGAAATATTTACGCAGTTGCTTACGGTCATCACTACGGCCAAAGCCATCGGTGCCGAGTACCACATAGCGCGAGGGTACGAAGGCGCGAATCGAGTCTGCGTACACTTTCATATAATCGGTTGCCGCAATTACCGGGCCATGATGATCTTGCAGACACTGCTCCACATAGCTGACCCGAGGCTTCTTATCAGGGTGCAGCATATTCCAGCGCTCAACCGCTAAGCCTTCACGGCGCAGCTCGTTCATGCTGGGCGCGCTCCATATATTGGCGGCCACGCCAAACTCTGATTCCAGAATTTCACCAGCCAGAATCACTTCATTCAAAATTGTACCAGAGCCCATCAGTTGCACAGTGGCGGTATTACTGTCGCGCTCGCTTTGCTTGAGCAGGTACAGGCCCTTCAGAATGCCTTCTTCCACGCCTTCGGGCATGGCTGGGTGGGTGTAGTTTTCATTCATCACGGTCAGGTAGAAGTACACATTTTCTTCTTCCTGATACATGCGTCGCAGACCATCCTGCACGATGACCGCAAGCTCGTAGGCAAAGGTCGGGTCGTAGGAAACGCAATTGGGGATGGTTGAACTTTGCACATGAGAGTGACCATCCTGATGTTGCAGGCCTTCGCCCGCCAGCGTGGTGCGACCGGCTGTGCCGCCCACCAGAAAACCGCGCGCCTGCATATCACCGGCGGCCCAGGCCAGGTCACCGATGCGCTGGAAGCCAAACATCGAGTAATAGATGTAAAACGGAATCATCGGCACTTCGTTGGTAGAGTAGGAGGTGGCCGCCGCGATCCAGGATGACATGGCGCCGGCTTCGTTGATCCCTTCCTCAAGCACCTGACCCTTTACGTCTTCACGGTAATACATGAGCTGGTCAGAGTCTTCAGGGTTATATTTCTGTCCTTCGCTGGCGTAGATACCAAGCTGTCGAAACAGACCTTCCATGCCAAAGGTGCGAGCCTCGTCGGGCACGATTGGCACCACGCGGTCTTTAATTTTATTGTCACGGACCAGGGTCGATAAGATACGCACGAAGGCCATGGTGGTGGATATTTCGCGCTCGCCAGAGGACTCCAATAACTTGTCGAATGCAGACAGTTCCGGTATCTCAAGAGGATGCGATGTGTTGGCTCGCGCGGGTAGATAGCCGCCCAAATGTTCACGGCGCGAATGCAGATACTTGATCTCGGCAGAGTCAGGGTCTGGCTTGATATAGTCCAACGTTTCAAGCTGTTCATCACTGATGGTAAGTTTAAAGCGCTCTCTAAATACCTTAAGCGAGTCGATATCCATCTTCTTTTGCTGATGGGAGGTGTTCAGGCCCTGGCCGGATTCGCCCATGCCAAAGCCTTTAACTGTTTTCGCTAAAATAACTGTCGGCTGCCCGTGGTGGCGTACCGCTTCGGTGTAGGCTGCATACACTTTATCCGGGTCGTGTCCGCCACGGGTCATCAGGTCGAGGTCTTCGTCGCTCATATGCGCGACCATGGCCTTGAGTTCCGGTGTGTTCCAGAAATGTTCGCGGGTGTAAGCACCGCCTTTGGCTTTAAATGCCTGATATTCGCCATCCACACATTCCTGCATGCGTTTAAGCAAGTGGCCCTCAGTGTCTTTCTCGAGCAGCAGATCCCACTGAGCGCCCCAGATGACTTTGATCACATTCCAGCCAGCGCCACGAAATTCGGATTCAAGCTCTTGAATAATCTTGCCGTTGCCGCGCACCGGACCATCCAGCCGTTGCAAATTACAGTTAATGACGAAGATCAGATTGTCGAGGTGCTCTCGACCGGCTAGCCCCAAGGCGCCACGCGACTCAGGCTCATCCATCTCGCCATCGCCCAGAAAGGCCCAGACCTTGCGGTTTTCTTTGGGAATGAGCTCGCGGTTTTCCATATAGCGCTGAAAGCGCGCCTGATAAATCGCCATCAGGGGACCAAGCCCCATCGATACCGTTGGGAACTGCCAGAAATCCGGCATTAACCATGGGTGCGGGTAAGAGGGTAGGCCACCGCCGTCAACTTCCTGACGGAAGTTATCCAACTGCTCCTCAGTTAAACGGCCTTCTAAAAAAGCTCGAGCGTACATACCTGGCGCTGAGTGACCCTGATAATAAATCATGTCTCCGCCATGGCTCTCATTACGCGCCCGCCAGAAATGATTGAAGCCAATCTCATACAACACAGCGGCCGAGGCGAAGCTGGCAATATGGCCACCGTACTCCGTGCTGATCTTATTGGCGCGCAACACCATGGCGGCGGCATTCCAACGAATCATTGAGCGGATTTTAAATTCTATCTGGCGGTCACCGATCAAGGATTGCTGCTTTTCCTTGGGGATGGTGTTGATGTAGGGCGTGTTCAGACCATAGGGCAGCTGTGCGCCGGCTTCACGCGCCGCATTGGTGAGTTGCTTTAACAGAAAGCGCGCCCGGTCAGAGCCGTCCGCCTCAATTACGCTGTGCAGTGCGTCTATCCATTCCCGGGTTTCTTCCGCGTCAATATCGTTTTGGGTGACGGGCAGTTGGTTGCTCATTGAAATAATCCTGCAGGGGTTGGGTTAAGCCTTAAATAGCCACTATATTTTGGGTGAATAGTATATATAAGTATTCGTGATGATGCTTGCCCTAATTGCGTTTCGGAGCAAAATAAGTAGTAATCGAGGCTAAATATTACGCTGAATCGGGCTACTCCACGCTGGCGCTCACCAAACTGGTGAGATTCACAATACCGCGTGGTGTGCTGTGGCGGGTGATTGCATGCACCGGCATTTTGGTGCCCAGCAAAATCGGGCCCACTGAAATCCCGCTGCCCAGTGCTTTGAGCAATGAAAAACTGATATCAGCGGAATCCAGATTCGGCATAATCAACAAATTCGCATCACCGGTTAAGCTGCTGCGACTATTTTTGTCCCGCATGTCAGCGCTTAGCGCCAACCCGCCACGCATTTCGCCATCAACTTCCAGATCGGGATCCAGCGCGTTGATCAATTGTTTGGCTTTGGCCATCTTGGCGGACGATTCCGTAACATGGCTGCCATAGCTGGAGTGAGATAATAGCGCCACCCGCGGTTGCATACCGAACCGCTTGACTTCTTTTGCCGCCAGCAGTGCAATTTGTGCCAGCTGCTCCGCGGTCGGATTTTCATGAATACTGGTGTCGGCAATAAACACCGAGGCGGTATCCATCAACAGTAATTGCATCACGGCCAGGTGATCGAGTTCGCTGGCATGCTCAGAACAGGTTTCCAGCGCAGCCACTTGCTTGCTGAGCCGTGCGCCTGGCCCGCAAATTACTGCATGCGCCTGACCGCTTTGCACCATGCTGCAAGCCTGCTCAATGCGCGGTAAGGTAGAGTCCGCTTCAGCCGCGACCACTTCATAATGGTCACCCTCGCGCAGGCGTAGGTGAAGCTTGGCAATGGTGTCCGCGATTTGCTGTGCGTCGCCGAGCAGAACCGGGCGCGCATAGTGTTGGTCTACCACATCCTGAATGGCGCGCAGTACGCGTTCATTCTCGCCGTCGGTATACACAACCTTGTGGGTGGTCGCCTGCGCCTTATCAAAGATGGGGCGCATTACATTGCCGGAGCGATAAACCAGTGGCTCGAGCGAGCGACGATACTCTTCAATATCATTATAGGGACGGGTGGCTACGCCTGTATCAATAGCGGCTTGTGCGACTGCTGGGGCCACGATCGTAATCAGCCGTGGGTCAAATGGTTTGGGCAAAATATAGGTCGGGCCAAACTTCATCACTTCATCTTTGTAGTAGCTGGCGACTTTCTCGTTGCTCTCAGATCGCGCCAGATCGGCTAATGCATCGACACAGGCAATTTTCATTTCGTCGTTAATTTCAGTGGCGCCGACATCCAGGGCGCCGCGAAACAAAAATGGAAAGCACAGTACATTGTTAACCTGATTCGGGAAGTCAGAGCGCCCCGTAGCCATGACCGCATCTGGCCGATGTTCGTGTACCAGATCGGGGTGCACTTCAGGGTCGGGATTGGACATCGCCAGAATCAAAGGTCGCTCAGCCATGCTTTTCAGCATTTCGGCGTCCACCAGGTTTGGCTGTGACACACCCAGGAACACATCACAGCCCTGCATGGCGTCGGCCAGGGTGCGGGCATCAGTGTCGCGGGCAAACTTTTGTTTGGCGTCGCTCAACCCTTCACGGGTGCTGTTCAGCACCCCTTTACTGTCGAGCATCAATACGTTTTCAAGACTAACGCCGATGCCCAATAATTGATTGGCGCAGGCCAGTGCAGCAGCGCCGGCGCCGGAAACCACCAAACGAACCTTGCTAATGTCTTTTTCCACCACCGCCAGACCATTACGAACTGCGGCTGCGCAAACGATGGCGGTACCATGCTGATCATCATGGAATACCGGAATGTTCATGCGTTCCCGCAGGCGGGCTTCAATTTCAAAGCATTCAGGGGCTTTGATATCTTCCAGGTTAATGCCACCAAAGGTGGGCTCCAGACGGGCAACGGCCTCGACAAAGGCGTCTACATCGGTTTCGTCAACCTCAATATCGAAGGCATCAACACCTGCGAAATTTTTAAACAGTATTGCCTTGCCTTCCATGACCGGCTTGGACGCGAGCGCGCCGATATTACCAAGCCCAAGTACGGCTGTGCCGTTACTCACCACCCCAACCAGATTACTGCGCGAGGTGTATAAGGCCGCGGTCATCGGGTCGGCCGCAATCTCTTTGCAGGGCTCGGCAACGCCCGGCGAATAGGCCAGTGCAAGGTCGCGCTGATTGGACAAAGGTTTGGTGGCCTGAATACGAATTTTGCCGGGCTCTGGGACACGGTGATAGTGCAGGGCGGCGTCTTTCAATTGATCAGTCATAGGATTGTCCTCTTGTTGGTTGTAATTTTATGAGTTGGATGTCTCCAGCGCTTCGTGGGCCTGTAAATCAGCGTGATACGACGAACGGACCAGCGGCCCGGAGGCCACATGCGAAAAGCCAAGCGAATAACCGTAATCGCGTAGCTCGTCAAATTCATCCGGGTGCACATAGCGCTCAACCGGCAGGTGATTAAGACTGGGCTGCAGATACTGACCCAGCGTAATCATGTCGCAGTCGTGTTCCTGCAGGTCACGCAAGACGCGTTTTACCTGATCGAGCGTTTCGCCAATGCCCAGCATCAACCCCGATTTGGTTTTAACATTCGGCTGCGCTGCCTTGAAGCGTTTAATCAAATCCAGTGACCATTGATAGTCAGAACCCGGTCGTACCTTGCGGTACAACTCCGGAATAGTCTCAAGGTTATGGTTAAACACATCGGGCGGGTTATTGGCCATGAGATCCAGCGCGACCTCCATGCGACCGCGAAAATCGGGCACTAAAATCTCGACCTTGGTGTCCGGGTTGAGTTTGCGAGTCTGCTCGATACAGGCCACGAAATGACCCGCTCCGCCATCGCGCAAATCGTCACGATCAACCGAGGTGATTACCACATATTGCAGGCCCATGGCCTTGATCGTTTCGGCCAGATGGCGCGGCTCGTCCTGATCCAACGCCAGCGGACGTCCGTGCGCCACGTCACAGAATGGGCAGCGCCGGGTACAGATATCACCCATGATCATAAAGGTGGCGGTACCGCGGTTAAAACATTCGGGCAAGTTGGGGCAGGCCGCTTCTTCACATACAGTATGTAATTTGTTTTCCCGCAAAGTCTGCTTCAATTTCGCAACCTTGTTGCCAGCCGGCAGGCGAATGCGAATCCAGTCCGGTTTACGCAGTGGCGCGGTGGTAACCTCGATTTTGACCGGAATGCGCGCCATTTTTTCAGCGCCGCGTAGTTTTTCACCGGCAACGATTTTTTTAACAGCGGGGCGATTGCGTTTAGAGGTTTGCGACATATGCGGGGGGAATCCGTGTTAAGGGTTAATATTATTGCTTTTTTAGCTGAATCGAGGGGCTTCTAAGCGGCCTTTCAGGGCCCTTCGCAGTGGTACAATGACCCCTAATCGCCAACCAGACCAAAGTATAGCAACTCTATGGATAAATGTGACGTAGGCAGCATAAACGACGTCAGATCCATCGTTGAGCGCTTCTATGCCCAGGTGCTGGATGATCAGATTATCGGTTATATTTTTACTGATGTGGTGCAGATTGATCTTGAGACGCACCTACCGTTGATCATAGACTTCTGGTCGGATGCGTTATTCGGCGGAGATCGTTATCAGGGGAATACCTTGGCAAAACATCTGGAGGTACACGCCAAGGTCGCGCTTAAACCGGGCCATTTCACACGCTGGTTGTATTTGTTCAATAAAGCCGTCGATGCAGAGCATGAGGGGGACAACGCGCAGCGTATGAAACAGCGCGCAGAGCAGGTGGCCAAAAGTATCAGCGCAGCCTTAACGGATCAGAAGCGCAGCGCCATGACGCTGACCCTGGAAGCCAGCAAAAAGACTTAACTGGTCTGTTTACGGACAAACACCGGCTTTAAGGGGTCAGAATCCTGTTCGCTGTACTGATAGCCTTCGATGTTGTATTTGAGCAGCTTGTTGACCGTTTTGGCGCGCTGCTTGATGACCCAGGCGGCCATTTGGCCACGCGCTTTCTTGGCAAAATAGCCAATCATCTTGTACTGGCCGTTACTCCAATCCAAAAATTTGGGCGTGACCACATCGGCAGCAAGCTCCCGAACCTTGATCGATTTAAAATATTCATTGGATGCGAGATTTAAAACAATATTAGAATCAATGGTTTGTAACTGTTTATTAATCTCATTTGTAATATCAGAGCCCCAATACTGATACAGATTGGCGTGTTTTTTTACTTTGAGTTTGGTGCCCATTTCCAGACGATAGGGCTGCATCAGATCAAGCGGCCTTAATACCCCATACAGGCCTGACAAGATTCGCAGATGCGCCTGCGCATACTCCATTTGCCTGTCAGTAAAGCGCTCCGCTTCCAATCCGAGATAGACATCGCCCTTAAAGGCCAGTACCGCCTGCTTTGCATTGGAGGGTTTAAAGGGGGTTGACCATTGGTGGTAGCGTTCCACATTCAGTTCGGCCAGCGCTGGGCTTAAATTCATCAGTTTAGCCAGTGAGCGAGGCGATTTGGTGCTCAAGGTATCCACCAGAGGCACGGCGCGCTCCAGCAAGGCCGGCTGGCTGTGGATCTTGGTAGTGGGCTCGGATTCGTAATCCAGCGTTTTGGCGGGTGAGACAACAATCAACATAAGAGTATCTCTTTAACAGAGGAATAGGGTAGTGTGACGTAGAGTTAAGCGGTGTGAGGTAATAAGCGATCGCGAGGCTTTAAAACACGTTGCCTTGCTTCCATTTTAACCAGCTCGTTGGTGGCCTTTGGGGCAAGACCTTTAGTACGCGCTGACCGCCTTCTTTGCGGTCTTCGCCGTAGTGGTACCAGATCACGCGGCCGTGGATGCGAGTCATGACATAGATACTTAATGCCTTGAACAGCGGCACATGCATCGCCTTCAAGCCAAGATACAAGAGTCGATCTGCGCGACCGCGGTCTCCGTCTTGCATCCAGTATAAATAGTCGTGAGCGATTGCTAGCTGAGCGTAGGCACGCTCGGACGGCAGCCACTTCCAATACAATTTGGACACGCTGAACATGCTGGTTACAAAGCCAAATGGAATCGACACAGAGCGGGGCGGGTTACGCAAGCCGGGTTCAGGGGTCCATTCGCTTGGGTGCGTCAGGGTCCACACCGGCTCCTCAAACGGCATTAATCGTAAGTCCACACTGGCGTCTTCGCGCTGGGCAAGAGCGCTCATCCAAAGTTGCACTGGTGATTTATTAAGCATGGGTTGTTAGCTGGCTTTCTTACTAATTTTACTGTTTGCTGTGTTTGGTTTGCTACTTGTCTTTGCGGTGCTTTTGGGTTTTTTCAGGACAACGTTGTCGCCGCCTGCCGACAGTAATGGCGCCAGATAATGCCCAGTATACGATGCTTTATTCAAAGCGACCTGTTCCGGGGTTCCTGTGGCAACTATCTGACCACCACCGTTACCACCTTCCGGGCCCAGATCAATAATCCAATCCGCTGTTTTAATAACGTCGAGATTATGCTCTATAACCACCACCGTATTGCCATGATCGCGCAGCGTATGCAGCACTTGTAACAACTGCCGGATATCGTGAAAGTGCAGGCCGGTCGTCGGTTCATCAAGAATATACAGCGTTTTGCCAGTATCGCGTTTTGATAGTTCGCGGGCCAGCTTAATGCGCTGCGCTTCACCGCCGGACAGGGTAATCGCACTCTGCCCCAGCTTAATGTAGCCCAAGCCAACCGCCATTAGCGTGTCAAGTTTACGCTTAATGTTTGGCACCGCGCTGAAAAACTGCGTTGCGTCTTCAATGGTCATATCTAATACGTCGTGGATATTACTTCCTTTGTAGCGAATATCCAAGGTCTCGCGGTTGTAACGCTGGCCTTTGCAGACATCGCAGGCCACATAAATATCGGGCAGAAAGTGCATCTCAACTTTGATCATGCCATCGCCCTGGCATGCTTCGCAGCGGCCGCCTTTGACATTAAACGAGAAGCGCCCTGGCTTATACCCGCGCGCACGGGCTTCCGGTGTGCCTGCAAACAGTTCACGAATCGGAGTAAACAACTGGGTATAAGTAGCTGGGTTGGAGCGCGGCGTGCGGCCAATCGGGCTCTGATTAATGTCCACAATTTTATCGATGTGCTGCAAACCATTGATGGCTTTGTGCGGCGCGCACTCGATACGACTGCGGTTAATCTTCTGCGCAGCCGCCGGGTATAAAGTGTCGTTGATCAAGGTGGACTTGCCGGAACCTGAGACGCCGGTCACACAGGTTAAAATGCCCAGCGGCACCTCAACATTGAGGTTCCGCAGGTTATTACCGCTGGCCCCCTTAATTTTGATGCTGTGGCCAGAGGTCGCGGCTGAGCGCCTGGCCGGCACCTCGATCACCTCCTGGCCCGACAGATAGCGACCCGTCAATGAAGCAGGGTTGGCCTTGATTTGATCGAGATTGCCCTCGGCAACGATTTCACCCCCATGTACGCCAGCGCCAGGGCCGATGTCCACAATATAGTCAGCGTGCTGCATGGCGTCTTCGTCGTGTTCCACTACGATGACGGTGTTACCAAGGTCGCGCAGATGGGTGAGGGTTTTGATCAGCCGGTCATTGTCGCGCTGGTGCAGGCCAATAGATGGCTCATCCAGTACGTACATTACGCCGACCAGGCCGGAACCGATTTGTGAGGCCAGCCGGATGCGTTGCGCCTCACCACCCGAGAGCGTTTCCGCCGAGCGATCCATGCTCAGATAATTGAGGCCTACGTTGACCAGAAATCCCAGCCGGTCGTGAATTTCTTTTACGATTTTATCGGCGATTTGGGCGCGGCTACCGCTCAGTTGCAGTTGCTCAAAGAACTGCAGCGCGTCGCCGATACTTTGTTCCACAATCTGGTTGATGCTGGTGTCGCTGATAAACACATTGCGGGCTTCCAGGCGCAGGCGAGTGCCGGTGCATTCCGGGCATTCCTGGCTGTTGATATATTTCGCCAATTCCTCGCGCATGCTGTTGGATTCCGTTTCATGGTAGCGGCGCTCCATATTGGGAATAATCCCCTCCCAGGTGTGTTCGCGCACCACGCCCTGACCCTTGTGGCGCAGGTAGGAAAATTCCAGGGTCTCCTCGCCGCTGCCGTACAGCAACTTATCTACCTGTTCTGGTGACAAGCTCGAGAGCGGTTCATCGACATCGAAGCCATAATGGGAGGCGACATTTTGCAGCATGCGAAAGTAAAACAAACTGCGCCGATCCCAGCCCTTGATGGCCCCTGCCGATAGGCTGATTCCACGATCAAAAATAATCTGCTCAGGGTCAAAATACTGTTTGGTGCCAAGCCCATCACAGGTTGAGCAGGCGCCCACCGGGTTATTAAAGGAGAATAAGCGCGGCTCCAATTCGCTGAGGCTATAGCCACAGTGCGGGCAGGCATAACGGGCCGAAAACACTAGCGTCGAGTCTTGTTCATCCTCGCCACCGAGCACCAACACTTCAGCCACACCTTCGGCCAGTTCCAGAGCGGTCTCGAAGGACTCAGCCATGCGTTGCTCATTACCTTCTTTTATCACTAGGCGGTCGATAATGATGTCGATGTCGTGCTTAAAGTTCTTCTTTAACTTGGGCGGCTCACTTAAATCAATCACCTGGCCATCGACACGCGCGCGGATATAACCCTGCGCGTGCATACTCTCAAACAGGTTCATGTGTTCGCCTTTGCGATCCCGCACCACTGGTGCCAACAACATAATCTTGCTGCCCTGCGGTAGCGCCATGGTCTGATCCACCATCTGGCTAACCGTCTGGGCCTCCAGAGTAACGTGGTGATCCGGGCAACGCGGGTCGCCGACGCGGGCGAACAACAGCCGCAGGTAGTCGTAGATCTCGGTGATGGTGCCCACCGTACTGCGTGGATTGTGCGAGGTGGCCTTTTGCTCGATGGAAATGGCCGGGGACAGCCCCTCGATAACATCAACATCGGGCTTTTCCATTAACGACAGAAATTGCCGTGCGTAGGCCGACAATGATTCCACATAACGACGCTGGCCTTCTGCATAAATCGTGTCAAAAGCCAGCGACGACTTGCCCGAGCCGGACAGACCGGTTATCACGATCAATTTATCGCGTGGCAACTCCAGATCAATGCCCTTGAGATTGTGGGTTCGGGCACCTCTGATGGTGATTTTCTCGAGCACGATCGGTATGGATTTCGGTTAACAGAACAACCTGTTACTATACGACGCCGCCTATCAAAACCAAATCAATTTTTGGTTTGCAAACTAAAATAAGTGTAAATGACCACCGCTGCGACTAATCACGCATCGTTGAGCCCGCTGGAGCGTCGCTCGATAGGGGCATTGGCCTCGGTTTATGGCCTGCGTATGTTTGGCCTGTTTTTATTATTGCCGGTATTGGCTATCCATGCGGAGCAGTTAGGCGGTGCCTCGCCCATGCTGATGGGTATCGCGCTCGGCATCTATGGTATTACCCAAGCGGTGTTGCAGATCCCGTTCGGCATGCTGTCGGACAAATTCGGCCGCAAACCCATCATCATCGCCGGGTTGGTCATATTTGCCGCCGGTAGCCTGGTGGCAGCCATGGCCACGACTATCGAGGGCGTGATTCTCGGCCGTGCGTTGCAGGGCGCGGGCGCCATTGCGGCGGTGGTGCTGGCGCTGACCAGTGATCTGACGCGCGAGAGTCAACGTACCAAGGCGATGGCCATCATTGGCATGACAATCGGATTGGCGTTTATGCTCGCCCTCATTGCGGCTCCGACGCTGGCATTCTGGATCGGTGTGCGGGGTTTGTTCGTATTGACTGCGGTGCTGGCCCTGGTGGCCATTGTCATGATTTGGAAGATTGTTCCGACGCCGGTGCAGAGCACCAATCTGGAAGTGCAGGCGGTGCCAGCAAGAATGTGGTCTTTATTGCGCGATCCACAACTGCTGCGACTTGATATAGGCATCTTTATTCTGCATTTTGTTCTCACCGCCATGTTTGTGGTGGTGCCAATTATTCTGTTGGAGCAATTGTCGTTGCCGACTGCAGCGCATTGGCGGGTCTATCTGCCGGCGTTACTGGTGTCGATTGTGTTTATGGTTCCCTTGATCATCGCCAGCAGCCGTAAAAACTGGGTCAGTAATATATTTCTAACCGGCGTATGCATCGTACTTTTCGCACAATGTCTGCTGATGTGGCGGCCTTTGGGAGTAACGGCAATGACCGTATGCCTGTTCTTCTTCTTTTGGGGCTTTAACCTGCTAGAGGCAATGCTGCCATCGCTGGTGTCTCGGTTGGCACCCGCTGCCAGTAAAGGCTCGGCCATGGGGGTTTACAATACCTTTCAGTTTTTAGGCGTGTTTTTTGGCGGATTTATAGGCGGTACGATCTACGGCGCGTTTAACGTAACGGCGGTATTCGTTATCTGTGGTGTACTGCTGCTGTTATGGGGTTGGTTAATCCTGACGGCACCGCCGATGAGATTGCTCGATAGCATGGTGGTGCAGCTATCCGATGTATCAAGACAGTCTGCACTGTTAGCGGTACCGGGGGTTGAAGAAGCCATCGTGCTGGCAGCCGAAAAGACGGCCTACCTGAAGGTGGACAAATCGTTGTTGGATATGAAGGCATTACACGCCGTCATACAGCACAGCTAATCGACGCTTGCCTAATATTGGCGGTGGCCGCGGTATGCGCTTTACCAAGCCCTGCGATGCGCTATAGAATAGATGAGCTGAACGCAATTTAACGCGCTACTCAGCGCACAAACTTTAATTGGAGTAAATAATGGCACGTGGTATTAACAAAGTAATTTTGGTCGGCAATCTCGGCAATGATCCCGAGGTGCGCTATGCCAACAATGGCAGCGCAATCGCCAATATCAGTGTAGCAACTACGGACAGTTGGAAAGACAAAAACACCGGAGAACAGCAGGAGAAAACTGAATGGCACCGTGTGGTGATGTTCAATCGACTGGGCGAGATTGCCGGTGAATATCTGAAAAAAGGTTCGCAGGTCTACATTGAAGGGCGTTTGCAAACACGCAAATGGCAGGATCAGAGCGGGCAGGACCGTTACACCACAGAAATTGTGGCAAACGAAATGCAAATGCTCGGTGGTCGGGGCGGTGGCTCGGATATGTCATCTGGTGGAGGCTATCAGGCACCACAGCAATCGGCGCCAAAGGCGCAGGCCGCTGCTCAGCCCGCTGCACAACCGCAGCCGTCGAACGATTTTGATGACGATATTCCGTTCTAGGCTGCACCAACATAGTTCAATAAAGGGCTCCAACTTGGGGCCCTTTTTTATTGGGAGTGTCTATTTTTTGGTTCGGCTGATGCTTCAATAAGTTGACAAAAAATCCAATAAAATCAAGAATTTGGTCGGTTGAAGCATAATTTCGATTTGCTACACTGACCTTCTCAACAAGCGAACTGCAAAAATTTCGCAGAGTATCGAGGAGCCATTAGGAGGCACAGCATGCGTTTTACACTTATACCGGCCAGAGGCTTGGTCACGGTTTTTATTGTCATTTTCTTTTCATCTGCCTCCATTGCGATACCGATTGCCGGCTTTGAGTGAGGAGCTGGTGTTTCGACCGGTGGTTGAGTTTGAATTCGTTGATTCGGCCGGCAATTCCCTGCAATTGGCCCCTGGTCAAACCGCTTTGATTACCTTGCCGCTGTACATCGCGCGAGATGAAAATAATGTTTCGTTGAGTGCCGGCGATATGTTTGATTCGTATTCGTTAGATGAAGCAACCGGCCAATGAACTGCGGAATCAGTGGGTACGGTCGTCGCTCATGCTGCATCACCCACGGGATTGGCTCTGCAAGCACGGGCCGGGCATTTTAGTTTCACGGCCGCTGTACCCGGTTCCGGGCCGCCTCGGATGCAGGGTTTTGTTGGCTTTCCGGCAGCGGGCACGTTCTGTTTTGATCTGGATCTGATCAATGACGGTGGTTCAGCGAGCAGTTATGTTCTTGGTCCACAAGAAGCCGGTAATATTGACACAATAATTATTCCAGGCACGTCTAAAATCATGTTCACCATGCCTTCAGCACCGGAAGATTATTACTTTTGGGATTCTGATATTGCGGCCACCAACGGAAGTGGCGAGCATACTCGACAATTGTTTTTTGATAATGAAGAGTTTGATTTTGAATTTGCAGATAATCCTCTGCTGAGCTGTCCATAAGCGTCAGATGTTGACCGAGAAGCCGGGGCCCTGCCTCGGCTTTTTGGTGTCTGCTCGGTTTTACCAAGCAGACGGCTGCACAGCGCTCATGCCGTACCACTCGGGGAACGCCAGCAGGCTAATTAGCACCGCTAATTGAATTACGATAAATGGCACTACGCCACGATAGATGCCTGCGGTGGTGACCCCCTCAGGCGCCACGCCTTTCAAATAAAACAAGGCAAAACCAAAGGGTGGAGTCAGAAAGGAAGTCTGTAGGTTCATGGCCACCAAGATGGCGAACCAGACCTGATTAATACCCAGCTCAAGGACTACCACATATACCAGCGGCAGCACGATATAGGAGATTTCGATGTAGTCCAGAAAAAAGCCAAGCAGGGTGATGAGCAGCATTATAAAAATCAGAAAGCCCCACTTTTCACCGGGGATGGACAGCAGCAATTGTTCCACCTGATGTTCGCCGCCGGTGTAGGAAAACCCCATGGAGAAAATCGATGCGCCCAGTAACACGGCGAACACCATAGCGGTGATCTTGACCGTCTCCAGCGCACTGTCCCACAGCATGTGCAGGGAGAACTTTCGATACACAAGCGCCAGTACGACCGCGCCAATGCACCCCAGTGCAGAGGATTCGGTGGGCGTGGCAATGCCGTTAAAAATTGAGCCAAGAACAACCAGAATTAGCAGCAGTGGCGGTATTACCGCCACTAGAGCGCGCAGGATTACTTCTGTCCGATCGACGCCAGGGGCTGTCGGCACGATTGGCGCAGCCTCTGGTTTCAGCAGGCAAAAAATTACCACGTAAGCGATATATGCACCAATTAATACTAGCCCGGGTGCCAACGCCGCGCGAAACAAGTCGCCCACTGGCACGTTCAGCACGTCCCCTAATATGATCAGCACGATGGACGGTGGGATAATCTGCCCCAGGGTGCCGGCCGCAGCGATGGTGCCGGTGGCCAGCTCGGTGCGATAGCCATAGCGCAGCATCACCGGCAATGAGATCAAGCCCATCGCCACCACGCTGGCGCCTACTACGCCGGTAGATGCCGCCAGTAATGCCCCGACCAGTATGGTGGAAATTGCCAGCCCGCCGCGCAGCGAACCGAATAATTGGCCCATGGATTCCAGTAGCTGCTCAGCCAGCTTGGTGCGCTGCAGGATCAGCCCCATAAAGATAAATAAGGGTACCGCCATCAGCACCTGTCCCTCACCGTTATCACCCATATTCGAGTAGATGCGAAAGGGGATTTGCGCCAACTCGGCCGGGTCGGCGAACAGCACAACAAAGGCAATGCCAATACCGGCAAAGGTGAACGCAACGGGGAAGCCAAACAGCAGCAGCAACAGCGCGACAATAAAAATGGAAACACCAATCATCGGTACTCTCGCTTACAGACCGTGCGGACCAGTGTCGTCTACTGGCGTTTCAATGCCTAAAAACACATTGAGTCGATGCAGAATAAATGAAATCGACGCCAACAGGAGAAGGGCGAAGGATAGGGGGATCACGCCCTTGATTATCCAGCGATTGAGTAAACCGCCGGGATCCTGCGAGCGTTCACCGATACCGCTGCTCACCAATTGGCTGAAGAATGCACCAACAGAGTCCGGTTGAGGGCCGAGCGAGTAGGCTGCCGCAGTAAACTGCCAGCCACCCCAGATTACCACCAGGCAGGTTGGCAGCAAGAATACGACACTGCCAACCAGGTCAATCAGCGCGCGCTTTTTAGGAGGGAACTTCTCGTATAACAGGTCGACCCGTACATGCGAGCCGGTGCGCAGCGCGAACGGGATACCGAGTAAAAAAATAGCAGCGTAAAGGTGCCATGAGAGTTCTTCAAGGCCGAGCGAGGACGCTCGGAACGCATAGCGGCTGATTACATTGGCCGCCATGATAATAACCAGCGCGATCAACATGGCAGCGGCCAGATTGCCGAGCCAATCCATCAGGCGATCGAGTTTGTGTTCCAGCGCGGCTAACATGGTTGGCAAGCATAGCCGCAAAGTCTCAATGCCGCCAGCATTGCGGAGGGCGCTGAGCTAGTTGCGCATGGTTTCTAAATAAGCCTGCTCACCGATTTCGGTCCAGGCCCGCGCTCGGCGTAAATATTCCTGGCGCGATTCGATTATTTTGCGTGCCATGGGGCTGCGCGCCAGCTCCGCAGCGATCAGGTCATCGTTGGATTTCTTGAGCGCCTGCAAAACTTCCGGCGGGAACTTTTTAACCTGAACATTAGGATACTGAGTAGCAATGGTATCCCAGTTATCGGCGTTTGCTGCAAACACAGCTGTGGTCATATTGTAGGCGGTGAGGCGGGCTGCATTACGCAAAATCGATTGTGCCCATCCGGGCAATTTGGCCATGCTGTCGGTATTAAAGAAATACAATAGCTCGGTGCCGGGTTCATGCCAGCCTGTGTAGTAATAGGGTGCGATTTTATGAAAACCCATGCGTAGATCCAGGCCCGGCGAAACCCATTCCAGTGCATCGAGTGTGCCGCGCTCCAGCGCCTGATAGAGCTCGCCGGTGGGGATATTGGTGGGTACTACGCCCACACCTGCCACAACTTTACCGGCAAAGCCGGGGATGCGCATTTTGAGGCCTTTAAGATCGTCAACGCTGTTGATTTCATTGCGAAACCAGCCACCCATTTGCATGCCGGTATTACCGCCCAACATTACTTCGATGTTGTGCTTGGCGTAGACCTCGTTGGCCAGTTCCAGACCGCCGCCATGATAAAACCAGGCGTACTGCTCAATGGCGGTCATACTGAACGGCATGGACGAGAAGAACAATGTATCGGGGTCTTTACCGCCGTAGTAATACGAGGCCGACTGGCCAATGTCATATTGGCCAGATTTAACAAAGTCGAATATGCCAAAGGCGGATTTATGCTTGTTGGTGCTGTCCACGCGAATCTCAATGCGGCCATCCGACATTTCGCCCACCAGGCGCGCATAGTCCTCGACTGATTCGCCAAACAGGGGATAGCCTTTGGGCCACCCGTGAGCCAGCTTCAGAACAATTTTCTGTAGCGGTGCAGAGCTGGTGGTGTTGCCAGTCGATGCATTGTCTGTGCCGCAGGCAGTCAGGCTAAGCCCCAGTGTCAGCAGGCAAAGTAATTTCAGAGCGTGATTCATGCGCGTGTTTATAGCATGGCCGCCACCCGTGACGCCAGTAGCAATAAAATCAGGAGGTACTTAATTCCAGTACATGCTCTGCGTGGATGCGGGCGCGATCAATTTCATCTTTATCGAGTTTCAACAACTCGGCTATTCTTTGAATGAGATCGCGTTCATGGTGGTCGATTTCCATATCAGTAAGCGCTAATACCCAAAAATCGTTGAGCAAGCGGGCGCGCTCTTTCTGACCCCAGTGCTCGCACAGTAGCGAGGTATATTTCTCGAGGTTGACGTCATCGTGAGAGGTCTCTCTGGCTGAATGGATCAGGCGGGTCACTTCTTCGCTATTGAGACCAAATTGGTTCTTCAATATATCAACCATTTCGGCGACCTCGACGCTGTCGAGGTCGCCATCGGCGCGGCCGACCTCAAACATAAGAATAGACGCCGCCAGTTGCACTGAATCATCAGTCAGTTCCTCTTCTTCATTGAAGAGCTCCAATTCCATAAATTTTTTATAGGTGTCTGCCATTTTTAAACCCTTTCAGTTAGATGAAAAGCTATGCAAAATCATCAATATTGAGGCGCCGTTTGGCGTTCTCGCGCGATTGCACGATCTGCGACTCGGTTAAATACATCAGGCCAGCAACTTTGCGCACAAGGTGCCGCTCATGCGCATCAATTTCTTCGTCTGCCAGTGATATCATCCACAAGTTCTCCAACAATTTCATGCGCCGCGAGTTGCCCCATTTATCGCAGATGGCGCGGGTGAACCTATGCAAGTCAGTCGCGTCTTCGGCGCTTTTCTTGGCCAGTTTAAACAGCTCATCCAGGTCTGCATCAGACAGGTTGAATTGGTTCCGCAGAATCTCTGCCATGTAATTCAATTCAACTTTATCGGTACTGCCGTCACAGCGAATCAGTTCAAACATCAATACTGCTGCCGCTAATTGCAATTCCTGTTCTTCGCTTAAGGTACTCTCTTGTTCAACAACTTTTTTCTGAAACAGCTCTTTTAATGACTTAAACATCCACCCATCCTGTAAAATCGCCTGTGTCTTGAAAAACGCCTTTTTGACAGCATTTTAATGACATATCGGTCATGCAGGCACGCTGCCGCAGGACTTGATAGATCATAGTATGATCACCATATTATAGACAACTATCAGCTAAGAGGAAGAAACTCGTGAGACGTATTTTCTATTTCCTTGCCACCAACGCCGCCATTATGGTCGTGGTGAGCATTGTTATCCAGTTTTTGCCGGCTGAGTATCGCACTCAAGACGGTATGTTTCTGGTGTTCGCACTGGTCGCCGGTTTCGGCGGTTCCATCGTGTCGCTATTAATGTCCAAGTCGATGGCAAAGCGATCAGCCGGCGTGCAGGTTATTACTCAGCCCCGCAACGAAACCGAACAATGGTTGCTGCGCACCGTTGAGCGACAAGCTCAGCAGGCCGGTATCGGCATGCCCGAGGTGGGCATCTTCCCGTCGCCGCAAATGAATGCCTTTGCTACCGGCGCTAACCGTAATAACGCCCTGGTGGCTGTCTCACAGGGGTTACTGCAACACATGACCCGCGAAGAGGCCGAGGCGGTATTGGGCCATGAGATCGCTCACGTAGCCAATGGCGACATGATTACACTGACCCTCATTCAGGGTGTGGTCAACGTGTTTGTCTTGTTCATGGCGCGTGCCCTGGCCATGGCCATTGACCGCGATGGTCGCGGATTCGGTTACCACATTGGTTTTATGGTGGGTCAGGTTATTTTTGGCTTTCTGGCCAGTATTGTGGTGGCCTATTTCAGTCGGGTACGGGAGTACCGGGCCGATGAAGGCGGGGCCGAGTATGCCTCGCGATCGTCGATGATTGCGGCCTTAGAACGCTTGCGCATGGGGCAGGCCGGTGAGCTGCCCACTCAGTTGGCGGCCTTTGGCATTAACAGCAGTGTGAAAAGCCTGTTTTCTACCCATCCGCCGCTGGAAGATCGCATCGAAGCCTTGCGGCGCGGATGATCGGCGGCTAAGCGATGCGGTGGCGCTAGTTCAGCGCCACCGCATCAAAATCCGTTACCAGTGAATCCCGAATCGGCGCGGGGATTACCAGCCCATCTATCTGATAGCCCGGGTGTTCGATGCCGGCCATAAATTGAGCACCATTTTTAAGAGCCGCCACCATGGCGGGGCTAAATTCGTAACGAAAAAAGTGCACCATAGACGTTCGTGAGCCGTCGTCGCGCGACAAGTCCTCATTCGCGATCGGATAAACCTTGTCAAAATCCTCAACTTGCAGCCAGACCTTGTGCTCAATGCCGCGGAGCTCGACGGTTTTCTGCTGACGCTCTTCCACCTCTGGAAATTCCAGCATGAATGTGGCTTTTAAATTGCTGCCGTCAGGTATCAGTGGGTTGTAGGCTTCGAGCTCTTCTTCGATGCCTGCTGCATCGAAGGTTTTTTCCACTCGCAGCACTTCCTGAATCTGGTATTGAATAGTCAGACGGTCTTCGAAATACAGGCGCGCATTATCGCCCAGCGGTAGCTGCCTGGTTTTCTTATATTGCAGCACAGAGGTCCGGAATCCGGCGCGCTGATTGGAATAGTCTTCGAGCGACATCAGGTCTTGTTTTGAAAGCTTATTCATGGTTTTAGTCTCGGGTCAGTTTATTCCGTTATTTTAGTTTCGCGTATGTAGAACAAATGTATCGGCGCTTATGGCAGATAAGATTGCATAGTTTCTGGCATCCCAAAGTATTGTAAATCACATCCTACAAACCATAGGCGCGGCACAACAGGGTCATTGGGTGTTCGTTGCTGGTGACTGCATCCCCAGCCAGTTTGGCAACATGCGCACTCGCCATGGGGCAGTCGCTGGTAAAGTGATTGGCAGCCTGGTCGGTCACTTTGCGCACCACCGGCCGAGCAATTTTCACGGCTTTATCGTAGGTTTCATTCTTTACTGCATAGCTGCCATCGTGGCCGGAACAGCGCTCGATGGGCAGCACTTGTGTGTCTGGCACCAGGCTCAATATATCGCGAGTTTTATTACCGATACGTTGCACGCGTTGATGGCAGGCTACCTGATAGGAAATGTCTCCCAGTTCCTGCTTGAAATCTGTTTTGAGCAGGCCAGCTTTGTGGCGAATCGCCAGATATTCAAAGGGGTCAAAAAACGCGTTCTGTACCTTTATCACATCTTCATTATCTGGAAACATTAACGGCAGCTCTTGCTTATACATCAACACACAGGAGGGGATGGGCGCTACCAGGTCAAATCCTTCATCAACCAGCTTGGCCAGCACCGGGATGTTGAACTGCATATTACGTTCCACGGAATCGAGGTCGCCCAATTCAAATTTCGGCATACCGCAGCAGCGTTCCTTGGGAACCAGCTTGATTTCAATATCGTTGTGTTGAAATACCTTCAGGAAGTCAGCGCCCAGATCCGGTGTGTTGTAATTACCATAACAGGTGGCATACAAGGCGACCCGGCCGGTGGTGCTGCCGGCTGGCATGCGGTTAACGTCGCCTGCTAGAAGGTCTTTGCACACCTTGGCCATATTCTTGCGATGATATTTTGGTACTGTCGCTTTGTGATGCACACCGAAGCCTTTCTCGAATACCGAACGAAAGGTTTTATTGCCCAGTAGGGCGTTGCCGGTTTGGTTAACCACCGGAATTTTCATTAGCCGGGTAACGGCGTCAGTATTGCTCAGTGTTTTATTGCGAAAACTGGTGCCTTCGGCTTTGAACTTCTGTGCTTTGGCGCGCAACATCAGGTGTGGGAAATCCACATTCCATTCGTGGGGCGGCACATAGGGGCATTTGGTGAGGTAACACAGATCGCACAGGTAGCACTGATCGACTACCTTCATGTAGTCCGCTTTGGCAACGCCATCCACTTCCATGGTCTCGGATTCGTCGACCAGATCAAACAGGGTTGGAAATGCGTCGCACAAACTGACACAGCGGCGACAGCCGTGGCAAATATCGTAGACCCGCTCCAGTTCCGCCTCAAGATTTTCTTTGTCCCAGAATAATTCGTTCTTCCAATCCAGCGGATGGCGGGTAGGGGCTTCTAAGCTGCCTTCTCTCATGTGGTTCGCTCTTGTAGGGTGGCTTTTAAATTTGTTCAGTGGGTCTAACAATCACGCAGCAGGGCGCAAACACGCAAAGGGCCCACCGAAGCGAGCCCCTTGCTGCCCGCGCATCAAACCGCGGAACTGAACGATTAGTCGTCCAGCGTATCCAGTGTTTTCTGAAATTTGTTGGCGTGTGAACGTTCGGCTTTAGCCAGCGTCTCAAACCAGTCGGCAATTTCATCAAAGCCCTCGTCACGCGCATCTTTGGCCATACCCGGGTACATGTCGGTGTACTCATGGGTTTCGCCTGCGATGGCAGATTTCAGGTTGTCTTCGGTGCCGCCAATCGGCAGACCAGTGGCGGGGTCGCCTACTTCTTCCAGATACTCAAGGTGGCCGTGCGCGTGGCCGGTTTCACCCTCAGCCGTTGAGCGAAATACCGCAGCCACATCGTTATACCCTTCAACATCCGCCTTGGCGGCGAAATACAGATAACGACGATTAGCTTGAGATTCGCCAGCGAAGGCATCTTTCAATGCCTGCTCAGTTTTTGAACCTTTTAAAGACATGCTTTTCTCCAATAATTTAACGTTAAATACTCCGGCTGACGCTGTTTATTAATCACAGCTTTGCCCCGAGTTGCGACGAGTATAAAGAATGATCTACAATCAATCCAATTAATTATATTTTTAAAAGCGATTAGAAAAATAGATGGCTTCTCTCCCCACGGTGCGGCAACTGACCTATCTTTGTGCGCTGGCTGACAAACGCCATTTTCGCAAGGCTGCGGAAAGCTGTTATGTCTCGCAGTCTGCATTGAGTACTGCGATTACCGAGCTGGAAAGCAACCTCGGCGTAAGCCTGTTCGAGCGCGGCACCTCAATACTGCTAACCCCGATAGGTGAAAAGCTGGTTGGTGAAGCGCGTAAAGTTTTAAACGATTTACAGCACTTTGTTGAGCACGCCGAGCAATCGCGCGGACAGTTTCAGAGTGATTTGCGCTTGGGCATTATTCCGACTATTGCGCCATTTCTGCTACCCAAAATTCTCAAAGCTATGCATCAGCAGTATGGCGATAACAAGCTCTACATCCGCGAGGACTTAAGCCCCAACCTACTTGAGATGTTGGGCAAGGGTGAGCTTGATGTGCTGCTGTTTGCACTACCTTATGACACCGGAAATTATCATTGCCACCCCTTGTTTGAAGACGAGTTGGTGCTGTGCTTACCCAGGCAGCACACCTTGGGTAATAAAGACGCGGTTTCTATCAAAGATCTCAAGCAACAGGACATCTTGTTATTGGAAGACGGTCATTGTCTGCGCGACCAGTCTTTGCGAGCCTGCAATTTGCAGACCCGAGATCTAAGCATTCCCTATCAGGCCACCAGCCTGAATACACTGGTGCAGATGGTAGTGAATAATATTGGCATTACGCTGCTCCCGGAGATGGCGGTTAAGGCCAATATTTTGCACGATACCGATGCTGAAATTCGGCCTTTGCAGACGGCTCGTAACGTCAGCCGCAGTATTGCACTGGTGTGGCGTAAGCACTCGCCGCGAGCGACAGAGTTCGAACAGTTAGGCGAGATTATTCTGCAGCACAAATAGGCTAGCTGTGTGCAGAGCTGGCAGGCCGCACTCTAATCGAAAAAATATTCCAGACCGACCTGAATAAAGCTGTGATCTCGTAGGGCGAATAAAGGGTCGCGCGGATTATCCGCAGCAAAATAACGCAGCTCCACATTGGCGGTCCAGGCCGTTGCTATACGAGTATTGGCCTCTACAAATACGCCGCGGCTACTGGAGTCATCCAGATCATTGCTGAAACCAAATAACAATTCCGAGTCACTGATGTCGTTCAGTGCCAGGCGGGCGCCGAGAAATATATCGTTCTGAAACGCGGAGGTCGCTCGCTGGTCACGCTCATCCCAGGAATATTCGCTCAGCAAGCCAAGATCATACGCCGAGTCGAAGATGCCGACTAAAGTGTATTCTGCGCCCACGGTGGCGGCTGCAAAATCTTCCAGCAGCGGGTCATCGTAATTTCGTTGAATAGCTTCAAGTTTGATAAGCCACGCGTCAGTGGTTATTTGAATGTCCGCACCGAGCTGGTCTATCTGCGCATAATAGGGCGTTGTGGAAAATGTGCTCGGGTCAAAAAACCGGGTCAGGTCCGGATCCCGTGAGGTGCCCTTGAACCAGCTAAACCCCAGCCCCCAGTCACCCACCGTATTGCTGTAACGAAGAGCATAGTCGAGATGGGTCTCCTCATCATCGGACTGGTAGACCTCCCGATCGGTATCAACCAACAAGCCACCCCCCAGACGATTGTCCGGCCCGCTGAAGGTGCGAGGGCGAAACAAAGGCAGCAGATACGCATCAATGTTGCCCAGCTTGCTGAAATACTGATATCGCAGCATAGGTTGGCCGAGCTTGTCTTCGCCATCAATGTTCTCAACCGCATCCGTCTGGTTGATGATGTCCACCAGGTGCTGAGACTCAGTGACCCCCCAGAACACGTGGCCAATACCGGCCGAAAACTCCCAGTCGCGGGCTAAATGCGTCCAGATTAATTGCCGAATATCCGCGTGGCTGCGCTCGTCGTCTTGGCTGTCGAGTCGCACAAAGGGTTCAAACACCAGTTGGTCATCACCCTTATTCCAATCGAGAAAGAACTCCATCTGCAGTCGCGCAGAGGTTTGCCCCTGACTATTGCCAGCAGTTGGGTCAGACTCAAAGAAAAGGCGTTGCTCCAATTCCAGGCTGCCGTCCCACGAGCTATCTGCCCAGACTGGTGAGGCCGAAATAGCAAGCGCCGCGAGCGCTGCAACGCCGGTCTGTCGCAGTGCAGGCATCGGCGTTAGCGGGCGCGGTTGAGTCGGCTTTCGTTAAAGTCCGCCTCGGTCAGGCCCACATTAAACTCAAGATTCTTAATGTCTATGTCGGTACTCTTACCGGTTTTATGGTTCACCATAAACTGCTTGCCGGCGCGCCAGTACTTGTCGAGATATAATTGATAATCACTGATAGTAAGCGTTTTCAGCAGGTCTTCACGGCGATCATAAAAATCGATTTTGTGTACTCGCAAGTGCTCTTTGTCGATCCACACATTCATGTAGGAGTAGCCCGAATACTTGTCGGTGGGGCGCATCTCGACCACATAGCAATCCATGCCTTTGAGCGTTTCATCGCGCAGATACTTGTAGGTATTTTTCTCTACTTCAAATGACGACAGGTCTTCAAAGGCAAACTCGCTGCCCAGAAACGGGCCGGACTTGTTGCGCGATGCGATTCGTTTCACGCGTTTCAGGGCCGGCAGATAAAGCCATTGGTCATCGGGTTCAGAAACGTGCGAGAAAGACAGAAATGCGGTGCCTTTCACGTCCAGCGGCGTATCAAATATGGTCAGGCCTTTATCGCCGTCGTTTTCCACTTCCAGCGATTTGCTGCGCATTTCACGGACAATTTCCTGGCCTTTCTTGTTACGCAGGGTCATGGTGAGTTCGCTTTGCGAATCACCCCAGCCTATATCGCGCTGTTTTACTGCCTGGGCAATTTCCAGGCCTTTTTGTTCTGCGCTTTGAGCATTGGCAGTGATCACCAATGGCAGCAGAACGAAGGTTATCAATATCTGAGAAACAGATGGTTTCATTTGGAGCTCCATATTTTTGACAAACCGTATAATACTCAATCACTTAACTTGAGGGGTATTGATTTACCAAATTATCATCATTCTGCATCGCGGGCATCAAACAATTTAGCACGCACGGTGGTGCGATACTCCTTGGGTGTTACGGATGCATATTGCTTGAAGATTTTAGTGAAGTAGCTGACATCCACGTACCCGACGCGGTAAGCGATTTCTTTAATGCTGAGATTGCTATTCTGCAGCAGGTCTTTGGCAGCGGCCAAGCGCCGGCTCTGCAAATACTGCACCGGTGTCATGTCGGTGGCCTGCTTGAAGCGTCGGGTAAAATTGCGTTGGCTCATGCCGAACAATTTAGCCACTTTGCGCATCGATAAAGCGGCCTTACTGAGGTGATTCTGCATCCATAATTGAGCCTGCAGAACGATTTCATCAGGGTGGTTGCTGTTATCCAAATCCGTATAGCTCAGTTTGTCGAAGGGCTGGCGTACTTCATGCGAAAAATGGCGGGACAGATGTTCGGCGACCTGTTTGTTAAAAAAACGTTGCACATGGTGCAATGTGAGGTCAGTTTGCGCATTGATACTGGCGGCACAGAATATTCGCTCGGTGTGCGTAATAAAGTGTTGTCGCTTGAGTTGCACTTGCGGGTAGTCACGGGCGAACTGGTCGAAATGATGCCAGTGCGTGGTGGCGGGCTTGCCGTTAAGCAATCCAGCCTCGGCCAGAAAACACACGCCGGTACCGGTGGAATTAATAATAGCCCCGTGTTCGTATTGCCAGCGCACCCATTCCACTATGGCTTGATTCTGCTTGATGACGGCGCGCGGGTTGCGCCACAGTGCGGGCAGGTAGACCATATCGAAGGCATCCTTGCTGAGCGCCTGATCCGGCATTAAACTCAAGCCCGAGGGCAGGGTGATCCGATCGCAGTTTGCGGCCACTTTTACCAACTCCAGTGGCTCCATGGCGGCATTATTCTGCACCGCAGCAGCTTGCTGCGCTGCGAACAGCAGTTCATAGGCGTTGCTTAAGCTGGTGGCCAGCATGCGCGGGGTAATGATAAAGGCGATTCGCATATATCTAAGTCAAGCCAAAACAGTCGACTTATGGCTAATTTAGCGCATATTATGGCCTCTATGCCATAATATTTAGGCCAAAAGGGCCATATAATTGCCAAATAAACATAAAACAGGGCCGTCATTGCTAGACCTATTCCGGCCTTAACCATTTATTCAGGAGTTGTACATGACAGCCTTACCCGTCATCGTCGGCTTTGGAGGCTATAACGCCTCCGGTCGCAGTTCGTTTCATCATGGCTACCGGCGCACCGTGCTGGAGAGTCTGCCACAAGAACAACAAGTTGATACGCTGCTCGGGCTGGCCTGCTTAATGAAGCTGGTAGAGCATCAGGATGGTCGCTATGTAACGCCACAAGGCGAGGCGCTGAGCGCCGATCAGGTCGCAGAAAAATATCGCGAGCAGATCGAGCAGGGTACGTTGGTGCGGCGTATTCACAAGGGCCTGTTCGATGTCGACAATGTACCGTCTACCCGAGACCTTGAGTTGCAAGGTGTCAAAGACACCGAATTCGTGGTCCGACGCCGCGATTTACCCGCGCCATTACCAGCCAACTGGCAGGTCGAAACCATTGACGATAAGTCGGTGCGGGTCACCGTCTCCGGTGATATGGCGATCAAAATGGAAAATCTGCGTGAGTTGGATGTGCAATCTGCGGGTATGGTGCCAACCGGGTTCGAGCCGGCCGAGCAATACAATTCGAGATTTCATCCCCGTGGCCTGCAGTTGGCGATCATTGGCGCCTCTGATGCAATTAATTCGATTGGTATTAATTGGCAGGACATCATGGCGCATATTGACCCTGACGATGTCGCCGTTTATGCGTCCAGTGGCCTAGGGCAAACCGACGATTACGGGATTGGCGGCTACATGCAGGCACGCCTGCGTTCTAATCGACCCACCTCAAAGCAAATGGCGCTGGGCTTGAACTCCATGCCGGCAGACTTTGTTAACGCCTATGTGTGTGGCAGTGTTGGCACCACCGGTGCGATGACCGGTGCTTGCGCCTCTTTCTTGTATAACCTGCGGCTGGCAGTAGACGATATCGCCGCCGGGCGACATCGCCTGGTAATTGCTGGTTGCAGCGAAGCACCGGTCACGCCAGAGGTGATTGAAGGCTTCGCGGCAATGAGCGCGCTGGGGACGGACGAGCGACTGGCGAAGCTGGATAATGCCGAGCAGGCCGACCACCGGCGCGCATCTCGTCCGTTTGGCGAAAACGCTGGTTTTACGATGGCGGAATCGACTCAATATTTTGTGCTCATGGACGACGCGCTGGCATTAGAACTCGGCGCAGAAATCTACGGCGCGGTACCGCATGTATTTGTAAATGCCGATGGCTTTAAAAAGTCCATCTCATCACCCGGTGCCGGCAACTATGTCACCGTGGCCAAAGCGGTGGGCGCGGCCAGCGCGATTGTCGGTGAGGAGGTGGTGCGCGAACGAAGCTTTGTGCATGCGCACGGTTCCAGCACTCCGCAAAACCGCGTAACCGAATCAATTATGTTTGATCGGGTGGCGGCAGCCTTTGGCATTAAAAGCTGGCCGGTGTCGGCGGTAAAGGCCTTTGTCGGGCACCCCTTGGGCCCAGCCAGTGGCGACCAGCTATCTAATGCGCTCGGTGTGTTTGCGGATGGAATTATTCCTGGCATCAAAACCACCCATGCGGTGGCAGACGATGTCGCCGATGAGCATTTGGAAATTCTGCTCAAGGACAAGGTCGCAGAGATGGATGTCGCCTTTTTGAACTCCAAGGGCTTCGGCGGCAATAATGCGACCGCCACGGTATTGTCACCGCGTATTGCCGAAGCCATGATGGCCAAGCGCTACGGTGAGGCCGCCTGGGCCGAGTATCAGCAACGTCGGGTTAAAGTTCGGGAGCGGGCACAGGCGTATGACCGCCAGGCGATCAATGGCGACCTGAATATCATTTATCACTTTGGCGAGGGCATGATTGATGAAGCAGAATTGGAGATTAGTGCCGACCAACTTCGTTTGCCTGAGTTCTCTAACCCGGTGCCGCTGAAATTTGATAACCCCTTCGCCGATATGGTGTAACGTTTATGAGCGCTGCTGCGGATGAAGGCTTTCAGCAAGGCCTGCCAGCCGATCTTTGCCTGCGCGGCCAGTTTGCTTCCCTGGAGCCCATGTCGCTTGAGCATGAAGCCGACCTAAATGCGGCCGCAGCAGACGGCGAATTATATAAGCTGAAGGTAACCCGCGTACCTGACCTAAATGAGATGCCAGCCACAATCGAGTTGGCGTTACAGGAGAAGCAGGCCGGCAGCAAATTCCCATTTGTGGTCCGCAGGCTCAGTGACGGCCGAATTGTCGGCAGCACCAGCTATTATGATATTCGCCCGGAGCATAAAAACGTGGCCATCGGTTTTACCTGGTACGGCAAATCGGCTCAGCGCAGCGCGATAAATACCGAGTGTAAGTTGCTGTTGCTCAGTCATGCCTTTGAGCGATTAGGATGCATCGCCGTGGCATTTCATGTGGACGACACCAATACTGTGTCACAGGCAGCGGTCACACGACTAGGCGCGAAACATGATGGCGTGTTACGCAACCATCAGTTGATGCCTGATGGACGCATTCGACACACCTACTGCTATTCAATTACTGATGCCGAATGGCCTGCAATTAAACAGCGCCTGATGGCACGACTGGCGCGCGGCTAGGCGGGTTTTTGACGGTTTTTTTCAGCCAGCTTGGCGGCACGATTCTGTTCTGCGGCGGTTCGACTATCGCTGCCGATATGAGTATCGCCGCGCTGGCGAGCCAGTTGCATCTGCTTTTCGCGCTCTGCAAAGCGTGCTTTTTGTTGTTCTGTCAATGAATCATGACAGCGCGGGCAACTTACGCCGGCGATATACAGCGGCGATTGCTTTTGTTGTTCGGTAATGGGGTAGCGGCAGGCATGGCACTGATCGTATTGACCTTTGATCAATTGCTGATTGACCGCGACACGATCATCAAATACAAAGCATTCGCCCTGCCAGAGGCTGTCTTGTTCATCAACGGTTTCCAGGTATTTGAGGATGCCACCTTTAAGGTGAAATACATCGGCAAATCCCTGTTGCTTCATGTAGGCCGAGGCTTTTTCGCAGCGAATGCCTCCGGTGCAAAACATGGCCACCTTTTTGTGTTTGGCTGGGTCCAGATTTTGCTCCACATAGTCTGGAAAATCCCGGAACGATTCGGTGCGCGGGTTGTGTGCGTTTTTAAACGTCCCAATGCCCACCTCATAGTCATTGCGAGTGTCGATAAGCAGTGTTTCGGGGTCTGAAATGAGGTCGTTCCAATCTTCCGCCTCGACGTAGGAGCCCACCACGCGATTGGGATCAATACCCTCAACTCCCATGGTCACGATCTCCTGTTTTAACTTTACCTTGGTACGGTGAAAAGGCGGTTTGCTGTGCCACGAAAGTTTGCTGTCGATATCGACAAAACGCTGATCCGCCTGCAATGTTTGCATAAACGCGGCGATGGCCGCTTCGCTGCCGGCAATGGTGCCGTTGATTCCCTCACCTGCCAGTAGCAGGGTGCCGCGAATACCCAACTCTTCCAGGCGAGCGCGCAGAGGCTGTCGCAATGCTTCATAATCATCCAGTCGCACGAACTTGTAGAGTGCGCATACCAGAATATTGTTGCGAGAGGGGGAGTCCTGCTCCGAAGGGTGGTCAGTCATGGGGTATCCAATGCAAACCGAAACGTAAATCCGGCGCGGTTGAGTAGCGCGCGTATTCTACAAAGCATGGGGCGAGGCCTCAACCCCCGAGGGCGTGATTCCGGTTATCAGGCCTGAGGCAAATAGTTACTCCCAGCTCTGATCCCAGCTGGCGCTCTCGACCATCCACGTTCCATCTACGTCACGCAGCACCACAGAAAATTGCTTTATATCAGCTCGCAACCGGTTTGCTTCGTCATTGAGATCCACATCTCTACCAGCCATGGCGGCAGAGAGTTCTACGGCCGCGGTATCGCCATTTATTTCCAGCGACTGAATGCTGGTGAAAATAGTGATGGCCTGGTTGCGAATATACTGGAGCTGAACCAAACGCCGTAAATCTTCTTTGAGGTTGCCGTTATGATCACGATAGTCATCGACAATATGATCCATCACGCCGGATAACGAGCGCTCTTCAGCGGCAGCCTCAATGGCGGCAATCGTGGCGCGCACGCGCTCTTCAGGGGTTGGAGGTGGTCGTTCAAGATTGCACGCAGCAATCGCCACCAGCAGCACAGATAAGCAAAGATTTTTGCAAATACGCATTATTTCCCCATTCCTCATTGCCCCCAATAATGATGCCCTATACTACGCCCAATGAATTATTTGAGCCACCTGTATTTCAGCCAGCGCACCCCGTTGTCGATGACCGGCAATTTAATGGGCGACTTTAAACCCACGCGAGAATTGCGCGAGGCGTTGCCCGAGGCCGTGAGATTAGGCATAGAAAATCATCGTTTGGTGGACCGCATGACCGACCGCTTCGAACCGGTGAAACAAATGCGCAGCTTATTTTCAGTTGAACGGCGTCGTTACGCTGGCATTATTATGGATATTGCGTTTGATTATTTTTTAATCAAAAACTGGTCCAGGTATGAACAGAGCGATTTTCAGGAGTTTGTACAGCACTGCTACGCGGGCCTTGGGCAAAATCGGCATTTGATGCCACCGCGCATGGCCTATGTGGTCGAGAAAATGGCGCAACACAACTGGCTGACTGCATACAGCTCTATGGCCGGTATATCAGAGACCATTGATCAGGTTGGCAAGCGCATGCGATTTGAAAACAATCTCGCGGGGGGAGTGGTGGAAGTTGAGGCCAATTATGCTGCCCTTGAGGGCGCGTTTTTGTTGTTATTTGATCACTTGCAGCACGAGGTTGAACAAGCCGCACTTGAGAGCCCTTGAAGCGCCATAAAGCAGGCCCTAAAAAGCAGTAAAAATACCCCCGATTGCTTTGACAGAGCCACTCTTACTCTATATGATGCGCCCCAAATTAAGGGTTCGATAGGGCTCCGAAAACACAGCTAATTCAAGCATTTGTCGGGTTCTGCAGCCAATATCATTGAGGTATTAACGATGGCCGTACAAAAAAGTAAAAAATCTGTCTCCCGCCGTGGCATGCGTCGCTCGCACGACGCGATGGGTGAGCCAACCCTGTCAACCGATTCAATGACCGGTGAAATGCATCGCCGACATCAGGTTACCGCCACCGGATATTACCGGGGCAAAAAAGTAGTTAATGTAAAAGAAGCCCGCTAAACTTGTTTCTATTACTCCTCTACTCCTCAAAGGCCTCGTGGATTCGAGGCCTTTTTGCATTCTACTGATCGCCGATCCATAGTTTTATGTTCATCTGATGACCACAGATCAAAATCCGCAAGCCACTTTTATGGCCGATGCTGCATCGGAGGTGACAACTATTGCAGTCGATGCGATGGGCGGTGATCACGGACCTTCCATTACTGTTGCGGCGTCAATTGAATTCCTTCGTACCCACCGTCAACCGTGGCTGCATCGCATTATTCTGGTCGGCAAGAGTGAAGCGTTGACACCGGTAATCGCGGATCACCATGGCGCTGACTTGGTACAGGCAGGGCTGTTACGCCTGCATGAAGCCAGCCAGGTGGTTGATATGGACGAGCCTCCGGCCCATGCCATGAAGAAGAAAAAAGACTCTTCTATGCGGGTCGCCATTAACCTGGTTAAAGAAGGGCAGGCACAGGCCTGTATCAGTGCGGGTAATACCGGCGCTCTGATGGCAACGGCTCGCTTTGTGCTGAAGACGATTGATGGCATTGATCGGCCTGCGATTGTTTCGACCATGCCATGTCAAAACCCAAGCAATACCGTACACATGCTGGATCTCGGTGCCAATGTCGACTCTACGCCGGAAATGCTGGTGCAATTTGCTGTAATGGGTTCAGTTTTAACTGAATACGTTGATAAAAAGGAGTCACCCCGTGTGGCACTGCTCAATGTTGGTGCAGAAGAAATCAAGGGCTCTGAGAAAACCAAGCAAGCGTCAACACTGTTAGCCCAAAGCAAGCTCAACTACGTGGGGTATATCGAGGCCAATGAATTGTACAGCAGCAAAGTGGATGTGATTGTCTGCGACGGATTTGAGGGTAATGTGGCACTCAAAGCGAGCGAGGGCACAGCGGGCCTGATTATGAATGTATTGCGCGAAGAGTTTGGCCGTTCATGGTTATCTAAATTAGCAGGTTTGTTGACAAAACCGATACTCAAACGCATGGCGCGGCGTATCGATCCGCGTCACCACAACGGCGCGACATTGCTTGGTTTGAACGGGATTGTGGTGAAAAGCCATGGTGGTGCTGATCAGGTCGGTTTTTTACATGCGCTGCAAGAGGCGAATCGCCAGGCTGAGCGCGATGTGATTGGCCATATCAGCGAAGAAATCCGAAAAGTATTCAATGATATCAATTAGATAAATAAACTATTACAACTAATAACTTATGTCTAAAGCAATCGTATTTCCAGGCCAGGGCTCACAAAGCATTGGCATGATGGCGGAATTGGCAGCCGCATTCCCGGTGGTCAAAAGCAGTTTTGAAGAGGCCTCAGACGCGCTCGGTACTGATCTTTGGGTAATGACTCAAGAAGGCCCGCTGGAGCGTCTGTCACAGACTGAGAACACTCAACCCGCGTTGTTGACAGCCGGTGTCGCCGCCTGGCGCGTGTGGCAAGAATTGGGTGGTGAGAACCCGGCCATTATGGCGGGCCACAGCCTGGGCGAGTACACCGCATTGGTGGCGGCCGGCGCGATTGCGTTTGGCGAGGGTGTGCAGCTGGTACGTGATCGGGGGCGCTATATGCAAGAGGCAGTACCGGCCGGTGAAGGTGGTATGGCCGCGATTCTAGGGCTGGAAGATGAGCAAGTGCGCGAGGTTTGCGCCAATGCAGCGCAGGGCGATGTATTGCAGGCGGTGAATTTCAATGCGCCCGGCCAGGTGGTTATCGCGGGCAGCGCAGCGGCGATTGAACGTGGCATTGAGCAACTCAAAGCCGCCGGAGCACGCCGTGCATTACCGCTGCCAGTCAGCATTCCAGCGCACAGCAGCCTGATGTCATCAGCGTCCGCGAGATTAGCTGAGCGTATCGCACAAGTCGATATTCAGATGCCAAACATCCCTGTGTTGCACAATTGCAATGTCTCCATCGCTGAGTCGAGCGATGACATTGCAGCCAACCTTGTGACGCAACTCGATTCGCCGGTAAGGTGGGTCGAAAGCGTGCAGGCGATGCACGCAGATGGGGTGGATTTATTTATCGAAAGCGGCCCTGGCAAAGTATTGGGCGGCATGATCAAGCGCATTGCCAAAGAGGCGAGCACGGCCTGTATTGAAAAGCCTGAGGCCTTCGCTGAACTGATTGGCTGAGCTGGGCGACAAACAAACGCAAACAAAGGAATCAATATGTTTAATTTAAACGATCAGGTTTGTCTGGTGACCGGCGCAACGCGCGGCATCGGGCAGGCCATTGCTTTACAACTTGGTGCCCAGGGCGCCGCTGTTATCGGTACTGCGACTTCCGAATCCGGGGCTGACAGCATTTCAGCGGCGTTCGCTGCAGCTGGCATCAAGGGCGAGGGCAGGCCGTTAAATGTGACCGATGCCGAGTCGGTCGACGCGCTGTTAAAGCATATTGCTGAAACTCACGGTAGTGTCAGTGTGTTGGTGAATAACGCAGGCATCACGCGCGACAATCTAATGATGCGCATGAAAGAAGAAGAGTGGGATGACATCATGTCGACCAATCTCAAGTCTGTGTATCGACTCAGTAAGGGCGTGCTGCGCGGCATGATGAAGGCGCGTTTCGGGCGAATTATTAATATCACGTCCGTGGTGGGCGTGTCGGGCAATGCGGGGCAGGCAAACTATGCAGCGGCCAAGGCCGGCGTGATTGGTTTTACTAAATCACTGGCGCAGGAAGTCGCTTCTCGCGGCATCACGGTCAATGCCATCGCGCCGGGTTTTATCAATACCGATATGACCAAAGCCTTGAGCGAAGACCAGGTGGCAAAACTGACTGCCACCATCCCCGCAGCGCGCCTCGGCGAGCCAGCCGACATCGCCGCCAGCGTGGTCTTTTTAGCCTCGCACGAGGCTGGCTATGTAAATGGCACAACCATGCATGTGAACGGCGGCATGTACATGACATAATGACAACTAATTTAGGGCAATTGCACTGTTTTAGCGCGATTAAAGTGCCCATTTGTTTTGCATTATCGGCCCATTTTTATATAATGCGCGCCATCACAGAACAGCGGTTTTGATTTTTTATTAAGCTGTCAAAACCTAAATAAATGTAGCCTGCTTTATTCGTTTCGCTGACAGCGAAATAAATTAATCAGTCTTTTTTAAGCTCCACTCTACATGAGGTAATCAAATGAGCAGTATTGAAGAACGCGTAAAAAAAATTGTAATTGAGCAATTAGGTGTAAACGAAGATCAGGTGGTTAACAGTGCCTCATTCGTAGACGACCTGGGTGCCGATTCACTGGACACAGTCGAGCTGGTAATGGCTCTGGAAGAAGAATTCGAAACAGAAATTCCGGACGAAGAAGCCGAAAATATCACGACTGTGCAACAAGCGATTGACTACGTAACTAACAATTCCTAAGTCAACGCTTTAAGCAAGCATCAAAAGCCGCTGCCTAACTCGCAGCGGCTTTTTTTATGTTCAGGATGAACGGTACATCGCGGTCGCATGGATGCGAAAGAGCGATGTATTCTTGAATACGTCGTGCGTGCTGTTTTTATCGAGGCGTCGACTTACTGGTAGTTCGGTCCGCTGACGGCTCTATTCGTTATCCTCGGATAGAACGGTACATCGCGGTCGCATGGATGCGAAGGAGCGATTGTTTATTCTTGAATGCGTCGTGCGGGCGGTTTATATCGAGGCGTCGATTATATGGAGGGCCTTTTTGCTGACGGCTCTCCTTGCTCCATTCTTCGGCGCCTTTCCTTTTTAATTCAATTATAATTCCGGTTCACTAATTGTTGAGCATACCAATTCATTATGAGTAAACGTCGTGTGGTCGTAACCGGCCTGGGGATCCTGTCACCGGTCGGGTTGACGCTTGAACAAAACTGGAAAAATATTACAGAGGGTGTGAGTGGCATCGGGCCGATCACGCACTTTGATGCGTCTGGGTTCCCCTGCCAAATAGCGGGGCAGGTGGATGATTTTGATCCAGCCAATTACATGCCGCCCAAAGAGGCCCGTAAGATGGATCGCTTTATTCAACTGGGCATGGCGGCCAGCCTTGACGCGTTCAAAGACTCAGGGCTCGAAGTAACCGAAGAGAATGCCGAACGTATCGGTGTGCATGTGGGCTCTGGCATTGGGGGCATTTCCACCATCGAAACCTGCACCCAAACCTATCTTGAGCGCGGCGTACGCCGGGTGTCACCCTTCTTTGTGCCCAGCTCGATCATTAATATGATCTCCGGCAACCTGTCGATCAATCTCGGCTTGAAAGGGCCCAACCTGTCGATGGTCACAGCGTGTACAACGGCTACCCATGCGATTGGTGATGCCGGCCGGCTCATCGAATACGGAGATGCTGACGTGATGATTGCCGGCGGCTCCGAGGCGGCGGTTTCACCGACCGCCATTGCTGGCTTTGGTAACGCCAAGGCACTTTCCTCACGAGATGTGGACCCGACCAAGGCGTCTTGCCCCTGGGATGAAGCACGTGACGGCTTTGTGATGGGCGAGGGCGCTGGGGTGGTGGTACTCGAGGAGTACGAGCATGCCAAAGCGAGGGGCGCGCGCATCTACGCAGAACTCACCGGTTTTGGTATGAGTGGCGACGCCTATCATATGACCTCGCCCAGCCCCGGTGGCGAAGGCGCAGCGCGCTGTATGGCCAATGCCATGCGGCATGCGGGTATCAATGCCGCCGAGGTGCAGCACCTTAATGCGCATGGCACCTCAACCCCCTTGGGCGACGTAGCAGAAACGCAGGCGGTAAAAGCCGCGTTTGGCGATCACGCCGGCTCGATTGCTGTTAGCTCCACCAAATCCATGGTCGGGCACTTGCTTGGTGCGGCCGGCGGCGTGGAAGCGGTATACACCGTGATGGCCCTGCATACGCAGGTTGCGCCACCGACCATCAATTTGCACAACCCAAGTGAGGATTGTGACCTTGATTACGTGCCGCACACAGCGCGCGACATGAACATTGAAAACGCACTTACCAACTCCTTTGGTTTTGGCGGCACCAACGGTACTTTGGCGCTGCGTCGTTTTCGCTAGCGCCGCTGACTGGTGGCAGTATGACCAGTTTAGTTAACGGCGTTGCCACGCAGCACATCTCGATTACCGATCGCGGCCTGTTGTACGGACAAAGCCTGTTTGAAACCATCGCAGTCGCGGACGGCGAACCGCTGTTGTTGGGTCCGCATCTCGAGCGCCTTGAGCGTGGTGCGCGGGTGCTGTCAATTGCGTTGGACGAGAGCGCATTATTAGAGGAGATTGCTAGCCTCGCTGCGCCAATTGAACATGGGGTATTGCGGGTGACGCTGACCATGGGCGGTGGTGGCCGAGGATACGCCAACCCGTCCACCCCGCATCCATTGCGCATTGTCAGCAGCCATGCTTACCCTGACTTTGACGCCAACGTTTATGAAACTGGTATCGTGCTTGGCTTAAGCGATGTGACACTGGCCGACCAGCCACTGCTTGCGGGGCATAAACATGGCAATCGACTGGAGCAGATAATGGCGCGCTCGCGCTGGCAGGATGAATGGCAAGAGGCGCTATTATGTGGTGCAGACGGGGGAGTAATCGAAGCCACCCAATCGAATGTGTTTATCCGCAACGGCGGGCAATTAAACACCCCGGACCTTAGTAGTGCGGGGGTGGCCGGCGTGATGCGCGAATTTGTGTTAAACACCGTAGATGAGCTTGGTCTGCTGGCCGAGGTTGTGCCATTATCCGTGGCGGATATCGAAGCCGCGGACGAAGTGTTTCTGACCAATTCTCTGATCGGCGCCTGGCCGGTGCGGAAATTCCAAGCCGCTGAATTCAATGATTTTACCAGCTCACAACAACTCCTGGACATAATGCAGCGCGATGGGGCTATTCAAATTATTTAGGCTCGGCTTTTACGCGGTTTTCTTAACCGCGCTGGCCATCGGCTATTACGTGTATGTGCAGGCCTTGTCCAAGCCGCTGCAAAACCGCCACCTGGATCTGGAAGTGCCCACCGGGGTCGGCGTGTCGTGGCTGGCCAACCATCTGGAAAACGAAGGTGTGATTGGCAACAAGTATGTCCTGCGTGCCTACATCTGGATGAACCAGCGCGACGTCACCATTAAAGCTGGCGAATACACTCTGCTTGATGTCGACAGCATTCCGGGTCTGGTCGACAAATTGGCAGCCGGTAGGGTAAAGCAATATGCCTTAACCCTGATCGAGGGCAAAACCTTCAAGGAATACCGCGCACTGCTTAGCAGCCAAAAGAAACTTGAGGATGAGTTGGCTGGCATGACCGTGCGCGACATCATGCGGGCAGTAGGTTCGCCCGGCAAGCACCCTGAAGGGATGTTTGCGCCACAAACATATTTTTATCAACGCGGTGATAGCGACCTGGATGTGTTAAAGCAGGCACATGACCGGCAGCAGGCCACGCTTGAGGCGGCATGGGCACAACGCAGTGACGATCTAATGCTAGAAACGCCGTACCAGTTGCTGATTATGGCTTCGATTATCGAGAAAGAAACCGGCGCGCCGATTGAGCGGCCGGAAATTTCTGGTGTGTTTAATAATCGGCTGCGTATTGGCATGAAGCTGCAAACCGACCCTACCGTCATTTATGGCATGGGCGACGCCTACGATGGCAATATCCGGCGACGTGATCTGCGCACCGACACTGAATACAACACCTACACACGCTATGGCTTGCCGCCCACCCCGATAGCCAATCCCGGCGAAGCGGCCATTTTTGCGGCCGCGCAACCTCAGAAAACCGACGCCTTGTACTTTGTCGGCAAGGGTGATGGCACACACTATTTTTCGAAGAACTTGCGTGAGCACAATGAGGCCGTGATTAAGTATCAGCTCGGTGGCAAGCGTAAATCGTTTAGCTCCAATCCCGGCGGGAAGTGATTTTCTGACATGACTCAACTCGGTAAATTTATCACCATCGAAGGCCAGGACGGCGCGGGCAAGTCGACCAATATCATGGTGGTAGAAGCCTGCCTGAAAGAGCAGGGCATCGATTACCTGAACACCCGCGAACCGGGTGGCACGCGCCTGGGCGAACAGATTCGGGAATTGCTGTTAAGTGATGGCGATGATTTGATTGGTGATTATGCTGAGTTGTTGCTGATGTTCGCGGCCCGTGCCCAACACATCGATGAGGTGATTGAGCCGGCTTTAAGCAGCGGGCAGTGGGTGCTATGTGATCGTTTTACTGATGCCACTTATGCGTATCAGGGTGGTGGTCGTGGTATTGCGATGCAGCGCATTGCCGAGTTGGAACAGAATGTACAGGGCGAGTTGCGCCCCGACTTCACCTTGTTGCTGGATTTGCCGGTGGAGCAGGGCGAGCAACGCGCCGGGGATCGCAGTGCGCCGGATCGCTTTGAGCAACAACAAATTGATTTTAAACAGCGGGTGCGGGACTGTTACCTGCAGCGCGCTGCTGCAGAGCCTAACCGCATTAAGGTAGTGGATGCCAGTGCCAGCATGGCACAGGTGGAAGCCGCTGTGATCTCAGTCATGCAAGACTTTCTACGCTGATATGCAAGCTACCGTTTACCCCTGGAATGAGCCGCTCTGGCAAACCCTGACCGCGGACAGCGAGCGCAGCAGCCATGCGTTGCTATTTACTGGCGGTGCTGGTCTGGGCAAGCGGGCCCTGGCGCTGGCCTTAGCCGAGCATGTACTACTGCAGGGTAGTGCGCAGTCCAAAGCCTTATTTAATGCTGGTTCTCACCCGGATTTTCATGTGCTGATGCCGGAAGCAGAAGTCGAAGCAGAAAGTGCTAACGAGGGCGATAAAGTAGCGCCATTCGCACGCCGCTATCTGGAGCCACACAGCGGCAAAGCCCGCAAGACGCTGACCATCGATCAAGTTCGAGCATTGGGTGGCAAGCTCACCACCCACCCGCATATCAGCAAAACCCGGGTGGTGCTGATGTATCAGGCCGACAGCATGAACCGCAACGCGGCCAACGCATTGTTAAAGAACCTGGAAGAGCCGCCCGCCAACACCCTGTTTATTCTGGTTAGCGACCACCTTGCGGCATTGCCCAAGACAATTCGCAGCCGCTGTAATTTGATAGATTTTCGGGCGCCGGATCAAAGCACGGCGACACAATGGCTGCTTGGCCAAAAGATTATGCCCGAGCATGAGGTGGATACTCACTTAGCCATTGCCAACAATCATCCACTGTTGGCTATGCAGTTGTATCAAAGCAATTATATCGACACTCTGAAAACCGTATTTACCGGTGTAAACGGCCTATGGAGCCATCGCCAGGATGCGGTGAGTGTGGCGAAAAGCTGGCAAGGGGTCGGTGGCCGACAAGCAGTGGATATACTGCAGAAGCTGACTGCCGACCTACTGCGCCACCAGCTCAGTGCTGAGCCGAACAATGTTTTTTTTCCGGTGCAACAGAGCTGGGTTCAATCCAGTAGCGGTAAAATTTCTCAACAAAAGCTGCTGGCAACGGTCGACGAACTGAACGAGGCCAGGCGACTGCTCACCACCACCGTTGACGAACTGCTGGTATTAGAGAGTTTATCCATTAAATTCAGCGAGTTGCCGATCACCCAATAAGGGCACTTGTGCCATTGTGCGTTAGCGCGTATAAACACCCTATGAATGAGAAAGCCACCCCATCGGGCGCCGGCCCGAATCGCAATAACACGGTTATTTCGATCGCGATCAAAGATAAACAGGCGTTGTATATGTCGTATATGCCGTTTGTGGAAAACGGTGGCTTGTTTGTGCCCTCCAAAAAAGATCACGATCTGGGTGATGAGCTTTTTTTGCTGGTGCAGATAATGGATAACCCTGAGCCGGTGCATATCTCCGGCAAGGTCGTGTGGATCAGCCCACCAGGCGCCATTGGTAACCGACCGCGCGGCGTAGGCGTACAATTTATCGGTGAAGATGCCCGCAAAACAGCCGACCTGATTGAGTCAAAATTGGGCGGCTCACTGACGCTGACTCGACCCACGCACACTATGTAGCGTCGGGCTATTGCTCGAAAAAAAGCCCGATATCAAAGCCTCCCTCGATGCAAATCGTAGACTCCCACTGCCATATTAATTTTGCAGAATTGCATCAGCGCCTGCCAGAGGTGCTGAACAATGCGCGCATGAACGACATCTCGCACATGCTATGTGTGTCGGTCAATCTCGAAGAGTTTCCTCAGGTGCAAGGGTTGGCGAATGAGCACGAGCATATTTACGCCTCGGTTGGCGTGCACCCCTGCCATCGTGATGGCGCAGAACCCACTGTAGAGCAACTAATAGAGATCGCCCAAGACCCGAATATTGTCGCCATAGGCGAGACCGGTTTGGATTACTTTCGAGTGGAAGACGAAGATATGAGCTGGCAGCGCGAACGCTTTGTTACGCACATTGAGGCCGCCAAGGCCTGTAATAAACCGCTTATTATCCACACCCGCAATGCCGCTGAAGACACTATGCGCATCTTAAAGGAAGAGGGCGCCGACCAATGCCGAGGAGTGATGCATTGCTTTGCCGAAGACTGGGCGGTGGCGCAACAGGCGCTGGAGCTCGGCTTTTATATTTCATTCTCCGGCATTGTCACCTTCAAAAGCGCCACCAATGTGCAGGAAGTGGCCCGCAACTGCCCACTGGATAGGATTCTGGTGGAAACAGACGCACCTTATCTAGCCCCGGTACCCTTGCGAGGTAAAACCAACGAACCGGCTTATGTGCGCCACACCGCGCAATTTGTTGCCGACCTACGCGGTATCCCGCTAGCGGAGCTGGCCAGTGCCACCACCGAGAATTTCTTCAAATTGTTTCCCGCACGACACTGAGCCTGGTCTGCCACACTAGAGCTAGCACCAGTCGTCCAACTGTTATCTCACTTAGTGCCTTGGTTATCGTTTCATAATGTGAGACGAGATGCACAGTAAATACCGAGACTTTTACACTTGCTGGTCTGTTATTGGGAAGCCGACTTTAGTCGGCTTGTCATTGAGCATACCCTGTGATAAATGTACAGATGTCCTGCATAAAAACAGGCGAGGAGGATGTGCGGTCGGGCAACCGGGTCGCAAATCGAACAATAACAAGGTGCTCATAGAACGAGCACTGTTTACCAACAGGGTTCCATCATGAAGCACTCAAACTTTCGCCTTTACAGGCTCAAAGCGCTGCTGGCGGCGTTTTCATTCTTATTCCTGTCCATTATGCCGGCCCAGGCAGGGGTTGGCCCCAGCGGCGGCCTCGAATTTCTTGGGCAACCAACCAGCATAGAAGATCGGCTAACGCCCTCAGGCGAGCTACTTAGCGATGTACTGGCGGATATTAATCAGGGTTGTTTGGACAGCTCACTGGCCGAAGCACGCGATAAACTCGAGAAGAAAATCGCCAAGGGCAAAATCACCGAAGAATCTGAAAAATTTCTCAAAGAGCGCGCCAAGCGTTACTTCAAATGCCTGAAGAAGGCCGTTAAAGAGCTCGAGAAAGACGATGTTCTGGCTAAAGACGAGGAAAAAGAGCTTAAGGATATTATCAAAGCCGCCAAGAAGGCCGGCAATATTGATGATGAAGAACCCGGCCCCTCCAGTACAGTAGGCGGGCGCGTGACACTGGCCGATGGCAGCACACTTGATGATGTCGATATTTTGGCATCTTCAGAAGATGATGATGTCGCAACGATGACCGTTGACGGGCGATTTTCTCTGAATCTTGTTCCTGACACCGAATATGTGCTGCAGTTAAGCGGGGCAGGGCTGGCCGACCAGATTGTGCCAGTGATGGCACCGGCGGACGGCAGCGCCATCAATATTGAAATCACCATGATTGAGCGTGGCGAAAGCCAGGAATTTATGGCCGGAGCCGGCGGTGTGTTAATTGGTGATGACGGCGCAGCCGTGGATGTCACATCCACCTCGTGGGTAGATGCCGAAGGCAACCCGGTAAGTGGCGACATTGTAGCCACGCTAACGCCTGTAGATGTGTCGAACAGCGCTCTATTAGGCGCCTTCCCCGGCGAGTTCAGCGGCATCGCGGCTGGCGACATAGACGAAGGTGCGATTGTCAGTCTTGGCGTGGTGGAGTTTGAGTTCACGCAGAATGGTGCCCCCGTGCAACCAGCGGCTGGTGAACTGGTGGATATTCTGATTCCGATTTATTTCACGACCAATCAGGATGGCTCACCCATCATGGAAGGGCAGGTCATTCCGCTGTGGGCATTGAATGAAACCACCGGCATTTGGGAACAAGACGGTGAGGGCATCGTAATTGAGAGCCCGGCATCGCCCAGTGGTTGGGCTATGTTAGCCTCGGTCAACCATTTTTCATGGTGGAACTGCGATGTGAGCATGAGCGCTGCACAGGCGATTGTAACCGTGTTTGGTGATCAACCTGGCAGTGCCGTGGTGCGAGCCACCACCGATGCCGATATTGGCTGGCGACCTAATACGGTGGAAACCGTGCTGACCGTCGGCGTACCAAGCAGCCCGCTGTTTATTCCCAGCACCGGTGAAACCTGCTTTAGCGCTGACATCACGTTTGATGACGGCACAATGGCGACAACGCTGGAAGTGTGTGTCAACGCGGCACCAAACAGCACTGTGACGGTAGATTTATTCTCGCCTGAGCCGGGCCCGTTAAATATCAGCCGTTCTCCCTCGGGAATTGTTGCAGGCTTTGTAAACTTTCCGATCGATCGCGTGCGCTTGTTCCCCACCACGCTGGAAACGTCAGTTAATTACAGCATCAGTGGCGGCGCCTTACCGGCTGGCCTGAGCCTGAACCCGATATCGGCTACCCAGGCTGAAATAGTTGGTGTGCCGACTGAGGTTGGTCCTTTCAGCGTGACCGTGGACGGTGATAACGGAGTGGATGTGGTCAGCGTGACCATCGATTACGACATCAGTAGTGATGAACCGGCGCCGCTTTTTGATGATCGATTTATATCCTTCGGTCTGCCCGCTGTGGATGACTCTTATGACTTCAATGACAACTTGGACTTGCTGAACGGAGGCGCGCCGGATTTCTGGGAACTGCTTCCCGATGAAGGTGGCCCATTGCCAGATTGGCTTTCGTTTGACGAAGACACGGGTGTTCTGACAGCGATAGATGACCCCGCCAATACAGGAGAAGATCCTTTTTACTTTGCCCGCATTAGAGCCGAAAACGTTAATGGTTCTGATGAAGCATTCTTCGATGTTTGTTTTGGAGACTTGGGACAAGAAGAAGAGGGATGTTTCTTTGGGGAATTCTAGCTCGACTGCAACTAATCATAGTTGCTGAATTTTCTAGTAGTAAAAACGGCCGACACTTAGTCGGCCGTTTTTTTGCCTGACATGTTCGGCAGCAAGTGCTAAGACTATAGGTATGAGTCGAGTAGGGCGAAAAATAATTCTAAGCGGTGCAACATTGGTGCCATTGGCCATGATGGCCGCGCTCATCGCTGCAGAGAAACCCAAGCACATAGATGTAAACATCGACGGCCAAACGCTGTCTGTTCAACTGAAGCGGCGAGATATCGAATTTGACTGTTTCGACGGTGATTCAATCAGCGGCACGGCGGTGTACCAGCAATTGCAGTCCAAAGCCGAGGCGGGCGACGTTGCGGCTGCACGACATTTGGCCATAGCTCTGCATGCCTGTGATCGAGCTGAACTGGATGAAAAGGCTGACCTGCTAGCGAATCTGAAGGTGATGATCGAACAAGGGCGTTACACGAAAGACCGGCCCGGCCACTTGTCTTATCAAATCATCGATGGTGAGATTGTTGAGCTGACCGCTGACCCTCAGTTGATCGATCGTAAAATTGAGACAAACCGGGTGAACATAAAGCGTTGTGGCGGCCTGACTGCCGCGCAGCTGGCAGAGCGTGTGTACTGGGCAGACCATGCTGCCGAGCAGGGCGATTTCCTGGCTGCGCAACTATTGCCAACTCTCATGGGCAGCAACATAGCGCAATTGCGCATGAAGGCAGAAAGCCTCTGGCGCGCATTCGGAAGCATAGAAGGTCTTTGGTATCTTGCCGAGTCGTATCGCGCTGATGATTCCAGCAAAACTGGCAACCTCAAAGCGTTTGCTTATTATCTGGCGGCCGGTGAAATCCAGTTTGGGATCGCGCAACACACCAGAGCCAGCTTTGACTATAGGAAGGATCGTGATGATCTTGATCAGGCACTCGCAATAATGGGCGCTGGGTTGTCAGAAGCCGAACGACAGCAAGCAAGACAATTTGCGATTGAGACGATTAAGGCTAACCCAAACTGCTGTTACTACTGAATGTGAGGGCAACATCGACTGGGAAATATTGAGATAGCCCAGAAACATGGTCTGAATTAAATAGCGGAGCAGGGCGCTGATAAGTGCCCTATTTACTTAAATTTCACCATACCTAGCCCTAATTCCCGGCTGAAATTGCTCAGATCTGGCTTCCGATGCTCATTTCTGCGCTTCTAAGGCCGCTTAACTACGCGGTTCGTAACAAAAACAGGTCTAACGGCATGATGGCCGTAAATCTCAATTATTGATGGTTTTGGCTGTGAAATCAGCCAATAGATATCCCTAATGGGCTGATCAAGCGGGTTTGTGAGATGCGGCTGAATCGCCCAAAGTCGAGCTCATGTGAGAACGAGCAACGTCTGCTTTTTTACTTGATTGGTCAGCATCCTGCCGTACACGCGCTTGGAAATCAGGGCTTGGCGTTAATAGATCACGCGCGCTATTCGCCTGCGCATAATTCATACCGGTGAAGTCTATTTCAAGCTGTCTGCTCATCGTAGCGGCCTATATAATTAATTCTTATCTAAGAATGTTTAGAGATAAGTCACATAAAGTATTGTTTTAAATCTATTAAATACTTAATGTAATTTCTCAGGGGAGTAATAGTACCACGGTTACTGAGCCATCCCTATATATTCGCATAATATATATTATGTTAAATAGTGAATCTATATGTGGTGTTTGGGGTTCTTATGGTTGGGCGTGCAACTTAATTACTGAACGAAACGAACAGCGCAAAAGAGTAAATCAATTAATCCCCTACTCGCTAAAGCTGAAGATCATCCACCACGGCTTTTAAGAACCTGGCTGCCTCTCCGCCGGTCACGGCACGGTGATCGAAGGTTAATGACAGCGGCAATATATGGCGGATCACCATTTCGCCATCTCTCGCTACCACTTCGTCCCGTGACTTGCCTGCCCCTAATATCGCGACCGTCGGTGGCAACACCACGGGCGCTGAGTAGCGGCCGGCGATGGCGCCGTAGTTTGACAGCGTGATGGTGTAGCCGCGTAATTCAGCGGGTTTGATGGAGCGTGATTTTATTTTTTCCTTGAGTTCGCTCAGCCGTTCGACAATGGTCTGCTCTGAATCTTTCTCCATATCCTGTAACACCGCCACAAATAAGCCTTGCGGTGAATCCACGGCGACCCCGAGGTGAATCCTCTCGAGCACCCGGCGCCCGTTGGCGTGGCTGTCGTACCAGGCGTTCAATGAGGGCTCGGCCTTACAGCCGGCAATCAAGGCCCTTATCAGACGGGGCGTAATATCGATGGTCGACTCGATGTCGGTGATATCGGCATCGTCGACGATCGTCGCGGGGGCGACTTCCTCGTGCGCCTGGGTCATATTGCGCGCCATTGCCCTGCGTACACCGCGCAGTGGCTCCAGCGGGCCATGTTCTGCCAGAATGCGCGCCACGCGGCGCACATCTTCAGCGACAATTAATCCATCGTGACCACTCGGCGTCACCATGGACAACTCAACTTCCATGCGATGCGCCAGCGCCCGCACCGCCGGTGTCGCTTTCACCGTATTGGCGTGATGATGAATGCCAATCGCCAGTTCCGGTATGGCTTCTTCAGTGGACTCCATCTCGCCGACCACCGTGCCGCTGTCTTGCGGGGCGGGTTGCGGGTCACTGTCACTGCCCGTATCGTCCGGCTCCCCATTGCCAAACGCCATTAACGGTTTGCCGGTCTCGATAACATCACCATCCTTGCCGTACAGCCGTTGAATTCTGCCGGCCTGCGGTGACGGGATATCGATAACCGCCTTGGCGGTTTCCACCGAAACAAGCGTCTGGCCTTCTGTTACCTCATCGCCCGGGCTGACATGCCATTCGAGAATTTCTGCATCCGGCAGACCTTCTCCTAAATCGGGTAAATTAAATATCTTCATCGGTACCCCATACTTTCTTTAACGGCCTCAATGATTCGATTGACGCCGGGCATATATTGTTCCTCATGCCGGTACAGCGGCATGACCGTGTCGAAACCGGCGACGCGTTTGACTGGCGCTAACAGCGATGTAATACCCTCGCAGGCAAGTTGCGCCGCGATCTCGGCCCCCACCCCGAAACTGCGAGCTGCCTCATGCACAATCACGCAGCGCCCCGTGCGTGATACGGAATCAAGGATGGTGTCCATATCCAGCGGGGAGATGGTGGCCACATCAATCACCTCGGCATCGACCCCTACCCTGGCCAATTGCCGGGCTGCCTCCAGGGTTTCCTTGATCGAGGCACCCCAGCTCACCAGGGTGATATCGATGCCATCGCGCAACACAAAACAACTGTCCAGCGGCAAGGCGTCACCTTTGTCTTCAAGCTCCTGTTTGCCAAAGCGGTAAATCCGCTTGGGTTCAAGGAACAATACCGGATCCGGGTCGCGAATGGCGGCCAGCAACAGGCCATAGGCGCGCGCCGGCGAAGACGGAATGACCACGCGGATGCCGGGCATGTGAGCGAAGAAGGCTTCGGTGCTCTCCGAGTGGTGTTCCGGGGCATGGATGCCGCCACCGAACGGCGCGCGGATGACCATCGGGCAGTGCAGCCGCCCACGGGTACGATTACGCAGGCGAGCCGCATGATTGATGATCTGGTCCAGGGCGGGATAGATAAAACCCATGAACTGCAATTCGGGAATCGGTTTCATGCCCTGCGCCGCCATACCAATCGACATGCCGACAATAACCGACTCGGCCAATGGCGTATCAATCACACGCTCTTCGCCAAACACGGATTGCAGTCCGTCGGTGGCGCGAAATACACCTCCGTTTACGCCAACATCCTCGCCCAGCACCACAACATTTTCGTCGGCAGTCATCTCCCAGTGCAGCGCGCGGGTCACCGCCTCTAACAGCGTGTACTCAGCCATCTTTTGATGCCTCGGCTTCGGCTTCGGCCTCGCGCCTTCGCTCTGCTTCCAGTTCAGCCAGGAACTCAGCCTTTTGTTTCTTCAGATCAAAGGTTGGCTTGGCGAACATATAGTCAAAAAACTCGCCGTCAGCCTGATCGGGCATGGTCTGGTAAGCCTCAATCGCGGCTTTCACCTCGCGCTTACAATCGGCGTACAAGGCCTCATCGTCAGCCTCACTCCACTGCTGATTCGCTTGCAGATAACGTTTGAATCGAATCAGCGGCTCGAGCTCGCGGGCTTGTTGGTATTCATCCTGATCACGGTAACGGCTGGCATCATCGGCCGTTGTATGATCACCGAGACGGTAACTTAGCGCTTCAACGATACACGGCTGGTGTTCGGCTCGTGCCTGCTCCAGCGCCTGGTTAACCACCT
>JABDKW010000061.1 GCA_013002025.1 Gammaproteobacteria bacterium | reverse complement strand
CCTGGCTTAAGACGCGCGGCAGTGTGGACGATAAAGACGGCTATTTTCTCGCCGGGCGCGGCTTAACCGGTACCTTTATCGCCGGCTCGATGTTGCTGACCAATTTGTCGGCCGAGCAGTTAATTGGTCTTAACGGTTCCGCCTACGGCTTCAATATGAGTGCCATGGCCTGGGAAGTGACCGCGGGCGTGGCCACCATCATTATGGCGCTGGTGTTTTTGCCGCGCTATCTGGCCGGCGCGTTCAGCACGCTACCGGGCTTTTTGCAGGATCGATTTGATGACGGCGTACGGCGCATGACGGTGTTGTTGTTTATGGTCGGTTATGGTCTGGTCACCATTCCCTCCATTTTGTATTCGGGCTCGGTGGCGGTTTTGCGCTTATTTGACGTGCCCGGCTTGCTGGGCCTGCCGTATTCAGAGTCGCTGATTGTGACGGTATTAACGGTGGGGTCGATTGGTGCAATCTACGCCGTGTTCGGCGGATTGAAGGCGGTGGTGGTATCGGACACCTTAAACGGCATCGGGCTGTTGATTATCGGCTTATTGGTGCCGACGCTGGGCCTGATCGCGCTCGGCGATGGCAGCTTTGCCGAGGGCCTGTTAACCATCACCACGCAGGACACGCACAAACTTAATGCCATCGGCGCAGCCACCGACCCGGTACCGTTTGGCACAATATTTACCGGCATGATTCTGGCTAACCTGTTTTATTGGGGCACCAATCAGTATGTGATTCAACGTACTCTCGGTGCGGCCAGCCTGGCGGAAGGCCAGAAGGGCGTTTTGTTGTCGGGTTATTTCAAGTTGCTGGTGCCCTTTATGATGATGGTGCCGGGAGTGATCGCTTTTCATTTATACGCCGAGAGTCACCCGGAACTGGCCTCGATTGATCTGGCCTATCCGCAATTGGTTAAGGACGTGTTGCCGGTGTACCTGTCCGGCTTCTTCCTCGCCGTTTTGCTGGGCGCGGTGTTCAGCTCCTTTAATTCTTTATTGAACAGTGCGGCCACCTTGTTTTGTCTGGACGTGTACCAGCCGCTGAAGAAGACACCGGTCAGCGATGCACAGTTAATACGGGTAGCGAAAATTGCCAGTGTGGTGATCGCCTTGTTTTCATTTACTGTCGCGCCCTTGCTGCAATACGCGCCAGATGGTTTGTGGCAGATCATCCGTATCTTCACCGGCTTTTATAACATCCCGGTTATTACCATTGTGCTGGTCGGCCTGTTTACACGCCGGGTGCCGGCGCTGGCCGCCAAAGTCGCCATCGTGTTTCATGTCATCGCCTATGGCCTGCTGAAATTCGTCTGGGAGATCGAGCTTAACTTTATCCATATCTACGCCGTGCTGTTCGTCATCGAAGTAGCGATTATGTTGAGCATCGGCTATCTGTGGCCGCGCGCCGAGGACTGGTCATTTAGCTATGCACCCAGAATCAATATGCAACCATGGCGTTATGCGCTGCCGGTTAGCGCCACTATGCTGAGTCTGATTGTGGCCCTGTATCTGCTGTTCTCGCCGCTGGGGCTGGTGGGTGGATTTTCGGCGCTGTTCTGGTGGTCATTGGCGGCTGTGATGAGCGCTAATCTGGTGTTTTGTATCTGGGCGGTGCGCAGAGCTGACCACACGCTTAGTGAACTGTCCACATCGCAGCCAGGCCGCTAGCGATAATTTGTCGCAAGCGTGACTGGAATATTTTGCTGATCCTGCTAGTCTCGCGTAATCAATTTTTTACCTGAGACTAGAACCATGAAAGAAGCCGTTATCGTTTCCACCGCCCGCACGCCAATTGGCAAAGCCTTTCGCGGTGCGTTTAACAACACCAAATCACCTACGCTTACCGGCCACGCCATTCAACATGCGGTACAGCGTGCTGGCATTGAGGGCGGCGAGATTGATGATGTGATCATCGGTTCAGTGTTAAATGTGGGAACTGCTGGCGGCAATATTGCCCGTACTGCGAGTCTGGCGGCTGGTCTGCCGATGTCAGTACCGGCACAAACCATCGATCGTCAATGCTCTTCCGGCCTGATGGCGATCGCCACGGCTGCCAAGCAGATTATGGTCGACGGCATGCAGATCACAGTGGGCGGCGGTCAGGATAATATCTCGGCCTGTCAGCAACCCTTTGGTGAAGCGGCCGCGGGCACTCAGGACCCTAACGTTATCGCGCAGGCCGAACACGCTTATATGCCGATGCTGCAAACTGCTGAGTTTGTGAGTAAAAAATACGGCATCTCACGTGAGGCGCAGGATGAATACGCACTGTCTTCTCAGCAACGCACTGCGGCGGGGCAGGAAGCAGGGCGTTTCGATGACGAGATTGTGCAGCTCGCCACCACCAAGGGTGTGATGGATAAAGAAACCAAAGAAATCAGTTTTGAAGAAGTGACCCTGACTCAGGATGAAGGCAACCGCCCATCTACTACGCTGGAGAACCTGCAGGGCCTGTCGCCGGTGATTGAGGGCGGCTGTGTGACGGCCGGCAATGCCAGTCAGTTATCTGATGGTGCGTCGGCCTGCGTATTGATGGACAGCAAATTGGCGGAGCAGCGCGGCGTTGAGCCGATGGGTATTTATCGTGGTATGGCGGTGGCCGGCAATGAACCGGAAGAGATGGGCATTGCGCCGGTCTACGCCATTCCCAAGTTATTGGATATTCACGGTTTGAAAATTGATGATATTGGGCTGTGGGAGCTGAACGAAGCTTTTGCCTGCCAGGTATTGTATTGCCGCGATCAATTGGGCATCGACCCAAGCATTTACAACGTGGATGGCGGCAGTATTTCCATTGGTCACCCTTACGGCATGACCGGCTCACGGCTGGTGGGCCACGCCCTGATTGAAGGCAAGCGTCGCGGCGTTAAATACGTGGTGATCAGTATGTGTGTTGGCGGCGGCATGGGTGCGGCCGGCCTGTTTGAGGTGTGTTAGGCTGGGCTAGAAACTAGCTATTTGGAGCCATCGCGGCGGCAACCTTTGAGCCGTTGCGGCGGCCCAGACGCTGCGAGATAAAGTTGCCTGCGTCGATCACCTGTTGCAGATCCAGCCCGCAATCAATACCCATGCCTTGCAGCATGTAGACCACGTCTTCGGTGGCAACGTTGCCGGACGCGCCCTGCGCATAGGGGCAGCCACCGAGGCCAGCCACTGAACTATCTACTGTCGCAATGCCGCATTGCAGGGCAGCGTAAATATTGGCCAGCGCCTGACCGTAGGTGTCGTGGCAGTGTATGGCCAGCTGCTGAACCGGCACTTGTTGGCTAACCGCGTTGACCATTTCCTTTACCCGCTCCGGGGTGCCCACGCCAATGGTGTCGCCCAGCGATATTTCATAGCAACCCAGTTGCTGCAGACGGCTGGCAACGCTGGCCACCTGGGCGCTGTCGATGGCACCATCGTAGGGGCAGCCGATCACGCAGGATACATAAGCGCGCACCGGCACTTTGGCGGCCTGCGCCCGCTGCAGCACGGGTGTGAAGCGCTCGATGCTTTGTTCGATACTGCAGTTGATGTTTTTCTGGGAGAACCCTTCTGAGGCCGCGGCAAACACCGCCACACAATCAGCGCCGGCTTCCAGTGCGGCGTCCAGACCGCGCTCATTGGGTGTTAGGGCGCTGTATGTAACGCCCGCTGCACGTTTGATCGAGTTAAAAACCTCGCCACTGTCGGCCATCTGCGGCACCCATTTGGGTGATACAAAACTGCCGGCTTCAATATGTGAGTAGCCGGCCTTTGATAAGCGATTAATCAGTTCCACCTTATCTGCCAGCGCGATGGTGCCGGCTTCGTTTTGCAGCCCATCGCGGGGGCCGACTTCAATAATGTTGACGCGCTCGGGCAGCATGGGTTCAGCTTTCCTCAGCTGCAAAACTAAGCAGTGCTGCGCCGCCGTCGACCAGATCACCCGGCGCAAAGAACACGTCTGACACCACGCCAGCTTCGGTGGCCTTAACGCTGTGCTGCATTTTCATGGCTTCCATCACCACCAGCGTATCGCCCGCCGCAACTTCCTGCCCGGCAATTACGGCGACCTCGATAATAGTGCCGTTCATGGGGGCACAATAATCATTCTGCGAGCCGCCGCTAGTCTGGTCACCGAAGTCGGGCGCAGCAAGTGCAAACTCGATCGGCGCCGCCAGCTGTTCAGCAAACAACACAAAGGTGTCGGCGTTAGCGGCGACTGTTACCTGCATTTGTACATCATTAATTTCTGCCCGCAATTGTTTGCCCTGCAATTGACCGCTACAGCTAATCGTTTGGTCCATTGCGGTCACCGCGTAGCCGTCGCCCCGGGGCGAGACACTCACCAGGTAACGCTCTTCAGCCAGATCGATATCAAAGCGTTGTGCATTATTCTGGTTGGCACGCCAGCTATTGTTGACCTGCCAAGGCGAACCATGGGCCGCCTCGGGTGCCGCGGTTTCGCAGCGCAACCGTAAATAGAGGCCCGCCAGGGTAAGGCTTAATTCATTGTCAGGTGAGGCGCGTTGAAATACCTCGTCGCTGTGGCGCTCAATAAAATTGGTGTCTAATTCGGCGGCCTGAAATGCCGCATGATTGAACAGGCGGCGTAAAAATTCGATATTGGTTTTCACGCCGGCAATCTGGTACTGACTCAAGGCGCGCGACATCCGCGTTAATGCTCGCTTGCGGCTCTCGTCCCACACCACCAGCTTGGCAATCATCGGGTCATAAAACGGGCTGACTTCATCACCCTCACGCACACCGGTATCGATACGCACCCCATTGGATTGTTCCGGAGCGGATAAATGCACCAGCCGACCAGTCATGGGTAAGAAATTATTATCGGGGTCCTCGGCGTAGATGCGCGCTTCAAAAGCGTGGCCCTGTAACTGTAGTTGCGCCTGCGATTTCGGCAGCGGGTCACCGGCGGCGACCAGCAGTTGCCACTCCACCAAATCTTCACCGCTGATAAATTCGGTTACCGGGTGCTCAACCTGTAGGCGGGTATTCATCTCCATGAAATAGAATGCGCCGTCTACATCCAGCAAGAACTCAACAGTACCGGCGCCCTCATAATCGATTGCCTGCGCGGCCTTTAGTGCCGCCTCGCCCATTTGTTGGCGTAGTGCGTCGGTCAGCCCCGGCGCCGGCGCCTCTTCAATAATCTTCTGGTGGCGGCGCTGCAGCGAGCAATCGCGCTCGAACAGATACACACCATTGCCATGTTGGTCGCAGAATACCTGCACTTCGACGTGGCGCGGTTGGGTCAGGTATTTTTCCACCAGCATGACATCATCGCCAAAGCTCGACATGGCTTCGCTCTTGGCGGCGTTGAGTGCGCTGTCGAACTCATCCGCTGACCACACCTGGCGCATGCCCTTACCACCACCACCGGCGACCGCTTTGAGCAGCACCGGATAGCCCATCTCGTCGGCCTGTTGCTTTAAAAAGTCAGCGCCCTGCTGTTCGCCATGGTAGCCCGGCACCAGCGGTACACCCGCTTGTTCCATAATGCGTTTGGCGGCGGATTTTGACCCCATCGACTCAATGGCCGCCACCGGTGGCCCGATAAACACCAACTGGTGTTGCTCGCATTGGCGTGCAAACTCGGCGTTTTCGGACAAGAATCCATAGCCCGGGTGAATGGCTTCGGCGCCCGACGACAGGGCAGCATCAATTACGCGGTCGCCGCGCAAATAGGATTCCGCTGAGACTGATGCGCCGATGTGGACCGCCTCGTCGGCCATCGCCACATGCATGGCATTCAGGTCGGCGTCGGAATAGACCGCGACCGTGCGAATGCCCATATTGCGGGCGGTTCGGATGACCCGACAGGCGATTTCGCCACGGTTGGCTATAAGTATTTTGCTAAACATAATTATTATTTCTTGTGTTTGTTCCAGTTGGGCGGGCGCTTCTCAAGGAATGCGGCCAGCCCTTCCTGACCTTCGCCAGAGGCGCGTAACTCGGCAATGGCCTGTACGGTTTTATGGGTCAGTGCTTGGTCGATTGGCTGGTCACTGACTTCAAAGATCAGTTGCTTGGCGACCCGCATACCCTGCGGGCTGTTGGCCAATAGGGAATCAATAAGATTTTCCAGCGCAGCATCCAACTCAGCCGCCGCTACCACCTGATGCAGCAGGCCCATTCGCAGGGCCGTGGCCGCGTCAAAGCGTTCGCCACTGAGGCTGTAACGGCGTGCGGCGCGTTGCCCAATTGCTGCGACCACATAGGGCGCAATGGTGGCCGGTGCCAGACCAATTTTGACTTCACTAAGGCTGAAGCTGGCGTGCTCACTGCCCAGGGCAAAATCGCAACAACTGACCAGCCCCACGGCACCGCCAAAGGCGGCACCCTGTACGCGGGCGATAGTCGGCTTGGCTAAAAAGTTCAGCCGGTACATAAGGTTTGCCAATTGGCTGGCGTCGCGCATATTTTCATCATGGTCGTAGTTGACCATACGCTTCATCCAGTTAAGATCACCGCCAGCTGAGAAGGCCTTGCCGGCCGCGGCCAGCACCACAATGCGAACCTCTGGATCCTGCCCCAGGCGTTCCAGTTCGCGGTTTAGAATCGCCACGGTGGTGTCATCGAAGGCGTTGTATACATCCGGGCGGTTCAACGTCAGCGTTGCTACGCCACGGTTATCCTGCGTGATTAATACGGTATCACTCATGCTCACATCCTGAACACGCCAAAGCGGGTGTCTTCAATGGTTGCGTTCAGGGTCGCTTCCAGCGAGAGACCCAACACCTGCCGCGTATCCACCGGATCAATCACGCCATCATCCCAGATGCGAGCGGAGGAATAGAAGGGGTGCGCCTGAGCATTGTATTCATCAATGATTGGTTGTTTGAAGGCTTGTTCCTCAGCCTCACTCCAGGCTTCACCGGCCGCTTCTTTTTGGGTGCGTTTAACCTGCGCCAATACGCCGGCGGCCTGTTCACCGCCCATAACGCCAATGCGTGCGTTGGGCCACATAAATAGAAAGCGCGGGTCATAGGCACGGCCTGCCATGCCGTAGTTGCCAGCGCCAAACGAGTTGCCGATGATGACGGTCAGCTTGGGCACTTTGGCGGTGGCGACGGCGGTCACCAGCTTGGCACCGTTTTTGGCGATGCCGCCGGCCTCATATTGCTTGCCGACCATAAAGCCGGTGATGTTCTGCAGAAAAATCAGCGGGATTTTGCGTTGCGCGCACAACTCAATAAAGTGCGCGCCTTTTTGTGAGGCCTCACTAAACAGGATGCCGTTATTGGCGATCACGCCGACCGGGTAGCCATACAGCCGCGCAAAACCACACACCAAAGTGGTGCCGAACAGGGCTTTAAATTCATCAAACTCGGAGGCATCAACGATGCGGGCAATCACCTCACGAATTTCAAACGGTTGCCGCATGTCCTGCGGCACAATGCCATACAGTTCAGCAGCGTCGTACAGCGGTTCGCGGCTCTCGCGGCGATCCAACTGTTGGGGCTTCTGTCGATTCAAGCGGCTCACTGAATGACGCGCCAGCTGCAGGGCGTGATGATCGTTCTGTGCGTAATGGTCTGCCACGCCGGATTCGCGACAATGCACATCAGCGCCGCCCAGCTCCTCGGCGGTGACCACCTCACCAGTGGCGGCTTTCACCAGCGGCGGGCCGGCCAGAAAAATGGTGGCCTGGTTACGCACCATGATGGCCTCGTCCGACATGGCCGGCACGTAGGCACCGCCAGCCGTACAGGAACCCATCACCACGGCAATCTGTGGAATGTTCTGCGCGGACAGGTTGGCCTGATTAAAGAACGAGCGGCCAAAGTCATCCCGATCCGGAAATACTTCGTCCTGTCTTGGCAGGTTGGCACCACCCGAGTCGACCAGATAAATACAGGGCAGATGATTCTGCTCGGCAATTAATTGAGCGCGTAACTGCTTTTTTACGGTGGTGGGGTAGTAGCAACCGCCTTTGACGGTGGCATCATTGGCCACAATAATGCATTCCTGGCCGGACACGCGGCCGATGCCGGTGATAATGCCGGCGGCGGGTACCTCCTCACCGGGGTATACCTCATGCGCCGCCAATTGCGACAGCTCCAGAAATGGTGAGCCGGGATCAATCAGCGCATCGATGCGGTCGCGGACAAAGAGTTTGCCGCGCGACTCATGGCGCTCGCGGCGATGCGCACCACCACCCTGAACGATTTTAGCCACTGCGTCATACAGTTCCTGCACCTGCGCTTGCATGGCTTCCTGATTGCTCAGAAAGTCCGCGGAGCGCGGGTTCACCAGACTTTTAATTACGCACATTAACGGGTCTCCGAGAACAGTTCCCGACCGATCAGCATGCGCCGAATTTCGGAGGTGCCAGCGCCAATTTCATACAGCTTGGCGTCGCGCAACAAGCGGCCGGTAGGGTAGTCATTGATATAGCCATTGCCGCCCAGAGTCTGGATTGCCTGCAAGGCCATCTGCGTGGCTTGTTCGGCGGTATAGAGAATCACGGCGGCGGAGTCCTTGCGGCTATCCTGGCCACGATCACAGGCGCTGGCGACCGCGTATAAATAGGCGCGGCTGGCACTCAGGGTAGTGTACATATCGGCAATTTTGCCTTGCATTAACTGGAATTCGCCAATGCTCTTGTTGAACTGTTTACGCTCGTGAATGTAGGGCACCACCACATCCATGCAGGCCTGCATAATGCCGATCGGGCCGCCTGATAATACGGTGCGCTCATAATCCAGCCCGGACATCAGCACCCGGGCGCCACCGCCCTCAAAGCCTAAAATATTTTCTTCCGGCACCAGACAATCTTTGAAAATCAGTTCCGCCGTATTGGAGCCGCGCATGCCTAACTTGTCGAGCTTCTGGCCCTGGGTGAAACCCTCAAAGCCACGCTCGACTATAAAGGCGGTCATCCCCTTGGAACCGCCCTGAACATCGGTTTTGGCATAGATCACATAGGTGTCGGCATCGGGGCCATTGGTGATCCACATTTTGTTGCCGTTGAGCAGGTAGCCGTCGGCCGTTTTGTCGGCGCGCAGTTTCATACTCACCACGTCTGAGCCGGCTTCACTCTCCGACATCGCTAATGCACCGACATGTTCACCCGAGCACAGCTTGGGCAGATATTTTTGTCTCTGGGCGTCGTTGCCGTTTTTAAAAATCTGGTTTACGCAGAGGTTTGAGTGAGCGCCATAGGACAAACCTACCGAGGCTGACGCGCGGCTGATCTCTTCCATGGCAACCACATGCGCCAGATAGCCCATATCACTGCCGCCATATTCTTCAGCCACGGTAATGCCGAGCAAGCCCAGCTCACCGAATTTCTGCCACAGGTCAGCCGGGAATAGATTGTCTTTGTCTATCTGCTCGGCGCGCGGCGCGATTTCAGCCTGCGCGAACTGATGCACCATGTCGCGCAGCATGCTGATCTCTTCGCTGTGGTCAAACTGTAAACTGGGGTAGGGGGTCGTCATGATGGTAGTCCGGTTATTCACTCATCGCAGCCTTGCAGCGGGCTTCCGCTGAGGCCAAATCGGCGAGCATGTTGTTTAGGTCACGTTGCTGTTGCTCGAGCTGGCTGCGCTTCTCGTGCATTTTGTTGATTAAGGCCTGTAATTGTTTGTTATTGCCGGTGGCGGGGTCATACAGACTGATGATGTCGCTGGATTCCTGTAGCGAGAACCCCAGGCGCTTGCCGCGCAGAATCAGCCGCAGGCGAGTCCGGTCAGCGCTGCTATAGACCCGAGTTTGGCCTTTGCGGCGGGGGCGCAACAGGCCTTTTTCCTCGTAGAAACGCAGTGTTCGAGTGGTTAAGCCGAATTCCGCGGCTAAGTCTCGAATGCTGTATTGGGCGCTGGCAGACACAGATAGGCTCGGGCTTGAAAACAGACCGGGACTTTAGCATAAGTTTACGTTAACGTAAACGTCAGTTTAGGGGTTGGTTTGTGCTTGATAAGCAAAAGCGTAGAAATTAGACGCTGCGAGCGTGTCGGGTGATTAAATCCGCCATATGGGGGATCAGGCCAGCGGGTAGGTCGTGGCCCATGTCTTCAATCAGCTCGAGTTTCGAGCCCTGAATATGGCGCGCTGTGTCGATGCCTGCTGCAACAGGCACCAGCGGGTCGGCTTTGCCGTGGATGACCAAAGTGGGCCGCTGGATGGATTGCAACTGACGCACCCGACTGCCGCAATGCATAATCGCCAGCATATGTCGTAAATACCCAGGCGGATAATAACTGCGGCGATAGCTGGCGACGACCTTGGCCATCAACTCGTCTGGATCAGGTGCATACTGACCGGTGCTGCCAATCATGGCTAGCACGCGGCACCGCTGCGCCAGCAACTCCTGTTCACCGCCATCGTTCCGTTGAGTTAGCGCCCGCAGAATTTCCGGGCTGCCGGACGGTAAATTGCGTGCTCCGGAGCTGGACATAATGGAGGTCAGCGACAGTACCTTATCGGGCTCGCTGGCGGTTAGCAACTGCGCAATCATGCCGCCCATCGAGGCACCAACGATGTGCGCGGCGTCAATTTCTAATGCACTCATTAAGCCGCGCGTGTCGTCGGCCATATCCTGTAAGGTGTAAGCCACCCGCAGAGGTAATCCGATTCTCGACTTGATCATTGCCCAGGGAATATTTGGCTTTCTCGCATCATCCATCTTCTCCGATAAACCAATGTCACGATTATCAAAGCGAATCACGCGAAAACCCTGATCTGCCAGCCCCCGGCACAGCGTTTCTGGCCAGGCAATCATCTGCGTGCCCAGGCCCATTATCAGAATAATTGCCGGGTGGCTCTGGTCGCCAAATTCATCAAAGGCCAGGGTGACACCGTTGGCGCGGACGTACTGCTCTTGCATATTACTCTCTCTCTCTGAGTTGGATAAAAGCGCTGCGTAAAGCCTGAAGTAAGACTTGGAATTGGCGGCGCTATTTTTTGGTGGTGCGAGCCTTCTTGCGGCTCTGCGTTTGCTTGGCGGCAGTCAGAAGTTCGTCATACGACTCGCGCACGCACTGCAAGTAAAATTCCGGATCCGGCATCATCTTGCGACAGGCGGTGACCGAGATAATAAATTGCCCGCAGTAGCTAGTGATGGCATGAAATACGCCCATTGAATCCATCACCGGGCCGAGCCCGAAGGAAGTTACCATCTTGGCACCGGTGTAGTACATCGGCACCTGCAGGCCCGGGACATTGGTCACAGTGCAATTAAAGCTGGGCTTCATCTGGTTGGCTAAGCCCAGACTGCTGGACAGCTTGGCCGCGCTGGCGGCGATGGTAGAGGGCACAAATTGGGTGATATCGGTCATCGCCTTGGCGCCCACCGCATTGCTTAATTCTTTGGCGTCCCGAGTGCCACGATGAACCGCTTTAAGGCGCTCTATTGCGCCCTCGATATCACTGCGCAGCAGTACCGTCATCTGCGAAACCTGATTGCCGGCCTGACCCTGCTGATCTTTGGTGCGAACGTTTATTGGCGCCATGGCCACGGTGGACGTGTCAGGTAATTCATTTTTTGCCAGCAGGTATTTACGCATCGCACCGCCACAGATCGACAGGGCTACATCGTTAACCGTGACGCCTTCAATGACGTTTTTTATAGTGCGGATGTTTTCAAAATCGACCGTCATGGCGTCAAAGACGCGGTGCGGGGATACCCGCCCATTGAAGCGCGTGCGGGGCACATACTTAACCCGCGACAATTCACCCTTTCGCAGGCCCGCCGCCATTTTGGCGACATTGGGCAATGTGCTGCGCGCCACATTGAACATGCGCAGCGGTTTTTTGACCGCATTAATCTGTGAGCGAATCAGTAAGCTCAGGTCCGAGGGGCGTGAATCGGCCGAGATCTCCGCCTGATCGGTGACGTTTTTATAGTCCGGGCTCAAATCATGCAGGGCTGCTGCCATCTCAACCGCCGAAGCCCCGTCAAAGGCCGCATGGTGAATCTTCAGATAGATCGCGAAGCACCCCTTGGGTACGCCCTCGACGTTATCCAGGCCCTCGATTACATCCATCTCCCACAAGGGTCGAGAGCGATCCATAGGCCGGGCGTGCAGCCGCGACGTGAGGATGCAAAGCTGCCGCCAATCGCCGGGCTGTGGCAGGGCCATATGTCGAATATGGTATTCAACATCAAGGTTTTCATCTCTGACCCAATAGGGGTGATCCAGCCGCATTGGAACATTAACCAGCACATTGCTCATCGGTGGCACACGATGTCGGCGTGCCATGGTGTTGGCGAGTATCTGCTTAAACGTGACTTTTCCACCGGGGGCCGTGGAGGGGTCATAAATGCTCAAACTGGCGATATGCATTGGCGCATTATCTGTTTCGAGGTACAAGAATGAGGCGTCAAGGCCACTTAACTGTTGCATGATCAGCGCTTAGGTCAGGAGTTTTCGGGGTGGCGTATTATAGATTAGTAAATCAGTTCTTATGAGTCTCAATCGCGACAAAATACAAAAACCGCAGCCGGTCGGCACTGCGATTGCCTAACACGGGCCAAATTGAGCTAGAATGCGACTCTCATCGAGTGCTGAGCCGGAGCAAAGCAACCATGTCTATCACCATCAGTCGTAACGAAGTCGCGGATTACATCAATCATGAGGCGCCGCCTTCAGATTGGCATACCGTCACGCAGGAGCAAATCAATCAATTCGCAGATTGCACGCTCGACCATCAATTTATTCATGTCGACCCGGAGCGTGCTGCTGAAACACCCTTTGGCACGACCATTGCTCACGGCTTTCTAACACTGTCTATGCTGTCGCGTTTGTCTGAAAACTGTAATTTAATGCTAGATGGTGTCTATATGGGGATTAATTCGGGCTTCGATAAAGTTCGATTTGTTGCGCCTGTTAAGGTGAACTCGCGGATTCGCGCACACGCTAAAACATTGGCTATCGATGAAACCAAGCCGGGTCAGTTTCGCTTCAAAACCCAGATATCGGTTGAGATTGAAGGCGAAGAAAAGCCGGCCTTGGTGGCAGACTGGATCACCATACAATTGATTAAGTAGGCCTTATGAGGCCACCAGCGCGATCAGCAGGGAGCAAATCAGCAGCAAACTGATCCATACCGCTAAATTTAACCAGCTAGCCTGTTTAGCTTTACGCTGTGCCAGCCACGTGCGGGGACGGACCCCGCGCAATAAAAACACCAACTGAGCCGCCAGGTTCACGGCCGTAATATTGACCGCCAATAACAGCGCCGCGCCGCTGGCAAATTGCCAGTTCTGCACGCCGAGCATCAAGCCCAGTACAGTGGCGGGAGGCACCAGAGCCACCGCGATCATCACGCCGACCAGAATATTTGCCAGCCGTGTGGTCAGTGACTGAACCGCCGCGATGCCTGAGGCCAGCGCCAGGATCACGCTGGCGGGCCGCACCTCTGTGCGGCTCAATAATTCCTGGCTCTGCATATTGGGTGCCCACAACAGCGCGATGACGGCTGCGATCACAATGGTCAATCCCACGCCGACGCCATTGGTGAAAATGGCAGACCTGATCAATTCCCTGTCACCCAATGCCGACCCCAGAGCCAGCCCCAGATTGGGGCCCAGTAGGGGTGCGATGACCATAGCGCCGACTACCACGGCCACGTTGTCCTCCGCAATGCCGATCGCCGACACCACCGTTGCCAGCACCACCAACAGCACAAAATTGCGGTCGCACTCCGTGCCCCGGCTGATTTCAAGAAACAGTTCTTCGCGCGTGGTCGAAACCTGCTCCTGGTCTGCCTCAATAAGATTTTCCTGTTCGTAGAGTTGCGCATCCACCGGGATAAGCAGGGTCAGTGCTTCGGCTTCCGGCGCTAAGGTGGTCTGCAAGCGGTCCAGAGTTGATTGTATTTGCTGATCCTCAACAAACATCCTGATCGAGGCGCGTTCCCCGTCCGGTTGGGAAGGCCCGCTGGATAGTATGCGCGCCGAGCATGAGTCGGCTATCGCCAACAGCGTCTCCAGATGCCCGGTGCGGCAATTAATTTCGATTATCTTGCCGGACATGAGACCTTAAAACGGCGACTCGAGCTGGGACGCTAGCGGTTCATCTTGGGGTGACGAACATCCCACATAAATTTCAGACAGCCCAGAATTCCGACGCCCAGTATGAAGGCGATGACAATGTGCGGTGGCACAGACGTTTCCACGCCCAATGCATGTGCCGAGCCTAAATCCGTCAATTTCTGGTAGTACACGGTACCGGCCTTAAAATACAAATAAGTGCCCCACAGCGCAAAGCTGGCAAAGATCACAAACAGGCAATTTATAAAGGCTGCCTGCGAACGAAGTAATTTATGGCCTGCCACATAGGCCACGAGCAGATAGCCACTGACAATGCTTAAATAAAATACCAATGCCGTCGCCGCCGCGCTTTGTGAGCTCCAGAAAGCCTCTATTAGTTCGTATTCAGACATTTTTTTAGTCAGTGTGTTATTGATTCCTTAGCGTACTACATAATGAGGGGGCGACAAATACCCGAAACGGCCGATCTCAGCGTAAAAAAAACCGGCCCGAAAGTGGCCGGTATGAATCGAAGTACAATGCAAGAATCGGTTTTCACCCAGCTCCCTGTAAATCCTGCTCAAAAAGATATTCCATGGCGCAGGGCACCCCAGCACAGGTGCCGGGCGTAAATTCCGTTTTAAACAAGGCGGCTGAGATAATCTCAGATACGTGTTTATTCGGTGTGTAATAAATTTTTACTTCGGTCACTTTCCCTTGCGCGCTTACCATTGCCAAAGCCAGCATTTTGCCGCGCCCGAGTAGCGTTGGATGAGCTTTGCTGAGGGGTTCTAAAATTTGTTCCACGCCTTGTGCCGGGTAAGGTGGTACATCGGCTGCCGCCAACCCTTCGTAATTGGCGCGAACCAGTGACCGCTGTGCTTCGGTCAATTCTGTAAAGTTTTTATCATAGGGGATATTTGAGGTCGCAAGGATCGAGGGGAAATTTCTGCCAGCGGGAACCGAGCCATACATGTGAAAGACATTTGGTTCTGCACTTACCGCAAACAGAGGCAGCGTCAGCATGACGAGAAGAAAAATTACGGATAGTTTCATCTGGCACTCTATTGGGGTCATCCGAGCAGATAATTTCTGCTCATATAATCCATTAGATGCAGCTTTCAGGAAAAAGGATTCAATTATTTGTCATTTGTTCAGATTGTTGGGTAAACCGCGGTTGTTAATCCTGACGATTCAGCATGGCTAAGCTGCGACCTCGAACAACGACTGTGCCAGCTAATTTATCGTGCCAACCTTGTTTGCGTTTGTCGAACGCAACCCAGATAAGCCCGATCAGTAGCGGTAACATGGCAGGAATATAAGCAAAGTAGCGGCCCACGGCCTGCTTCAGCGTCATCTTCTGCAAGGTTCCGGCATCTACTATTTGCAGGTCAAGTAACAGCTTGCCGGGCGTACCCAGAAACTTTAACCAAAACCAGATAGTCACCACAAAGGGTAATACGTACGACAACATTACATCCCAAAAGCCGTGTATTAATATATCGCTGGTGAGATAGTCCTGTCCGTAAATGATTATTGCCGGTGCTATGAACACCAGACAAATAAAAATGGCATCGATAAAAAGCGCGGCAAACCGAATCCAGAAACCGCCATATTCAACCTCAAACATAATTAGCTCCTTCAAGTTGCGGTGTGAAACACCGTTGTCAGTTATTACCTCTATTGCACAATACCATGCAAGCACCCACGAGACGCCCTTGCGACACCTTTAGATTGACTTGCCTGCTTAATCCGGTAGCGTAGCAATGATGCGAAAACACCTTTTAGTTTCCCTGGCAATTCTGTTGGCGGCCTGTGCCCATGCCGAGCCGCAACAGCCTTTGTTGTGTTACCTGCCCGTACAGAGTGATGTTAGTTACGCGGATGTTCTGGCGCTGCAAAAGGGCAGCCCTGACCATGTATTGGACTACGGTTCCGAACCTCTGCAGTACGGCGAACTGTGGTTGCCACCCCACACCAGTGGCAACTATCGACACCCATTGTTGATGTTGATTCACGGCGGTTGCTGGTTGAACGCCTTCGATGTCAGCCACACGCACGCCTTAAGCAGCGCTCTGGCTCAAAGCGGTTACGCGGTTTGGGCGCCGGAGTATCGCCGTGTGGGTGATGCTGGCGGCGGCTGGCCCGGTTCGCTCGACGATGTGCTGGCGGCAATGCAATTCGCCGCCAATCTGGAAGGCTATCCGCTTCGCACAGATGAGATGGTCCTGGTGGGCCATTCAGCAGGAGGGCATCTGGCGCTCTTGGCCGGTGCACAACAACGCGACCGTGTAAAAGCGGTGATTGGCCTCGCGGCCATTGTTGATCTGCCGGCCTATGCGCAGGGCAGCAACAGTTGCCAGACCGCGGCGCCCCAGTTTATGGGTGGCTCACCTGATCAGAAGCGAGCCGAGTACGCCGCCGCAAACCCTGCGCAAATAGAACTGCACCCAGCAACAACTCTGATCCACGGCGACCTTGACGCCATTGTTCCGCTCGCGCAATCCGAATTAGAGGGTGTCGAGCGCACTATAGTGAAGGGGGCTGGACATTTTGACTTGATTCATCCGGGCGCCCCGGCTTATCAACGATTATTGCAAACATTGGCCGGGCTATTTCCGCAATGAGCGACCAGAAAAAAATAGATTTAGAGCAATTGCGAGAGCTGGACGCCAATGATTCGTTGGCGTCGAAGCGAGTGGAGTTCAAGATTCCCGAGGGTTTGATCTATCTGGATGGAAACTCGCTGGGCCCGCTGCCAGCGGGTATTGAACAGCGTTTGCAGGAAATGATTACCCAGCAGTGGGGCCAAGACCTGATCAGTAGTTGGAACAAACACCAGTGGATAGACTTACCGGTCAAAGTTGGCGAGCGAATTGCACCCTTGTTAGGTGCCGCGCCCGGGCAGGTGGTCTGCTGTGATTCCATTTCGGTAAACCTGTTTAAACTGTTAGGCGCAGCCCTCCAGTTGAATTCGCCGCGCCGGGTGGTACTTTCGCAGCAGGATAACTTCCCCACCGATTTGTACACTGCCCAGGGTATTGCAGGGCTGCTTGGCGACGCTCGTTGCCAGTTGAAACAGGTGTCGTCCGACGCCCTATATGATGCACTGGATGAAACGGTGGCGGTGTTGATGCTCACGCATGTCAACTTCCGCAGCGGTGCCATGCACGACATGCGTGAACTCACCCGGCGTGCACATGACGTCGGAGCGCTGGTGATATGGGATTTGGCCCACAGTGCAGGCGCGGTGCCCCTGGCGTTGGATGCTGATAATGTGGATTTCGCAGTGGGCTGTGGTTACAAATATCTGAACGGCGGCCCCGGTGCACCGGCTTTCGTTTATGTAGCCGAGCGTCTACAGCAGCGGGTAGAGCAACCGCTTAGTGGGTGGATGGGGCACAGTGCGCCATTTAATTTTGATGCAGGCTACGCTGCTGCAGCGGGGGCCAAGCGCTTCCTTAGCGGTACCCCGCCGATACTTTCCATGGCAGTACTGGACGCCGCCCTGGACGTATTCGACGGAGTCGATATGCAGGATGTCAGAGCCAAGTCTCAGCAATTGTGCCAGATGTTTTTGGGCCTCATGCGCCAGCTTGAGTTATTACCGAAGATGCCCTGTGCCTCACCCGCTAATGACAAAGAGAGGGGCAGCCAACTGGCATTTCAGCACGGCGACGCCTTTGCCATTGCACAAGCGCTCATTGACCAGCAAGTGATTGTTGATTTTCGCGCACCCGATATTTTGCGTTTTGGATTCTGCCCGCTCTACACGCGCTTTGAAGACATCTGGCATGCTGTCCATCGACTGAGTGAGATCGTCACCTCGGGCACGTACAAACAAGAAATATTTAACCAGCGAGGCGCTGTCACCTAAGGTGATTAACATGCGGCGATACGTTAGCACCAGGCACGCAGCCTAGACGGCTAACCTCGCTCACATGGTTTAGGTGCCTCGTTCTCGCATCTCGCGTTCACGCCGTTCAGCATCTTCCTGCAATTTCTGTTCCACCTGTTTGGCCTTTTCCAGCGCATCCAACTGATGTTGTGGTACCGGTGGTGGGGCGGCACCCGTTTCTGGATCAGAGGGGCCACAGGCAGAAATAAAGGCCATTGCTGCGACAAGTAATATTGTAATTGTATTTTTCACCATTTCGCTACTGCATAACCCGCAGGGCCAGATAGGGGATTAAATTGAACATGATAAAGGCCAATTTATAGTTTGCAAGAAAACTGAAATACATCTCCGGCAGACGTTCCTCGGCAACGCCGCTAAGCGAGCTATGAAGTTTGATGACAGGCC
>JABDKW010000065.1 GCA_013002025.1 Gammaproteobacteria bacterium | reverse complement strand
ACCACTTGGTCCAATTCTTATCGGGCACTGAATGCCCGCAAATATTTTGTTCCTGCACAAACGAGTCCAACACCGCATCAATCAAATCAGACTTATCTTCGAAGTGGCGGTAAATCGCCATGGGCGTAACGGCCAACTCATCCGCCAGCCGCTTCATGGTGAGATTTTGTACGCCATCCTCACGGGCCACTGCCAGCCCTGCGCGAGTAATTACCGCGCGCGACAAATGGCCACGAAGTTTTTTGCCATTTCCGGTCGCTGGAGGTTTTTGCTTGGTGGCCTGAGACATCAACAATATAAATGGTAGGGGGCAGCTCGGCAGTGATCCACACACCGGCAAAATCTATTCGTCGGGATCAAATTGGGCTTAACCAAAATTAAGTATATGCTGTATACTAAAACATCAGGCGGGCACAACACAATCAAAATGCCGGTTTTCATGTAATGTTTGCAGGCAAATTACAAAAGCAGCCCGCCTCTCTTGCAACCCAACCCGGAGGATGGCGATGTTCGCCGACACATTATTCGGCCCCGTAAAGCAATGGGGCTATCTGGTAAAGCACCTGGACCAGGCAATGGACTGCTGGATTCACCAATTCGGTATTGGCCCCTTCTGGGGCTTTCGAAACGTCACTCTCAAATCTAACTACCAGGGCGTTGAGTCAGATGTGGTTCTGGATGTTGGTTTTGCCTATCAAAATGGCGTGCAGATCGAATTGATTCATCAAACCAATGTGGGTGATGCCCTGACCCCCTATAGCGCTTTCTACCAATCCACTGAACCACAGATGTTTCAGCAGTTGGCCTACCACTGCCCGGATGTCGACGCTGCCAGAACCTGCGCGGTGGCTGCGGGTCTCAATGAGCTCGGTTATGTCGAGAGTGATATGGGCTCCCGTTATTACTATTTTGACTCTCCGGCCATGCAGGGCATGGTGGTTGAGTTGATGGAGATCGACCAGATGACCGCCGACGCCTTTGAGATGTGCGCCAAAGAGGCGGAACAGTGGGATGGCGAAGACCCTTACCGGCTTATCTCCTTTTAGACTGCCGATACTCGAATCGCGCGATTATGAAAAAATTTCTTAAAGTCCTGTTTTTTTCAGGTGCTGCTTTTACCTGGGTGCTAGTGCTGGCATGGTTGGCGCTGGGCGAGACTTTTGAGCGCTATGTAGGCGAGCGCAAGGCTGAAGTCATCGGCAATGTTGCGGATCGTTATATCGCTAGTCAGTCAGCGCAGGCCGACCCGAATCAGGCGGTAAAAACAGTCGCAGGCCTGCACCATATAGAGATTGAAGTAGATCAGCCATTACCCAATGTCTATCGCGCCAAAGGCGTCGGCAATAGCTTTCTGATTCACACGCCTGATGGCAATGTCTTATTTGATGCAGGTTTGGGCACTCAGGCCGCCAAGCAGAAACGGCTGTTGCAGAACGCCGTAGAGGGGCCTTTGACCCATATTATTCTGTCGCATTCCCATGCCGACCATATTGGTGCCACCAAATTCTGGAAAAGCGAATTTCCGGGCGCGAAAATCATCACCCACCGGAAATTTGCTGAGGGTCAGCGCTATTTAAAGGATCTCGAGCAACATTTCTGGAATCGTAACCGCTTGCTCTACACCTTTATGCCGGAAGTGCCGCCGGAAGCCGACAGTCTGTTTGCCTACGGCGGGATCACCGCGGATATCGTCGTTGATGACCATAGCGAATACCGTTTCCAGATCGGTGGCGTTGAATTTGTGGTACTGCCAACACCGGGTGCCGAGGGTGACGATAATATCGTGCTGTGGTTGCCGCACAGCAAGGCGCTGTTCAGCGGCGACTTTTTTGGTCCCTTATTCCCCATGCTCCCCAACTTGTTCACCCTGCGCGGGGAGAAATTTCGTGACCCGGTCGCCTATATCAACTCCTTGGATCGAATTCTTGAGCTTGGCGTGGAAATGGTATTGCCCAGCCATTTCGACCCGCATTCTGGTGGTACGGTACAGGCCGACATTCAATTGATGCGTGACGCCACCCATTCCATTCACCAACAGACCATCGACGGCATGAACGCCGGCAAATCGGTATGGCAGCTAATGCAGGATGTAAAACTGCCCGACCATTTACAGGTCAGTCAAGGGCATGGCAAGGTGTCGTGGAATGTACGCTCAATCTGGGAGTACTACAGCACCTGGTTTAAATTCGAATCAACAACCGAGCTGTATCCGGTTCCGGTGCGCACGCTTTACCCCGAGCTAGTTGGCCTGCTAGGTGATGCAGATAAACTGCTGCTGCTGGCACAAGAAAAATTAGCCCAGGGGGAACTGGAGCAGGCACTGCATTTACTAGAGATCGCTGATACCGATCCTGAGCAAAATCAAACCCAGTTACAAAACCTGCTAAAACTGCGCCTTAACGTATTACAGAAAATGCTGGCTCGGGCTAAACAGACCGGCAGTAATTTCAGTGAAACGGGGTGGCTGGATAGCCGTATCCGAGCCACACAAACCGAATTATCCAATCAATGATTCAAGTTGAGCAATATTATGATGAAACCAATCAGACTTTTTCTACTCACCTTGCTGACGGCGCTGCTGAATAGTTTTGCCCACGCCAACGACCAACCCAATATCGTCATTATGGTGGCGGACGATATCGGCTGGGCAGACGTGGGTTATCACGGTGGTCAGATTGATACACCCAGCATTGATCGAATTGCCAACGAAGGCGCGCAGCTAGACCGGTTTTATACGACACCGATCTGCAGCCCGACCCGGGCAGCACTGATGACGGGTCGCGACCCTATGCGTCTGGGAATTGCCTATTCCGTGGTCATGCCCTGGACAAACTTAGGTGTGCACCCGGACGAACACTTTATGCCGCAAAGCTTTCAAGCGGCCGGCTATCAAACCGCGCTGGTGGGTAAATGGCACCTGGGGCATGCGCAGGAAACCTATCATCCCAATCAACGCGGCTTCGAGCACTTTTACGGCCATCTGCATACCGAAACCGGTTACTTTCCTCCCTTCGGCGTGCAGGGCGGCAAGGATTTTCAGATCAACGGGGAAACCATTGAGCCTGAAGGTTACGAGTCCTTTTTGCTGGGTGACGAAGCGTCGCGCTGGATTGAGGAGCGTGATAAAAATAAGCCGTTCTTTCTCTATATGCCATTCATCGCGCCACACACACCGTTGGAAGCCCCACAGGATTTGATCGACAAATACTCTGATATTGAGTTTGAACGCGAACCGTCGCGCAGTGCCAGCGATGAGACTTATAAGTTCAGTAAGATTTTGGGTGTAACAAATGTGCGCACCATGTTCTCTGCGGTGGTCGATGGCATGGATCAGGCCATGGGCAAAGTATTGGATACTCTGGATCGCGAAGGACTAACTGAAAATACCATTGTGATGTTTTTCAGTGACAACGGTGGTGCGGTCTATTCGGTGGGCGGTGCGTATAATGCGCCGCTGCGCGGCGGCAAAGGCGAAACGTTTGAGGGTGGCATTCGCGTGGTCTCCGCGCTGCGCTGGCCCGCCAAAATACCGGCCGGTAGCAAGATCGACAGCATTATTTCGATCATGGATGTGTTCCCAACGCTTAGCGCCCTGGCCGGCGTTGAGCCGCTCAATCGGCGCAAGCTTGACGGGCGCAATATGGCTCCGGCAGTAGTTGAAAATCAATACATCCCGTTACGCAAAAACCTGATGTTTGGCTCCGAGACGCCGATCAAGGGCCAATTCAGCCTGACCGCATTTAACGAAGAATGGAAGTTGGTGCAGGAAATTAAACAGGGGTTTTTGTCGGCAGATGTGACCAACTATTTATTCAACATCAAGGAAGACCCTAACGAGTGGAATAATTTGGCCTCAGAACATCCGCGCCTGGTTGCTTCTCTGAGTAAGGCGATCCGGGATTGGCGGATGCTTTATCCGGTCAATGGCACGCGCAGCAATCTGGTACCACCACCCGGCTGGCGCGCACCCCTGGATTGGGCTAAAAGCATGCGCAAGCTAGATGAACTGAATACCGTGCCCGCGCGCGGCATGCCGCCTGAGTTCGCCAAGCGACCGCTGGATATGATGCACGGTGAAGGCGGCCGCATCATTTATGATTGCGAGCCCAAGTGGTGGCTGGCTGGCTGGTGCCTTAAAAACGACTAAGGCTAGACCCGACTGGCGCGGCTATATAACGGGGCTAAAATCACGTAACATGAGCGTCCACATCATTTGCTACGCGACCGGCTGACTCGGGTCCCCGATATGGATTTTTTAGACGACTACTTAACCCGCCAAGATGAGCAATCGTTCTCCGTGAGCGCAACGCAGGGCAGTGCCTTCGCCAAGCAGGTGGCTGATGATTACAACCCAATTCATCACGCCGATTCCAAGCGTTTCTGCGTGCCCGGCGACCTGTTGTTTGCTATTGCACTACGGCAATACGGCGTGCGCCAGAACATGGCGTTTCAATTTCTTGATTTGATCAATGCCGATACGCGATTGCATTACCCGGCACTGGACAATAAGTCTGAACCGGGTGAATTAGAAGTCACCAGTGATGCCGGCAAGGCCGTGCTAACACTAAAATATAGCGGTAGCTGCACTCAAGAAGCTGCCAGAGTGGAGCAGCTATTGCGCCAGTACGTCGCTTTTTCGGGGCATAACTTTCCTGACATTCTGGTGCCACTGATGCGACAGCACGATGTCATGATCAACCCCCAGCGCCCACTGGTAATCTACCAGAGTATGGCCTTTGAACTGAATACCGTCGAATTCGATGCTCTGACCATAGAACTGGCGAAAACCGCCCTGCAGGTAAATGGCAAACGCGGCAATGCAGAACTGCATTTCGTTCTCACTGATGGTGACGAAGAAATTGGCCGCGGTATAAAACACCTGGTATTGAGCGGCTTGCGCCCTTATCAGAGCGATGCCATCGACGCAATGTGTGCCGAGTACGCCGCCAGCAAACCCTGAATGACCAACCGACCCGACTTAATTTAAGTTACGATGTGCACAGCGCGAAACAAGCGTGGATAGAAAAGAATCAACTGAGTCGGGCAAACCAGCCGGACTCTAAATAACTCTGGAGATTAATCAAATGCTCGGATATGTAACAATTGGCGTAAGCGACATGGATCGTTCGGTCGCGTTTTACGACGCTCTACTGGCCGAAGTGGGTGCCAAGATGATGATGGGCATGGACCGCATCAAATTTTACGGCAACGGTAAGGGTGCCATGCTGGCAATCTGCAATCCCTACGACGAACAGCCAAATAGCTGTGGTAATGGCAATATGGTGGCCATCCCTGGCGGTTCACCCGAAGGTGCCGACGCACTGTACAACAAGGCGATCGAGTTGGGTGCCACCGATGAAGGCGAACCAGGCCAACGGATCCCGATGTTTTATGGCGCGTATGTGCGCGACCTGGATGGCAATAAACTGTGCTTTTACCACATGACGCCGGGCGCTTGATCTAGGCGTCGCCAAACATCGTTTGCAGAACCACGTGTTGGTCACTGAGTGGCTCGACAAACTCGAAGGTTCGCGAATAGCCAGTAAAGTTTATGAGCCACTGACCATCGACTTTACGGTATTCGTCTCTATAAATGGCAGCCCCATACAGCCGGGTTTTGCCCTGCAGATCGATCACCATATCCTGTAGATACCAGACGCCCGCAGCACTGACCCCGTCTTCATTGATAGTGATTTCGGGGTGATGGCCATGGTGCATGGTGATTACCGTTGCCACACTCAGGTTTTCCTGCATAAAGTCGACCAGCGGCTGCTTACCGTCAAAACTTAATTGTCCGTCACTGTATCGTCCTTGCACATCGTCGGTCAGAGTATCAGCAAACAGCGCCCAGTCTTTGGTATCTAGGCCTCGAAAGTAGCGTGCCTTGAGTTCGCAAATTAGATTTTTCTCCAGTAATTCATTCATTGTTTTGTTGCTCCTCCTCGGGTGGCAATTAAGTTACAGCACGTAAGGAAAAATGGCACGGCGCTCGGCCGGGTAATTAGCGAATTTTTCCTGAAACCACCTGTGCGTGATAAGGGCCCGCGGAATCAGGTTGGCCATGGTCACCGCGACCACAAAAACAGCTCCCAGATTCCAGGTCATCACTGCCAAACCTACAAACGAAATAATCTCGCCCAGATATTGCGGGCAGGTGACAAATTTGAACATGCCCCCATAGGGAATTTTGTAGCGCGGCTCATTCGGCTGCGGCGTCTTTGACCTGAGGTTGCGAAGTATGTGATCGGAATAGACGTTTAGCGTAAAGCCAAATACGTAGATCGCAATGCCGGTGATAAATATCGGGTTTGAAAACCACGCGCTCTGATAGTGCGTGCCCAACTCAGAGATATACGCGGCGTTTAAATAGGCGTGGATGGCCAACACCACCCAGCCAAAAATCATCACACTGGGGTCAAAGGAATTCTGCGAACCCGGCGCAGTGCGCATCAGCATCGGATTGATGATGGCTCGATTCATATAGTGAAAAGTCCACAGGGCCAGGAAAAAAAGTGGCACTGGCTGCATGGCGTTGCTGCCCATGAAAAAAACGATCGGAAAAATAATCAGGGCCGGTAGCTCCATTAGTATCCAGCCCATCTTCGAGCTGAGTCGGAACCCACCTTTTTTGCTCTCGCCGAACCGCCCGCCGTATTTGGCAGTGCCGTAACGGTTGCCGAGAAAGATCAGTATTGCGATCACAAAACCGATCGTTAACACTGTGTCGTAAAATGTATTGCCGGTATACCAGGTCATTGTTGTCTCCATTAATTACTATGGTGGGTGTCTTGACACCCATGCGTAGTGAGGCTTAATTCGTTACCAGATGAAGGTTCTGCGGGCCAATCTAGCGCCCGCAACTTCTGTCCACGCAAAGGACGAATTACGCCTCTAGTTCGGCGGCCAGTTCCCCGGGTGGGGGGAGCGTGCGCAGATGGTGTTTGCCGTTTACCTTTTCGTGAAAATCGCCAGCTTGCGCACGCGGATTATAAAACTGTTTGTACCAGATACGGCCCAGACGAAAGTTTCCTTCCACCGGGGTTGCCATGATCTTCAGCGCCGGCCGCTTATTGCTCCAGATCTGAAAATCCTGTGCGAACGCCGCCAGCGCACCTTCCTGCGCCATTTTGGCATTGGCCACATCTTGTTCCGTGGGCTCCGCGTTTGGCGCGCGCGAGATATTGTTGTGCCAGGCTTTTACCTTGCCATCGTCTATCGGGGTATTGAAGATAAATTCAAAGCCATCAGCCTCGCCAAAGCGCTGTTTGGACACTAACAGGCCCGGCCCGGTATACCAGGTAAGCGTCGTCAAGTAGGCGTTATACATGCGGTGAAAGCCGCCCTGGCGCTGGTAGTACACATGGTCAAGGTATTCATTTTCAAAGTACTCGCAGGGGGCGCCATGGGTGGGGCCCAAGTGGTGAGCATCGGCCATGTTGTCAATGATTTCCTGCGGGTGCATTTCCAGCTCACCCAGATGATCGTAACTGCCATTGATCCATTGCGGGTCATCCCACACCGGCACCGCCGGTAATTCGTGGTCGGGTTCAAGGCCTTCAGGACAATGCCACATGAAAATGGCGCCGTATTGCTCAACCACCGTATAGGATTTAATCGCTCCCGCTTTTGGGCATGGACCGTCAAAATAGGGAATGTCATCGACCTGCCCTTCCGGCGTGTAACGCCAGCCATGATAGGGGCAGCGGATGGAGTCGCCTTCAATCTGCTCATTATTAATCACGATCGACGCGCTTTTGCTCTCGGCAATATGCGTACCCATATGCGCGCAATAGGCATCCAGCAACACCACTTTGCCACTGCCGCCGCGGTACAGCGCAAAATCGTTGCCGAAAAAACGCACCCCAATTGGGCCGTCATCGAGTTCATTTGCTTCTGCGATCATGAACCACCCTCGCGGGAAGGTGAATTCGCCCAGGTTGAAATCAGCTGCAGTTGCCATAGTGTCTCCGAAGTTAGTGTTCGCTGGCTGGAGATTGAACTTTTTCCAGCGCGCCGCGATGAGCCTGAATACCCTCGATCGCGTAGCGAATGAAGTAGGTAAAGTTTTTATCGCTGTCCAGATCGCCATCGTCCAGCTTTAATTTGTTCAGGGTTGGCAGGTGCTCAGAACCGGAGCGCAGGGTTTCAATTAACTGCAGGTAAACCGGCGTAGTGCCGACTCTGCGTTGTTGCCGGGTTTGCAACTCCTGATGCACATAGCCAACCACATTGTTGATTAAAAAAGCGTGCGCCCGCACTGCCTCACGCGCGGTAAAGCCGCAATCAACCAATTCTTTGGTAGCGAGCTCCAGACGGTGGAAACGAGGGTCCAGAGCGGCCTGTGCATATTTCAACAGGTCCGGATTACGCAGAAAGGCGGCGCGGTAAAAGTCAGCCAATTTCAATAGCCAAGATTGCCAATCCTGACCTACCGGTGATGGTGCATCGCCTAGGGCCTCAAATGACTGCAGTGCGTGAATACGGCGCAGGCCTTCCAGACCGCCGGTATGGCGATACACGGTGGTGACGTTTACGCCCAGTTCAGCCGCAACCTTGTTCACCGAAACAGGGCCATGCGCGCCCACCTTGCGAACCGCCGCCTCAATCGACTCGCGGTTAACCGTGGGGTTGCGGCCGGCATTCGACCGTGGTTGCTCAGACTCGTTCATTTACTCTCTTCGGCAGCCCACAATGGCGGCACCCCGGGGTCAGATTGTTCGATAAAGCGTTGCAGAAAGGCTCGCGCCTCGGCCACTTCGTCGTCGGCAAAATTCGCCAGCAATCGTTCCTCAGTAGCTTTGGAAACCGCGAGTAACTTGACATGCAATTCCCGGCCTTTAACAGTCAACGCAAATTGCGCCCCATCTGGCGTTTCGGTAATCAGGCTGCGGTCCTGCAGTATTTTAATGGTGCCCGGACTCGGCACATGACCAGTGTGTTGCAGGCGCTCTGACAAATCCTGATAAGACAAGGGACCGGATAAACCCAGTAAAGTCACCGTCAGATAATCGCTCTGATTCAACAACTCGTCTTGAAGGTGTCGATTTAAATCCGCTGAGGCCTGAAAGTGTGCCCGCGACAACAAGTACAGGAAAAAGTTATTGGAAAATTTACCCTGGGTAACATCAACTGCCTGCCCGGCTGGCTCACCCTGAGCCTTGGCCTTGGCGGTCGCATAGCTGCCAGCATGAAACACCAGCGGCTTCTCATCTCGCGTTTCATATTGCAGCACTTCCCCAACGAAGATGACATGGTCACCACCCTCATACTGGTAGGTGGTCTTGCATTGAAACTGGGCGGCAAAATCGGGCAATAGCGGCACACCCCCTTCGCCAGCCTGCCATTGCAAGCCGGCAAACTTATCCGTGCCGCGCGCGGCGAATCGCTGCGAAAGGTCCTGATGGTCAGAGGCCAGCACGTGTACACAAAAATGACCCGAGTTTTGATAGGCGGTCAATGAACCGGAATTTTTGGCTAGCGACCACAACACCAGAGGCGGGTCTAACGACACTGAATTAAAGCTCGAGGCGGTCACCCCGACTGGCGCACGCTCCTCATCAGTAGTAGTAATCACCGTCACGCCGGTAGCGAACTGACCGAGTGCATTGCGAAATTCTTTTGGGTCCATGGTACTCATAACGTAGGGTGGCAACGCTGGACTTCACGCCGCAACAGAGCGTACATCGACGGCGATTGGCCATTTTGCGAATTATGCAATAATAATGCATAATTGCTCGCAATTCAGGCATTTTAGCCCTGAATTAATTCCAGCAAACTGCCCGCCATGAACAACAAAACCTACAATTTTTCCGGTAAAACCGTACTGATTACCGGCGGCACGCGCGGCATCGGCAAGGGCATTGCAGAACTTTTCCTCAGCGCTGGCGCGACGGTTGTGGTGTGCGGCCGCAATCAGCCGCCGCTACTGCCCAGCGTAGATGATCGTGAGGCACTGTTTTGCCAATGCGATGTGCGCGACCCGGAATCCAGCCAACAATTGATCGACTTTTGCCAGTCTCAAACCAACCGTCTCGATATATTGATTAACAACGCCGGTGGTAGTCCGGAAGTTGCTGCCGAACAGGCGTCTCCAAGGTTTATACAATCTATTATTGCTTTGAATTTGACTGCACCAGCAGTACTCAGTCAGCAGGCCCATGCCGCCATGACTGAGTCTGAGGGCGAAGGCGTTATTATCAATATTGCCAGCGTGTCGGCGATCAGACCCTCGCCAGGTACTGCGGTCTATGGTGCAGCCAAAGCGGGTCTGGTTAATTTAACCCGCTCTTTAGCGCAGGAATGGGCCCCGGCGGTGCGGGTCAATGTGATTATTGCGGGCCTGGCACGCACCGAGGCAGCCGCCGAGCATTATGGCGGCGAAGCCGGAATTCAAAAAATAGAGCAGCGCATGCCGATGCAACGCATGGCAACACCGGGTGATATTGCCCGGGCCTGCTGCTATCTGGCCAGCGACGATGCGGCCTACGTGTCAGGAGCCACCCTGGAAGTACATGGCGGTGGCGAGCCGCCCTCATTTCTTAGCCTGCAGAATGACTGACACAGAAACCTTGCCGCCCGGTGTGCCGAAAACAGCGGTGGTGGTGCACGCGCACTCCAATTTCGGCAGCGAAATCGGCTACTGTCATTATATTGATGAAGCTGCAGACCCAGAGCTGGTCTACTACCTCGGCCTGACATTGCAAGAAAAACATGCTGGCGCGCCAGGTCGTGGGCACGGTGCCGTGACCATGGCAATGCTTGATGACGTAATGGGCCGCGCTGCCTCAAAGTCAATGAACCAGTTGTGCTACACCGCCACTATGACCACCAATTTTTGCGCCGCCTCGCGAGTGGGGCAATTCCTGTTGGCGCGTGCAACTGTGTCCCGCAAGGGCAAGAACCTGGTATTTGTTGATGCCACCCTGCATGCCGAAGATTGTTTGATCGCCACGGCTACCGGCACCTGGGCCAACTCAGGCCTGCCGATTCCAGGCGCGGGCGCCAAAGACTAGCTCGACGGTGCAAAAAACCATTGCCTGTCTGGCGCGGCCATCACACTCTGAGCCACGAAGCTGGAAATCGGATATTGAACAATTACTGCTTAGTTACGCTGACCAACTTACGGCCTGCGGTTATGCCGTAGATGATAAAGATGTAGCGCCTGCACACTTACTTAAGATGCGCTTTACTGAGCACCCGGCCGATGCAGTACTTAGCTTGTGGTCCGACAACCCGTACCAGTTGCAGGCAATTCTAAACGCTGCCAGCGAGCTCGGTGACTGTCAGGCCTACAGCGTTGTGGAGTATACCGCTATCGCCTGTGCATTGAATCCAGGCCGCATCGAAGGCATGTGCCAGATGGCGTTTATCCGTAAACCTGCGCCGCAACCCAGACCTGAATGGTTAGCTGCCTGGCTAGGCGATCACACTCAGATTGCGATTGATACGCAGGCTAATTTTGGGTACCGGCAGAATGTGGTGGCCGTTGCCCTGCCCCTGAAACAATCAAAACAACCGCCCTGGCCATTGATGGACGCAATTGTCGAAGAAAACTTCCCGGCCATTGCCATGACGTCTCGCGAAGCGTTTTTCGACGCCATCGATGACCCGGAAAAATTTGAACAACATCAGCAGGCCATGATGCAGAGCTGCGCCCGCTTTATCGACTTTGAAGCGTTTGACTGCGTGCCTATGAGCCAATATATCGTAAAGGGCTAGAAATGGATAAATCGAAACCGAGAGTCGTTGTAATAGGCGCCGGAATGGCCGGTATTTTAAGTGCTATTAAATTGAAAGGGGCTGGCTTTGAAGCGGTCACGGTCTATGAAAAGGCTGACAATATTGGCGGCACCTGGCGCGAGAACACCTACCCCGGCCTCACCTGTGACGTGCCTTCGCACGCGTACACTTACTCGTTTGAGCCCAACCCTGAGTGGAGCCATATCATGCCGCCGGGCCCGGAAGTGCAGGCCTATTTTGAAGGCATAAGCGACAAATACGGCATTAATGACATGATCCGCTTTAATGAATCCATCACCCGCTGTGACTACCGTGACGGTGTGTGGCGGCTCGAGACCAGCCAGGGTAATAAAACATCGGCCGAAATAGTTATCGCCGCCACCGGGGTACTGCATGTACCACGCTTGCCTGACATTCCGGGCTTGGAAGATTTTGGCGGCGACCTGTTTCATACGGCCGAGTGGGACCATTCGGTTACTTTGGATGATCGCCGCATTGGTGTAATTGGCACTGGCTCGACGGGTGTGCAATTGGTGACCGCGCTCTCTACCCGGGCGCGCAAGCTGATTCATTTCCAGCGTACGCCACAATGGATTATGCCCATTGAAAATCGCCCATTCACTGAACAGGAACGCGCCGCATTCCGCAATGACCGCGAGCTGTTAAAACGGATGCAGAACGAGCCTGAGTACCTGGCC
>JABDKW010000049.1 GCA_013002025.1 Gammaproteobacteria bacterium | reverse complement strand
CTCTACTTCAGCCGCATAATCCTGCTGCTGGTAGTCTCTGAACGACTGCCAGGAGCAGAATGAGTTGAGGTCGGTTACTCGATGGGGAAATAAAATACCGTCGAGGTGGTCGTATTCGTGTTGCCAGGTACAGGCCGAATAGCCTCGAATTTCCTGCTCAATTTTTTGCCCCTCGCGATTGAAATAACTGACTGCAATCTCGACGTGCCGGTCGACGTTGGCGCGTATCTGCGGTACCGATAAGCAACCCTCATTGGAGACGAAGGTCTGCGCGCTTAGAAATTCGATTTGTGGATTTATAACGACCGTTAATGGCACCTTGGGCTTGTAGGGGTAGCGCGGATTATCATTTATCTCAATCACAAATATGCGATGCGGAATACCGATTTGATTGGCCGCTATGCCCGCACCGTTTGCGTGTCGCATGGTGTCGATCATGTCGTCAATCCAGGACTGCACCTGCGCCGATGGAATATCCTGCTCGGCCACTTCCTGTGCTCTGGCCGCCAATACCGGGTGTCCTATTTCTAATACTTCTCGAACTGCCATTCAATCACCCTCTGTAATCAGTCGCTGTTAACTATTTGGTCTGAGTCTAACTTTCAATGTAGGCATTTGCCCATTCACCGAAAGTGTTTTTTTGAATGAGTTCGGCAATTGCTTCGAGGTCAGGCTGAAAATAGCGGTCGTGATCCCAATAGGCGGCCACTGCTCGCACATTGGACCAATAATTTTCTAATTGGTCATTTGATTTTAACGGCCGGCGCAAATCGATACCCTGGCATGCGGCTAGCAGTTCAACCGCCACCACGTATCGGGTGTTTAAATTCATGTCACTCAGTCGCCGCGCGGCAAAGGTCGCCATGCTCACATGATCTTCCTGATTGGCCGAGGTTGGAATACTGTCAACACTGGCTGGGTGGGCATGGCTCTTGTTCTCGCTGACCAGCGCCGCCGCTGAAACCTGGGCAATCATAAAGCCGCTATTGACGCCGGCATCTTCGACTAAAAAGGGCGGCAGCTGACTCATGTGCGAGTCGAGCAGTAGCGCCATTCTGCGTTCCGACATACTGCCAATTTCAGCCACCGCCAAGGCCATATTGTCTGCCGCGAAAGCAATCGGCTGAGCATGAAAGTTACCACCAGACAGGATGTCCCCCTGATCAACAAAAATCAGTGGGTTATCTGACACTGCATTGGCCTCCAATTCGATAATTCTGGCCGCATTTCTTAGTTGGTCAAGACAGGCACCCATCACCTGCGGCTGACACCGTAACGAATAGGGGTCTTGCACTTTATCGCACTCAGAATGTGAGTTAGCGATCTCGCTATCCTCTAACAGTGAGCGATAGATTTGAGCTGCTGCGATTTGGCCCTGCTGGCCGCGTACCGCCTGAATTCGCTGGTCAAAAGGCGTTCGGCTACCCAACGCTGCTTCCACCGTTAAGCTGCCCGCAACAAATGCGGCGTTAATATTCTGTTCGGCTTCAAATAACCCCTTGAGTGCCAACGCGGTAGACACTTGCGTGCCGTTTAATAAGGCCAGGCCTTCTTTAGCGGTCAGTTGCAACGCGGCCAGACCTAGCTTGGAAAACGCCTCGTTACTGGTCAGATATTCGCCTTCAAGGTGCACTTTGCCGTGACCAATAATCGGCAGGCTCATGTGCGCCAGTGGCGCAAGGTCCCCCGAGGCCCCCACTGAACCCTTCTCAGGTATGGCCGGCAAAATATTGTGGTTCAACATCTCAAGCAGCAGCGCGAGCACCTCTTTTCGGATGCCAGAAACGCCGCGGGCCAGTGCATTAATCTTTAACAGCAAAATTAATCGCACGGTCGCATCGTCCAGATAGCGACCTACGCCAGTGGCGTGCGACAAAATCAGGTTGTGCTGCAGTTCAGTGAGTAGATCGGGTTCAATATGTTTAGACGCCAGACGGCCAAAACCGGTGTTAACGCCATACACTATTTCGCCACCATCGACTTTGTCCTGCACCACTCCCTGGGCGAGATCGATTGCAGCCCATGTGGAATCGCTGATACTTAATTGAATACCGTCAAAATACACTTTGCGCAATTGCGCCAACGTCAGATGTCCGGGTTCGAGTACTAGTTCATTCATTGCTTGATAAGGAATTTGTTATAGAGTGCCACGCAGTTCGCGCATTGTGGCTCTGAAGTTTTGCTCGACCTGATCCTGCTGCGGATGCCGCCCTGCACTGATCACCTGTTGACCACCGACATATACATCGGCCACACAATTTGAGTTGCCAGAAAAAATCCAACTATCAAGCAGCTCGTCGCCCTGGCGACCTGTAAGTGTCGCGGCATCTACGTCCAGCACGACAAAATCGGCCCGTTTACCAACCTCAATCGCGCCGGCACTGTGCGCGCAGGCTTGTGCACCGCCACGCACTGCGAGTTCAAACAGGTTTCTACCGGTACTGCGGCCCGGGCCACCTGACAGCTGGTTACGAGATTTGTGTAACAAGCGCTGACCGTACTCAAACCATCGCAGCTCTTCCGTGGGCGAGACGGATATATGGCTGTCTGACCCGATGCCAAACTGCCCTCCGGCCTGCAAATAAGGCGTCGCATTAAAAAACCCATCGCCCAGATTAGCCTCGGTGGTCGGGCAAATTCCAGCAACCGCGCCACTGGCGGCCAGCCGTTGAGTTTCTGACTCACTCATATGGGTTGCATGAATCAGGCACCACTGCGAATTAACATCGAAATGGTCCAAACAATAATCGACCGGTCTGGCGCCACTCCAGGCCACGCAATCGTCAATTTCTTTAAGTTGCTCTGCCACATGCATATGCACAGGGCCGTCAGGGTCAGCGCGATCGCTTAATACCTGACTAAAACTCTGTTTATCTACGGCTCGAAGCGAATGCCCCGCCACCCCAACATTGCTGTTTAGATCGGCGGTTGATGCCGCACGCACATTTTCGACGATGCGCAAAAACGACTCTGGCTCATTGAAAAAACGGGCCTGCTGGTCACTGACCGGTTGGCCACCAAAGCCACCAAATTGGTAGTGCACCGGTAAGCTGGTCATGCCGATACCGAGTTCCTGAGCAGCCGCAAGCGTGGCCAACGACATCTCCGCAACATTGTCATAGGGCTTACCATTTGGCTGATGATGCAGGTACTGAAATTCGGCAACTCGTGTGTAGCCCGCGATCAGCATCTCGAGATACAGCTGCGCGGCTACGGCGCGCAAATGGTGGGGCTGCATGGCGTGCAAAAATTGGTACATGGTTTTGCGCCATGCCCAAAAGCTATCGCTGTTCGAACCCGACCGCTCAGCCAAACCAGCCATGGCCCGCTGATGAGCGTGTGAATGCAGGTTTGCCAGGCCTGGAATCAAGCAACCATTTTGCGGATTTCGTGCACCGCTTGCTACATTGGATATATCGCCCGACGCATCAACACACACGGCCACATCGTCAACCCAACCAGTCGGCAGCAGGGCGGTCTTGAAGCTTAATTCTTTTGGTTTTGTTGACATGACTGATTTTCCCACGCGCTTGCGTCAGGACGTAAAGTATAGGCAAGCACACTTGTATATACAAGTGGTGTCGATTGTGTTTAAATCTCGTGATTACGGCAACGTCTAATCCAAATTCCCAATCACCATAATTGTCCGATCACATGTCACAGCAAGCGCCTCTTAATAAACCGTGGGACACGCTCTGGTTGAATGCCCGCCTGGCAACCATGTGTCGTGGCGATACACCCTATGGCTTAATCGAGGATGCCGCGATTGCCATTCGCGATGGCAAGATCGTGTGGCTTGGCGCGACTGACGATCTGCCGAACGAACAACGCCGGACCTGCCAGCAGCAACTCGATTGCCAGGGACAACTCATTACGCCGGGCCTGATTGATTGCCACACGCATCTCGTATATGGCGGCAACCGCGCCAGCGAATTTGAAATGCGATTAAACGGCGCCAGCTATCAACAAATCGCCCGCAGTGGCGGCGGCATACTCTCGACTGTCAACGCGACCCGAGACAGCAGTGAGGCTGCACTCTTCGAGTCGGCACGGATGCGATTGCAATCCTTTCTCAACGAGGGTGTGACCACAGTTGAAATCAAATCCGGTTATGGGCTGGATCTGGACAACGAATTAAAAATGCTCAGGGTTGCTCGAGCGCTAGGTGAAAAATTACCCGTGCAGGTTGTGACTACGTTTCTGGGCGCGCACGCCACCGCGCCAGAGTACCAGGGTGCTGACGATGAGTTCATCAGTTTTATCTGCGAGTCGGTTTTGCCGGCCGCGACAGCCGCTGGTCTGGTCGATGCCGTTGATGCGTTTTGCGAAAACATCGCCTTTAATGCTGAGCAGGTAGAACGAGTTTTCAAAGCAGCCAAGTCCTTCGACCTGCCAATCAAGCTACACGCAGAACAACTAAGTGACCAGCAGGGTGCCGTGTTGGCCGCCCGGATGGGCGCGTTGTCGGTGGATCACATCGAGTTCTTAAGCCCTGATGACGTTGCCGTGATCGCCGAGCATGGAACCGTTGCCGTGTTGTTGCCCGGCGCCTTTTATTTCCTGCGCGAGACCCAACTGCCGCCTATTGATGCCCTGAGAGAAAACGCAGTCCCCATCGCCATTGCCAGTGATAGTAATCCGGGCAGTTCGCCGGTGTCCTCCTTACTGCTGATGCTGAGCATGGCTTGTACTCTTTTTAAACTCACCCCCGAAGAATCACTGGCGGGCGTCACTCGCAACGCGGCTAAAGCGCTCGGCCTGCAAGCAGAAATAGGCACGCTGGAGGTCGGCAAGACAGCGAATATGGTTTTATGGAATACCTCCAACCCTGCCGAGCTCAGTTATAGCATCGGTCATAACCCCTGCAACACGGTTATGTATCGGGGGCAAGTTCGATGAGCAAACCGAGCGTAAATATGCGCCTGTCGGGCGACGATAGTGTGCCGATGTATCAACAGATCAAAGATGCAATTCGGCTTAAAATCAGCAGCCGGGAATGGCAAGCCGGGCAAATCATCCCGTCGGAAAATCAGCTGGTTGAGGCATTGGGTGTCAGCCGCATGACGATTAATCGCCCGCTGCGGGAGCTCACAGCCGAAGGCCTGCTAAGGCGTGTGCATGGGCTGGGCACCTTCGTAGCGGAACCCCAGCGCCAGGCACACCTGATTGAGCTGGTATCAATTGCCGATGAAATCCAGCAGCAGGGGAAAACGCACAGGGCTCAGGTATTGGCGCAACAAACCATCAAAGCGGACACAGCGCTGAGTGATAGAATGCAATTAACGCGTGGTACCGACGTGTTTAAAGCGGTGCTGGTTCACTATCAGGACAACGTACCCATCCAGTTGGAGTTCAGATTTTTGAACCCAATATTAGTGCCGGGCTTTGTGGATGTGGATTTCAATGCCACCACTCCGGCCGACTACCTGATTGCAACCATTCGCCCCGATGAGCTCGAGCATGTGGTGCAGGCCATCATGCCGGATGATTTTATCGCCCAGCAATTGGATATCCCGCACCAGGAACCCTGCCTGAAACTTCGCAGACGTACCTGGAAAGGTAGTGGTGTGGTAACCAGTGTTGATTTGGTATACCCCTCCAGCCGTTACGAACTGGGCGCCCGGTATGCGCCCTCTTCTTCAAACTAAATCGCCAATTAGTAAATCATCATGAACAAAATGACCCGACACGACCCTAGCCGATCAATTAAAGCCCCGCGCGGCTCTCAACTCAACTGCAAGAGTTGGCTTACCGAGGCGCCTTATCGAATGCTGCAAAACAATTTAGATGCGGAAGTGGCCGAGCGGCCTGAGGATCTGGTGGTGTATGGCGGAATTGGACGTGCTGCACGAAACTGGGAATCCTACGATGCCATTTTAGAGGCTCTGAAAAACATGGATGATGACCAAAGCCTGTTAGTGCAATCAGGCAAGCCGGTCGGTGTATTTAAAACGCATGCTGACGCACCTCGCGTGCTGATTGCCAATTCGAATCTGGTGCCGGCCTGGTCTAACTGGGAACACTTTAACTCGCTGGATCAGAAAGACTTGATGATGTATGGCCAAATGACCGCCGGAAGTTGGATCTACATTGGCTCACAAGGCATCGTGCAAGGTACCTATGAGACCTTTGTTGAAGCGGGTCGGCAGCACTTTGACGGGACCACACAGGGCAAGTGGATACTCACCGCGGGTTTGGGTGGCATGGGCGGTGCGCAGCCCTTGGCCGCGACCATGGCGGGTTTCTCGATGCTGGTGATTGAGTGCGACCAAACCCGCATCGATTTTCGATTGAGAAATCGCTATCTGGACAGCAGCGCAAATTCTGTACCAGAAGCGCTGGCCATGATCGAAAATGCACACGCGAAGGGTAATGCCATTTCAGTTGGTGTATTGGGTAATGCCGCCGAGATACTACCCAAGATGGTGGAGGATGGTATCCAGCCTGATTTGGTGACCGACCAAACCTCAGCGCATGACCCAGTCAACGGCTATCTGCCCATCGGGTGGACCGTTGAGCAATGGCGCGAACAGGCGCAGAGCAACCCGGATAAAACTGCAAATGCTGCGCGAGATTCGATGGCCGTGCATGTACGAGCCATGCTGGACTTCCATAGCAAGGGCATCCCGACGGTTGATTACGGCAACAATATTCGCCAGGAAGCGAAGAATCGTGGCGTGGAAAACGCGTTTGATTTCCCCGGCTTTGTCCCGGCCTATATTCGCCCTTTGTTCTGTAGAGGGGTCGGTCCATTCCGTTGGGTGGCGTTGTCGGGCGACCCGGAAGACATCCGCAAAACCGATGCCAAAGTAAAAGAACTGATTCCGGACGACCCACACCTGCATAATTGGTTGGACATGGCGCAGCAGCGAATCGAATTTCAGGGCCTGCCAGCGCGAATATGCTGGGTCGGCCTTGGTGATCGCGACCGCTTAGGTTTGGCGTTTAATGAGATGGTTAAGAACGGCGAGCTAAAAGCCCCGGTGGTGATTGGGCGCGACCATCTGGATTCCGGCTCGGTGGCTAGCCCCAATAGAGAAACCGAAGCAATGATGGATGGTTCCGACGCTGTTTCTGATTGGGCGCTGCTGAACTTAATGCTCAGCACCGCCAGCGGTGCCACATGGGTGTCTTTCCATCATGGCGGCGGTGTCGGGATGGGCTATTCACAACACGCCGGTCTGGTCATATGTTGCGACGGCACAGAGCAGGCGGCAGAACGAATAAAACGCGTGCTCTGGAATGACCCTGCGTCAGGTGTGATGCGTCATGCAGACGCCGGGTATGAAATTGCCAAACAGTGCGCGCGCGAACATAACTTAGACCTTGCGGCCATCGAGACCTAAACAAAAAAGGGCCGGTTACCCGGCCCTTTTAGGTTATCGATCCTGGTTGCTTAAATGTCGAAGCGATCGGCGTTCATCACCTTGCTCCATGCAGCCACGAAGTCGTTCACAAACGCGGCTTCGCCATCGTCAGCCGCATAGGCTTCCGCCACCGCCCGCAGTTCGGTGTTGGAACCGAAGATCAAATCAGTGGTGGTTGCCGTCCACTTAAGGTCTCCGCTGTCTCGATCATGGCCGGAATAGACGCCAGATTGCTCCGCTTTGCTCCACTTGGTAGACATATCCAGCAGGTTGACGAAAAAATCATTACTGAGCACACCAGCACGCTCAGTCAACACACCATGCGCGGCACCCCCGGTGTTGGCATTGAGTGCACGCATGCCACCCACCAGTGCCGTCATTTCAGGAACGGTCAGGTTCAGCAAGTTAGCGCGATCGACCATTGCTTCGGCCGGCGCATAATAGCTGGCCGCATTGTAGTAGTTACGAAATGCATCAGCCTGGGGTTCCAGTACAGCAAATGACGTTACATCGGTTTGTTCCTGTGTTGCATCGCTGCGGCCGGCTGCAAACGGCACCTCTACCTTGTGGCCTGCGGCGGCAGCCGCTTGCTCAATAGCAGCGGCACCACCCAGCACGATCACATCAGCCATCGATACCTGCTTGCCGCCCTTGAGGGACTGATTGAAATCCTGCTGCACGCCGGACAGAACACCCAGCACGCGGGCCAGATCGGCCGGGTCGTTAACGGCCCAGTCCTTTTGCGGCGCCAGGCGAACCCGGGCACCGTTAGCGCCACCGCGCATATCGGTTGCACGATACGATGATGCCGAAGCCCATGCTGTTTTAACCAGGTCTGCAGTGGATAAGCCAGACGCCAGTATTTTCTTTTTCAGCTTGGCAGTGTCTTTGTCATTTATCAGCTTATGCTCAACCGCTGGCAATGGGTCCTGCCATTGCAACACTTCGCTGGGAACCTCGGCGCCCACATAGCGCGCCCGTGGACCCATATCGCGATGCGTCAACTTGAACCAGGCCTTAGCAAACGCCAGATCAAACTCTTTGGGATTTTTCAGAAAACGCTCTGATATGGCGCGGAACCCGGCGTCTTTCTTGAGCGCCATATCGGTGGTGAACATAATCGGCGCATGACGTTTTTTGGGGTCGTGAGCATCCGGCACCAGACTCGCGGCAGCGGGGTCGGTCGGGATCCACTGGGTCGCACCGGCTGGACTTTTTACCTGCTTCCATTCAAACCGGAAAAGGTTGTCGAAATACAGAATTGACCAGGCAGTAGGAGTAGACGTCCACGCGCCTTCCAGCCCACTGGTAATAGTATCTTCGGCGTTGCCTTTGCCGCAGGAACTGGTCCAGCCGAAGCCCTGCTCCTCGATATCGGCGGCCGCTGGTTCAGGGCCGGTGCATTCTCCGGGCTTGCCAGCCCCATGGGCTTTACCTAAAGTGTGACCACCCGCCACCAGGGCGACGATTTCTTCGTCATTCATTGCCATGCGCCCAAACGACAAACGCATGTCAGCCGCTGCGTCCAAGGGGTCATGATTGCCACCCGGGCCCTCAGGGTTTACATAAATCAAACCCATTTGAACGGCGGCCAGATCACCCTTCAACTTGCCGTCTTTGGTGCGGCGTTTGTCGTCGAGGAACTTCATTTCCGGGCCCCAGTACACTACGTCTGGCTCCCAGTCGTCGGCGCGCCCACCGGCAAACCCAAAGGTTTCAAAACCCATGGATTCCAGTGCGACATTGCCGCTTAAGATCATTAAATCAGCCCAGGATAACTGGCGACCATATTTTTTCTTGACTGGCCACAACAGACGCCGGGCTTTGTCCAGATTGGCATTGTCTGGCCAGCTATTAAGAGGGTCGAATCGCTGCTGACCGCCGCCAGCACCGCCGCGCCCATCACCCACTCGGTAGGTACCAGCCGAGTGCCATGCCATACGAATCATGAATGGGCCATAATGACCATAATCGGCTGGCCACCAGTCTTGCGAAGTGGTTAATACTGCTTCGATTTCGGCTTTGACTTCGCTTAAATCCAGTTTGGCAAACTCGACCGCGTAATCAAATTCAGCACCGTAGGGGTTGGAATCGGCGTCATGGGCTCGCAAGGGGCTGAGGTCGAGTTGCTCTGGCCACCAGAACAGGTTTGACTTGGCACCGCTTGCCGCTGTTACCGGCTGCATCACAGCAACCAGGGTTAGTAATAGTGCCGTGGCAAATGAATATAATTTTTTTGTCATTGTAAAGCTCCTCCAATAGATAAATCATGATGGTGTAACCCAATCACTATAGAGAAAGGCGATTGTCCGCGCCAATCGAAAAATTTAATGAGGATGATCGATTTTCCGACAAGGACTCCTCACTCCTAAGATCGGGGCCTTAAAAAGCGGTGAAGATTGCCAGACTATGACAATTTTTCCGCGCGGCATGTGATGACCGATAGCTGCTAATCGGTTTCCACGCGATATTTGATATCGGCCCCGCTCTCCACATCAACCGAACTCTGGATTGACCAGCGATCGCGGATTTTATAGCGCAGGAACAGCGACTGCAGAGATGTGATGAAATTATAAGCGTAGCCAATGTCGAGGCGTGAATTGATTTTCGAACTGACTAACAGTTTGCGTTGTTGAGAATTTGCATCCAGCGACAAATCCAGCTTGTCCACGCCCAGATAACCAGCGATTGTATCGGTCACCGTGTCGATTTTGGAGTCGGTGCTGCCACCGCGCAACGCGTTGGCTATACTGACCAGCTTGAGCGCGTCGGAGGTACTTAGATCGGCCAGAGGTTTTTCAAAAAACACCAATGCGAGAATGTCCTGATCATCGTAAAACGGTTGTGAGTACAAGGCCAGTCGCGGCGCGTCAGCATTGCCCTCAATGGAAATACCGGCCCGAATATCACCAATGGTCTTGCCGGCCTCAAACGACAAATAGGGGTTACTGATCGCGCCGCCAGCATAGGAAAGCCGGCCATTATTGATGCTCAGTGTTTCACCCAGAATGTTGAACTTGCCGGCCACCACCTGTATCTCGCCCACGCTGGTCAGCAAGCCATCGCGGCTCAACCGGACCGTAGGCTGACCAACTAATTTTCCACTCAAGCCGTTAGCCGACACGGTGGTGTTGTCGCCCAGATCAAGTCCCAAACGCATGCTGAGTGTCAGCAATCGTTTTTCAGATTCAATCCCCTGCAGTACCAGATCGGGCGATTCCTGCACTACGGTGAGTGGCTTACCAACTTTGATATCGGCCCGCTGCATCGCCACGTCACCATCGATGTGAACGTTGCGGCCGGTAAGGTTCACTTCAAGGTCCGCGTTTCCCTCAGCCTTGATTGTGGGGTTTTCAATAAACAGGGCGTCGCGTGCTGTGATCTTTATCTGTCCCTGCGGTTGCCGCAGGTCCGTACCATCAAGCATTCCGGCAATTTCCAATTGACCGGAGCCTGCCACAGCCGAGCCACTCAACTTAAATTGATTGTCCGGCAAGGCATCAATATCCATTTTGATTGCGCTTAATGAAACACCCTGCTGACGCAAGTTCAATTGCCCCCCGCGCAAATTGGCCTGCAGGGCCAGCGCCGGATTGCTGAGTGTGCCACTAAAATCGGCGGTGGCCACCAACTGCCCTGCCACGCTAACCGTGTCAGGCAACAGCGCCTGCAGTGCGCGCAGGTCCTGATATTCAGTGGTCAGCTGCCCGTTTATTGGCGCTTTAAATATGCTGGGCGATAACAACTTATCGGCTATGCGCAATCGAGTGTTCAAACTGCCGCCATCCTGCAAGGTTGCCCGCAGGCCAAACTGTATAGCGTCATTGGCATCAAGGGTGCTGTGCACCTCCTGCAGCAGCAATACCTGTTCAGGGTCGGCTTTGGAACGAAATGCGATCTCATCGGCACTAAAAACACTTTCCAAACGCATGGCCTGGCCATCATATTGACCGCTGTAGGTGGAATTCACCGTTCCGGAAGCAGTCCACGGCTGACTGGCGGTAACAGGCGTGAGGATTTGCGCTGGCATTCGTTGCAATGCCCCCGAGAAGCTCAGAACGGAATCTACATATTGGCCGTTCCAGACCAGTTGGCCCGGCTGATGACCTACCAACGTTCCATTCACAGTGGCGCGGTGCTGTTCCAAACTACCCGACAAATCAAGCTCGGCACTCTCCAACCAGGGGCTGCCCTTAAAGCGTACATCGACCAACTCGGCCGAGCCGCGAATGGCCGATTCAGGCAGCAGCCCAAAATTCAGCGAGCCGTTGGCGGATTGCAACTGCCAGGCATTGATGGCCAGATTAGTGGCCGTAAACTGGCTATTTATCGCGGGCCGCTCAATAGCGCCAGTCAGAGTACCCGAACTGTTTACCCGGCCTTTGAATCGCGCATCCAACACCCCGAGATCATCGGCGTCGAACTTCCAGTTTAAATTGGAATTGCGGCCAATGCGGCCCCGAGCGGCAACAAGGGCGCCCTGTGTGGCCAGATTCAACCGCTCCACCTGCCAGCCAGATTCGATTTGACTGAACCGTGCTGACCCGGATATCGGCTCGCCGCGCAAGGTGCCGCGCAGCGGCTCTAATTGCACCGTCAATGGCTGATCTCCGAACTGCGCCGTCGCCACCGCATTTAACGCCAGACCATCGCCCTGCAAATTGAATGAATCTGTTTTTAGAGCGTGCCGTGACCCTGAACCTGACAGGTTGGCTGCTATTCGTTTGAACGCCGTGCTCTCAGTCTCGGCATTGAGTTTGAATTGATAATCGTCCACTCGACCCTGTAAAACAAACGAGCCCTTTGAGTCGGGCAACTCGCGTTGCAGCAAACCGTTCAGGAATTTCAAGTTTTGCCATTCGCCTTGCAATGAGACGTCCGTGTTAGTCAGTTCATCAAGGCGGCCGGACGTCAACGCGAGGTAATTCTCCAACTGGCCGCTTACTAGCAGAGCCTCAGTAGACCCAGAATCATCATTCTCGCTGACGGCCAAACGATTTAACTGCAGCTTCGTACCGGCAACCAGCGCATCCAAATCCATACGAAATTGCATTGGCGTGGTGACGATATCCAGCCCACCGATCACGGTATTGGCGTCCAGACTGCCGGCCGATGCTAAATTGCCGCTGAGTTTGACGTCATTGTTGAACGGCAATTCCAGCCCATTCAGACCCAGCGTTAAATCCCACTCTGGTTGTGCGCTCAGGCCATGCCGCACAATGCCCTGTGTATGGGCTGCATAGGGAGCCAGAGCTTGGTGCTGCAAAGTGAGTTGCTCCCAAGTGCCGGACAGCGATCCGTTACCACGCAGCGGCGTGGAAAGATTGAGTGAGTGACTCAGTGTGTGGGTGAAATCAAGCTGCACCTCACCGCTATCAACCAAACTTAAATTCAAGCTGCCGCTCAGCGACACCCGCTCTGCCCCTCTGACTGCTACGGCATCTTTGAGCCGCAAAGTCGAACCGCTTAATTCAGCCGATAGTTGCAGCGTATCTAGATCCAGCGTCCCTGCGTTAGCGCGCTGCCATTCAATCTGCTTGGCGTTCAATTTCCCCAGCGAGATATCAAACGGCAATTTGAATTCCGCGGCTGCTGCATCTGTTTTGTTATCACCAGTATTGCTGGTGTCGATCAAGGCTGAATTCAGCACCAGATCGTTTATTTCAAGCACATTGCCGAACAGCGCAGCGGGTCGCCAATGTATCTCCAGCCCTTCGACGACGACGCTGGCCTGGTCGGCTTCCAGTTGCAGTTGCGCAAATTGCATAGAGCCTAATAAGCGCCCCTGGACCGGACCCTGAATCGTTAAACCGGGCACGCGCTCCAATACGAAACTCAAGCCCGAAGCGGTCAAGCCCAGCCAGGCCACTAACACTGTACTCAGCAATAGCAGACTCAAAATGACCTGCAAGCCAATTTTCAGAAGGCGCGTCACAGATCGGTACCAATAGTGAAATGCAGGCGCCAGGGATCACCCTCCAGATCCTGCGCCGATGCCACATCGAGGCGGATGGTGCCAAATGGCAGGCGCCACCGAGCGCCAACTCCGACCCCCAGCTTCAAGTCGAGTGAACTGTTGTAGGCATCACCGGCATCAACGAATGCCGCCAAAGCAAATTGACCGCGAATCCTTTGTTCATATTCAATACTGGCCGCCAGCAGGTTCTCACCGCCGATCAAGTCTCCGTTGCTGTCGCGCACGCCAATGCTTTCGTAGGCGTAGCCCCGCACGCTGTAATCGCCGCCGGTAAAATACGACAATGAAGCGGGCAAGCGATCAGCCGCGTTGAGCCACGTTTGCCCGGCCTGTGCGCGCCCCAGAATGCGCCCTCGCCCCAGCGCGTAAACGCCCTTGGCATTGATATTGAGCTGAAAAAATGAAATATCGGAACCCAGGCCATCATCGGCCCCGCGCAGGCTTGCGGATAAACGGTAACCTCGATCCGGGTTGCGCAGATCGTCGGCATCCACCGTCTGCCAGGCCAGCGATGGCAGTAACAAACTCGTGGTCTGCCGTTGATTGGATTCAACGAATCGCTCATCGCGGTAACTGACACCATAACTAAACTGAGTGCTGGCATTCAGGCTGCGATGAAAATCAATGCCGACCACACTAACGCTGGAGTCGCGCGCGTCGCTGTCTTCATTGCTGAATGAGGTGTAAAGATTCGCGCTGTCACGTTTGTTGCCATCAACCGGAATCGTGTAGTTGCCAACCACACTTTGTTTTTCGGCGGCCACATTGAACTGAGCGTCCAGCCGATGACCAAAGGCGTTAACGCGCCGATTCTCGAATGACGCACCGGCGCGCGGCCCGGTATCGGTTCCCACGCCAACGCTGGCACCATACGCCAGGCGTTTCGGCACTTGCAGCGACACCTCGATGGGCACAATGCTGTCCTGTGCCTGACTGATCAGGGGCCGGATTTCCACCGCAGTGAAATACGCACTTGCCCCCATTTCACTCTGAATCTCCTGCAGCGCGTCGGCATCAAATGGTTGCCCCTCATCAATGGACAGGTAGCGACCCAGAAATTCTTCGCTATAGACTGCCGCGCCTGAATCATTTTTCCAGGCCACGCTAACCTGGCCATATCGGTAGCGCGGACCTGAGTCCACCACCAAGTTGATGACCGCTCCGGTTCTGGCCGGATTGACCACAATCTCCTGTTGCAAAAATTGCTTATCGAAATAGCCCAGACGATGCAGCAGCTTGTTGAGCCGGCTCTTGGCTGCGTCGTAATCGGGCTGAACTAACCGCGCACCCACGGCTAGCGGAAAATCTGCGCGCCAGGCCCGAATCAGTTCCTCCTGTCCGGCCTGGCCATCTACCACAACATTGAGATCGGAAATAACGACTGGCGCCCCTAGATCGACGGTGTAAATCCATTGTTTGCCATTATCGACAACCGACTTAACCACCTTGGCCCGGTAATAGCCAAACGGTTTTACTGCTTCCAGTATTTGTCGGTCGGCAGCCGCAGCCATGCGCTGCCAATCGTAGTCAGCCAATGCCGGTCGAGGCTTTTTTAGCTGCAGATGGCGGTAGACCTGTACCGAACCTTGAACGTTTTGCAGCATGGCAGCATCATCAACCCCGATGAATTTCACCTGCGCTGGCGTATCTGCAACCGCCAGCGCACCGGGCACCACGCTTACATAAAGTAACAGCGTGAGCGCTGATTGCGCAATGAGGGTGAGAATGCGTTGATTAAAGGAAGTCAATTTGCTTTGGCTTGATCGAGCTGCGCCCGACAAAAGGGATCGATAAAGTGCCCGTAAAGCGCACGAAATACAATCAAAAATATCACCTTTAATGAACTGTTTTTAACCTCAATATTTCATCACAGCGCCAGCGTAGGGCACGCGAAGATTTAACCAGTGCTGGTCAGGTCATTCTGATAGGTCTCGCTCAACAGTTTAACGCACAACAAGGTTAGCGCCGAGGCGATGGCGATATACACCGACACCCAGAATATGTCGTACTGTTTCCATAAAATAGTGGCGATGGTCGGTGCAAAAGCACCGCCCAGAATGGCACCTAACTGGTAACCGAGCGACGCGCCGGAGTAGCGTACCTCGGTGCTGAACAATTCGGTAAAAAACGCTGCTTGCGGACCATACATCATGCCCACGGTACTCAACCCCACACTGATGGCCAGCACAATAAGCCAGAAGTTGCCGGTATCAATCAATGGAAACAAGGCGAACGCCCAGGCACCAGTGGCGATGGCGCCAAGCATAAAGATTCCGCGCCGGCCGTTGCGATCGGAATACGACGCCGCCAGAAACTGGGCCACCACCATGCAGCCTGAAGCGATCAACACAGCAGTCAGAATCTCCGATCGAGACAGAGCTGCACCATCGGGGTCCGACCCATAGGCCAGCACAAACCCGATCAAAATATAAAACGCGACCTGCACCGACAGAAAAGTGCCCGCCGCCAGCATAATCCGGCCCGGATACCGTACCACTGCTTCAATGATGGGCGAGCGTGGCCGCTTATTACTTTGCGGTTGCTCCGCATCTTCGGCCTGGCTGGCCTGCAATTGTTGAAACGCTTCGGTGTCTTCCAGATGTAATTGCACATACATACTGATGCCGATCAGCAGCACGCTGGAGATAAACGGTATTCGCCATCCCCAACTCATAAATGCCTCTTCAGAGACACTGGCGCTGATGGCGATAAATGCCAGGTTCGCCAGAATGACACCCACTGGCGCACCCGCCTGAGCGAAGGCGCCGTAATAGCCACGCTGGCTAGCCGGTGCACTTTCCGTCACCAACAGCATGGCCCCGCCCCACTGCCCGCCAATCGCCAGACCCTGAGCAAACCGCAGAACGCAAAGCAGGATGGGGGCCGCAATACCGATGGTGGCATAGGTGGGCAGTAGCCCGATAAGAGTGGAAGCGACGCCCATTAACATCAGGGCGATGACCAGAGTGCGTTTGCGGCCGATACGATCACCGAAGTGACCAAACACAATGCCACCTACCGGCCGGGCAATAAACCCGAAGGCGAAACTCCCAAAGGACAGAATCAAGCCGACCGTGGGGGAACTGTCCGGAAAGAACGCGGTTGGAAATACTAGCGCCGCGGCGGTTGCATACAAAAAGAAGTCATACCACTCAATACTGGTACCGGCCAGCGCGGTCAGCGCCACTTTGCGCATGCTCGACGTTGGCGCCTCGTTAGCGTCGGCGTTGGTGTTGGATTGCGGACCCATGATCACTCCACTCAGTTTTTTAATATCGCCGGCTTAGGACCAGATTCGCCGGTTTTACCGACCGGGCAAGAAGTATTTACTGTATCTGAGTTTGGTCAGCTGCACCATGGGCGCAGATAAATTCAGGCATGGTGATTACTCTGCCGGATGACTTAAATTTGCAAATGGAAAGGTTGAAACGGAATCCGATTCCATTAACTAATCGGCGATTTAAAGCTAATTGATCGCCGGCGTTGCCGGAATAATGGCGCCTCGATGCTGGATTACTTTGGACGCCAGTTCATGGCCGGCTATGCAGGCATCCCTAACGTCATACCCATTCAATCGAGCAGCCAGGAAGCCCGCATTAAATGAATCGCCCGCGGCAGTGGTATCCACCGGCGTGGTTGGTTTTGCACTAACGTATTCGCTGCTGTCCCGATAGTATGCGAGACACCCGTCGCCACCCATCTTCACGACCATTTCCGCTACGCCCAGATCACTGGTGGCTTGCACCACACGCTCCGCAGAATCGTAGCCGAACAACATCTCCTCATTCTCCAGGGTCGGCAAGGCGATATCGGTAATCCAATACATGTCTGTGTAGGCCTGTTGCGCCACCTCCGCACCGACCAACCTCACCCGCCACCAGGCCCTTGACCTAAATGTTCCAATCGGCTGCGGTGGTGTTGCTGTTTTTCCGGGTGATATCGCTGTTGGTGATGGCGACGGTGTGATTATCATCCCTGCAGAGTTGGCGGATGAGATTGCGCAGGAGGCAAAACTCATGGAGCAATACGAAGCCTGGGTTATTGACAAGGTTAAGGCGGGGCGAGCTGTGATTGGCTTGTATCCAATGAACGAAGATACACAAGCGGAGTTCGAGGCTTTCATCGCTAAGCAACAAAAGGACTAATTCGGGCGCACTGCAGGTTGACAGCGTCAAATCAGCCCAGGCACATCTCTCTAAATCCCGCGCGAATTGCACTGCCCCATGCGCTGATTAAACGGGCGTCTTGCCAAGCCATTAATTAATTTATTTAATTATCTGCACAGTCTGTAGAGCATCCCAGCTTTCTACACAAACTGAGCGCCAGACTTGCAACGATTTTCCTACCGGGCGCATCGTGTATTAGATACCCCTATTGCGGAGCAGCCCATGCGAAAACTTATTCAATCGATCAGTCTACTCGCCATCGCCTTTCCGATAACAGGCTACAGTGACCCTGCCAAGGTGCAACCCGCTCCCAAGATTGCTGTGGATCAATGCGCCGTGAAAGCGGTTGTCGCGGAGCCCGGCATTCGGCAATTTCAGTTTGACGGCCTGTCGCCCGACGGAAGCCAAATGGTCGTTGGCTGGGATCGTGGCGACCAAGATCGTGGTGCTTACATTCTTGATTTAGCGAGCGGCGAGCGCACGCCCCTGCCGCCGCTCAATAATGTGGGTTCGTTTGCGCCAGACGGCAAGACAATCGTAGCCTCGGTGTATCTCGAGGAAGGCAAGAATGACATCATCGAATACGATTTGGCCAGCGGGCAAGTTACGCCAATTGCGCCACACCCCAATTGGGAATGGTCAGCCAGCTACTCATCCGATGGCCAGAGCATTCTGTTTAATTCGTATCGCGAGGGCACCGCGGATATTTATAGCTATTCTAAGAAAAGCGCAAAGCTCAAGCGCTGGACCAGCGACCCCGGCTATGAAGCGCATGCCCAATTCTCCCCGGACGACACAAAAATTCTGTACAACGCGGCAGACGAAGATCAGGTGTTCAACCTGTTCTTGATCGACACCGCAAGCGGCGCTATCACCCAACTGACTGACTACCCCACCGAGGAAAGTTACGGCAGTTGGCATCCAAGCGGTAACACCATTGTGTTTGGATCAGATCGGGGCCACGGCGGAGGCAAGACCGACCTGTTTCTAATGAACTCCGATGGCAGCAATATTCGCCAACTCACCAACCACCCCAAGAAGGACGCCTATCCTTTCTTCTCACCGGACGGCAAAACCCTGTACTTCAACTCAGACCGTGAACCGGAGGGTGTTTACAAGATTGAGTTCGATGAAAATTTGCAGTGTGTGACGCAGGGGTAAAATCCCGCCGATAGATAAGCGACTGTTTAAATACCCATATCACTGATGCGGTGAAACGCATGCTCTTCGTCTAACTCCGGAATGGAAATTTTATTGGCGAACACGGAAAAGGCCAAATAACCTGCCAAGCCATTGGTTTTCACCATCCATGGGGGTAAGTAAACAGGTTCGGCCAGCGTACCGTCCTCAAACAAGGGTTCCAGACGAATCACATCAGCAATCGTCATACGCCCTGCGAACAGGTGTCGGCACAAACCCAGGCGCTGGTGTTGCATGGCCCAACGAAAAAACGTGTGCACCTCCATTAAGCCATGCAGGTACACGGAATCTTTGGTGAACGCAGCGCCGCCGGTTAAGGGAGCCCCGCGAAAAATTCGCATCGCCGAATTAAAACTTTCCATTTCGTTGTTTCCCAAACTGAGAAAATACTCAAAGGTTTCAATAAAGTCCGCACCGTTTAGTACTCGCTCAATCGCTACTACACGCAGGGCGATGCGCTCCATGCGGTTGATGTCAATCGCCCCGGTAATCAACTCCGCAAAGGTGGCCAGCCCCTCCTGCGCGGCGGTGGTGCGGGGTGCACCCAGGCTCAGACTCTTGAAGTGGGGTTGGGCACGGCCGTTCAATGCAGTCAGACTGTGCACAAAGGCTTCGTGTTGTAATAGTTGCTCGAGGTCATATTCGCTGAAGCAGGTTCCCTGCCGCAGCCGAATGCGGGTGGCGCCAGCCGCGGCCTTGGATGCCATGTGCGGGTCAACCGCCACGCTGACCATACCCGGCTGAAACACTTCGTCCAAACGGCGCGTCATCTCGGTCTGCAACAGAGTCGCAGACAGGCAATAATCAGCCTCTTCGGTCTTCGCTAAACGGTAATACTCATCACTGATATCGACAAAATGCTGCGCCGCATCGATATTCTTCAGGCTGCCCCCGGACAACGGCGCATCAGGCGAACCGTATAAATTAATACTATGCTCAAGCATCTCAGGCTTGCCCGCATGCTGCAGCAAATGGCAAAGCTCTCGATACGAGTCGGCGGTTCGCCATAGGTAGGTCGGCAGGGGTCGGTCATCGTTTGCCAGCGCGTCACAAATGGCGCCTAGCTCGGCGACGCTGTCGGCCAGATCATCAACCGGATACTCAACTGAGGGCAGCGCGGGGTTGCCTTTCGCCCATTGCTCCAAAAACAGTTGCTGAATTTCGATCGGCCAACTTAAACGGCTTAGTACCTTTATATTGCGAGAGGTGGCCACGATTCGGGAATCGAGCTCCAGCCAGCGTTTCAGATCACCTTCATTATGGTCTTTTCTCAAGGGGGTCCTCCCCGCCATCGAGGCCAATTCAATTATCCTAACGAGTTTGGGTTACGGGCAAACTATAGTCAATTAATTCAAAGTTAAAGCCACACGACCGGCATCTGGCGTAATTATTTCTCCACATTCGTGTTGTGGTACATCACCGGCGCGGCTGGACACAGAACGACAGATCCCGCAGATTATTCAGCGATGACCGCTCAAATCGCGTGATTATTTTGTAGCAGCCCATTGCCTGACACATGACTTGCGTTTTGTGCGCAATCATTATCTTATATGGGTGTTCTCAATTGCGATTGAATCATCTGGTTGTCGCAATCCGGGATGGTAAACAAGTCAAACTATTCACACACGCATGTGTGTACTAAAGGAGATTAATGATGGTTTTTAAATTCAGAATACTCAGCGCGGTCGCGTTGATGGCGGTTGCTATGTCTGCACAGGCCGAGCGCGTTATCGTCACCCACGACTCAAACAGCAAGGGCCTCAAGAAAGATCATAAAGTGCTAGTGGAAGGAAAGGGCTGGTTCGCTGTCGAGCTGGATGAGAACAGCAAAAAGGCAATGCGAGGTAAGTCGGGATTCAAGTCGATGGAAGTCGATGCCAAGCGCTTCCCGCTGGCGATTTACAACGACGACATCGGCGATCCCAACACGCAACAGATCACACCCTATGGCATCAAGCAGGCACAGGGCGACCAACTGACCTTGCAAACCGGCCAGAAAGTATGCGTTATCGATTCCGGTCTCGACAGTTCCAACATGGACTTCATCTGGTCCAATATTACCGGCGACAACGATTCAGGTACCGGCAATTGGGATGATGCCGGCGGGCCGCATGGCACGCATGTGGCCGGCACTGTCGGCGCCGCGGATAACGGTATTGGCGTGGTCGGCATGGCGCCGGGCGTGCCGATGCACATTATCAAGGTGTTTAATGACGATGGCTGGGGATACTCATCGGATTTGGCACATGCGGCGCAGAAATGCACCGAGGCCGGAGCCAATATCATTACTATGAGCCTTGGTGGCGGCGGTGCCAACAGCACTGAAGAAAA
>JABDKW010000048.1 GCA_013002025.1 Gammaproteobacteria bacterium | reverse complement strand
GCCAGTGCAGCAACAAGTCTTCACCGGGCGGCACCGCATGGCCGCGGCCGCCGGTGTAAAACGCCACCGTCTCGCGCAGGCTGCCAAACACACCGGAGTGCATATACGGCGCAGTCAGCGCAATATTTCGCAGGCTGGGCACTTTAAAGCCGGCGCGCATGCGGGGGTCACCCACCACCAGCTCAGCACCCGCATCCAGCGGCTTGCCATCCGGCTCCGGCGCGCCGATCACCGCCACCTGGTTATTGGTGAACAGCGGTGGCGAATGGCACTCCGCGCAACGCGACACAAAGGAGCGAAACACATTCATGCCTTCAATCTCAACCTCAGACAGCGCCGAGTGATCACCATGCGCGTATTGATCATAGCGGCTGTTAAGCGACACCAGGCTGGTCTGGAACGCCGTCAGCGCGGTGTAGATATTATTCAAGGTGAGCGCAGGCTCGCCCGCAAAGGCCTGAGCAAACAGGCCCGGGTAAACCGAGTTCGAGCTCAGTTTGCGCAGCAGCTCAGCCGGCGTGGTGGCCATCTCTTTTTCAGAGTACAACGGCCCCTGCGCCTGTAGTTCCAGGCTATCGGCCCGCGCATCCCAAAAGAATGAGGTCAGAAACGCCACGTTCCACAGGGTCGGCGCAGAACGCTCCGTCACCGCACCATTCACCCCAAGCGACAAGGCGCGGCCATCGGCAAAGCCCATCGCCGGCTGATGACAGCTCGCGCAGGCGACGCGGTTATCGGCCGAGAGTAAGGGATCAAAAAACAGATACCGCCCCAGATCAATCTGCTGCGGCGAGAAGCCATCGCGATGCGCCGGCAAGCCGGTGTGGGTGCCGCCAATACCGCGATTTTGGGTCGAGCCGTAAAACTGATACAGGGTGCGCAACTCACAGCGATTGCCCGCCACCAACTCAAAACTCTGCGGGCACCGAGCAGACAACACAAAATCACCTGGCTCCGCCGAGGCAGGCAGCGCCCAGCCAAACGACAAAACCATTGCCGAAACGAAAACCAAACAAAAGAGCCGCAAAGCACGCATCAGGCCTTACGCCCCAACAACGCAATCCAGGGTTCTTTATTGCCCGCCAGCCCCATTAACTCACCGCTCTGCACATCAACCACCTCAAACCCCGCCGAACTCAAGTGCGAGCGCAACTCATCTTCAGAGTAATAGGCGTAAAACCGCCCCAGCTTATCGCGCGCCGTGCCCTCACCGAGCTTCATGGAGATATGCAATAAACCACCATCTTGCAAACAGCTAAACAATGATGCCAACACCGCAGGCAGTTGCTCAGCCGGCGCATGCAACAAACTAAAATTAGCCCACACGGCCGCGTAATGCCCGGGCTCAAAGGCATCGCTAAAGGTGGCCTGCCGCGCACCCAGAGCAAACTTCTCATTGGCCAACTGCACCATGGCCGCCGAGGCATCCACGGCATCCACCAACAAACCCTGATCACGCATGCGCGCCGCGCAATGCCCCGGCCCACAACCTAAATCCAATACCCGGCTACCAGCAGGCAGCGCCGCGATAAACGACTCCAGCGTTGGGTCTTGCGGCAGCGTCTCGACCAGCTCGACATAGGCATCGCTCTGCTCATCATAAAAATCGATGGTTTGCTTATCCGCCATAAAAATCAGGCAAGCGCCAGAAACACAAACAGCAACAGGCCAATCACAGAGGTAAGCAATGTTTTACGGCGCAAGCCCGGGCTGGTAATCCCCAACCACACACCGCTGACCACAATAAACAACAAACTGATCGCCACCGCCTTCTGATAGGTTTTAAAGGCCAACGGCCCATGGCCCTTATGCAACTCAATCATCGACTTCTGCAAGTCAGGCACCTGGCGCGTCAGCGCCAAGCCATCATCAGTCAAAGCAAACTCCAGATACTCCCGCGAGGTGGGCCGCGTCTGCACCAGACCAGGCCGCAAGCGCAGATATTCAAACTCCGCCGCAGAATCAACGCGCGCCAACAACGCACGAACATCCGCCTCAAGCTCAGGCGACTCAAAATCCAACACCGCATCCGCCGGCAAGACAATCTCACTAGACTGCAATTCACCCTTAACACCGAGCAAATACAGCCCACCCGAAATTCCAACGAGCAGCAGAGCAGGCGCCACAAAGGCGGCCAGAAAGAGATGAATCAAGACGATGGTTTTGCGCATGGCAGAGGAAGAAGGATTAATGCTGGGGGCTAAACCTTAGCATGGGAATAGATAGTGGGCTATGGGCCGTACTAGAGACCAATCGCAAGCACAAGATTCCAGATGCCAAGCTTATTGGTGGCATGTTCTGTATTTTTACCATGACTCATCTATACTCAAAGCAGCGTCTCTAGAGACATTATCTTGGATCGAGAGCAGAATATGATTTGATGAAAAATACTAAAATATGGGACAGACCACGGCATTCCGGTGAAAGAATAAATAGATGCAGTCTGGCTTTCGCTTTTCGCTGTTCTATCGAAAATATAGATGGATAAATTTAAGTCCAAGATAATATCGCATGTTCTGGCGAGCTACACATTACGTGAATTGGATCGAAAATGGCTCGATAAAATACTAGATTCAGAGATTGGTGGCCAGTTGCGTGGCCTAAGTGATGATAAGAAATACGCCCTGGAATTTACTGCTTACATTGCTTCGGCGTATATTGTACATAGCGATCCCGATCCCACCGCGTTTCGCGCATTTGTGAATAGCCTTCTCGCTGATCTGCCGACGGAGATTGCAAAGCGTGTCATGACATCAGAAGAAGACGTGGTCAGCACGGTGTCAGGGATGTCGGACGATCAGATTAATAACATGCTCGACCTTGTTTCAAATTTCGCAAGCGCTAGAGGCGAACCAAACGAAGGCTCAAATTCAGCCAAGGAATCACTTGCTGAGAGCATTACCAATTCAATTAATCAAAAACGCGCACGGCTGAAAAAAAGAGCTTGGAGAAAAAATAATGACCATTGATATTCTGCAAAACGGCAACCCCTATTCACGACATTGGACTGTAGTAAGAAACTTGATGATAGTTTTATTTGGCGCAGCGATATTGGTCCATGCTAATGCGACCCGGGCGGCCTCCACCGAAGAGGCCGTCGCGAAACTCGCAGCGGACTTGGGAGCGCAACTCGAAAAGCGAAAAATAAAAAAGCTCGCAATTTATGGGTTTTCCGAAATCAGTGGTGGGGGTTCAACGTTTGGAGACTTTCTTTCTGAGGAGCTTATTACTGCAATGTTTGGTGTCGGCGAGTTTGATGTTGTTGAAAGACGAGAATTGAACCGCGTCCTATCGGAACACGAGTCTTACGGGGCAGGAATTTTCGACGCGGAAAGTATCGCTAAATTTGGAAAGCTTTTGGGAATCGAGGCAATTATTACCGGGACGATAACTAACTTGGGTAAATCACTAAAAACTAACGTTCGAGCGATTGGCGTTGAATCGGGAAGGGTGTTTGCAGCTTCATCAGCTTCAATTGATGTTGATCCGGTAATTGAGCAGCTACTTTCCCAGGCTGGGTACAGTGTTCAAAATCCAACGGCCTCGCACGGATCAAGTTCAACCAAGATCGGTAAGAAATTTCGCAATAGCCTTTTCGAGGTCACTCCTACATCCGTCATTGTACATGCTAGGAATCCAAATGAGGCGATAGTAACGGTCGAAATTAAAAACATTGCTAGTCATGAGATTAAGATTGCAAGTGCCACAGGAAACACAGGGAGACGTGAGGGTGCTTCAACAACTGCGGGGGATACCTTTAAATTTTATGAGTTTGATGGATTGAGTCGTTTTAAAAGTTATGACAATTTGGCCGACGTTGCAATATCGCTAGTTCCAGGTGGTAAAATCATAGGTAGTTGGGAGCTTACAAAAAAGCGCAGTACGACTCGAGAAATATTAGGAGATACACTCTATCTTAGGGACACTTTTTACGTACTGTCCAAATCAAAATCTCGAAAAGTGGATGTTCATCTTGAGGATTTGAAAATCAAGCGCCAATGATGATGGCGCTCGAGTGGTGCGGAGATAAAAATGAATAGAAAGTTTGGGTCAATTGAGGAATGGTTAGAAGCTCTAGGTGCTTTAGCTGCGGGCACAAAAGATGTCTTGACCGTCGGGGTAGAAGAGTATGCAATCCTCATCAGACGAGCTCAAAGAAATACAATTTTTCTTCTTATTGCAGGTATTTCCGCAGTTCTACTAGGGGAGTTTATCGAGACAAGCGCACTTAATATTTTTGCTTTTTTATGTTTTGTCGTCTCGTTTCTGATTTGGGTAGCACTCGCCTCGCCAATAATTTTGGCAGCGAATGCTCTTTCTGAGATTGAATGGAAACCTATCAAGAAAACCATCTCTTGGATGAGTTCCTTGATACTGATCATCTCAGTTTTATTGGTTTATATAGCGGTGTTGCCTCCGGGTTTGGATGGATTAACTCTACTGGGGATAATAACGATAGGCCTCGCTGGATTTTCGGCCATAGGGTTAAAGCTGTCTCGACAAGTGCTAGGTATTCAATTGGTTGCGATGTCAATGTTCATGGCTCTTGGCTATTTCATGCCAAAGACTGTGGAGTCTTTCTCATTCAAAATTTCAGATATTGATAGGGGAGTTGCAATGAGATCGGCAAACGCTGCCAGGGAACTAAACATGACTGCGAAGGCATTAACGGGATCAGGCGACGAAAATGCGGCGCTGTTTGCTAGAGGCGATGGTGCGCTTTGGTGGTGCCGAGATGATCCAATTGAACCATCCGGGTACAGGTGCTACGACAGGGAAGGCCGCGACCCCTACACCAACGTGGAGTTAGAGCCTATTTCTCGTGAGATTGTTGCGAACGCTCTTTCAAACATCACGCGCCATCACCAGCAGGAGGCTGCTCTGGAGAATGAAAGAAAAATGGTGGTTGCTGAGCAGAACAGATTGAAGAGTGAACAAATTGCACAGGCCAAAAAAATAGAGGCCGAGCGTGAACACAAAGTTAGGTTGGCTAATCTTAAAAAACAGCTTGATGCGTACAGGGAAGCTCACCTGATCACTTATGCAAGCAAGCAAAATCTTGTCATGAACATACAGAAAGGTTTCGATTTTGACTCAATTTTAGAGCAGTCAGTTGCTAAGCAGCTAGCTCTAGCGGCAAATCCTTTCTTAAAAAAGTCTGCCATTAAATCTGGCGTATTCTCGAAATTATTAGATATCGACCAAGGAGAAGTACAAAAGCTGGGGCTTGACAGCGTGGCAGACAAGGTAATCGTTGGGCGTTTAACAGAGAGTTTCTCGCCCATACCCGCTGTTAAAGGAAGTGGAAGTATTAATTTAAAACTGGAGTTAACCGAGTTCAGAACTGATGATCTTCAGGTGGTTTCAAAACGTACTGCAGTAAGCGCCGCTAAAGGACAAAACCGAGAAATTGCCAGAAACCTAGCTTTGCAAAAACTGCTGAGTGATTTGGATTAAAACAACTACATATATGCCGACAGCAGGCCACAAGGCCCAGTCCCAGTGCTCACCTAAATAAGCTGGTTTTATGTCGCCCAGTAAATATGATCGAATTTCAAGTTTTTCCCGATTACGCGTGCTGGCAAGCTCCAGGGATTTGTTCCGACTCGAACTTTTCTTTTTTTAGGAGTTCCCCGGATTACGAAATTCGGTGTAGTTTGCAACCTTGCCTTTCAGCATTTTATTCCATAAGTATTCTCGCTGCTCGAGAGGAATATTTGCCCAATCAACTAGCTTTATTCCGGCCGCGGAATAGTCGCCTTTAGCCCTCATCGCCGCGTAGTTCTCCGGCTTGGTTACAATATGAACCCGTTCACATTCAAGCACGGTGTTGATGAAATCACGAGGGTCGTTAAGATCACTTTCGAGATGGCGCTCTACCATTTGAGTAAGGGTGGCTTGGATCCGTAAATAATGTTCAAGTCTTAGTTCAGCATCCGAATTTTCGATAGCCTGGATCGAGACTTTGCCTGTGAACATCCTCACATGCTTTTTGAGCCGCTCGGACGTTGCATGGGTATACCAGGACCTAGCGACGCTCGCAGTCACATTCGGCCTGCGAGCTAACCACATGATCTCTTCATATACTGAAGCAAGATCAGCTTCGAGTTCAGTGTTTATTGACGCCACTTAAAACCTGAAGGTAGGTGAAATATTTTTCATTACTTGAGCATAGTTAAATTACCAACGCCAGTTTATATGGCACTCAACCAATATACTAATGGGGCCGTACTAATGGGGCCGTGTCTAATGAGATGACTCGCCCCACCTAGCCTCGTAGACTAGGTTGTGAGATCAACCACATGAGGCAAGTCACCATGACCATTAAAGTATTAGGCATCGATTTAGGCAAGCGGTATTTTCATATTCACGGCGTTGATAGCAACGGCACACTGGTTACCAGAAAGAAGTTCAAGCGCAAGGAACTGTTATTGTTCTTAAGTAACCTGGAACCCTGTTTGATCGGCATGGAAGCCTGCGGTGGCGCGCATTATCTGGCTCGCAAGTGCGCTGAGTTTGGGCACGAGCCGAAGCTGATGGCCGCCAGGTTTGTAAAACCCTACGTTAAATCCAACAAGAACGATTTTCTGGATGCAGAAGCTATCTGCGAAGCCGTGCAACGTCCCAGCATGCGGTTTGTGACGCCACGCTCACAGGACCAACAAGCGCTGGGCGCACTGGTCAAGGTGCGTGAGGCACTGGTGCGACGGCGCAACGTGGTCAGTAACCAGATCCACGGATTTATGTTGGAGTTCGGCATCGAGTACCCCAAGGGCCGCAAGACCGTTCTGCGCCTGCGCGAGATCACGGCCCAGCATGAGGGTGAACTGCCGGCCTCGATGGTGGTGCTGCTATACCGCCTGGAAGAAGAGTTTCGTACCTTAGTCGCACAGATCGTGGATGTTGAAGACGATATGCAATCAATCGTGTTGGCGGACGATCGAGGCGCTCGCTTGCTGGAGATGCCGGGTGTTGGCTTAATCACCGCCGCCTGTCTGTTGGCCTGGGTGGGCGATGCCAAGCACTTTCGATCCGGCCGTGACCTGGCGGCCTGGATTGGGCTGGTGCCCAAACAATCATCGACGGGTGGCAAGACGACCTTGATCGGAATTGGTAAACGGGGCAACACCCGATTGCGGTGTAACTTGATTCACGGTGCCCGTTCGGCCCTGCAATGGCACATTGATAAACCATCGAGATGGTCAAGCTGGGCACAATCGCTCAAAGCCACAAAGAAACCGAATGTTGTGGCGGTGGCCATGGCCAACAAGATGGCCAGAATGATCTGGGTTATTCTGGCACGTAACGAAAAGTATCAAGCGTTCGCATAAAGCGAACAGCACAATAACGAAGTAATCTCACCGGGTTTGCAATCACGATAAATGAGAAAACAGGTTAACCACCGCACCGCTGAAATCTGTAAAAGTCAAAAGCCTTGAAGGCTGTGCGTCTTGTAAGAACAGCGGTGTGCGTATCATCATTTTGAGCGGTGGCAGATAGTAGCTACACATAAAGCTCGGATACATTGCAGCAACCTAATTACTCATGAAACGCGATTGACAGACAGGGGCGAGTCATACATTGCCTCTTGCCTTTTTGTTACAGACTTAGTCGCATAGTGGCAAAAGGCAAGATACGACCCCATTAGTAAGCAGGCTCTCGCGCTGCAAACAAAACTGGCAAACAGTTTTATGAATGTCGAAACTTTCCGAAGTGCCGCTATACTCTTAAGAGTCGATCTGTCTAAATTGGTTTCTTGGTGAGCGCCTGGTCAAAAGAAGAATGTAACGCAATCGTAGAAGACTACTTCGCGATGCTGTTGGATGAGATGCGCCGCGAGGAATATTCCAAAGCACAACATCGTCGCGACTTGCTACCACGCCTGAATTCGAGGTCCGAAGGCTCTATTGAGTTTAAGCATCAAAACATTTCTGCAATTCTCACAGACCTGGAACAAACCTGCATCGATGGCTATAAACCGATGTCAAATTATCAGGCCTTGCTCAGGGAAGTTGTTGTCGAGCGTCTCGAGCATCAGCAAGGCGAACTGGCTGCCGCAGTCGAAACTGCAGAGTTTGAAACTGATGCAAGTGATCTGCGCGCCGATTGGCAAACGCTGCAAATTGAAGCTCCGGAACCGTCTATCCCCACCCACCGTGAGATGCCCCACGCGAAAGATCATCACTCTCAGTACAGCATCTCTCGTCAGGAATCACTTTTCAAAGCATTGGGCGAATCCGGTGAGAAGTTTGTTTTGGAACTGGAGAAAGCTAGGCTGGAGAGCTTTGACCGTGCCGATCTCGCTCAGGAAATAGAGTGGACGAGCAAAGTGCGCGGTGACGGCACGGGTTTTGATATTCGCTCGTTTGATGTTGCGACAGAAAATGAGTTGTTTATTGAGGTCAAGACTACGCGCTTTAGCCGTTACACACCGTTTTATATTTCGGCTAATGAGGTAGATTTTTCACACGCTCGGGCCGAGCAATATGCGTTGTACCGAGTGTTCAATTTTGGTTCTGATGCTCGTTATTTCTCGCTGCCTGGGGATATTCAAAACCGCGCAAATTTGCGCCCACAGAATTATCGTGCCAGCTTTATTTAGCCGACATTTTTGCTTGCAAGGGGTAGCAATTTCATTAGTTATAATCGAAATAAGAGAGAATTAATTATGCATCCTATTATCCGCTACGCTTTCCTGCTGTTTTCAGTCCTCATATGTGAGAAGCCGGATCTCATTTAAATCAACAACGGACGTAAGCATGAAATCATTATCTATTTGTCCTGTACTGTTAGTCGCCTTGCTATCTCTGTCTTCGGTCGCTCATGCCCAGATGGAAAAATGGGTCGATAAAGACGGCAATATTCACTACGGTAGTGTCACGCCCACAGAGTACGACTCCGAACCCGTTAAGAACGCGCCGATTACCTCCTCAATAGGGTCAGTCTGGTTGAGTTGCCGGAAGAAGGGGCGCCAGAAGAAGAGGGCACGCCTGCTGGCATAAGCGTGCCAAACCTTAAAGAAGCGGTGGCTGTCGAGCGACCGACGCCCGTATTGTTCGCCACTAGCTGGTGCGGGTATTGTAAAAAGGCCCGCGAGTACATGCGGCGTAATGGTATTGCTTACGTGGAGTATGACATTGAGAAAGATGGAGCCGCCCGGGCAGAATATCTACGCTACAAAGGCCGAGGTGTGCCCTTTCTAGTCATGGGGGACGAGACGTTAAGGGGCTATACGCTGAAGCGTTACAATCGGTTTTTTAAGTAGGTTTTACCGGGCTGAGTAATCAGTCACACACAAGTAGAAACAAAGCTTTGGTTCAAATAACCAAATTAATCTAGCTCTCGCGTGCAACCGCTGTAGCGCTCATTAAAAGCATAGGATGCCAACTGTTGAAATCCTTCAACGGACATTGGGCTTAATAACCATGAGTTAGCGTCCCTGCTGACGGGGCCCTTTGAGCCGAAATCGCAGCATTTATAACTCCTCAGTTCTATATAAAACAATGAGTTACGAGCCCAATTTTTCCATTCCCTGCTGACGGGAACCTTTCCCCGTAAACGGGGCCTTTTGCCCTGTGTGGCCATTCAACCTAGGGCTTAAACCCTTTATAAACAATATCTTAGGTCGTTGGATTCCAGAATTCGGCGAAAGGCCACAATTTTGAAGTGGCCCTGATCAGTGGCGAAAGGCCACAAGATTGGGGCTTTTTTTGCCATTTTTCCCAATAATCGAGGCATTTTGCCTAGTGATGCGATTTGCTTATGAGACTAATTCTTATAAATAACAATGACTTAGGGGGAGCGATTCTGGCATTCGTCGAAAGGCCACAATTTTGAAGTGGGGGGCATGCCACCGCAAAACTGATTATGGCTTCCGATACCCTGTCGCCAAAGCGCAGGCTAATTTGATCAACAAGCGCTAGAGACATGCCCGCAAAGACGCAATCATTTATTAGGTAATACAACTTACCTATGCCGCGCTAGATTCTAGATTACGGGGTCGCGGCTTGCCTTTTGCCTTTTTGTTACAGACTCAGTCGCATAGTGGCAAAAGGCAATGTATGACTCGCCCCTGTCTG
>JABDKW010000038.1 GCA_013002025.1 Gammaproteobacteria bacterium | reverse complement strand
ACCAGTTCTTCTCGCGAATCCTTTTGCCTTTGAATTCATCTTTGAAAACTCTTTTCCAACCGGCTTTTCTGAGTGCTCTCTCATGCAGCTTGTCTGCACGTTCCTGGGCTCGATCTTTTTTAAGCTTTTTTACATCAATCAACATTGCGTCCGCATCGAAGGACATTTTGGCCTCGGCGGTCTGGATTACCGCCATCGGTGCGGCAAGCGTGATTAAAATAAATAAAATGCTCGCATTACGTAGTGATGCGAACCGACTGACAATGGTATTCAGCATGCTGAAATCTCCTAAGGTTTGAATTTTTCTGGTTTTGGCTCATCGCAAACACACGAGACCGGCCAATTTATAATTGTTTGGGCCTTGGGAGGCTGAGACTCAGAATTTTGCAGCAAAACGTATTCTGATAATCCGGGCGCTCTAAAGCCGCACAGTAAAATAGGAGAACAGGGCAGTGCGGCTCGACTAAATTGTCGAATAATGCGTTATTTGATCGTTCAAATTAGGTCACGACAATTAAATGGTCGCAAAATCGCACCACCTGTGGAGAATGCATGGGCCACCGGCTAAGCTGGGCAAACCCGCAGAAATAAATACACAAATGAGCGCTACCCTTTCAGGAAGTCATTCAAAATCAAGGCCCCACGCTGAGGTTCTAGCCAACTTTTGGGTATTGCAATGCTCGTTCTGGATCGGGGTTGCGGCTATAACCTTTCTCAGCCTGACACTCTGGTATGGCGCCGCCAGCTGGCATCATCTGGGGCATACCGTTCTGCAAAGTCTGGCTGGCCTGCTATTGTCGGTGCCGCTGCATTACCTATATTTGCGCACCTGGGCATTCCATTTGTTACCAAGAGTACTGATTAGCTTGGCTGCAGTGGTCGGCATAACCACGCTGTGGTCGCTGTTTCGAGTAGCGACATTTGCATGGCTTACCGGTGAATCGCATGTGTGGGAGGATTTCGGTGGATGGTATTTCGCCGGCTTCTTTATCTTTCTTTGCTGGAGCAGCCTGTATTACGGCAGCCGCTACTTTTATCTACTGCAACGGGAGCACCAGCGTCTAGCCGAAGTTCAGGCCGATGTAGCTGCCGAGCAAGTAGGCCGTTTACGGGCTGAGGCAGAAACCAAAGACGCGCAACTTAAAATGCTCCGCTACCAGCTAAACCCGCATTTTTTATTCAACACCCTCAATGCCATGAGTGGATTGGTGCAAACGGGTAAACCTGAACGCGCCCAGCAGATGATCGTGCAGCTAAGTCGCTTTCTTCGTTATTCTCTGGACAACAACCCCGACCTCAAATTGCCCTTACACCGTGAGGTCGATGCTCTATTGATGTATCTGGAAATTGAAAAGACCCGTTTTGGTGATCGACTGCAAATAGATTTCAATATAGAGGACGATACGCGCTCCGCATTAATCCCCAGCTTGCTACTCCAGCCGCTAATTGAAAATTCCATGAAATATGCGGTAGCCAAGAGTGAGACCGGCGGCACCATCAAGCTGCGTAGCTCAATTGAAGATAACGCGCTGGTGTTAACCCTGAGTGATTCCGGCACTGGCAAGGGGATAAGCAGGAGCAAGATAAAGAGTGCCGATGGCCGGGGGATTGGTTTGCGCAACACAGTGGAACGCCTTAATGCCTTTTATGGCCAGAACTACAGTTTCGACCTTTGCACCAGTTCCAGTGGCGGTTTAAAGACGACTATTAGAATTCCCTGGCAAACCAGCGAACAAGGCGCCCATGCAGCAAGGTAACCATCATGAGCAGACTACGCACCATCATAGTTGACGATGAATCACTGGCACGGGACTTGCTGCAGTCACACTTAGCCCAATTCAAGGAGATAGAGGTAGTCGCGGAATGTCGAAACGGCGACCAGGCAATTAAGGCGATCAATAAACTGCGACCCGATCTGCTGTTTCTGGATATTCAAATGCCGGGGTTAAACGGCTTGGACGTCATTAAACGCGTGCCAGAAAATCAGCTTCCTTTGGTGGTTTTTGCTACCGCCTATGACCAGTTTGCACTTAAAGCCTTTGATATTCATGCCGTGGACTACCTGCTAAAACCCATTGATGCCGCCATGGTTGGCCGCAGTGTACAACGAGCGCTAAGCCGCGCGAAGCAGGGGCAGACCAGAGGTGTGGACAGTTCGCTGCAAGACGCTATCCGGGCCATTGATCAGGCTAAATCGGAGGCGTCGCAAACATCTCACGCCAACGCGAGAACAGACGATCCTCCCTCTGACAAGCTGATTATTCGCGATCGCAAAAAAATCACCTTATTGCCACATTCGGATATCGATTGGATCGAGGCTGCCGGCGATTATATGTGCATCCATGCGGCGGGACAGACGCATATATTGCGTAGCACCATGAAGATGTTACAGAGTCAGCTAAACGACCCGTGTTTTCAGCGAGTGCACCGCAGTACTATCGTGAACCTGCAGCGGATCGAACATATTGAACCGCTTCCAAAAGGCGAGTATTTCCTGCAACTAAGTAGCGCTGATCGGATTAAAGTTAGCCGTAACTACCGATCAGTAATCAAGGCCTTGTTAAAACAGGATTGATCCAGACAGCGAAACTTGCTGGTCGCTGGATCGCCAATCTGAACGAAACTACGCCTTGTAGCTCAGGCCGAACCCGAACGGAAACAAGGGGCCATTTTCAATGGCGTCTGCATCGCCAGGCTGTTCAGCCGCTGGCCAGGGAAAGCTCAGGCGACCTTGAAAGTCGTACTCACCAAACAACACATCAGCCACACCCTGACCTTCTGAGCCCGGTAACCAGGCCGCTATAAACGCAGCTGATTCCGCTAATTCCTGATTGATAACCAGCGGGCGACCGGACACCATAATCGCGACCACCGGCACACCGGCACGCCGGATATTATTTATGACCGCCAGATCTTCGGGGTGTGAGCGTGCCAGTTCCAGCGAATCACCATAGGGTTCTAACACTTTCAGTAAGCCCTTGATTTGCGATCCGGCCTGCACGATAACATCATTGCCCGAGCGCACGTCGCCCATGCCTTCGGCATAGGGCGTTTCGCCAATGACCACCACCGCAACATCATGCTGTTCGGCGGACGCATCAAGACCGAGACCATCGGCGCTCAGGGACGCATTCGGGGCCACAGCCTGAATTCCTTCCCAGACAGACGTGCCGCCCTCGATTGATTCGTTGTCTCGTACCCCTTGCCAGGCGACGGTAAAGCCACCGCATTGGTGGCCGCGATTGTGCGCACTCTTACCAGCCACCAGAATTCTGGCATCATTTTGCAGCGGTAAAGTCTGGTCTTCGTTTTTCAGTAAAACCAGTGACTTACGCACCGCCTCACGCGCGATGGCACGATGCTCCACACCGCCATAGCTGGCGTGATTAGACCATTTGCGCTCGGATGGTCGCGGTTTGTCAAACAAGCCAAAGGCGACTTTCACGCTCAATATGCGGCGCACTGCATCGTCGATCCGGCTTATGGCGATTGTGCCAGCCTCAACATGGGTGCGCACATGAGCAATAAAGTTACGCCAGTCTTCAGACACCATAAACATATCGATACCCGCGTTTACGCCCAGACCGACTGCCGTAAAATAATCCTCTGACAGATAATCAATGCCATCCCAATCCGAAATAATATAGCCATCGAAACCCATTTCGTCTTTCAGCACATCGGTCAGTAGATACTTATGTCCGTGGCATTTGTCGCCGTTCCAGCTATTGAACGACGCCATTATGGTTAATACGCCCTGCTCAATGGCCGGGTGATAGGGGGCAATGTGCACAGCCCGTAACTGCTCTTCGCTCAAGGTGGTTTCGCCCTGATCAATGCCATTGGTGGTACCACCGTCTCCAACCCAATGTTTTACACAGCCGACCACCGCATCGTCACCCAAATTATCTTGCAAACCCGCGACAAATGGCGCCGCATAGGCGCTTACCAAATCCGAGTTTTTCGAATAGCTCTCATAACAACGGCCCCAGTGATAATCCTGGGCTACCGCCAGCGTTGGCGCGAAAGTCCAATCTACTCCGGTGGCGAGAATTTCACGCGCGGTGGCCTGCGCTATGCGCTTTAACAGCTCCGGATCATTAGCCGCGCCCAAGCCCATATTGTGAGGGAAAACAGTGGCGCCACGCACATTGCTATTGCCGTGAATCGCATCCACGCCATAAATTAACGGGATCGCCAGATGATCATCATCTGCCTCCATTGACGCGGCCCAGTAGGCATCGTTCATCTCTACCCAATCGGCCGGCAAGTTGTCACCGGGGCAGGATCCGCCGCCACTGAGTACCGAACCCAGATGATAATCTTTTACGTCTTGCGGTGTGCAGGCCATGCGCTCCGGCTGAGTCATCTGACCGATTTTCTGATCCAGAGTCATGCGCGCTAAGAGTTCATCAACGCGTTGCGAGATGTGTGAAGATTTTAAAAGAGAAGTCATGCTTTATTCCAAACCGGCTCGAGCCGAAGTTATTTCAGTTTGGCACGCAACGGTCCAAACCAAATGTTGATACCAGATATTTACTCGTGAATTTCAAATTCAGCCCATAGCGATGCATCGGAACTGCCACCAATCCAAACATGAAATTGTCCCGGTTCAGTCACATAGTTCATCTCGCGATTGAAAAATCCGAGTTCATCGGTGTGCAAGGTAAAACAGATGCGCTGGCGTTCCCCGGGCTTGAGAAAAATACGTCGAAACCCTTTCAGCTCTTTCACCGGACGCGTGACATTGGCCACCAGGTCTCGGACATACAATTGCACAACTTCTTCCGCCGGGTGGGCGCCGGCGTTGATTATGTCGGCAAAAATATCAATGGTCTCACCAAGCGCGATACTGTGGTGCGAGGTAGTTATTTTGACATATTGAAAACGGCCATAAGACAGGCCAAAACCAAATGGAAACAAAGGCTTAAAGCCGGCATCCAGATGGAATGAAGACATGCCGAGCGAGGTTTGCGGTGCACCGAGCGGGACATCTTCCATGCGTACGCAGGTTTCCTCAGACGCTGGGCGGCCAGTATTTTTGTGTGAGTAATAGATGGGAACCTGACCCACCATTCGCGGGAATGTGACCGGCAACTTCCCAGACGGTGATTCCACGCCGAACAACAGGTCTGCAATCGCCGGGCCACCCATGGTGCCGGGGTGCCAGGCGTAGAGCAGTGCGTCGACTTTCTCTACCACGCGTTCCAGGGTCAGCGGTCGGCCCGCCATAATCACCAGAACGATGGGCTTACCCGCCGCCGCAACCGCATCAATTAGCTGCTCCTGAATTCCCGGCAGATCAATATTCGCGCGCGAATGTGCTTCGCCCGACATAAAGGATTCCTCGCCCATGACCATGACCACAGCATCAGACTCCTCTGCCGCCGTTACAGCCGCGGCAAAACCATCACGACTGGTCTCGCGGGCAGACACCAATCCGGGCTCAAAATTCACTGTGACTTCGGAACCCAGCAGTTCTTTCAGGCCCTCTAACACAGTCACGCTATGTTTAGCCTTTCCGTCAAAAACCCAGGTACCCAGTTGCTCGTAAGGCTGATCAGCCAGCGGACCAATCAGTGCCACGGAATTTGTGTCGGACTTGTTCAGCGGCAATATGCGCTGCTCGTTTTTGAGTAGTACGCAACTTTTCACGGCCGCTTCCTTGGCCGCAGTCAAATGCGAGCGATTGAGCGGTGCGGAAAAGTGTCCGGGGTCGGTGTAGGGATTATCAAACAATCCAAGATCAAATTTGAGGGTCAGAATTCGAGCCACCATGGTGTCGATCTGCTGCAAGCTGATTTTGCCCTGCGCCATCAGGTTTTCCACATGGTCACGGTAGGAACTGCTGGCCATCTCCATGTCGATGCCGGCGCTGACCGCTTCATACGCCGCGCCTTCATCGTCGGCGGTAAAGCCATGCACGGTCATTTCGACAATGGATTCCCAATCACTGACTACCACGCCATCATATTGCCACTCTTTGCGTAGCAACTGATCCATCAGCCAGCGATTGCCGGTAGCGGGCACACCATTCAGATCGCAAAATGCCGACATAAACGACGCCACTCCGGCATCGGCGGCAGCCTTAAACGGCCTTAGGTGCACGTTTCGCAACTCGTTTTCAGGAATATTGGCAGTATTATAATCGCGCCCGCCCTCAGCCGCCCCATAGCCGGCAAAATGCTTGGCGCAAGCCGCAATCGAGCCGGTCTCGGACAGATCATCGCCCTGAAAGCCGTTCACCATGGCGACTCCCAATTGACTGCACAAATACGGGTCTTCACCGAGCGATTCCGCGATGCGGCCCCAGCGAGGATCACGCGTGATATCGATCATCGGCGCAAAGGTCCAATTCACGCCTTTAGCGGCCGCTTCCATGGCGCTGATCGCTGCGCCCTGTTTAACCGTTTCCGGATCCCAGGTCGCGGCCTGGCCCAGCGGAATCGGAAAAATGGTTTTGAAGCCATGAATCACATCCCGTCCAATCAGCAGGGGGATGCCCAGGCGACTCTCTTGTACACAGATGCGCTGCATTTCGTTGACGATTTCAACGTCAACTTCATTGAGTACAGAACCAACCTGACCGGCACGCATCGCTTCTGCCAGGTATTCCGGTAGATGCCCACCGCCCCCATTGAGCTGGCTCATCTGCCCGATTTTCTCGTCTAGGCCCATTTGCGATAGCAAATCAGCTACTTTGGCCGCCGTTGAATCCCCCATGGTGAGTGTCTCCTCTTTAATAAAAGTCATCAGCAATCTCTCAGGCGCACTGAATGCGCTCTAATTCCGATAGGGCGAACCATACTCCGATTGTCCATTCTGACAATGTCGATGGGACAAAAGGGGCTGGCTTTGAGGCGAAGTGGACTGAATTGGAAATGCCCACCCACCGCATTGAAAGTCCTGTTAATCGCACAGCGCTTGTATATTTGCCGCAGCAAGTTACTCTCAGCCTGCTAGAATCCGTATCCGCGTGCGACCACACAACTGTCGCGACGTAAGCCAAACCGCCAACAAATTATAAAAATTATGACAACCCACCAACTTTCCTTCAAAGAAAAACTCGGCTACGGCCTGGGTGACACCGCCTCTAATTTTTTCTTTCAGGTGTTTAATATATTCCTGCTGTATTACTACACCGATATTTTTGGTTTGGCACCGGCGGCGGTGGGTACCATGTTCCTGATTACCAAAGTCGTCGATGCGGCCAGCGACCCGTTGATGGGCCTGATCGCCGATCGGACCAAATCACGTTGGGGCAAATTTCGGCCCTACATCCTGTTTGGTGCGGTACCGTATGGCCTGTGCGGCTACCTGATGTTTGCCAGCCCGGAATTATCCGACACCGGCAAGCTTATCTACGCCTACGTGACCTATACGCTAATGATGTTGTCATACACGGCCATTAATGTGCCCTACTCGGCACTGATGGGCGTCATCTCACCCTCCTCGATCGAGCGCACTAAAGTCGCAAGTTATCGCTTTATCTGCGCCTTTGCCGCAGCCTGGTTGGTCGGCACCTTCGTGACGCCGCTGAAGAACTTGTTAGGCGGCGGCGACGAGGTCGCTGGGTTCAGACTCACCATGATCATCTTCGCCGTTATCTCGGTGGTATTGTTCTGGGTTACTTTCGCTACCACCAAAGAGCGGGTCACACCCAAAGTCGAGCACACCAATGTAAAGCTCGACTTGAAAGCCCTGATCAGCAATGGGCCCTGGCTGGTTCTGTTTATGTCGGCCATTGTGACCTTAATGAACATCGCGGTACGCAACGGCACGCTGTTGTACTACTTCAAATACTATGTGGGCGACGACGGCACGGCGATATTCCTAATTTTCGACAAGACCGCCGTGTTCCTGTCACTGGGCTTAATGGCCATGATCGCCGGGATTTCATTGACCAAGAGTTTGGCAGAGCGCTTTGAGAAACGACATCTGATGATCGCACTGACCCTGCTGAATGCGACCAGTATGGCCGCCTTTTATGTGATTCCCCCGGACCAATACTGGTTGATGGTGTTGGTGAACTGTTTGGGGTCCTTCGTGATCGGCCCCACGCCGGCATTGGTCTGGTCCATGTACGCCGATTGTGCTGACTATGGTGAGTGGAAATCGGGCCGCCGCACCACAGCGTTGGTATTTTCCACCGTGCAGTTTGCCCAGAAAATGGGGCTGGCCGTCGGTGCCGGTCTGGCTGGCATCATCCTCGGCTGGTTTGGCTTTGTCGCCAATGAGGTGCAAAGCGAGGAGTCATTGCAAGGCATTCGTTTTATGTTCAGCGTGCTGCCGGCCATTCTAGCCATACTGGGTGCGGTGGCGATATTCTTTTATAAGATCGATGCCAAAATGATCCGTCAGATGGAAACTGAGCTGGCCAACGGTGTGCCAGCAACTTAATACAGAACCTGACTCGACTTCGTATGACTCCCGCCAGAAAAACAACCCTGTTAATCGTTCTTGCCAGTCTGCTAGTGGCCTGCGCAACTGCGCCAACCGCTCAGGCCCGGTGGCGAGTGGATTTTTTCGACGACTTTGATTCGTATAATCCCGACAATTGGCAGGATCAACTGCTGTGGGTCAACAATGAACAGCAATGCTATGTCGCCGACAACGCGCATGGTGTTCGCGAAGTCAGTGACGGCTCGATTAAACTGAAAGTCATTGATTTGGGTGAGCCACGCGAGTGCGACAATGTCGATAAGTGGGGTAAGCAGCATCCGCCCACTCAGTATGTGGCCGGGCGTATCGCTTCGAAAAACCGAAAGGAATTTGTGCGGGGCAAATGGACCGCCCGACTGCGGGTGCCCGACAGTGGTCAGGCAGGCATGTTCCCTGCCTGGTGGATTCTGGGCGCATTGAACAACGAACCGCCCGTACAGGAACCCGATGAAACGGTGTGCTGGCCATTAACGGGGTCGGGTGAAATCGATATTTTTGAACACCATTCTGATGGTGGCCCCGACCATTACACAGCTCGGATGATTAAAAGCAAGGGCTATTGCGATGGCGGTGACTGGCAGTCCATGATGCATGTGCAGGCCGCTGATCTGGGGGAGTATCATGAGTATTCCGTGGAGTGGCTGGATGGTGATCTGGTGTATCGTCTGGATGGACAAGAGATCTATCGGAATGCCCAGCAGGGAGCAACGTTTCCCGAGCCCATGTTTGCAATTCTTAATTTTGCCAAGATCAATGACGCCGCCATGCAAAAAACCTGGGTGATGGAGGTCGACTGGGTCAAACACGAAGTCTGGCAGCCGTGAGCCGCGTTCGAGCGATTACGGTGGCGCTTGTCAGCACCACTCTGCTGGCGAGTTGTGCCAGCGTTCCACCGCACTCCGACGCCCAGCGAAGTGCATTGTGTCACTGGGGAACGGCGCAAATCGACCTTTGCCAGCATGACACTCAAAGCGACAAAATAGCTGCCTTGATGGCAGTCATGAGGCTGGATGAAAAACTCGGCCAAATGACGCAATCCATCTGGCACAACGGGGTCAGCCCGGAAATTGTGCGCGACGTTGGCATCGGCTCGGTTATTCACACTGAAGGCCCCTTTCCCGGCGAGACAACAGAGGAATGGATCGCACACTTTAACCGCTTCCAGCAAGCTGCCTTAAACTCGAGGCTTGGTATTCCATTATTGATCGGCGTGGACTCGGTGCACGGGCAAAATACTTTTGCAGGGGCGGTCATCTTCCCGCACAACATCGGTATGGGCGCTACGCGTAATCTCACCCTGATCGAACAGGCCGCCAGAATTACCGCACTGGAGTCCTTGGGCACCGGTTTCAATATGAGTTTCGCACCTTGTATCGCCATGCCCAAACACGAACATTGGGGCCGCGTGTATGAGGGCTATAGCGAGGAACCAGAGTTTACCCGCGAGGCTGGGCTAGCGGCCATTCGTGGACTGCAGGGCGTGGACCTGGCGCGACGCGACACGGTAGCGGCCACGGCTAAGCATTTTGTGGCGGATGGCGCGACCAGCGGCGGCGTCGAAGGTGGCAATGCCATCGTCAATGAAGAACTGCTGCGTGAAACGCTCTTACCACCCTATCAGGCCGCGGTTGATGCCGGTGTGGCGGCCATCATGGTGGGCTTTAATTCCGTTAACGGTATTAACATGCATCAGCACCGACAGTTAGTGACGGATGTACTCAAAGGCGAGATGGGGTTCACTGGCATGGTGATGACCGACTGGGACGGCGGCCTGCGTTTTGGCGCACCGCACACCGTCATCAACGCCGGCATTGATCTGGCCATGCAGCCCGGCAACCACGAGCGTTTTATCAGCGAGCTGCGAGCTTCGGTCGAAGACGGCACAGTGCCGATGGCACGCATCGATGACGCGGTACGCCGAATCCTGGAGCTGAAGTTCAAGCTGGATTTGTTTAACGACCCTTTCGCCAAAGCCGAACACGCGCCTCTGGTTGGCAGCGAAGCACATCGCGCGGTGGCTCGCCAGGCAGTACGAGAATCGCTGGTATTGCTAAAGAATCAAAACCAGGCCCTGCCACTCAAGGCCAAAGATTCAATCGCCGTGATAGGGCCACACGGCAATAACTCCGGCTTGCAAAGTGGTGGCTGGAGCATTCATTGGCAAGGCCAAACTGAAAGTTACCGTGGCGCGACCACCATTTATGACGCAGTGCGCGCAGTAGCACCTGACGCGACGTATCATGCTGAGGGTTGCCCAGCAAACTCACCAACCGGTACCGCCGTGGTAGTGGTCGGCGAACAGCCCTATGCCGAAGCCTTGGGCGATACTGACGAGTTATGGCTAAGTGATGCACACAAACAGATGGTAAAAGACTGTGCTCAGCGCGCGGACCGGTTGGTCGTGGTGCTCATTTCCGGCCGGGTTCTGGAGATAAGCGACCAGTTCGAGCAAAGCGATGCCTTTGTGGCAGCCTGGCTGCCCGGCTCGGAAGGCACTGGCGTAGCCGATTTCTTATTCGGGTCGGATGGGTTCACGCCGCGTGGTCGGCTGCCGCTGGTCTGGCCCAAAAAAGCCGCCGACCTGCCCTTAGAAATTGGCGATGAGCGCGCGCTATTCCCCTATGGCTACGGTTTACAACAATATTAAATAGCCGGTTACGCAATCAGCCAATAGGTAACAGACCCGGCCGCATAAGCCAGCATTGAATAACCGATAAAGGCATAGATCGGAATTAAATTGTTACCCACCTCTTTCCGCATCACCGCCAGTGTTGAGGCGCATTGTAGGGCAAGAACATAGAACACCAGCAGTGCCATACCGGAGGCCAGCGAGATGCCATCCGCTTGAATGTTAGCCGCCAGGCCAGCGATATTTTCCTCCGCCCCGGCGATGCCATACATGGTGCCCAGGGTGCCGACAAACACTTCGCGCGCCACAAATGAGGCCAGAATGGCCACCCCGTAGCGCCAGTCTAATCCCCAGGGCTCAAAAATGGGTTCGATCAATTGCCCCATCCAACCCAGGTAAGAGTTATCCAGATTACCTGCGCCATTGGGAAAATAACCCAGCACCCAGACAATAACCGTAATGGCAAATATGATGTGACCAGCCTTGCTGATAAACGCTTTGGCGCTGTTTAAAGCGCGCTGAATCAGTGGCTTCCAGGTGGGCAGGCGATAGGGGGGCAGTTCCAGGATAAACGGCACATCGTCTTCGTTGCGCACCGCGAACTTGGCCAGCATGGCAGATACAAACAATGCCGCCACGATCCCCAGCATATACAGACCAAAGAACACCAGCCCACGCAAATCAATCAATCCACCCAGAATTTTTTCGGGCGGAATTAATACCAGAATCAATAGGCTGTAGACCGGCAGGCGCGCCGAACACGACATCAGCGGAATGGTCAAAATCGTTAACAAGCGGCGGCGTGGCGAGGCAATGGTGCGCGCCGCGAAGATAGCGGGAATCGCGCAGGCGAAACCCGACAGGTAGGGAACAAAACTCATGCCACTCAAACCTACGCGACTTAAACCGCGATGGCAGATGACCGAGGCGCGAGCCAGATAACCGCTGTCCTCCAGCAAGCCGATGATAAAGGTCAGCACCATAATCTGCGGCACGAACACCAGGAACGAGCCCACTCCGCCAAACATGGCATCAACCAGAAAGTCTTTGACCATGCCATCGGCCATGTTGGTGGTGACCACACCGCTGAGCCAGCCAATGCCAGCCTCGACCGCATCCATTAACGGTACCGCCCAGGTGAAAATTGATTGAAACAACAGCAGCATAATCACCACAAAGGCCACGCCACCACCAGCGCCGGATAGAAAGAACCGATCCAGACGGTTTTGCGTTTTTAGCAATTTTTCAACGCTGGCGCCATACACCTCGTGCAGTTCGTGAGCCCGGTGGATCGGGTCAAACTCAAGGTTGGGCATAGGTTCGGGCAGAAACTTCTCGGGGTGGGTCGCCATTTGATCCAGTGCGTCGGACAATTCATTTAAGCCCTGATTGAGCCGGGTGGAAATGGCAAACACCTTGCAGCCAAGATCACGTTGCAGCCCCGCTACGTCGACGGTTTCACCGATGAGTTCAATCTGGTCCATCATATTCAGGGCAAACACCACCGGCACGCCGGCCAGCAGCGCCACCTTCTGTGCTTGCAAGGCAAAAACCAGGCTACGCTCCAGGCGTGTTGAGTCCAGCATGCACAGCACACCCTTGACCCGTTTATTACTGATCGAATCAATAAATTGATCGACGGCGATTTTCTCGTCCTTGGTTAAGGGGTCGAGTGAATAGGTGCCGGGGAAATCAATGAGTTGGTGTTTGCGAAACGAAGCGGATTTAATCTCCACCGTGACGCCGGGGAAATTGGATACTTTTTGGGTAACGCCGGTCAGCCGGTTGAACAGCAGGCTTTTACCCGAGTTTGGTTTACCGACGACCAGAATGTTGCTCACAATAAAACCTCAGCGCGATGCCACGGCGAAATCAATGGGTGCATGATATTTGCTTGAAGCTTACTTGAAACGTACTTACTTGAAACGTAAGAGCTATAGAGCGCTATAGCGAAGCGTACAGACAGGCTGGTTAGCAGGGAGCGACCTGAATGGAGTCGGCGATTTCCTTATCCAGGGAAAATACACCGTCGCAAATCTGGAATTGACGCGGCGCCGAGAAGGGCGGCCGGTTAACACAGATGATTTCTGCACCGACATCCAAGCCGATTTCACGCATGCGTTTGATATACGCCGCAGACACACCAACAAAGCCACTAACCCGGGCTTTGGCGCCCTGGTTGATACTCCACATTGAGTTGGTTTCGGTCTTATTCACAGAAATAATCAGCTGTTATTGCGTTTGTTAATGCAAATGATAATGATTATCATTTACTAACGCAAGCGTAAATACGGATTTTTATAGGCGTTTTGCCCATTTTTCAGCCCGATTTAGAGCGAAACCGTACCTTGCTGGCCTAAACCGCGTGTCCTGTTTCACTGGGGCAAGCCGGGGGCTTGCCACTCACCGTCGGCATCTGCATCAATATATATAGGGTTACTAAAAGCATAGGGATTGATATCGGGATAAATTGCTGAGTAGGCTGGTGACGCAGGGCCTTCCGCTTCAACGGTAATCAGGGAGTCTTCATTCACATTAATAGGCAGCTCAAACTCAGTTTGGGCGCCAACCTGCCAGGTTTTTACAGACTGTCCATTAATCTGCACGGCCAGCGTTTCAACGCTGACCCAGTCGGCTCGTCGCAAGCTGATTTTCAAGACACTTTGTGGCCCACTAAATGTTTCGCCCATGCCTACCCCACTCAGGTCAATATCGAGCATTGGCCCGGTGGTGCCGTAGGCCTTGCCAGCACGTAGCGCGGCAAGAAATTCAGCCTGATTAAAGCTCGCAATTTCATCGCCCTGCACCGCCACCATGGTGCGCGGCAAGGCCACCTGTTGCACCGCCTTGTGCGAATCGCCGTTGGCGGTGCCGGTGATGCGGTAGCCCTGTAACAGAAACGACATCCAGTCTTTGCGCAGCGCATGAATTCGTTCCCGATAATGCCTGCCACCGCCATTCATGACCTCCATGGCATCAAAATCAATATCGCGCACGCCCGTCTCAGGGTGTTGTTCCAACAAGCTATTATTGGGGTGAGTGTGCAGTGGCTGGCTGGGATTATAGGGGTAGGCTGCCACGCCCATATGATCGAGATATTCTCCGTTTTCAATCAATTCTTTATAGTTCGATGGAATCTCACCGCTCAACGCCAGCGTTAATCGGGCATGGTTCAGTTGGGCAATCACATCCGGATGCCGCTCCCTGAACGCATGCATAATATCGCGCAACCGTTTGTTCTCGTGGTTAATCATGCCATTGCGGAACTGCAAGGGCTGCGGCTGCACCGGGAAAAAATTCATATGCCCGCCGGTGTTGGGATTAAACGCACTGGAGACAATGCTGGTCATCTCCACCGCCGCAATCGAGGTAATTGCCTGCTGCACGCCCATGGCCTCTATCAAGGGCGCAAAATCCGTGGGCCGGTCATGCTCGCTGGACACCATAACTTCACCGTGTTCGGCGACGAAGCTGCGCACCCGCTCGCTGGTGGAGAAGGTGTTGTCAAAGCTCAAACCAGAATGCACATGCAGGTCGGCCGCGATATAGCCTGGCGTATTCACCACGCGCTCAGGCACATCAATTTCCAGGTCCAGAGCTTGACCTGCTTTGACGCTTATATCAGCGGTGGGCAGGGAAAATTCTGGCCCCCGTGTGGCATAGACTCGATAATCGCCAGCCGCTAAATTGACTGCCGGCCTATCGCTGTCAATCCCGGCCAGAAAAACCTGCGACACTTTTTCGCGGCGTCGCACACCGCCATCGTCATTCACCGAAAAGTCTGTCAGGCGGTCATCAAAATCAGGGTCAGGGGTACCATTCTGGCCTCTGAACACCAGCCGCATAGGCGCGCCGCGTGGTAAATTCACCCGGGCCGCTTTGGGCAAACTCAATAAGCCCAGGTCGTGAGTATCGCGCGCCACCTTAAACACGCCGCTGTGGACACGGTTGGCGCTGCCACGCAGCCGCCATTGGTAGTCGCCGGCTGGCAACTTAACACTAAAACGACCATCATCCTGCGGCCTGATAAAGGTGACAGGAGTACCATCCGGCAGCTCAATATGCAGGGCCGACGCTGGGCTTGGCAGGCGACCCGTAACCATCACCCCGCCTGTCATCAGTTGATCAGTAATCGAGGCGACGTCGGCTCGATTGCCTACATAAAGTTGTTCCTCTATCAGTAGCGAGTCATCGGGCTGTATTTTCAGCAGTGGGATCTGTAACAACTGCAATAAGCCAATCTGACTGCCATCACCAATATAAAACGAATCCGCCAAAACGAAGAACGCATTGGATTGGTTATCGGCCAGCACAAAGGCCGGTAAGGGGTAAGTCTCAGCGCCGGAAGTTCTGGTGGCCGAGCTGAGATGCCAGCCATAGGCGATGGGCGCCTCGGCATCGGGCGGGCTGGGCAACACCAGAGTGTCGGCATTGTGCGCTGCAGCACGCATAGACTTCGCGCCACGGTTAACGAAATCTTCATTGTTAAAACCATGATTGCGACCGAGATCGCGCGAGGAGAACACAAAGGGTTCCAGCGATTTATAGTTGAACCAGAACGGCGTTAGGTAATTGAAGTCATTATCGGCAGACTCATCCAGAGTCAGGGATTTACTGATTCGCAGCCGTGTGGGGATATCACGATCCAGCGTATAAGTGGTCTGCATATGCACGCCGCGATTACTTGACTGAACCACCACAGAAGCGCTGTCCGCGTTTGCCTTGGCCGAGATCGACTGCGCGTCCAGCGGTCGGTTGCTGGAGCCAAGCAAATCCTGCGAGTGCGTATAGTGATCATCGGCTCGATCGCAGAAGCCTAGATCGATCAGCACCCCACCCCGGTCTGAAAATTCAGACTCATGCGGCACATCGGAAATCACCGCACAGAGAGTGCCGTTGCTAAGGTACCAATCGTCAATACCGCCAGTGGCGTCTGGCCCCTGCTGGATTCGCTGGGCAGCATTTTCAAGCGTGATCCGGCCAGCTTCCAGTTTGGCAGCGGCCGGGCCAGCTACAAATATCGGCAGCAAGATAGCGGTCCGGACCAGCCCGACCGCTCGCAATTTACCAGCTTTCATTAAAACTACGACCAAAGATGCCGCGCGTGAAAATCCAAATGCTCGCCGATAAAGGTAGCGATAAAAAAGTAAGAGTGATCATAACCATCCTGATAGCGGATCTGCATCGGATAATCGGCTTGCTTGCTCGCCTCCACCAACAATTCTGTTTTGAGCTCCTGCTCCAGAAAATTATCAGCCGAACCCTGATCAATCAGCACGGGCAGTTTCTGCTCGTCCTTGGCGACCAGTGTGCAGGTATCATAGTCGGCCCAGGCCGACTTATCTGCGCCCAGATAATTGCCCAGCGCCTTCTCTCCCCAAGGGCAGTTTATGGGCGATACGATGGGCGAAAATGCCGACACCGAACGGAACATACCCGGGTTTTGCAAAGCGATGGTGAGAGCACCATGACCGCCCATGGAGTGCCCGGAAATCGCCAACCGGTTAAAATCCAGTGGCAGGTTTGCTGCCAGTAATGCAGGCAGCTCCTTCACCACATAATCATTCATCTGGTAATGCTCAGCCCAGGGTGCCTGGGTCGCATTTACATAAAACCCAGCGCCCAAGCCAAAATCCCAACTCCCATCGGGATCATCCGGTACACCGTCGCCGCGCGGGCTGGTATCCGGACAAACAATCGCCATGCCATGCTCCGCAGCAAATTGCTGTGCGCCAGCTTTGGTGACGAAATTCTGATCAGTACAGGTTAACCCCGACAACCACATCAACACCGGCACCTTGCCAACTTCGGCCTGTGGTGGCAGGTAGACCGAGAATTGCATATCGCAATTTACCGTCGACGAGGTATGTTGAAACTGCAGTTGCCGACCGCCGAAAATCTTATTCTCGCTGAGCTGTTCCATTGGAGCAGTCACCTAATACATCACCACGGAGCGAATCGACTTGCCCTCGTGCATCAGGTCAAAGGCGTTATTAATTTCATCCAGCGGCATGGTATGCGTGATCAGGTCGTCAATATTAATTTTGCCATCCATGTACCAATCAACAATCTTTGGCACGTCGGTGCGGCCGCGAGCACCGCCAAACGCTGTACCACGCCAAACTCGGCCGGTAACCAATTGAAACGGCCGCGTGGATATTTCCTGCCCAGCGCCAGCGACACCGATGATGACCGATTCGCCCCAACCTTTATGACAGCACTCCAAAGCCTGACGCATGGTGTTTACATTACCAATACATTCGAATGAATAATCTGCCCCACCGCCAGTTACATCGATGATGGCCTCGACCACATTGTCCACTTCCGACGGGTTTATAAAGTCGGTCATTCCAAAGGCCTCTGCCAGACCCTTTTTGCTGTCATTGAGGTCCACGCCGACAATCTTATTGGCGCCCACCATGCGCGCACCCTGGATGACATTAAGACCAATACCGCCCAACCCAAAGACCACCACATTGGAGCCCGGCTCTACCTTGGCATCGAAAGCCACCGCACCCACACCCGTGGTGACACCACAGCCGATGTAGCAAATTTTATCGAATGGTGCATCTTTGCGAACCTTGGCGACCGCAATCTCCGGCAGCACCGTATGGTTCGAAAAGGTTGAGCAGCCCATGTAATGCAGGATCGGCTCACCATCCAGTGAAAAGCGGCTGGTACCATCCGGCATCAGGCCGGCACCCTGTGTCTCACGAATTTTCTGGCATAGGTTGGTTTTCGGGTGCAGGCAAAAATCGCACTCACGGCATTCCGGAGTATAGAGAGGGATAACATGATCACCCGGCTGTACCGAGGTCACACCCTCGCCCACTTCAACCACCACACCAGCGCCCTCGTGGCCGAGAATCGCGGGAAATGCGCCTTCGGGATCGTCGCCGGACAGGGTAAAAGCATCGGTATGACACACGCCGGTGGCTTTGATTTCCACCAGTACCTCTCCTGGTCTGGGGCCCTGTAAATCAACCTCTACAACTTCAAGGGGTTTGCCGGCGGCAAAGGCAACTGCGGCTTTGGTCTTCATGATCGATCCTCCAGGACGGTTTTAAGGGGTGGTATCGTGGGTTCCCGGTTGAGACACCTGCAACGCCACATTGGTTTTTCTTTTTGGAGGGCAAATCATACCCCTGACATAGCGACCAGTTCAATGCTTAAGGCAATGGCAGGGGTATATCGCTGGACAAGCTGAAAGCTTGCTGGCTACTATGGCCTCGAACCAAGCAAACTTAACCGCACACTCTAATGAAACCACTACTTATACTCGCCACCTTGCTGCTTCCTCTGATCAGTCACTCAGGTGAAATACCCACCGTTGAATCGGTGGTGGCGGAATTGGCCCCCAAAATTTCCGAGCAAAAAATCGCCGCGGATAAGCGCTGGCGAAAACCCAGGAAAATTTATGTGGTAGTGCCGAATTTTTACAAGCTGCAGGCGGTCGAGAATTTCGACACCTGGCTGGGCGAAGGTTTAGACACGGAACTGGTTTTTGTTGAATCGCCTGCCGCCCTGCGCGCGCAGGAATCGGAGATAGAGGCGCTGGTGGGTTTTTGCAGCTTCTTGGATGGCGATTATCCGCAGCTCAGTTGGATTCAAAACCTCAGTGCCGGGGTGGAAGGCTGTGTCGCCAACAAACAGTTTAATAATGACCGCGTTATTGTGGCTAATGGTGCGGCCACCTCCGGCCCGGGAATTGCTGAATGGGTGATCGGCAGCATGTTTATGATGCAGCGAAATTTTCTGGATTACTACCGGGCTCAGCAGGAGCGCAACTGGCTGGGCTACAACAGTGGCTTGAAACCGGCGGTTGAGGTGAATAAAAAAACCATATTGATAGTGGGTCTGGGTGGCATCGGCAAACAGATAGCCTGGCGCGCCAAGGGTCTGGGCATGACCGTACTGGCCACGCGCAATAGCTCCCGTGAAGGACCAGGCTACGTAGACTATGTTGGCCTGGCGGATGAATTACTTGAATTAGCTGCGCGTGCCGACGTGGTGGTCAACGCGGCGCCGCTTACCGACAAAACCCGCGGCCTGTTTGATAAAGCGTTTTTCAACACCATGCCCCAACACGGGCTATTCATAAATGTCGGCCGCGGCGGCAGCGTACAGCAGGCGGAGCTTATCGAAGCGTTGAAATCCGGCGCCATTAAAGCCGCCGCCTTAGACGTGACTGATCCCGAGCCATTACCGGCAGAATCTGAACTTTGGGCGATGCCCAATGTCTTCATTTCCCCGCATAACAGCTCGTTCACGGCGGAAACCAGTGCCCGGCGCTGGGTATTTATGAAAGAAAACCTGCGGCGGCTGGCGCAAGGCGAGCAGGTATATAATATTGTTGACCTGCAACGCGGATACTGAGCTCTGCCATGAACAATAAATTACAAATTGCCGCCAACATCGGCATTCTATTGGGCCTGGTTATGGTGGCCTTCCAAATTCAGCAAGCCAACAAGATCAGTTCCGCCGAATTTCTCGACAGCGCGGTGGAATCCAGTAATAACCGCCAGATGGCGCTGTTTGGTGAGAACCCCGATGCAGCCATGGCGCGCGTGTTGTATCGGCCCGCCGACGCCACCATTGACGACTACTTTATCGCCGATCGAGTCTACGAAATCGCATTGGGGCAAATATTCCGCTCCGGTGCACTGACCGATGCGAATCTGAATATGGGTTCCACCGAAGGGTTGTTAAATGCCAATGCCGATTTTTTTGCCTGCCCCTACGGTCTAGCCTATCTGGATCACTGGATTGTGCGACTTCAGGATGAGGAAGCCGCGCAATTTAGACGCGCCTTTGAAGCACTGCGACGACTTGCCAGCGAGACCAGTGCGGAGCAACACATGCAAGATCGTATCGCACGCACTAACAAATTGCTGGCCCAGTTAACCACCTCAATTGAGTAGCGCTTAATCCGTTCGGGCCTACAATCGAACGCGCTTTCATTGGGCAAAAAAAACCGGTGTGGGCGAACCCGACACCGGTTTTTTTGAGCCGGCGGTTAGGCCGGGCTCTCAAAAGCCATACTTAGAAGTCTTTTGTAATGGTCACGCCATAGGTACGCGGCTGATTACGGTAACCGAAGATACCCCGTGTTCCACCCACGGTCGGGAAACCTGTGGTCACAGTATCGTGGTCAGTAACGTTACGACCCCAAAGGGTAAAAGAGAGACCGTTTTCGGTAGTCATACCCAGACTCAGGTTCAAATTCTTGAAACTGATTGAGGAAAACTGTGCGGGAATATTGTCGTTAGTTTGCACTTCTTCGTCGTATTGGTAATCCGCTCTGAAGTACGAATCAAGATTTCCCATCATGAAGTCGTAAGTCGCAGAGGCCGCAAGGGCCACTTCCGGCACACCGTTAACCATTTCACCAGATAGACCGCCTACGCCTTGAACCAAACCAACGCCGGGAATGAAATCCGCGACACTGGCATTATCAAAATCATCGTATTTGGCATCAAGGAAAGTACCGGCCAAGGTCAGTTGCAGCGATTCGCTTGGGTAGTAGGTTAAATCGAACTCCACACCCTTAGTAGATTGCTTACCAGCATTCGCCAGGTTGAACCCAGTACCACCGAAAATATTGGACTGGAAGCCTTTGATTTCCTGATCAAAAATTGCGAGATTCAAAGCCCCTTTGTCAAAGCGGGCTTTCAAGCCAAGCTCCACCGAAGTAGCTTCTTCCGGGTCAGCAAAGCGTGTACCGGTAACCAGATTCGGCTGCGCAATACCTAGGGCTTGCAGACGGCCAAGGTCCGCTGCGGTCGGCTTGGCGTCGCGACTCAGGTTCCAGGATGTGGCTTTAAAACCAGTTGAGATACCGCCGTAGATATTAACGCTGTCGTTGACGTCATAAGCCAGACGGAAGTTATAGGTCAACTCATCGTCATCGCTTTTGCCATCTTCAACCGGATTCGGAAAGTCTTGGAACGGCGGCAGGAACTGAATGGCCTGCAAGCCGAGCAAGGGGTTCGCCGCAGTTGTGCTCAGCGCCGCAGCCTGACCGGCCGCTACCGCTGGTGGAACGCCCGCGCCAACCAATTGTTGAAAGATCAAGCCACCACCAATCTGGACGAAATCCAGTGACGAGAACAGATCGCGATTAACCTGACGAACCTGTGCTTCTTTTTCGTCTTTGGTGTAGTTCAAGCCCAAAGTCGCGGTCAAGCGGTCGGTCATATGCCAGTCGAATGAACCAAAAAATGAATAGGCATCATTCTCCAGATCAGCTACTTCGGTAATGGCTCCGGAGTTCGGGAAGAACGCCCGGAACGGCGGCAAACCGAATTGGATTTCCAGGCCTGCCAAGATGTTTTGTGGCGCGCCTGAGGCGAATGCCAGAGCATCAACAAAGCCACGGAAATCATTACCGTAAGGCAGGTCATTAATGTAATCGATTGACTCGTTGAAATAGAAACCGCCGACCATCCAGTCAACGTCGCCACCGCCATTAGAGGTTAAGCGAATTTCCTGCGTCAGCGTATCGATTTCAGTGGTAATGTCATTACGAATGTAATCACCGGTCGAAAAGTCCGCATCAATGCTGGAAAAGGAGTCAGTGGTACGATATGAAGAAATCGAGGTCAAAGTGAAATTGTCGTAGTCGCGATCCCACTGCAGCGACAAGCCGCCGTTGTCAATTCTGTTCACCGGATCGGTGTTTTGAAAAGCGCTAAGAGCCTGTTGGTCGTTAGGAATAACGCGTGCGCCAGTCTGACTGTTAACAAACACTTCCAGTGGGGACTGAAACAGATTAATCACGCCACAGCATTCTTCGTCAATCTGGTCGTAATCCGCGATCAGGCGCACCTTGCTGACGTCGCCATTCCATACCAGTTGGCCACGCACTGCTTGACGATTACGGTTATTGATATCGCTACCGGTTTCCAGGTTTTTAAAGTAACCGTCGCGGGTATTGGAGTTAGCCGACACAGCGAATGCTGTGTTGTCGCCCAGTGATCCTTCACCCTGAAGACGCACAATCTTCTGATTGAAGTTACCTGCCGTGAAGGAGATTCTTCCGGCGGCTTCGCCAGTCGGCTCAGCGGTAACAATGCTGATGACACCGGCAGATGCGTTTTTACCGAATAGCGTACTTTGTGGGCCACGCAGAACTTCGACGCGCTCCAGGTTTGGCAGGTCAGTAATCTGTGACGCAGAACGGGAACGGTATACACCATCGATGAAAACACCCACTGACGGCTCGATGCCCGGGTTGTTTGCACCGTTACCAAAACCTCGAATTGAGAAGTTAGTGTTGGTTGAGTTCTGCAGCGTATTTACTTTCAAAGAAGGCACAACGCTTTGCAGGTCTGCCAGATCTTTAATTTCAGCTTTTTCGATAACGTCGGCCGGTGTTACGGAAACCGCGATGGGGATTTCCTGCAGGGTGGCGGAACGTTTTGACGCAGTTACCACAATCTCTTCTAATTGTGCTGAAGCAGCGAACGGCATGGCAAAACCAAGCATCGCGGCGATCAGAGCGCGCAAGTTAATGAAACGAGTCATTTGGATTTTCTCCTCATTTTTGTGAGTAAAAGGGGTTTATCTATGGCCGGAAAAACGAGTATGGCCAAGTGAGCCGTATTGTGGACTCAGGCCTGCCTCATATCAAGGAAATATGCGGGATTCATGTCACTTTTGAGACCCTTATTTGGAACATTTGTCTGTCAAATCACCGTTTTTCGTCATAGTGCCAAAATTAGCGTCCAACAAGGCGTGCAACGCCAATGGCCTGCTCTCCCGAATCGACATAGAAAACATATTGTCTATTATCGTCGTCGATAAACACAATGCCCACCCCTGTCCTGCTACCCAGCAATCGCGTCACGCTCTTTTTGCCAGTAATGAGCGCCGACGAAAAATGACACAATGGTGAACGCCGCCAGCGTGTCAACGGTCAGCAAAGACCAGGTAAGCGGGTCAACCACACCGGCTTGATTGTAGACATCGCTCAATATGCCTGTGGCCACCGCACCCAGCCCCAAGCCAATTAAATTCGACATCAATATCAGCACCGCAGTGGTAATTCCCCGCAGCTTGGCAGGCGCGAGATCCTGAACCGTTGCGTAGACCGGGCCGAAAAATGCCATGAAATTCATAAAACCCACACACATGGCGATATAAAAAAGTGGTGACTCTGGCGACACGAAACGGTAACTGATAATCAACGGTGTGGTTACCAGAAGATAGATTGCAAAAAAGCGCAGGCGACCGCCGCGGAAGCGGGCCTGATACCAGTCGCCCAAGACCCCACCGATGAGCGAACCAATGATGCCGAATACAATAAACAAGACACCATAGGTAATGGCGATCTCAGAGGCCTCGAAGCCCCGCTCACGCACCAGCCAAAGCTGCACAAATTGGGCCGAGCCGATGGGCAAATGCATAAACACCGCGCCGATCATGGCCCAGGCCAGCGCCGGCGACCTGCGGCACACCTGCCAGACCTGAGCCAACGACTCCCGCACATTAGCAGCCAGTTGCGCCTCAGGTTGTGGGGCATCGAAGCTACCGCGTGGCGGATCGCGCAGCCACAGCATCACCGGCACCAGAAACAGGCCCAGCGCGCCGAGAATATAAAAGCAATTTCGCCAGCCAAGCGTCGGGCCAAATACGCCGGCAATAATAAAACTGGCGCCCGCCCCCAAGGGCAAACCCAGATAGTAAAGACCCGCCGCCAGACCGCGGCTTTGCTGAGGATAGGTATCCGACAGCATCGACATGGATGCGGGCGATAGACAGGCTTCACCGACTCCGATAAACATCCGCGCAACCGCGATATGCAGGAAGTTTTTTGCGACACCGGAAACCACCGTCAGCAAGCTCCACAACGCGAGGCCTGCAGCAATCAAACGGGGTCTGTGCGTGGTGTCAGCCAAGCGCCCTACAAACAGACCCATGACGGTATAAAAAAATACGAACAACAAGCCGGTCAGATAGCCGAACTGGGTGTCAGTCAGGTTAAGGTCTGCTGTGATCTGGGGGCCGAAACTGGATATCAGATTACGATCCACCATGTTCAGTACATTAACCAGGATCAGCAACGCCAATAACCAGTTGGCGTTGCGCGCTGGCGAGGTCTGAAGAGGCGCGGCGGCAGGCATGCAGATGGTGTTCCTTAATTAGGGTCGATTAATTGTCCAGAGAACGACTGGGGGCAGAGAGAATGTTTAATTGTTAAGTGGTGCTGTACCCATTTTCTTGCAGATAATTTCCAGCATGACTTCGTCTGCGCCACCGCCAATGGAGGCCAATCGCCCATCGCGGTAGGCTCGCGCTACCGGGTTGTCCCACATATACCCCATGCCACCGAAGTATTGCAGGCAAGCGTCTGCAACTTCGCGACTTAAACGCCCGGCTTTCAGTTTGGCCATCGAGGCTTTGGTGGTGACATCAATACCACTGAGATAATCCTCGGTCGCGCTGTAGGTCAGTGCCCGCAAGGCCTCGATTTCAGTTTGCAACTCGGCCAGGCGAAACCGCACCACTTGATTATCCAACACCGGCTTATCAAACACTTTGCGATCACGCGTGTAAGCAATGGTGTGTGCGATGCATTTTTCCAGACTCTTCAGATTACCCGCCGCCGCGTACAAGCGCTCTTCCTGAAACTGCTCCATCTGGTACATAAACCCGAAGCCTTCCAGACCAATGCGATTGGCCTGAGGAACACGCACGTCATCGAGAAACACCTGCGCGGTGTCGGACGAGCGCATACCCAGTTTATTGAGTCGTTCTGAAAACGACACACCGGGCGTATCAGTGGGCACGATAATCAGTGATTTATTCTTGTGCGCCGGCCCATCGCCGGTATTCGCCAACAAGCACAGAATGTCGGCCTGGGTGGAATTGGTGATCCACATTTTGCTGCCATTGATGACATAGTCGTCACCATCCTTGCGGGCCGTGGTTTTGATACTGGCCACATCGGAACCGGCGCCCGGCTCACTGACGGCAATCGAGCAGACCAAATCGCCGCTGATCGCCGGGGCTAGAAATTCCGCCCGCAGGCTGTCGCTGCCGTGTTTGGCCAGCGCCGGGGTCGCCATATCGGTTTGCACACCGATGCCCATGGACACACCACCACTATCGATGCCGCCGAGTTCTTCAATAAAGGCAATCTGATAGCTGTAATCCAGCGCCATACCGCCGTACTCCTGTGGCTTGGTGATGCCCAACAGGCCTGCATCACCGAGCTTTTTAAACACCTCGCGAGCCGGGAAGATTCCGGCCTCTTCCCATTCCGCGCAATGCGGATTGATTTCTTTGTCAATGATCTTGCGTGTCGTGTCAGCGATGCTGCGATGTTCGTCGGTGAATAACATGGTGCTCCGGGATTATTTAAGTAGAGAAGGTACGTCGGAACCTTCAGTTCTGGCGATGGCAGTGATAAATGCCGGGCGCTGTTTCATTGCGGCGAGGTAGGCTCTAACCTGCTCAGTATAGCGATCGGCAAAGCCATTTAATTCGCCCAAATAGAGCGCATAGGTGATGGCAATATCAGCCATAGTAAAGCGTCCATCACATAAGAATTCGCGCTCTTTAATATGCGCATCCAGCAAGCGCAATCTGGCGATATACCAGTTGGCGTAATCAGTCGCCACCTGTGGCTGGCGACGCTCCTCAGGCTCTAACAGTTTATAGCGGAGGTAGAGCGTTTGCGGAAAGGTTAACGTCGCATCGCTGTGGTACATCCAGTTCAGGTAGCTGCCATATTCCGGGTGGTCACTGGGCACCGAAAGTTCCGGCGCATATCGTTCCGCGAGGTAGTGGCAAATACCGGTGGACTCGGTCATCTGAATCGCACCATCCTCAAAAGACGGCACCGTGCCCAAGGGGTTAATCGACAGGTATTCCTTTTGAAAGAAGCGTGGTGGAAACGGCAATATTTCCAACTCGTATTCCCGCCCCATCTCTTCCAGCGCCCACAGTGGCCGCAATGATCGCGCGTCGTGACAATGCCATAGCTTCATTATTTATTTACCAGGGTTATTCGTATTGTAACTAGAGACCAACCTGCCGAGCCGCCAGATCACGCATAATTTCTTCGGAGCCACCACCGATGGCGTTAACCCTCACCTCGCGATACATACGTTCGACCCGGTTGCCCCGCATATAGGAAATGCCGCCCATAATTTGCATCGCCTCACGCGCACAATACTCCATTGTCTGACTGCACTGCACTTTCAGTAACGCAATCGCTGCGGCATCTTCGTTGCCCAATTCAATCTGTCGCGACACCGTAACCAGATACCCATGGGTGGCGTATATGTGGCGCATCATCTCCGCTATTTTGTGGCGAATTACCTGATGATCAGCCAAGCGCTTGCCAAAAGTTTTGCGTTGCTGCGCCCAGGCTACCGCGTCTTCCAGACACACACGTGCCGCGCCATCCATCGCCGCGCTCATCGCCATGCGCTCAGAATTGAAGTTGTTCATGATGACCTTGAAGCCCTGATTCTCCTGCCCCAGCAGATGATCCACCGGTACCCGCACATCATCGAAATAAATGGTTGCCGTATCAGAACACCACCAACCCTGCTTCTTATCCAATTGAGTTCTCGACACGCCTTCTGCATCCGCAGGTATCAACAACGTTGATACACCACCCGCGCCCTCACCGCCAGTGCGCACAGCGGTGGTAAACCAATTGGCCCGCATACCGCCGGTAATATAAGTCTTCGAGCCATTCACCACATAGTGGTCACCGTCGAGCCGAGCCATGGTACTGAGCTGAGCCACATCCGAGCCCGCACCCGGCTCGGTAATCGCCAGTGAGATATTTTTGCTGCCATCAATCACCGCCGGCGCGACCTGCTGTTTGATATGCTCCTGCGCGAAATTCACCACCGGCGGTAAACCAATATTGTGCACCATCAACGAAGCACCCACACCGCCCACCGCAATGCGCGCCATCTCTTCGTTAAGAATATTCTTATGCCAGATATCTATCCCTTCATTGGTGCCGCCATACTCCTCCGAATAACCCAGCCCGAGAATGCCCATCGCCGCCGCCTTGGTCCACAACTCATCCGGAATCTCCCCCGCCTCATCCCAATCGTCCGCATAGGGAATTATTTCTTTATCAAAAAAACGCCGCACCTGATAACGCCACTCAATGTGCTCCTCAGTCAAATAATCATTGCCAAGGCGCAAACTATCAAAATCAATACTCATAAGGCGGGAAGGTTCTGTAAGAAAGGAGCAAATAATACCCCAAGCTAGCGCAAAGCATTAGTCACACAAGCGACAGTTTTCGAAACACCAAGACCCTCCAATAAGCAGGCGCGGGAATCCGATCCAAAACCGCATGCAGCAGGGACGCTGCATCCGAGCCTACAGGGATGTATTCACGGGCGTGTTTTGGAGCGAGTTCACGTGCCGGCCTATACGCACCAAACACAACCGTTTGCATCAAAATTTCCAATCGTTCCAGAAAAGCAGGCGCGGGGACCCGATCCAAAACCGTATGCAGCAGGGATGCTGCATCCGAGCCTACAGGGACGTATTCACGGGCGTGTTTTGGAACGGGTTCACGCACCGGCCCCAGCACAATCCACTACCTGCCAAAAAACCCAGAGCTCCGAAAAAAGCAGGCGCGGGAAACTGTTCCAAAACCGTATGCAGCAGGGATGCTGCATTCGAGCCTACAGGGACGTATTCACCGGCGTGTTTTGGAACCGATTCACGCGCCGGCCCCAGCACACCCGTCAACTAGGCACGCGCCAGCCCAATCCCCCCTTTACCCCAGCCCCAATCTAAGCGACGATAAGCCCCCGTCGAACTACCGCACATAACACCTACCCCAATGACCCGCACACAACTGCAGCAACAAATGGCCGAACTCAACCCCGAGGGATACGGCTCATTGCTTGATCTGTTTAATGAGGTCTGCACAGCCAACGCCGCTAAGGCCGCGTTTGCCTGCCATGGCGTAGAAGCGAGCTTTGCTGATATAGACCAACGCAGTGCAGCCTTTGCGGCTTATTTACAAATCGATCTGGGGTTAAAGACAGGCGAGCGACTGGCCATTCAACTACCTAATATAATTGATTATCCGATTGCCGTTTGGGGCGCGTGGAGAGCCGGGCTGGTAGTTGTAAATACCAACCCGTTGTATACCGCGCGCGAACAAATTCATCAGTTTAACGATTCTGGCGCGGTGGCGTTGTTGGTGCTGGATCGCATATTGCCGGTGACCGATGCGGTGTTAGAGCAGACTAAAATCAAGCATGTGATCGTCAGTGGCGAGGCCGGTGAACGCGGCTTCGATTCGTTTAATCAGGCGCTGAAGCGCGGCGCAGCACAACAGGTCGAGCAAGCGCCGCTTAGCATGGACAGTCTGGCGGTCCTGCAATACACCGGCGGCACCACCGGCCCATCGAAGGGCGCCATGCTAAGCCATGGCAACCTGTTTGCGGCAATGCGCATGGGCCGCCAAAGCGTGAAACTGGCACCCGAAGGATTCCCGGAAGTGGCGCTGGCACCGCTACCGCTATACCACGTGTTCGGTTTTACCCAACATGTGATCGGCACCTTTTTAAATGGCGGCCTGTCGGTCTTGATACCCAACCCGAGCGATATTGATGGCATGATCAAGACCATGCAAAATTACCGCTTTTCCAACATCAATGCGGTCAACACCTTGTTGTCCGGCATGATGGCACACCCGGATTTTGACAACATCGACTTCTCTAATATGTTGGGCACCATCGCTGGCGGCACCGCCCTGGTTAAAGAAATCGCTGAACAATGGCAGGCTCGTACCAATAGCACGATCTACGAAGGCTATGGCATGTCTGAAACCTCCTCCTCTGCCACCTGTAACCGTAAAGAAAGCCTCGAACTCGGCACAGTGGGCCCGGCGGTAAACTATCAGGAGATTAAAATCATCGATGGCGAGGGTAATAGTTTGCCGGCCGGAGAAGCGGGCGAAGTTTGCCTGCGCGGCCCCAACATAATGCAGGGCTACTGGCAGCGCGAGGAAGCCACTGCGGAAACAATTGATGCTGAGGGATGGATGCGCACGGGTGATATTGGCGTGTTGCAGGACAATGGCCGCTTGCGCATAGTCGACCGGATTAAAGACATGATTCTGGTATCCGGTTTTAATGTATTTCCAAATGAAATTGAAGAAGTGGTGTATTCACACCCGGCAATCTATGAGTGCGCGGCCATTGGTGTGCCCGATCAGGCAACCGGAGAAGCGGTTAAATTATTTGTGGTAAGCCCCGAGCCTGAACTGCAGGCAGACGATATAATCAGTTACTGCCGCGAGCAACTGGCGGCCTATAAAGTACCGCGCCAGATCGTCTTTGCCGACGACTTGCCTAAATCACCAGCCGGTAAAATATTGCGACGAGAATTGCGCGAGCAAAACTAAACCATAGATCCCAGCATAGCCACAGCATCATCAATTACCAGACCCGGCATGAACGCTTTCGAATTTAATACAGTCGCCAATACCACCTTCGGCAATGGTCGCAGCGCTGAGCTGGGCCATATTGCCGGCACGCTCGGCATGCAAAAGCCATTGGTGGTGACCGACCCTGGCATTTTAGAACACGGACTATTCGCGACCGCCGAGCATGGTTTGAAAGAAGCTGGCGCGGAGGTTGTTTTATTCAGCGATGTGGTAGCAGACCCGCCCGAACAAACCATATTTGCGGCCCTGGACCTGGCCAAAACAAACCAGTGCGATGGCGTTATCGGGTTTGGCGGCGGCAGCTCAATGGACGTTGCCAAACTGATCGCGGTGTTAATGGCCGGTGACCAGGCCTTACCGGAGATTTACGGCGTGGACATGATCAGCGGCACACGCGCGCCGCTGATTCAGGTACCGACCACGGCCGGAACCGGCTCGGAGGCAACCGCGGTCGCCATCGTCACCACCGGCGAGTCAACCAAAGCAGGCGTGGTCAGTAAGGTCATGCTTGCCGATCATATTATTCTGGATCCGGAACTCACTCTGGGCCTGCCACCGCATGTGACAGCGGCCACCGGCATCGACGCCATGGTGCACGCCATCGAGGCATTCACCAGCAAGCGATTGAAAAACCCGATGTCTGATATGGTGGCCATCCGCGCGTTACAATTGATGGCCCCCAATATTGAAACCGCGGTTAAGCAGGGCGATGACCTTACGGCGCGCAGTGCCATGTTACTGGGCGCCATGTACGCCGGTCAGGCCTTTGCCAACGCCCCGGTCGCCGCTGTGCATGCCCTCGCCTACCCGCTGGGGGGCACGTTTCATATAGCCCATGGCCTGAGTAATTCTCTGGTACTGCCCCATGTATTGCGCTTCAATGCCACCGCAGCCACCGATCAGTATCAGCAACTCGCACAAATTATCCTTGGCGATCGATGGGTCGCGCAGGGCGACCACCCCGCCAACCAATTGGCGGATTACTTTTTGGCGCTGGCACGCGACCTGGGCCTGCAAACCACGCTGCGCGAAATGAGCATAGCCGATACTGATTTGGATAACCTAGCCGAGCAAGCCATGTTGCAACAACGGCTGTTAATCAATAACCCGCGCGAGGTGGCGTTAGCCGACGCGCGCGCAATCTACCAGCAGGCCTTTTAGTAACATCATGAGCGACGCCAACACCAGCCGCGAAGCCTATGGCTTCTTTTGTGAAATCCAAAGCCGCTGGATGGACAACGACATCTATGGCCACGTTAATAATGTGACCTACTACAGCTATTTCGACACCGTCGCCAATAACTACCTTATCGAACACGGCGGGCTCGATATTCAAAACGCCGAGGTGGTCGGATTCGTAGTCTCGTCACGCTGCGAATATCTGGCCCCCATAGCCCACCCCTGCACCATCAATGCCGGTTTTCGGGTCAATAAGCTGGGTACTAAATCCGTTGAATACGGGATAGCCATATTCGATGGTGACGCCCAGCAGGCCGCCGCCTGGGGTACCTTTACCCACGTATTTGTAGAGCGCGCCAGTGGTAAATCCACTGCCATTCCCGAACCGATTAGAACCGCATTGCAAAATGCATTATTTGAACAAGCTTAATTTAAAAAACTTCAGAGGAAGCAATAAATGACGATTCGATTCGACGACCAGGTGGTCATAGTCACCGGAGCCGGTAACGGTCTGGGCCGCAGCCATGCCTTGGCGCTGGCCGAGCGCGGCGCCAAAGTAGTAGTTAATGATTTAGGCGGCGCCCGCGACGGCACCGGCGCCTCCAGCGAGGCAGCGCAGGAAGTGGTTGCCCTGATTGAAAGCAATGGCGGCCAGGCCATGGCCAATGGTGCCAATGTGACCAACATGGAAGAAGTGCAAGCCATGGTGCAACAAACCATGGACAAATGGGGGCGGGTCGATGCGCTGATTAACAACGCGGGCATCCTACGGGATAAATCGTTCGCCAAAGTCAGCATGGACGACTTTAAGCTGGTGGTCGACGTGCACTTGATGGGTTCCGTCAACTGCACCAAGGCGGTGTGGGACATTATGCGCGAGCAGAACTACGGCCGCATCGTCATGACCACTTCCTCCAGCGGCATGTACGGCAACTTTGGCCAAACCAATTACGGCGCTGCCAAAATGGGCGTAATCGGCCTGATGAACACGCTGGTACTCGAAGGCAAGAAATATGGCATTCACGTCAATGCCCTGTCACCCACCGCCGGCACCCGCATGCTGGAAGACATTATCGAAGACAAACGCGTATTCGACCTGATGTCGGTCGAGGCTGTCACCGCTGGCCTGCTTACGCTGTGTGATTCAGACGCACCCAACCGCACTATTCTATGTTGCGGCGCAGGCGGCTACGCCAGCACAAAAATTTACGAAACCCATGGTGTGTTCCTGCCGCCCGAAGACCAGAACCCGGAAAACGTACGGGCCAATATGGACCAGATCACCGACGCCGATGGACAACAGATTCTCACCGCTGGGTTCGAACAATCTAATAAATTCGTCGGCATGGCACTGAAACATTTTGGCATCGAACCACCCAAGGGTAATTAGCTAGGCTCGAATCCGGGCGCGGTGTATGGGGCTGGGATATGCCTCTCGCTACCGGATGCCGCAGGGAAGCGGCATCCGAGCCTACAGGGAGGTATTCACGGGCGTGTTGGGGGAGGCATATCCCGGCCCCTTTCGGATTTTGGATAAAAATCAATTAGCGTTCAGCGCTGAGGTGGGCAGGTAGTTATTGCCCAGGACCGTGCGCAGCAGGGATGCTGCGAACGAGCCTACAGGGAGGTATTCACGGGCGTGTCATGGGTAATAACTACCTGCCCGCCGGACAAGAAAAATCGCCCGAAGGCCAATGCTTCAACGATAGGTGATAACCCGATCAACATCCTGATGATCGGCGATGGCCTGCAGGTAAGAGTGTTCGTTAAATGTGGATAGAGCAATCTCGGACGAGTTGTGTAGCAGGCGCGTGATTGAGCCATTGATGACTTTTTCGAACATGCCGTAAACGCTGGTTTCGGGCAGGCCCAACACCTGCGACGCGACGATTGCAATTATCCCGCCGGAGGTAAATACGCCGGTCCTGGCGCCGCTGCCATTGGCCTGGCGCACATCGGCCAGTACCTCGGTTACTCGTTGCCGCGCGGTTGGCCAGCTTTCCAGGCCGGGCACCGAATCACCGGCTTGTTGCCAATGTGAGAAGGTGGCGCGAATCAGTTTTTGAAAGGCTTTTTTGTCGCGGCGCGCATTGACAATCCACTCACCCACCTGTGGGTCTTCGGCGGCCAGCAGGGGTGCTAAAACGTCGACCTGTAATTCGCTCTCCAATTCATTCCAGCGCGCATCCTGTTGAATTTCTGGAATCGCCTGTTGGGCGCTCCGGTAAACAGCACATACCGCTTCTGCGGTCTGAATTTGTCGCTTCAGGGTTCCAGAATAAATTCGGTCAAAGCGGATGCCGGACTTGAGTAGGTGTCGACCCAGTAGTTCGCCCTGAAAGTAGCCGATATCGGAAAGTTGATCGTAATCGTCGGCCTCAAACGAAGCCTGACCATGCCGGAAACAATAAATTTCGGCCATTAGCCTCGAACGCCGTCACTGGCCTCTATCACTTGCAAGATTGGCAGATTAAGACCGCGTTTAATTTTGGAAAATGCGTCGCGGTCTTTGTCCAGCGCCGGCGCTAATATTTGCCGTGCCGTTTGCATTAATTCCTGCTCACTGCAGCAGGCGTCCACCACCCCGTAACGGGCGGCGTCTTCGCCGCCCAGACGACGGCCGGCAATCATCATATCGCGCCGAATCTCACCGCTAAGCGTATTGGTCACCAGCGCATTCATGGCGAGCGTGAACGGCATTTTCAGATCAATTTCTGGCAGGCACAGAAAGCCCCGGTCAGCGCGCATCACGCGGAAATCACTGGCCAACGCAATCATGGCACCCAGACCAAAGGCATGGCCGTTTACTACGCTCATTACTGGCACCGGAAAGGTGAGTAAGCGGGCTGCCATGACCATGGTGTTCTCTACAAACTGATAAAAGTCGGCCACATCCAGCGTTTTCAGTGTTTCCAGATCCAGACCCTGAGCAAAAATCTTGCCCTCGCCGGTAATCAGCAGCGCACGCAGGCTGTCATCGACCTCCACCTGATCGAGACACTGATTAAATTGCTCCAGCGTGTCGCGATTAAACAGGCCGCCGTTGTGCATGGTGAGAACGGCATTGCCGTCCGCGGTAGTCAGGTTCATCTCTGCCATAATAGTTACGCCGCCGAATCCTGCAATTGTACAAACTGCTGTTGATTGTAATCACCGTCACCAAAGATAGCGTTAATCGTCATCAGGCGTTTTACATAGTGACCAACGCTCATTTCATCGGTCATGCCCATGCCACCGTGAATCTGAATGGCTTCATCACCGATTAACTTGCCGGAGCGTGCCAGCTTGGCCTTGAGTGCGCGCACATCCAACTCAAACTCATCATCGCCATCAGCCCAACTGCAGAGTGCACGGAACAGCATTGACTTGAGCAGCTCGTACTCCATAAAGGTGTCTACCATGCGGTGTTGTAATACCTGAAACGTACTGATGGTGGTGCCGAATTGCTCGCGCGTTTTGGTGTAGTCCAGAGTTAACTCGTTCAGCTTGCCGGCAATGCCCAGGGCTTCAGCCGCCAGCGCAACGCTGCCCTGAAGTTCCGCTGCCTTCATCAAAACGTAACCCTGCCCTTCTGCACCGAGCAGATTGTCTGCTGACACGCTGACATCTTTGAATTCGATATTGGCAACCAACTGGCCATCCATCAGGCGATAGTTTTGTCGCGACACGCCGTCACTGCTCAGATCAACCAGCAACAAACTAATGCCATCTTCATCACTTTGCCCACCACTGGTGCGGGCAGACACCACCGCCACATCAGCATTAGCACCATTAAAGACCACGGTTTTTGTGCCATTCAAGACATAGTTATCACCTTGCTTGTTGGCTGAAGTAAGCACATCTGCCGATTGGTAGCGTGACTGACGCTCCACGAAAGCATAGGCACCCTGCAAACTGCCATCGATAATCTGTGGTATGTATTTTTCCTTAAGCGCATCGTTGCCGCTGTTCTGCAGCAAACCTCCAAACAATATGACGTTGGCGAAAAACGGTTCAATCACCAAGCCCTTGCCCATTTCTTCCATCACCGCGGCGATATCCTGAATGTCGCCACCAAAACCACCGTATTGTTCGTCAAAGGGAATCGACAACCATCCCAATTCGGCAAACTGTGCCCAATTTTCCGCGCTCATGGCGGTTTCTGACTCGGCAATGCTGCGCCGCGTTTCAAATTCATACTGGCTTTGCACAAAGCGCTGTACGCTGTCTCTGAGCATTACCTGCTCTTCGGAATAATCAAAATTCATAATCGTTTCTCTAGTGTTTATTGAGCTCGCTGCGACTAAACGCGCAGCACGGCGCGCGCAATCACATTGCGCTGCACTTCATTGGAACCGCCGTAAATTGACGCAGCGCGGCCATACATATAGGCCTGTCTCGCAGCACTACCAAATTCATGGCCGATGTCGTCCTGACCCAGCACGCCACAGTAGTACCCGGCTATCTGCATACGCAATTCCTGAATCGCCTGCTGAATTTCAGTTCCCTTGATCTTCAATAGCGACGACTCCGGGCCCGGTGTCTCGCCGCGCGAAACCGACGCCAACACTCTGAGTTCAGTGTATTCCAGGGCCATTAACTCAATCTCTGTCTCAGCCAGGCGACTGCGAAAGGCGGTGTCGGAGTACAGAGTTTGCCCACCATTAACTTCTTGCTGGGCCAGTTTCTTAACCTCCGCCAGGTTACGCTTGGAGTTGGCCACTTCAGCAATCGACACCCGTTCGTGCGCTAATAAAGCCTTGGCATAGGTCCAACCGGCATCCTGCTCGCCGATACGGTTCGCCACTGGCACCCGCACATCCTTGAAAATCACTTCGTTGAGACTGTGGTAATTATCAATCGTGTGGATGGGGCGTACTTCAATGCCGGGCGTTTTCATATCAATCAACAAAAAACTGATACCGGATTGACGCTTGCCGCTGCTGTCAGTCCGAACCAGGCAGAAAATCCAGTCTGCGTGCTGCGCGTAGGTAGTCCAGATTTTAGCGCCGTTCACAATATAGTCATCACCATCAAGCACCGCTTTAGTCTGCAGTGCTGCCAGATCGGAACCGGCTCCCGGCTCTGAATAGCCCTGACACCACCAGTCATCGCTGGACAGGATTGCCGGTAAAAACCGCTCTTTCTGCTCGTCATTGCCGAAGGTGTAAATCACCGGGCCAACCATTTTCAAACCAAACGGCACCACATCAGAAATACCGGCCATGGCGCGCTCGTTATCAAAAATATAACTTTGCGTTGGCGTCCAGCCAGTACCGCCATACTCTGCTGGCCAATTGGGTGCAATCCAGCCCTGTTCAAACAGAATTTTCTGCCATTCAATCTGAGCGTCCTTAAAGGTTTTTGGATTAGCCGCTCGGGCCGCCAGCTCCGGAGTGTATTTTTGCTTGATGAAGGCTTGCACCTCCTGTTGGAACGCTAAATCTTCTTCACTGAATGCAGTATTCAATTTAATTCACCTGAAATAACAATGGGTTAACTAATTCGTTGGTCACTTGGTACTAACACGCACGGCGCGCTTTAATGCTTAAATATTTTCGCCAGATCGATCTTGCCATCATCACCCAGCAGGCTGGCACGATAGCGGCGCATGCCATCCAGCCACCGCTTTACATCAGACCCACGGCGCTGGGTAAATTCGGCCACTTCCGGATGCGGCAGGATCAGGAATGTTTCATCCTGAATACCCTGCACAATCACATCTGCACACTGCTGTGCCGATATGACACCTGGGATTTCGGCGGCTTTTTCAGCGTCTGTCATCAAGCCGAGAATATTGGTGGCCACATACTGTGGGCAAATTACCGACACTTTGATGCCATCGTCCATATGGCTGATCGCCAATGATTCAGCAAAGGCGACCGCCGCATGTTTGGTCGCGGTATAGGCCGCGTCAGAAATTTGCGACAGTAAGCCGGCCGCAGACGCCACGTTAATCAGATAGCCATCGCCACGCTCAATCATGCCAGGCAGCAGGGCCCTTGACGCCCACACGTGGGCCATCACATGCACATCCCAGTTTTTTTGCCACACTTCATTGCTGGCAGAGGCCGCGTGATTCGCTTCCCCGGCAGCGAAACCCGCATTGGAGACAAAAATATCGACTGGCCCATTGGCCGCTTCCGCCTGTTTGATCAGCTCCTGTATGTCGCTTTCGCGGCTTACATCGCAGACCACGCCAAGACCACCAATGGCAGCCGCCAACTGTTCAGCATTGGCCTGGTCCATGTCTGACACCACCATGCGCCCGCCCAGTGCGGCCAGGCTGCGGGCCAGCGCTGAGCCAATCCCGCCAGCGGCGCCGGTAATTACAATATGTTTGCCGTCTATTTGCATAGTTTATGACAGAAAGATAAACCGACCCGCATTCTAAGCGGTTTGGGATTGAATTCCTACTCCTGAATGTGGCTTGTTACAAGCCGGACGTCAGGATTCTGTGCCGATCTAAGATTGATCCGTATCCTTGTCGGCGGCTATTTCGATAAGCACGGCATCGGTGGCGACCTGATCACCGCTTTGCACCCAGATGTCGGTAATCTCGCCGGCCTGTTCGGCGACGATTTCGTGCTGCATTTTCATGGCTTCCAACACCAGCAAACTATCGCCCGGCTCAACATGCTGGCCCCTGCTAACGCGCACATCGCTGACCGAGCCATGCATGGGGGCTAACACATTGCCATCACCCCGCAGCTCAGTATCCGACCCGTTGTTAGACAGCTGGTCTTCAAAACGCGCAATATCGGGGCCTACTGCCAGGCTTATGTCGCCCGCGCCATGCCAGAGATACCCTACCTCAATACGGTCACCCTGTACCGCGAGTGTGGCGCTGTCTTCGCTTACCGCTTCAATACTGGCGACCAGGATTGCCGACTCTCCCTCCACACTCACCAGATAGCTGCCCGCGGCTTCCGCCTGTGGTTTGACAGTTAGATCGAACAGTTCAGCCCCCGATTGATAACGGCGCCGCGACTGCAGGGAATCAGCACTGCTCCAGTCGCGCAGTTGCGGGCTCACATTCGTACTGTTTGCCATACTGGCCTGCCAGCACCTCTGCAGGTCCAATAAGGCAGCGCATACCGCATGCAGTGAGTCTGGAACAAATGCCTGTAGAGACTGCGCCGGGAAATGCTGCTCAATGAAGGCGGTAGTCGCCTCGCCGCTGATGAACTCATCATGTTGCAGGCATTGAGATAGAAAAGACTGATTGCTGGCCAGCCCGTATAAACGCGTCTCAGCCAGCGCTTTGGTCAAGCGTCGCCGTGCGACCTCACGGTTGGCACCATAGCCCACTATCTTCGCTACCATGGGGTCATAATATGGCGCGATTGTCTGGCCCGAACGAATGCCATCATCCACCCTGATGCCGTCTCCTGAGGGTGGCTGCCAGTGCTCAATGGTGCCCGACACCGGCAGAAAATCCTGACTTGGGTCCTCGGTGTAAAGCCTTACTTCAATAGCGTGGCCGCGCAATTTCACGCTGCTCTGCTCTATTCCCAGTGGTTGCCCCTGTGCCACCCGTAATTGCAATGCGACCAAATCCAAACCGGTCACCATTTCGGTCACGGGGTGCTCCACCTGCAAGCGCGTATTCATTTCAAGGAAGTAAAACTCTCCATCGGAATCGAGCAGAAACTCCACCGTGCCCGCGCCCAGATACTCAATGCTGCGCGCAGCAGCAATGGCCGCCGCACCCATGGCCTGACGCAGCTCCGGCGTCATTACCGGACACGGCGCTTCCTCAATTACCTTTTGGTGGCGGCGTTGCACCGAGCAGTCTCGCTCGGCGAGATGAATGGTATGCCCCAGACCGTCGGCAAACACCTGAATTTCAACATGCCGCGGTTGGGCGATGGCTTTCTCCAGAATCAGCTGGTCAGAGCCAAATGCATTGCGTGCTTCGCTGCTCGCCAGCTCAATGGCGTTGCCCAGCTCGGAGAGCTCGGTGACCAGACGCATGCCACGCCCGCCCCCACCGGTCGCTGCCTTTACCATCAGCGGCACGCCAATCTTGCCCGCCTCAACCATTAATGTTTCATGGCTCTGGTCAGCGCCATGATAGCCGGGTACGCAGGGCACGCCGGCCTCCAGCATGCGGCGCTTGGCCTCTGCTTTATTACCCATCACTTCAATGGCTTCCGCACTTGGCCCAATGAAGACCATGCCGGCCTGCCGAACCGCGGCCGCGAATTGCGCGTTTTCGGAGAGAAACCCATACCCCGGGTGCACCGCGCCCGCATTGGCTTCCTGGGCGGCCGCAATGATCATCTCCGCCGATAGGTAAGACTGCGCCACCGGGCCAGAGCCAATATTAATGGCCTGATCGGCCATCTGCATATGGGGCGCACCTTCATCGGCGTCTGTATAAACGGCGATGGTTCGATAGCCTAACGATTTTGCAGTGCTGATAATCCGGCAGGCAATCTCACCGCGATTTGCAATTAAGACGCTGTCAAAGCGGTCCATTCAGTCCTCCGCCCAGTTGGCACGGCGTTTCTCCACAAAAGCGGCCACACCTTCACGACCTTCATCGCTAAGCATGCAATCGGCGAAACGCTGCGATGCAAAATCAAGCGCTGCTGCTCGCGGTTGCGCCAGGGCCTCGAAGATAATGCGCTTGGTGGCCGCGTTGGCGCCGGGTGCGCAACGGCTAATCTGTTGCAGCACCTCCTCGCAGCGGGCCTCTAACTCGGTGTCATCCGCCACCAGCAGATGCGCAATGCCATATTGCTGCGCGTCAACGCCAGTAAAGCGGGCACCGGTTAACATCAACCGTCGTGCCTGAGTCAGGCCCACCCGTTCGGTCACAAAAGGCGCAATCTGAGCGGGCGGAATCCCGAGGCTGGTCTCGCTCAGGCGAAACTGTGCGTCGGCCGTGGTGATGGTCACATCCCCCACACAGGCCAGCCCCAAACCACCACCTATGGCGGCGCCTTCCACTAACATAATCATCACCTGTGGCTGTTGGTTGGCGGCCAACATCAAATCACCAAAGGCGCGATTCGAGGCGGCCACTTCCCCATGATCCATGCTGCCCTGCATACTGGACTTAAAGCCCTTAATATCACCGCCGGCACAGAATATGCCGCCTTTACCACGCACGATAATGCTGCGCAGGCTGCGATCATCGCGTACCGCACTCAATACCGCTGCCAGTTCATCGGCCATCTCCGCCGATAGCGCGTTGCGTGCTTCCGGCCGGTTGAACCAGATGCGCAATACGCTGTCATTGCGCTCCAAAACGAGGCTATTAGTGGTGGGCAGAGTGGCGTTATTCATCGATGGCCTCACGGTTATAGTCGGGCAATGCCGAAGGTGTTGGGGCGCACTATCCGTTGGCGTGCCTCTTGCACGGTCTGTAATAAGAATCCCAGGGTCTGGCGTGTTTGGCGAGGGTCAATCACGCCATCGTCCATCATATGCCCGGAGGTATAGAACGCCGATGACTGACTGTCGAACATCTCGGTGAGGCGGGCTTCCTGCTCGGTCAGGGCGGCTTCGTCCACGCTGCTACCGGCGGCTTCTGCTTTACCACGCGCCACCATTGACATGGTTTTGGCCGCTTGTTCTCCGCCCATCACGCCGGTGCGGGCATTGGGGAAGGCGTATAAGAAATCAGGAAAGAACCCGCGCCCACACATACCGTAATTGCCAGCGCCGAAGCTGGCCCCGGTCATCATCGTTATGCGTGGCACTTCCAGATTTTGCACCGCCTGCACCATCTTTGAGCCGTGCTTAATCATGCCCGCCTGTTCCGATTTGGTGCCCACAATATAGCCGGTGGTGTTTTGTAAAAAGATCACCGGCAGATTGGCCT
>JABDKW010000016.1 GCA_013002025.1 Gammaproteobacteria bacterium | reverse complement strand
GGCCATCAAGTTCTTGGCTTGAATAATTTCTCGCAGTAAGGCTCGGAAGGTTGGAGATAATACCCAAGCCCGAAGTAATTGCGATTGATTAGTCCGGTGCGCACGGTAAATTAGCGCGCGGGACGTTAGTTTGCGACCAAGTGGGTGAATATTCAGTAATTAAGACGTATTAATGACCGAAATACGCTGATTTAAACTGCCACTACACAGGTTGTACGTTAATTTTAAGACGTTATGGCCAATAAAAATAAACTCTGACGCGGTATATGTCCGAAACGATTTTCAATTTTCACGACACCATTTTGATTGCCACGGCAATTCAAAGCTCCCTGTTCGTGCTATTGATCCTGATAGCAAAGTACGAGCACCACGTCAGTGACTACTTTCTGGTCGGGTTTTTCATCGCCCAGACCTTTATTCCACTGCATTTACTGGTTAATTTTGGCGCCAGCTTCAAGTTCATCGCCATGGACATATCCCCTGCGCTCTATCACCTGTTTGATATCGCGTACTGGCTGGAAGGGCCGCTATTGCTCTGGTACACCCGTTCTATACTGTACAAACAGTTCAGTTTATCGCCTAAAGACGCGCTGTTCCTGATTCCCTCGCTGGGTTACGCCCTGTATATCGGCATTACCTTTTTCGCGGTGGATACCAGCGCACAGATGCAGTTTATTCAGCAGCGCAACGCACCGGCCCCCTCGATTTATCATGCGGTTGAGGCTATTCGCGAGGCAGTGCGGGTATTTTTCGGGGTGCTCTGCCTGATCGAAATTAGCCGAGCGCAGCGGCGCTTACGGGACCATTACGCGAGTATTGAGAACATAGATTTTACCTGGCTAAGCTTTTTAGTAATCGCATTCACCGCGGTGCGCGGCTGGATTCTGTTTGTGGTGATTTATTCAATCTACGCGCCTGAACTGGACCCCGCGGTGTTTAACTACCTCGGCCTCACCGGCAATTACCTGACCTTTGCATTGATTAGCACGTTAATGTTTTTCAGCCTGCAACGATCTTCCTTATTTGGGGGTCAAGTCAACTATGAAGCCAGAGCCGAAGAAGAAGTCATCGACCCCGCTCTCACGCGCCGTATCGAGAGTTATATGGCAACCGAGAAGCCGTACCTTAAACACCTGTTGAATCTGGAACAGCTGGCCCGCGAATTGGACATGCACCCACGCTCTCTATCACACACCATTAAAACGCACTTCCAGACTAACTTTTACGAGTTTATAAACACCTATCGTATCGAAACCGCAAAGGTCATTCTCGCCGATCCTGAGCAGAGTGACAAAACCATGATTGATATCCTCGGCGAATGCGGCTTTAACAGTAAGGCCACTTATAATACGTTTTTCAAAAAAATGGTGGGTACTACGCCGACCCAGTTCCGGCAAGCTCAGCTTAAAAAAAAGGCTTGATCTGATCACCGCCGCTGGTTAGCGACAGTCATCGAATCAAGCCTGAAAGCCCCGATCGTTACTCGGATATCGGGGCTTGGAGGAAAATATTATTTTCTAGACTTACCCTCTGTGAATTGTTTACGGGTTTATGGTGACCGAAACGTTGTCGAAGAACGCATCGACTGCACAAGCCGGGTCGCCACCGCAAATGACGGCTAGCTGCAATGTAATGCCACCGCTCACATCCGAACCGGCGGTAGTAGTGAATGAATAGCTAGTCCATGTAGTAGACGGAAATAACGGACCCCCGCCAAGTATTTCATTACCGACAACGGCCCCTTCGGAAAATAGTTCAGCGAAGACAACTCCGCCCGCTCCGGCAAGGGTGCCGAATAGGTCGAAGGAAATGGTGACCGAATCTCCCGGCGCAACCGTACCGACTGCAAGATTGGCTTGCTTGATGACCGGGTTTTGGAATGGGCCCGCATAAACGTTACCAGAATATGTACCGGTGTTTGCTTCGCTCATCGACGCCGCAATCACACCACCATTATCGAACACAGTCCAGCCAGACAGGTCGCCGGTTTCAAAGCCGCCATTAACCGCTAATTCACCATCAGCACCGCCGCCGCCGCCACCGCCGCCGCCGCCAGTGCCACCCGGACAGCCACTGTAAGGCGTTACTGCCAGGTCAACAGCGGTATCCACCACATCTACAACCCGATTGGTGAATTCGCCGGTGGTGAGGCCGCACTCGGCTGGCACTGCTTCCTGTGCAGCCCAGCCATTAATGGTGAACTTGTATTCGTAGGTCGCCACGTCCAGCGGGATGGTCACACCCCACAAGCCGCCACCCATATCTGTCAATGGATTGCAATCACCGCACCAGCCATTAAACGTGCCGTTCACGAAGGCGACGTCACCTGCCTGCATACCGGCGGCCGACATATCCACTGCAAAGGTGACGTTAAATGGCCCGGTGTTGCCGGCTGTCGGACAACCGCTGTATGGCGTGTTCGGCAAATCAACATTGGCGTCCACCACGTCTACCACGCGGTTGGTGAATTCGCCGGTGGTGAGGCCGCACTCGGCTGGCACTGCTTCCTGTGCAGCCCAGCCATTAATGGTGAACTTGTATTCGTAGGTCGCCACGTCCAGCGGGATGGTCACACCCCATAGGCCGCCACCCATATCTGTCAATGGATTGCAATCACCGCACCAGCCATTAAACGTGCCATTTACATAGGCGACGTCACCTGCCTGCATACCGGAATCCGACATATCGACGGCAAACGTGACGTTAAATGGCCCCGTGTTACCAGCTGTAGGGCAACCGCTGTATGGCGTGGTTGACAAATCAACATTGGCGTCCACCACGTCTACCACGCGGTTTACAAATTGCCCCATGTCACCGCCCACCAGGCCGCATTCTACCGGCACTGATTCTTGGGCGTCCCAACCATTGATGGTGAACTTGTACTCGTAGCTGTCCACGGCCAGCGGGATGGTCACACCCCATAGGCCGCCACCCATATCTGTCAAAGGATTACAATTGCCGCACCAGCCATTAAACGTGCCGTTCACATAGGCTACAGCGCCAGCCTGCATACCGGATTCCGACATGTCCACAGTGAAAGTTACATCGAACGGCCCCATTGGTACAACACCGCCGCCGAGTGTGATGTCATCAAAATGGATGGTCCAACGAGCGGGGTCATTTTGCGCGTCGCCGGCTGTGCCATTGTCCTGAATCAATGTGATTGCAGAAACGGGCGCTCCACCGGTGCGACCGGTAAAGTCAAAGGTCAACGTTTGCCATTCACCGGAACCGGTATAGGTCACCACTTCTTCAACGTTGGCACCCTCCAGCTTAAAGGTGATATCGGTCGTGGTAGCCGAACGCACTTTCATGGTGAACACTTCGCTAGCGCTGAAATCGATGTCACCTTCAATATCCAGCGTGCTGCCAGCCCAGACATTACCGCCACCAAACTTCTGCAATTGCCCTACTTTGGCACTGCCGTTATCCGCATCCACTTGAGGGTTGTCGACCACGGAGCCCACGCCTCCTTCAAAATCGCCAAAGCTGTACGCGACGCCTGCAACGGTTTCAAAATCAACCGGCAGGGTGGCCTGACTGGTCATGCCCTTTTTTATTTGCACATTGTCGATCAGGAACTGAGCGCCATCCTGACTACCCCAGGCTGGGAAAATCACCAGCGGCGTATCAACATGGTTGAGTTCCAGGCCGCGAGCGACCAGATCAGTCAGCTGAAAGGTGTAGTGCTGCCATGCGCCTGTCGGGGGCAATACGCCCTCAACACTCGCGGTTAGTGGTACATCACCGCTACCGCAAGGATGCTCACAGTCGGTTTTCATAATCCACGGATCTGCCGCAGGATTGCTCGGCTGTGAGACCACATACATATCAAACTCAACCGTACCGCCAGCAAAGGCCGACATATCAATCGGCCCGGCCGATTGGAAAAAGGTCACTGTGTTAGTGCTCGGGTCATTGTCATAGGTGAACTCCATGACGTTATTCCCATCTACATCGATTTGAGCTATCTCAGCGCCACCGCAACAGCTGAACAGGTCCCATTGCGTTACCTCATCAATGTAGACATCGATGACATCGCCAACCGGCTCAACGGCCGCCGTTTTCGGCTCCATGTCACACAATTGATCCAGCTGCCAGGATTCGGGTTCGGTATTCACCGCGCATTGCAGACGGATATTATCGATCTGCACATTGGCACCACTGCCGGAGTATTCCAATACAAACAGGTTTTGTATGTTTGAAATATCGACACCGCCACCATTGGGGTTGGGGTTAGCCATCAGGTCCGACACTTTAACCGCCACTTTTTGCCATTCACCCACTGGCGGAGTTTCAATTACTTTTTCACCGAGATTGGGCCAGCCGCTGTCGATCTTCACGGTAAACACGCTGTCTGCTTCGGCGTGGGTCACCAGCATGTCGAATTCAACTTCGCCATTGTTGGTCCAACCTGAACCGCCGCTCAGCGCCACACCGGTGTCGTAACCGGCCACTTCGCTCATGTCTTCAGCGCTCAGGAACACATTGCCCAAACCACCAAAGGTAATATCCCAGTAATCACCGGTATCAGCTGCCACCAGTGAGCCTTCATTCAACTCCCAGAATCCGGGCTGTACCGTATTGGTCGTATTACCCAATTCCAGTGTTTGTACACCATCGGCATAGATCAGAAAATCATTAATACCCGGCGCGCCTGCGTCGGTATTCACGGCAATGCTTTCATCAATGGTGCCACAACCCGAGCCGGTACCATCACGGCGCAGGCTTTTGTCTTTAGGCTTTCGACATTCATAAACACGCACGTAATCCACTAACATTGCGCGGTCTTCAAGCCAATTGGTATCAGGGTCACCCGGCCAGTCGCCACCGGCTGCCAGATTAAGAATTAGGTGAAAATCCTGATCGAATGGCGCACGAGGATTGGCTACGCCAAAACCTTTATCCTGGCCCTGCCAGATGTAGTTGTACCAGCCTTCTGAGCGTTGGGTTTGATAATGTACGCCGTCAACATACCAGCGAATCTCGTCAGCTTCCCATTCAATGGCATACACATGAAAGTCGTCCGCCGGGTTTACGTCTAACGGCAGTGTTTGACCATGGTTCTCCCATTGCGGCCATTTCAAACCATAGTGCAAGGTGCCGTGCACTTCATTGGGCCAAACGCCCAGATTAACCGCTTCGGTAATATCAATTTCACCGCTGGAAGGCCAGATGCCGTACTCATAATCGGTTGGTAACATCCAGTTCGCCGGCCACATGCCCTGCCCTGCCGGCAGTTTGGCACGAACTTCAACCCGGCCATAAGTGAAATCTACTTTTCCCTTGCTGCGTAAACGCGCAGATGTGTAGGGCAAAGTTACCGATGCATCATTCGGGTTATAGGCCGGGTCATCGTCTGGCACACCCGGGCCGCTGAAACTTTCTTCGCGCGCCACAATGTGCAGCATGCCGTCTTTCACATAGGAGTTTTCCGGGCGATCGGTGTAGCATTGCTTCTCATTGTTGCCGCCGCCCCAGCAATTGACTTCGTGCGACCAGTTCTTCTCGCGAATCCTTTTGCCTTTGAATTCATCTTTGAAAACTCTTTTCCAACCGGCTTTTCTGAGTGCTCTCTCATGCAGCTTGTCTGCACGTTCCTGGGCTCGATCTTTTTTAAGCTT